>NZ_JBMOUD010000066.1:0-205 GCF_049319665.1 Rouxiella sp. Mn2063 | reverse complement strand
GGGCGATTAGCTCAGTTGGTAGAGCATCTCCTTTACACGGAGGGGGTCGGCGGTTCGAGCCCGTCATCGCCCACCACTCATTAGAGTGCTAGCGTCGTGATAAGTAAGAAGAAATGAGAAATGGGCGATTAGCTCAGTTGGTAGAGCATCTCCTTTACACGGAGGGGGTCGGCGGTTCGAGCCCGTCATCGCCCACCATTTCTCA
>NZ_JBMOUD010000065.1:0-211 GCF_049319665.1 Rouxiella sp. Mn2063 | reverse complement strand
GCGATGACGGGCTCGAACCGCCGACCCCCTCCGTGTAAAGGAGATGCTCTACCAACTGAGCTAATCGCCCATTTCTCGTTTCTTCTTACAACATTTAACGCATTGACGAAAAAAGCACCTGCGAGGCACTTTCCTCTGAATTAGTGGTGGGTCGTGCGGGATTCGAACCTGCGACCAATTGATTAAAAGTCAACTGCTCTACCGACTGAGC
>NZ_JBMOUD010000064.1:0-221 GCF_049319665.1 Rouxiella sp. Mn2063 | reverse complement strand
GTGCAGCGATGCATTGAGCTAACCAGTACTAATGATCCGTGAGGCTTAACCTTACAACACCAAAGGTGTTTTAGAGACTCGAAGTAGATTTTCAGCGAAGTTCCGAGATTGGTTCTGATGGCGGAGTATGAGAAATCATATGAAGCGGTTGGAATAAAACGAATTTGCCTGGCGGCACTAGCGCGGTGGTCCCACCTGACCCCATGCCGAACTCAGAAGTG
>NZ_JBMOUD010000063.1:0-242 GCF_049319665.1 Rouxiella sp. Mn2063 | reverse complement strand
GCAAGGCGCACTCAAAATAACGCTGAGCGAGAGGTGAGAAACGGCGACATCTTTACCGAGCCGGTCCGAATCCCGAGTGAAGGCAGGCCAAAGGCCCGTTATTTGCGGCTATCTCTGTACGACCTGAAGTCAGATGTTCGCAAACCCGCATCAGCTTTTGACCTTAAAAAACCAGCAAGGCGCACTCAAAATAACGCTGAGCGAGAGGTGAGAAACGGCGACATCTTTACCGAGCCGGTCCG
>NZ_JBMOUD010000062.1:0-246 GCF_049319665.1 Rouxiella sp. Mn2063 | reverse complement strand
AGCGATGCATTGAGCTAACCAGTACTAATGATCCGTGAGGCTTAACCTTACAACACCAAAGGTGTTTTTAGAGACTCGAAGTAGATTTTCAGCAAAGTTCTGGATAAAGATTTAGCGGGAACGAAAGATTTTACGCTGAAGCAAGGCGGCAACTGAGTCGTAACGAGGAAGCATACTGATGTATGTGACTGAGATGCGCGAAGGCAGCCAACGCAGCAGCAGTGTAAAAGATTCGTTTCATGCACA
>NZ_JBMOUD010000061.1:0-249 GCF_049319665.1 Rouxiella sp. Mn2063 | reverse complement strand
GTGCAGCGATGCATTGAGCTAACCAGTACTAATGATCCGTGAGGCTTAACCTTACAACACCAAAGGTGTTTTAGAGATTCGAAGTAGATTTTCAGCGAAGTTCTGGATAAAGATTTAGCGGGAACGAAAGATTTTACGCTGAAGCAAGGCGGCAACTGAGTCGTAACGAGGGAGCATACTGATGTATGTGACTGAGATGCGCGAAGGCAGCCAACGCAGCAGCAGTGTAAAAGATTCGTTTCATGCACA
>NZ_JBMOUD010000060.1:0-250 GCF_049319665.1 Rouxiella sp. Mn2063 | reverse complement strand
AGCTCAGCTGGATAGAGTACTCGGCTACGAACCGAGCGGTCGGAAGTTCGAATCTTCCTGGGTGCACCATTCTTTCTACTACGTATATTGATTTGCAATCAAGTGAGCGTAATAGGCAAAGATAACTCTTTGTAGAATGTGAAAATGGTCAGGTAAATCTGCAGTAAGAATCAAATGCACCCATAGCTCAGCTGGATAGAGTACTCGGCTACGAACCGAGCGGTCGGAAGTTCGAATCTTCCTGGGTGCA
>NZ_JBMOUD010000059.1:0-252 GCF_049319665.1 Rouxiella sp. Mn2063 | reverse complement strand
GAGACCCCACACTACCATCGGCGCTACGGCGTTTCACTTCTGAGTTCGGCATGGGGTCAGGTGGGACCACCGCGCTATTGCCGCCAGGCAAATCTGTTTTATTCCAACCGCGTCGCATGATTTCTCATACCAAGCCATCAGAACCAATCTTGGAATTCGCTGAAAATTGTCTTCAAGTCTCTAAAAACACCTTTGGTGTTGTAAGGTTAAGCCTCACGGATCATTAGTACTGGTTAGCTCAATGCATCGCTG
>NZ_JBMOUD010000058.1:0-253 GCF_049319665.1 Rouxiella sp. Mn2063 | reverse complement strand
TTGTAGCTCAGGTGGTTAGAGCGCACCCCTGATAAGGGTGAGGTCGGTGGTTCAAGTCCACTCAGGCCTACCAATTCTTCCTCATACTGCGTTATGCACTCGGTCGTTTACACAAGTAAACTTCCCTTGCGCATGCCTTGTCTGAGAAAGAATTCGGACAAATAAAGGTATCTGTCAGTAACTGTATGGGGCTATAGCTCAGCTGGGAGAGCGCCTGCCTTGCACGCAGGAGGTCAGCGGTTCGATCCCGCTT
>NZ_JBMOUD010000057.1:0-264 GCF_049319665.1 Rouxiella sp. Mn2063 | reverse complement strand
TTGCCAGCCCAGCTCTCCACGCAGCACCAGCGTGGTTTGCTTGCTTGCCTGCCATGACGTGTCGGCGCGTAATCCCAATGTTGATAAGGTGGCTTCGGTATGCTGCTTATTGCCATGTAAGGCCGCTGCGCCGCCGTTCTCATCAAAACCATTGTTTTTAAGATTTACATACGCCAGGTTTGCAAACGGCTCCAATTGTACCGGGCCGGTTTGCAGGCCATAACCGGTTTCAACAAACACCTGCCCGGTTCCCGCACCATATTT
>NZ_JBMOUD010000056.1:0-293 GCF_049319665.1 Rouxiella sp. Mn2063 | reverse complement strand
CCTCTCTTCAAACTGACCATTTAGAACGCCGATAGTCCACAGAAACAGCGGTAAGCTGAATCGCGGTGCAATCGGCGTGTGATGTTTTTTTATGATGGGGCCGGACAGGTGGTCAAACGGAGTTTTGGGATTTGCTGCTATTGCTTCGTGTAGCTCTGCGTTGCATTTTCTTGCGGCAGAGCGTAGGGCATTGCGTTCTGCTTCAGATTCAGGAGGCATAGTTACTCCAATTTGACACCCGGTATTTTTCCTGCTGCTATTGCATCGTATATTTCACCACAAATTCCTTGCAG
>NZ_JBMOUD010000055.1:0-305 GCF_049319665.1 Rouxiella sp. Mn2063 | reverse complement strand
CTGTACGGCAGTGAACCTTGGTGATTTTCCAGATGTAAGTTTCGATGATTTCTAAGCTGCCTGTACGGCAGTGAACATACCGAGCTACTGTTAAGGCTCAATCGCCACTTTCTAAGCTACCTGTACGGCAGTGAACCCACCGGATTTAATCGGCACGGTTGCATGTTCTTTCTAAGCTGCCTGTACGGCAGTGAACCTGCATTCATCGCCCAAATCGGTACCGAGTCATTTCTAAGCTGCCTGTACGGCAGTGAACCTTGGTGATTTTCCAGATGTAAGTTTCGATGATTTCTAAGCTGCCTGTA
>NZ_JBMOUD010000054.1:0-344 GCF_049319665.1 Rouxiella sp. Mn2063 | reverse complement strand
ACGAGTGGTGGAGAGACAGCGAAGCAGGCTCGAACCCGAGGAAGGGATGGCAGAGCCATGAAATTTGCGCCTGTCGCCGTGGTAGCTGAAACGTGGCCTAATTGGAATGCAATATAACACGATGAAAAGGCGCGGGATTTTCAAGGGAAACGCCTTTTCCCTTGAAGCGGCTTAGGCTGCAATGTCAAATTAAGCACTGCATTTGAGAAGCCGAAAAATTCACTCTACTATCATTTTCTAAATCTTGCCGTTGATTCAAAGGTTACCTGGCGCACTCAAAATTTCACTGACGAGTGGTGGAGAGACAGCGAAGCAGGCTCGAACCCGAGGAAGGGATGGCAGAG
>NZ_JBMOUD010000053.1:0-351 GCF_049319665.1 Rouxiella sp. Mn2063 | reverse complement strand
GGAGACCCCACACTACCATCGGCGCTACGGCGTTTCACTTCTGAGTTCGGCATGGGGTCAGGTGGGACCACCGCGCTGTTGCCGCCAGGCAAATTCTGTAATTTACCGAACTCTACGCTTTATTACTGGTGCTGATACCCAGAGTCGAACTGGGGACCTCACCCTTACCAAGGGTGCGCTCTACCAACTGAGCCATATCAGCACACTAATTTGGTGCTAAGTAAGATACTCGTTGCTGAGCTATCGTACTTTTACAAGTAATACCTGCGTACTACTTTAAATTTGATGCCTGGCAGTTCCCTACTCTCACATGGGGAGACCCCACACTACCATCGGCGCTACGGCGTTTCA
>NZ_JBMOUD010000052.1:0-357 GCF_049319665.1 Rouxiella sp. Mn2063 | reverse complement strand
AGTGACTGAAACATGGCCTCCGCTGGATCGGATGCTAATGTATTAAAAGGGCTGGAGATCCATAAGAGGAAAGCCCATTTTTCCTCTTATGTCGGTTCGGACTGCAAGGCCACATTGAACGCTGCATTTAAAGAACCGAAATATTCACCGTTCAGCTTTTCTAAATCTCGCCGTTGATTTGAACGTAACTTGGCGCACTCAAAATTTCACCGGCAAGAGGTGAGAGACAATAGCTTTATCATTGGCTCGACCCCGCAGCCGGGCATCCCGGAGGGATGAAATTTGCGCGATAACGGAAGTGACTGAAACATGGCCTCCGCTGGATCGGATGCTAATGTATTAAAAGGGCTGGAGATC
>NZ_JBMOUD010000051.1:0-373 GCF_049319665.1 Rouxiella sp. Mn2063 | reverse complement strand
GGCTCCCCGCCTCCGGGTTCAAGCCAACGATAAATCCATTGTCTTTCACCACTCCACCGGTGGCATTTTGAGTGCGCCAGGTAACGTTCAAATCAACGGCAAGATTTTAAAAAGCAGAACGGTGAATGTTTCGGTTCTTCAAATGCAGTGTTCAATGCAGCCTAGCAGTCCGAACCGACCAAAGAGGAAATTGGGCTTTCCTCTTTGGGATCTCCAGCCCTTTCAATACATTGGCCATGGGATCCAGTGGAGGCCATCTTTCAGAAACTTCCGTGATAGCGCAAATGCCAGCCTTCCAGGCTCCCCGCCTCCGGGTTCAAGCCAACGATAAATCCATTGTCTTTCACCACTCCACCGGTGGCATTTTGAGTGC
>NZ_JBMOUD010000050.1:0-412 GCF_049319665.1 Rouxiella sp. Mn2063 | reverse complement strand
CGTAGGGGAACCTGCGGTTGGATCACCTCCTTACCTAGAAGATACGCCTTGTGCAGTGTCCACACAGATTGTCTGATGAAATTAATGAGCAAAAAGCGCTACCTGTTGATGCAGTAAGGGCAACCTTACGCTGATACGAAACGGTTAGATGAAAGTCTAGTCGGCATTTCGTGTCCCCATCGTCTAGAGGCCTAGGACACTGCCCTTTCACGGCTGTAACAGGGGTTCGAATCCCCTTGGGGACGCCAATCCGATAATGAGTGAAAGACATTATCACCGGTCATGTGCATGACCACATATCTTAAAGATGACTCTTACGAGTCGTGTTTAAGATATTGCTCTTTAACAATCTGGAACAAGCTGAAAATTGAAAATTACAGCTGAAATTCATCTCTCCGTAGAAGTATTGAGA
>NZ_JBMOUD010000049.1:0-450 GCF_049319665.1 Rouxiella sp. Mn2063 | reverse complement strand
ATGTCGGGAACTCAAAGGAGACTGCCGGTGATAAACCGGAGGAAGGTGGGGATGACGTCAAGTCATCATGGCCCTTACGAGTAGGGCTACACACGTGCTACAATGGCGCATACAAAGAGAAGCGACCTCGCGAGAGCAAGCGGACCTCATAAAGTGCGTCGTAGTCCGGATTGGAGTCTGCAACTCGACTCCATGAAGTCGGAATCGCTAGTAATCGTAGATCAGAATGCTACGGTGAATACGTTCCCGGGCCTTGTACACACCGCCCGTCACACCATGGGAGTGGGTTGCAAAAGAAGTAGGTAGCTTAACCTTCGGGAGGGCGCTTACCACTTTGTGATTCATGACTGGGGTGAAGTCGTAACAAGGTAACCGTAGGGGAACCTGCGGTTGGATCACCTCCTTACCTAGAAGATACGCCTTGTGCAGTGTCCACACAGATTGTCTGAT
>NZ_JBMOUD010000048.1:0-500 GCF_049319665.1 Rouxiella sp. Mn2063 | reverse complement strand
TAACCCGTGGCATTGGTGTTACCCGAGGTATGATCCCAGGCACCCAGCAATTGCGCCCACGCGCCGCCGTCTTCATCGGCTCTTAGCTCATTCGAAACTGACTGACCTTCAGCTTGGCGCAGACGGGTATTTAGCGTATCGCGCAGATAGCGGCTGTCATTGAGTTGAGCGGCAACAATGTCGGCATGAATCTGGCCACCAAGCTGGCGGAAGGCTTGTTGCGCCTGTCCCGCATTACCGCTATTAAGGATACTTTCATAGACCGGGTTACCGGCCGCGAGCTGCTCTGCCGCCGTTGCAACAGAACGCTGGTTATTGGTGAGCGCTACATCGGCAAAACGGGTATCGTTACGGCCGATATCCAGTGTCACCTGCGTGGGTTGATAATTTAACGCGGTACCAATAAACAGGTAATTCGGCTCGACGCTGTCAAACTGGCCGCTTACCCCTTGTTGGGCGCTGAGGATATTGTACTGCTGACCCAGTAAGCTGCGAACGTC
>NZ_JBMOUD010000047.1:0-507 GCF_049319665.1 Rouxiella sp. Mn2063 | reverse complement strand
CGCGACCGGCAAGGGCTTTTCGGCGAAAGCCCCTGCACCCAACGCCTGCGCTTAGCTTATCGGGTCGCTGCGCGACTACCCGCACTCTCTACTTCGGCCGGACGGGTCGGTTGAGACGGGCGTCCTGCCCGGCTCAACCTAAATCGTCCATCCCTGGCCGATTTCCCCTGGCCTCATTTGTTCGCTTGGCCGATAAGATGCGCTATTGAAGGTCAAGGGAGTAAAGGGCAACTTCAAGGTCGACGTCTTGGAATACAGACAACCCACCAACCTCATTATTAGGGAGAGCGCACCGTTCGGGTCGTAGCAGCTTGTCTGCCGGAGTGCCCGTAGGTGCGCTATGCCCGGGTATCTCGGTCTGCTAGGCGATACTACGTACAGAGAACCCATCAACCCCATTATTAGGGAGAGCGTACCGTTCGGGTCGTAGTGTAAGTACCCCGTCAAAACGGTCCATTCACTTTTAGAGATCTTCCGACATACTGATTATGTCCCCTGAGGAGATCG
>NZ_JBMOUD010000046.1:0-544 GCF_049319665.1 Rouxiella sp. Mn2063 | reverse complement strand
CAGTAATTCATTATGAATGATGTGAAGTAACTTTGAGCATCGCTGAACTTGTTTCAGCAAATCGAACTTTTAATTGAAGAGTTTGATCATGGCTCAGATTGAACGCTGGCGGCAGGCCTAACACATGCAAGTCGAACGGTAGCACAGAAGAGCTTGCTCTTTGGGTGACGAGTGGCGGACGGGTGAGTAATGTCTGGGAAACTGCCTGATGGAGGGGGATAACTACTGGAAACGGTAGCTAATACCGCATGATGTCGCAAGACCAAAGTGGGGGACCTTCGGGCCTCACGCCATCGGATGTGCCCAGATGGGATTAGCTAGTAGGTGGGGTAATGGCTCACCTAGGCGACGATCCCTAGCTGGTCTGAGAGGATGACCAGCCACACTGGAACTGAGACACGGTCCAGACTCCTACGGGAGGCAGCAGTGGGGAATATTGCACAATGGGCGCAAGCCTGATGCAGCCATGCCGCGTGTGTGAAGAAGGCCTTCGGGTTGTAAAGCACTTTCAGCGAGGAGGAAGGCGGTAGTGTTAATATCACTA
>NZ_JBMOUD010000045.1:0-564 GCF_049319665.1 Rouxiella sp. Mn2063 | reverse complement strand
ACCGGAAGAATACCGGCTGATGGCTGAAAACCCGGAAGTCTCAAAAAGTGCCTGGAACTAAAGCTGGGATACTTACAGTAGCAGCTTGCCTGCCGGAGTGCCCGTAGGTGGGCTATGCCCGGGTATCTCGGTCTACCAAGCAACATTACGTACAGGCAACTCACCAAGCTCATTATTAGGGAGAGCGTACCGTTCGGGTTGTAGCAGCTTGCCTGCCGGAGTGCCCGTAGGTGCGTTATGCCCGGGTATCTCGGTCTGCTAGGCGACACTACGTACAGAGAACCCATCAACCCCATTATTAGGGAGAGCGTACCGTTCGGGTCGTAGCAGCTTGCCTGCCGGAGTGTCCGTAGGTGGGCTATGTCCCGGATATCTCGGTCAGTAAGGCGATGTACGCGCAGATAACTCACCAAGCCTGCTCTTAGATTGAGTATGCATCTAGATGCGGATGCTCTAAAAACGCCGTACAGGCGTTTTTAGAGGGGGATGTTACCAACGGTGCAAAAGTGATCCACCCCAACGGTTGAAATCTGATCCAGGGGTTAATCTGCTCTCCTGAACAAG
>NZ_JBMOUD010000043.1:0-683 GCF_049319665.1 Rouxiella sp. Mn2063 | reverse complement strand
CGTAGGGGAACCTGCGGTTGGATCACCTCCTTACCTAGAAGATACGCCTTGTGCAGTGTCCACACAGATTGTCTGATAAAAAGTAACGAGCAGAATACCTTTATAGGCTTGTAGCTCAGGTGGTTAGAGCGCACCCCTGATAAGGGTGAGGTCGGTGGTTCAAGTCCACTCAGGCCTACCAATTCCTTCCTCCTCTGTGTTGTCGTCGCACTCGTTTGCACTAGCAAACTTCGCGTGACTCCGCCTTGATGAGAAATGAATTGGCTGACTCATCAGGCTGATGAGTAATAAAGGTGTCTGTAAGTAACTGTATGGGGCTATAGCTCAGCTGGGAGAGCGCCTGCCTTGCACGCAGGAGGTCAGCGGTTCGATCCCGCTTAGCTCCACCATTCTGTACGGTTTCTTGAATAATACTTCAGAGTATATTGGTAACAGTATGCTGCGAAGTATTTTGCTCTTTAACAATCTGGAACAAGCTGAAAATTGAAAATTACAGCTGAAATTCATCTCTCCGTAGAAGTATTGAGATGAAGAGTAACCTGTAAGTAGAGTCTCTCAAATAATCGCAGCGCGAAGTGTTTGACCTTATTTATAAGGCAAGACATCTTTGGGTTGTGAGGTTAAGCGACTAAGCGTACACGGTGGATGCCTAGGCAGTCAGAGGCGATGAAGGGCGTGCTAAT
>NZ_JBMOUD010000042.1:0-932 GCF_049319665.1 Rouxiella sp. Mn2063 | reverse complement strand
CCAACGGTACGGCCGCCTTCACGGATTGCGAAACGCAGACCGTCGTCCATCGCGATTGGGTGGATCAGGGTAACAACCATGTTCACGTTGTCACCAGGCATTACCATCTCTACGCCTTCTGGCAGTTCGATGGTACCGGTCACGTCAGTTGTACGGAAGTAGAACTGTGGACGGTAGCCTTTGAAGAACGGAGTATGACGGCCGCCTTCGTCTTTGCTCAGGATATAAACTTCTGAGTCAAATTTGGTGTGTGGCTTGATTGAACCTGGTTTAGCCAATACTTGGCCACGTTCGATGTCTTCACGCTTGATACCACGCAGCAGAACACCAACGTTCTCGCCTGCACGACCTTCGTCCAGCAGTTTACGGAACATTTCAACGCCAGTACAAGTAGACTTAACGGTGTCTTTGATACCAACGATTTCAACTTCTTCACCAACTTTAACGATACCGCGCTCAACACGACCGGTAACAACGGTACCACGACCGGAGATGGAGAATACGTCTTCGATTGGCAGCAGGAATGGCTTATCAATCGCACGCTCTGGTTCTGGGATGTAAGAATCCAAGTGGCCAGCCAGCTCGATGATTTTAGCTTCCCACTCAGCTTCGCCTTCCAGTGCTTTCAGCGCTGAACCACGAACAACTGGCAGGTCATCACCAGGGAAGTCATAAGCAGACAGAAGTTCACGAACTTCCATTTCTACCAGTTCCAACAGCTCTTCGTCATCAACCATGTCACATTTGTTCATGAATACGATGATGAAAGGAACGCCAACCTGACGACCCAACAGGATGTGCTCACGAGTCTGAGGCATTGGGCCGTCAGTCGCAGCAACAACCAGGATAGCGCCGTCCATCTGAGCAGCACCGGTGATCATGTTTTTAACGTAGTCGGCGTGCCCTGGGCAGTCAACGTGCGCGTAGTGGCG
>NZ_JBMOUD010000041.1:0-1016 GCF_049319665.1 Rouxiella sp. Mn2063 | reverse complement strand
TCGTCTCGCTCTCTCTGCTGCTTTGCTTGATTGATGCTGATTACTGTCATGCTGCCTCCGAGGTTTGCTTTAATGCCTTACGCTTGACCTTGTACTCATCCCTGATGCGCTCGAAATCCTCTCGCCTGTAGCGATTAGGTTCGTGCTTGCCCATCAGCCGCTGATAGTTGTCTACACCGATTCTCGTGATGAGCGCGGGCGTGTAGTTTTCGATGTTTCCCGACAGATGGTTATTGCAAGGTGAGCATTGCTTATGGCAGTTATCTTCGTTGAACCGCAATTCAGGGTTGGCGCCGACAGTTCGATAATGGCCTGCGTGATATTGACCATCGTGAAAGCGTCCACAACTTATACATGGAAGCGCTGCGTCTCTTTCTCGAATGAAGGCGTTGAATTCGGTCTGTGCTTGTTTTGCGAAGTAACTGAGGGGTTGTACTGCGAGCTTTCTAATCTTTAGGTTTCGTCGTTCTTGCTGAGTTGCTTCCTTTCGCTGTCGCTCCTGTTCTTGTATTCGCCTCTGCCTGGCTTTGGCCGCTAATTCTACTGCGTAATCAGCCTTGTGTTCTTCGCAGCACCACCACTCGTACATAGTTGCTGGCTTAAACCGTGTTTTGCATATCTTGCAGTTACGGCTTCTGGGTAGTTTCATCCCATCCTCCTATACCGAGAATTCTCTTCATGTCGCTCCTGATAAAACTACTGTGCAGTGAGCCGCAGAAGTTGTTTTGAACTAGCGCAAGATAGAAATCTTTCATCGCTGCATCCTTTCGATGCCTGAAGTGGCAGTCCTGTTCTCTTGCCGTGCTCACTACGCACCAACGGCCTAGAATTAACCATGCGATAATTCTACTCATCATCACCTCTCATCTCTTTTTCACACTTCTCACACGCATAAACCTCATCAACTTCCAGAGGCTTTGTGCACTTAGCGCATAGACCTGCGGCTATGTTGCTGCTGCGTTCGTAGTTTGCTGATTCAGTTGGGGTTAGCATTCATCCTCCTGGCGTCAGGTAGA
>NZ_JBMOUD010000040.1:0-1207 GCF_049319665.1 Rouxiella sp. Mn2063 | reverse complement strand
TGTAAGTACCCCGTCAAAACGGTCCATTCACTTTTAGAGATCTTCCGACATACTGATTATGTCCCCTGAGGAGATCGCTATGCGTAAGATCCGATTCACTGAGCACCAGATCATTGCCGTTCTGAAATCTGTAGAAGCTGGTCGAACCGTCAAAGATGTGTGCCGCGAGGCTGCTATTTCTGAAGCCAGTTATTACAACTGGAAGACGAAATATGGCGGTATGGAAGCCGCTGATATCAAAAAGATCAAAGATCTTGAAGACGAGAATCGTCGTTTGAAGCAGATGTTTGCCGATCTGAGTCTGGAATGCCGGGCGCTGAAAGACGTCATAGAAAAAAAGCTTTAAAACCAGCGATAAAGCGTGAGCTCGTCAACTATCTGACCACGCAGTTTACGATGAGCATACGCCAGGCATGCAGGACGTTATCGCTGAGCAGGACGGTGTTTCGTTATCAACCGGATACGCGACGTGATGAAGCGGTGATCCAGAGGCTGACCGAGGTCGCTGAGCGCTATCCCCGCTACGGTTTTAAGAAGCTTTTCCAGGTACTTCGCAGGCAGGGGCACGTCTGGAACCACAAACGTGTCCACCGGATTTACTGTCTTCTCAAACTGAATTTTCGTCGTAAGGGTAAACAACGCCTGCCGGTGCGCAATCCGGCTCCGCTGGCAACGCCGGAAGCACTCAACCAAAGTTGGTCAATTGATTTTATGCACGACGCGCTGACGTGTGGCCGACGTTTTCGGACTTTCAACGTCGTGGATGATTTTAACCGCGAGGCTCTGGCCATCGAAATTGACCTGAATATCCCGGCGCAGCGTGTCGTGCGGGTGCTGGACAGAATAGTAGCAAACCGTGGATATCCGCTGAAGATGCGGATGGATAATGGGCCGGAACTAATATCACTGGCGCTGGCGCAATGGGCTGAAGACCATGGTGTGATGCTGGAATTTATCAAGCCGGGTAAGCCAACACAGAACGCGTTTATAGAACGGTTTAACCGAACATACCGGACAGAAATACTGGATTTTTACCTGTTCAGAACACTGAATGAAGTACGAGAAATAACGGAGCGCTGGCTGAATGAGTACAACAGTGAGCGACCTCATGAGTCCCTGAATAACCTGACACCGGAAGAATACCGGCTGATGGCTGAAAACCCGGAAGTCTCAAAAAGTGCCTGGAACTAAAGCTGGGATACTTACA
>NZ_JBMOUD010000039.1:0-1382 GCF_049319665.1 Rouxiella sp. Mn2063 | reverse complement strand
CGTATATGGACGCTCCCAATATTGCACGTGGTTTTCTTGAAAATAGCGCTCAGGTATTGCAGCCATATATCCGGTTTCTCTTTGAGCACTATTTGCTCGAACCATGATGAAATCCGCCAAGTGAGTTCCTATCATCCCTACGGGCTAAATTGCCCTGCCTGCTTTCGGAGTATCTCACTTGCGGTCTTACCTGTTTTGCCATCTTTTTGATTATACATACAATTACTGGACTGCCTCTTACCCTTTCTGACTCACTGTCCCTCTTTAAGCTCCTCTTAATGAGGGACAGTGAGTCGATATTCTGTTTCGTGTACCAACATCGACCACAAGATACGCGCCGTTTTACTCGCCTGTGCCACAACCGCAACGTTATAGTTTTTCTTCCCTAGCAAGGCAAAGAGCCATGGCATCTCTTCTTTATGTCGCTCAATCACCGCCGCCACCGCTCGGGCACCGTGCACCAACAAATATCGAAAATAGCTATCACCGCGCTTACTGATATGACCAAGGCGCTGTTTACCCCCACTGGAGTGTTCACGGGGTGTCAGCCCCAACCAGGCAGCAAATTGTTTAGCATTATGGAATTGCTGACCATTACCAACTGAGGCCACCAGATAGGTGGCGGTCATCAATCCCACTCCGGGCACCTTTATCACTCGCTGACAGGCTGGCTGAGTCTTCGCCCACTCGCTGAGTTCCTGTTCTATCAGGATTACCTGCTCTTCTAGCGCCTGAATATGCTCAAATTGACGCATGACGCTGCGACGTACAAATGGCGATAAGAGGAGATTGCCATCTTCTAAAATATCGGGGATACCACGTTGAAAAGCACGACACCCGACGGGCATCACCAGACCAAACTCAGCCAGCATGGCGCGTAAACTGTTCACACAGGCGACCCGCTCCCGAATGAGGATACTACGCTCAGTATGAAGGACGAGTACTGACTGCTGTTCAGCCGTTTTGACCTGTACAAAACGCATGTTAGGGCGGGTAACGGCCTCGCAAATAGCTTCGGCATCGGCCGCATCTGTCTTATTCGTTTTGACATAGGGCTTAACATATTGCGGCGGCATAAGTTTCACCTGATGTCCAAATTGACTAAAAACTCGGGCAAAGTGATGGCTGGAGGAACAAGCCTCCATGCCAATCAGACAAGGTGGCAACTGGTTTATAAACGGCACGAGTTGAGCTCGAGTGAGTTTTTTTCTGAGCACAGTGCTGCCGGTGTGATCAACGCCATGAAGTTGGAAAACGTTTTTTGCCAGGTCAATACCAAGAGTAGATACTTGCATGTGGACGCTCCTTCTTTTTGAGTTTTAACACTCACATTTTGGCACTTAGATGCCGCGAAAGCTGGAGCGTCCATCTCATTATCCCTG
>NZ_JBMOUD010000038.1:0-1790 GCF_049319665.1 Rouxiella sp. Mn2063 | reverse complement strand
GCTTGCTGCGATAAGCACGATGAAGAATGCGCCGAGCCATTTACCAATTTGCAGCTCAATTTTTGGCGGCTCGTAATGCATGCGGCCGAAGTGTCTTTTTGGGTATTTATGCTTGTGTTTATATTTGCGTTGCCTTGCCATAGCTTTTCCTCGCTCGCACACGGAGCCACCTCTTTGATAAGAGCGGCCACACCGGGTCAAAAGTTGGGATTTCTTGGGGAGACTGCTGGGGTTTTCGTTTGCTGCGGCTGGGTACTCTGAAGATGCAATTATCAATGACTACTTGGGTCGGACTTCGCTGTGTCATCGCGCCTCCGTTTCGGATTAGTCTTTATCATCAACACGTTGTTAACGACTGCGTGACGACTAAAGTCAGTGTCTTTCTCGTACTTCAATATCGTTGAGCGATTGACGTTTAATAGACGTGATAACTTTGCTTTGTTATTGCGACAAATGAGCAGCAAGCCCGCCACGGTGCAAATGGTTGGCGTTAAATCTTTTCTCATGATGATTCAGACTCCTTTAACATTAAGTAGACAATCATGGCGGCGCGGAGCGGGTTGTTATCGCAATCTGATTTTCCAGTTCCGTATCTATCCTCAGCTTCCCACCATGCGCCATCGCCTCCATAGGGTGTAAGCGATATTAAATTGGCTTTTATAATCGGCCACGCATCAGCGGGGTTGTTGCAGTAGTCGGGAAGCTCAATTGTCTTGCTTGACTCAACACCATGATTATAGAAAGTAAACTTTCGATCGTCGTTTGGCTCAAGCATCCAGTCGCCTTCAATTTTAATATCTGCTACACGCTTATTAATCTCAAAGTCACTTAGTTGTGAGTAATCTGTCATGCTGCCCTCGCTATAAGTTTTGCGCCAAAATTCATCAGCGTGTTTTTATCAACAAAAGTTCCGATTAATTGCGTTCTTGGGTACGGGCGCCAGATAATTAGCATCGAGCCTTTAGTGTTCCCGCCGACAGGCTTACCGCTTTGTGATGAGATAAAAGACAACCTCCCGCCAGTAATGCAGCGCACCTCGCTAGCTGTCTTGATTGCCTCTTTGAACCAACCGACCGATTGATCTGCCGGTAGAAGCATCACGCACCCGATGTTATTTACCTCGGCTTCATGAGCGGCTTTCTGCACAAACGGCAGCGGGTTGCTATACGGTGGATTCATCCATGCATAGCCAATCGCGACGTAATCACTCCACGGCGTGACTAATGTGTCTTGCTCTTCTGTGATGAAATTTCGACACAGCGCATTACGCTCAGATGCCGCCGCATCAAGTTGAAAGCTAAACTCAGCGTTTATTGCTGCGAATAACTCAGGCGGTGTTTGCCATGTGTCTTTGTGCTCCGCCGGTGTGTTACTGCCTCCGTAATCGCTCATCCTGCATTCCTCCGCTTCTTTGCTGCTCGCTTGGCCTTTGCTGCCCCAGACTTTCCGCTGTTAGATACCAGATATGTGTTGAATGGTCTTGGCTCTACATACCCAGACCAGGGGCTAGCAAGAGCCGAAATGGCAAATGCCAATATTGATTTATTCATTCGCCCACTCTCCGGTTAATCATCTGAAGCAGCGACAGATTATTTTTCCTAAGGCTGCATAGATCACACAACTGCACCGCTCCTTCGCATGGATTCCAGTTGAGGTTGTTAACCCGGTCACCGCAACGCAGATCGTTTCCGTTTGGATTTAACTGTTTGCGACAGCCAATTTTTAACTCACTCATTACGCCACCTGTTTAGTTTTGTCGCCGTAGCGATTTGCCCATTCAATTGCCAGCC
>NZ_JBMOUD010000037.1:0-1956 GCF_049319665.1 Rouxiella sp. Mn2063 | reverse complement strand
TGTTACCAACGGTGCAAAAGTGATCCACCCCAACGGTTGAAATCTGATCCAGGGGTTAATCTGCTCTCCTGAACAAGGGAGAGCTTATGGTCACTTTTGAGACAGTTATGGAAATTAAAATCCTGCATAAGCAGGGAATGAGCAGTCGCGCTATCGCAAAAAAACTGGGCATCTCCCGCAACACAGTCAAACGGTATCTGAAGGCGAAGCCTGAGCTACCAGAATATTCCCCAAGGCCCCGTGCTCCCTCAGTTCTGGATGAGTACCGTAATTATATTCGGATGCGTATTCAGGATGCACACCCTTATAAAATTCCCGCTACGGTAATCGATAGAGAGATCCGCGAGCAGGGTTACGGCGGCGGGATGACCGTTTTAAGGGAATATATCCGTTCTCTGGCTGTTACCGCTCCGTCGGAGCCTGTTGTTCGCTTCGAAACCTCACCAGGACAGCAAATGCAGGTTGACTGGGGCACGATGCGACACGGTAAAAACCCATTGCATGTCTTCGTCGCCGTTCTGGGTTATAGCCGTATGCTGTATATCGAATTTACTGACAATATGCGCTACGAAACGCTGGAAAGCTGCCACCGTAATGCATTTACCTTCTTTGGCGGCGTCCCGCGAGAAGTGCTGTTCGACAATATGAAAACGGTTGTACTGGAACGCGATGCTTATCAACCCGGTCGCCACCGCTTCCATCCTTCTCTCTGGCAGTTCGGTAAAGAAATGGGCTTCACACCCCGTCTGTGTCGACCCTTCCGGCCACAAACCAAAGGGAAAGTGGAACGAATGGTGCAATACGCCCGGAATAGCTTCTACATCCCACTGATGACTCGCCTGCGGCCAATGGGCATCGTTGTCGATATGGAAACAGCAAACCGGCATGGGCTCCGCTGGTTGCATGAGGTGGCCAATCAGAGAAAACATGAAACTATCCAGACCCGCCCATGTGACCGGTGGCTGGAAGAACAACAGGCTATGCTGGCACTGCCGCCGGAGAAGAAAATGCACGACGTGCAAATCACCGACACCCTGACGACCTTCGATAACCATCCGCTGCATCACCCTTTATCGGTCTATGACAGCTTCTGTAGGGGAGTGGCATGATGGTTGAACTTCAACACCAGCGGCTAATGGCCCTGGCAGAACAACTTCAACTGGACAGCCTCATCGGCGCAGCTCCGGCATTATCCCAGCAGGCCGTGGAGCAGGAATGGAGTTATATGGACTTCCTGGAACACTTGCTGCATGAAGAAAAACTGGCACGGCATCAGCGTAAACAGACGATGTACACGCGCATGGCAGCGTTCCCGGCAGTTAAAACGTTCGAAGAATACGACTTCACCTTCGCCACCGGAGCCCCTCAGAAGCAGCTACAGTCGCTGCGTTCACTGAGCTTTATCGAACGAAACGAAAATATCGTACTGCTGGGACCGTCAGGCGTTGGCAAAACGCACCTTGCTATCGCGATGGGCTATGAAGCAGTACGAATGGGAATCAAAGTTCGCTTCACGACTGCCGCGGATCTGTTGCTTCAGCTCTCAACAGCGCAGAAACAGGGCCGCTATAAGAACACGTTACATCGGGGAGTAATGGCTCCGAAGCTGCTGATCATTGATGAAATCGGCTACCTGCCGTTCAGCCAGGAGGAAGCTAAGTTGTTCTTCCAGGTCATCGCCAAACGGTATGAAAAAAGTGCGATGATCCTGACGTCAAACTTGCCGTTCGGGCAGTGGGATCAGACGTTCGCTGGAGATGCAGCGCTGACATCCGCGATGTTAGACAGAATTTTACATCACTCACATGTTGTTCAGATAAAAGGAGAGAGCTATCGGTTAAAGCAAAAAAGAAAGGCGGGGATTATCGCAGAAGCTAATCCTGAGTAAAACGGTGGATCAATATTGAACCGTTGGTGATGATGAAAAGTGGATCACTTTTAACCCGTTGTTGACAG
>NZ_JBMOUD010000036.1:0-2939 GCF_049319665.1 Rouxiella sp. Mn2063 | reverse complement strand
AAAACACCTTTGGTGTTGTAAGGTTAAGCCTCACGGATCATTAGTACTGGTTAGCTCAATGCATCGCTGCACTTACACACCCAGCCTATCAACGTCTTAGTCTTAAACGTTCCTTCAGGTGGCTTAAAGCCACAGGGAAGACTCATCTCGAGGCAAGTTTCGCGCTTAGATGCTTTCAGCGCTTATCTTTTCCGCATTTAGCTACCGGGCAGTGCCATTGGCATGACAACCCGAACACCAGTGATGCGTCCACTCCGGTCCTCTCGTACTAGGAGCAGCCCCTCTCAATCTTCCAACGCCCACGGCAGATAGGGACCGAACTGTCTCACGACGTTCTAAACCCAGCTCGCGTACCACTTTAAACGGCGAACAGCCGTACCCTTGGGACCTACTTCAGCCCCAGGATGTGATGAGCCGACATCGAGGTGCCAAACACCGCCGTCGATATGAACTCTTGGGCGGTATCAGCCTGTTATCCCCGGAGTACCTTTTATCCGTTGAGCGATGGCCCTTCCATTCAGAACCACCGGATCACTATGACCTACTTTCGTACCTGCTCGAGCCGTCACTCTCGCAGTCAAGCTAGCTTATGCCATTGCACTAACCTCACGATGTCCGACCGTGATTAGCTAACCTTCGTGCTCCTCCGTTACTCTTTAGGAGGAGACCGCCCCAGTCAAACTACCCACCAGACACTGTCCTCACCCCAGATTATGGGGCCGAGTTAGAACATCAAACATTAAAGGGTGGTATTTCAAGGTTGGCTCCACGCAGACTGGCGTCCACGCTTCAAAGCCTCCCACCTATCCTACACATCAAGGCTCAATGTTCAGTGTCAAGCTATAGTAAAGGTTCACGGGGTCTTTCCGTCTTGCCGCGGGTACACTGCATCTTCACAGCGAGTTCAATTTCACTGAGTCTCGGGTGGAGACAGCCTGGCCATCATTACGCCATTCGTGCAGGTCGGAACTTACCCGACAAGGAATTTCGCTACCTTAGGACCGTTATAGTTACGGCCGCCGTTTACTGGGGCTTCGATCAAGAGCTTCTCCTTGCGGATAACCCCATCAATTAACCTTCCAGCACCGGGCAGGCGTCACACCGTATACGTCCACTTTCGTGTTTGCACAGTGCTGTGTTTTTATTAAACAGTTGCAGCCAGCTGGTATCTGCGACTGGCTTCAGCTCCGAGAGCAAGTCTCTTCACCTACGCGCCAGCGTGCCTTCTCCCGAAGTTACGGCACCATTTTGCCTAGTTCCTTCACCCGAGTTCTCTCAAGCGCCTGAGTATTCTCTACCTGACCACCTGTGTCGGTTTGGGGTACGATTTAATGTTACCTGATGCTTAGAGGCTTTTCCTGGAAGCAGGGCATTAGTGACTTCACCACCGTAGTGGCTCGTTATCGTGCCTCAGGGTTGAATATGCAACCGGATTTACCTGGTCACACCCCCTACACACTTGAACCGGGACAACCGTCGCCCGGCTCACCTAGCCTTCTCCGTCCCCCCTTCGCAGTAACACCAAGTACAGGAATATTAACCTGTTTCCCATCGACTACGCTTTTCAGCCTCGCCTTAGGGGTCGACTCACCCTGCCCCGATTAACGTTGGACAGGAACCCTTGGTCTTCCGGCGTGCGGGTTTTTCACCCGCATTATCGTTACTTATGTCAGCATTCGCACTTCTGATACCTCCAGCAAACCTCACAGTTCACCTTCAACGGCTTACAGAACGCTCCCCTACCCAACAACGCTAAGCGTCGCTGCCGCAGCTTCGGTGCATGGTTTAGCCCCGTTACATCTTCCGCGCAGGCCGACTCGACCAGTGAGCTATTACGCTTTCTTTAAATGATGGCTGCTTCTAAGCCAACATCCTGGCTGTCTATGCCTTCCCACATCGTTTCCCACTTAACCATGACTTTGGGACCTTAGCTGGCGGTCTGGGTTGTTTCCCTCTTCACGACGGACGTTAGCACCCGCCGTGTGTCTCCCGTGATAACATTCTTCGGTATTCGTAGTTTGCATCGAGTTGGTAAGCCGGGATGGCCCCCTAGTCGAAACAGTGCTCTACCCCCGAAGATGAGTTCACGAGGCGCTACCTAAATAGCTTTCGGGGAGAACCAGCTATCTCCCGGTTTGATTGGCCTTTCACCCCCAGCCACAAGTCATCCGCTAATTTTTCAACATTAGTCGGTTCGGTCCTCCAGTTAGTGTTACCCAACCTTCAACCTGCCCATGGCTAGATCACCGGGTTTCGGGTCTATACCTTGCAACTTGACGCCCAGTTAAGACTCGGTTTCCCTACGGCTCCCCTATACGGTTAACCTTGCTACAAAATATAAGTCGCTGACCCATTATACAAAAGGTACGCAGTCACACCACGAAGGTGCTCCCACTGCTTGTACGTACACGGTTTCAGGTTCTATTTCACTCCCCTCGCCGGGGTTCTTTTCGCCTTTCCCTCACGGTACTGGTTCACTATCGGTCAGTCAGGAGTATTTAGCCTTGGAGGATGGTCCCCCCATATTCAGACAGGATGTCACGTGTCCCGCCCTACTCATCGAACTCACAATTTATGCGCTTTTGTGTACGGGACTATCACCCTGTACCGTGCGACCTTCCAGACGCTTCCACTAACACACAAACTGATTCAGGTTCTGGGCTGTTCCCCGTTCGCTCGCCGCTACTAGGGGAATCTCGGTTGATTTCTTTTCCTCGGGGTACTTAGATGTTTCAGTTCCCCCGGTTCGCCTCATATGGCTATGTATTCACCATATGATAGTGTGACGTATCACACTGGGTTTCCCCATTCGGGTATCGTCGGGTATAACGGTTCATATCACCTTACCGACGCTTATCGCAGATTAGCACGCCCTTCATCGCCTCTGACTGCCTAGGCATCCACCGTGTACGCTTAGTCGCTTAACCTCACAACCCAAA
>NZ_JBMOUD010000035.1:0-4515 GCF_049319665.1 Rouxiella sp. Mn2063 | reverse complement strand
AAGTGAAACGCCGTAGCGCCGATGGTAGTGTGGGGTCTCCCCATGTGAGAGTAGGGAACTGCCAGGCATCAAATAAAGACGAAGCCCTTCACGTAAGTGAAGGGCTTTTTCTATTGGGGGAAAGATGAAAATATGGACGTAAAACATGTCTATCCCCATCATTTTTATTCTATTTTCCCTTCTTTTACTTAGCAAATATAAAAAATTCCCTTCTAACAGACTGCTACCCAGAAAACTTTTACATTGCCTCGCAGAGGATCGGGTAGACTATGTGCAATGACGTAACGAATGAGTAATAGCTTCATGTCGAAGAGCGACACATCCTTAAAGTATCTAAATACCTTTTCTATTGCGGCTAACGCTGAGCGGATCATTATTGCAACAAATTCAGAAGAATTAGTGAGCGCTTGGCAGCAGGCAAAAGACAGTTTCAAGCCAATGTTGTTATTAGGAGAGGGCAGTAATGTTCTGTTTCTCGAAGATTTTGACGGGGTTGTGGTACAAAATCGTATCAAAGGCATTAGCGTTACTGAGAGCGAAACTGCGTGGTTATTACACGTTGGCGCAGGCGAGAACTGGCATCAACTGGTGTGTTATACCCTGGAAAAAGGCTTGCCGGGATTAGAAAACCTTGCGTTGATCCCTGGTTGCGCAGGATCTGCACCTATACAGAATATAGGCGCTTATGGCATTGAATTAAAAAGCGTTTGTGATTATGTCGATGTGTTGAATTTGGATACTGGCGCAACTACTCGCTTATCTGCCGCTGAGTGCCAATTTGGCTATCGGGAGAGCATTTTCAAACACGCTTATAAGCAGGGTTATGCCATCGTCTCTGTTGGTTTAAAACTCCGTAAACAATGGCAGCCGACGCTCACTTATGGCGATCTCACTCGATTGACACCAGAATCCGTAACGCCACAGCAGATATTCGATTCTGTGTGTGCTATGCGTCGTAGTAAATTGCCTGATCCTGCTATTACGGGTAATGCCGGTAGTTTCTTTAAAAATCCTGTTGTCGATGCTGAATTAGTTGAACAGTTACGTGCACACTACCCAACTATTCCTGCCTATCCTCAACCTAATGGGCAAATAAAGTTAGCAGCGGGTTGGTTAGTGGAACAGGCAGGTTTAAAAGGCTTGCGCATTGGAGGAGCAGCTGTACATCAACAGCAAGCCCTGGTACTTATTAACCAAGATAATGCTACGGGAAGCGATGTACTAGCCTTGGCGCAGCATGTAAGAAACCGCGTTGCGGATAAGTTCTCAGTATGGTTAGAGCCTGAAGTACGTTTTATCTCTGCACAGGGTGAAATCAACGCAGTAGAGGCCTTATCATGAAGGATATTACCATTCCATTGCGTCTGATTGAGATCCTCTCTGATGGTGAATTTCATTCTGGCGAGCAATTGGGCGCTGATATCGGCATGAGCCGAGCCGCAATTAATAAACATATTCAAACCATAAGAGATTGGGGATTAGATATTTTTACGGTCCCAGGGAAAGGCTATAGCTTGCCTGCGCCTATTCAGTTACTCGATCCGGCAAAAATCATTGCAGCTTTACCTGAAGGTAAAGTTGAGGTGTTGCCCGTCATTGATTCAACCAATCAGTATTTACTCGACCGCATCGACAAACTGAGTTCTGGTGACGCTTGCATTGCAGAATATCAGCAGGCTGGACGCGGACGGCGCGGCAGGAAGTGGTTTTCTCCCTTTGGTACGAACCTTTATCTGTCCATGTATTGGAAATTAGAGCAAGGACCGGCGGCAGCAATGGGACTAAGTTTGGTCATTGGTATCGTTATGACTGAAGTTTTGCAAAGCCTTGGTGCTGAAGATGTTCGGGTTAAGTGGCCAAACGATCTTTACCTTAAAGATCGCAAACTTGCCGGTATTTTAGTTGAACTTATCGGTAAAACCGGCGATGCAGCACAATTAGTGATTGGCGCAGGTATCAACTTAAAGATGCGAGAACCTGCAGGCGATGTCATTAACCAAGGCTGGATTAATCTACAAGAAGCGGGAATAGAGATTGATCGTAATGAGCTAACGGTGACGTTACTAAAACAGCTACGTAGTTCATTAAATCAATTTGAACAAGAAGGGCTTGCGCCATTTATTTCACGTTGGCGTCGTTTGGATAACTTCTTGGACCGCCCGGTTAAATTATTGATTGGCGATAAAGAGGTTCATGGCATTGAGCGTGGCATCGATCAACAAGGCGCACTATTGCTAGAGCAGGATGGCGTGATTAAACCTTTCATTGGTGGAGAAATATCACTACGTGGAAGATAACGAGCAACAGCTATATTGCTCGTTGTAACATCATGTCTAAGGAGAGCATCTGCCCTCCTTAATTATTTCCGCAACCTGACACTTTCAACCGCATGATTAGCGCTTTTGGTCAGAATCAGACTAGCCCGCTCACGAGTTGGCAGGATATTTTCTTTCAGATTTAGGCCATTAATATCATTCCATAGCCCTGTTGCCGTATTGATTGCTTCGGCTTCCGATAACTTGGCATAGTTATGGAAATAAGAATCAGGATTAGTGAACGCACCCTGGCGGAACTTTAAGAAGCGATTGATATACCAGCTCTGCAATAAGTCTTCTGGGGCATCAACATAGATAGAGAAATCAACGAAATCAGAAACAAACACGCGATGAGGATCATGAGGATAATCCATCCCGCTTTGCAGAACATTTAACCCTTCCAAAATCAGAATATCTGGCTGCTCAATCACTTTATTACCATCAGGGATGACATCGTAGATGAGATGGGAGTAAACCGGTGCTGTGACGCTTTTAGCACCTGATTTCAGCTCAGAAACAAACTTGACCAACTGATGTATATCATAAGACTGTGGGAAGCCCTTTTTCCTCATAATCCCACGCTCTTGCAGCGTCTTATTAGGATAGAGAAAACCATCTGTGGTAATCAGCTCAACGCTGCGATGTTCAGGCCAGCGGCTTAATAAGGCTTGTAAGACACGTGCTGTCGTACTTTTCCCTACAGCAACACTCCCGGCGATACCGATGATATAAGGTATTTTCTGGCCGTCAGTGCCGAGAAACTGCTCAAGGACTGCCTGGCGGCGAAGGTTGGAGTTGATATAAAAGTTGAGAAGGCGAGAGAGCGGCAGATAAATCTGTGCGACTTCTTCGAGGGATAGATCCTCATTGATGCCCTTCAGTTTTACGACTTCCGTTTCTTTCAGTGTTAATGGAACAGAATCACGTAAGGCTGCCCATTGTTCACGATCAAACTGCAGATAAGGCGTGGCCAAGGATAAATCTCTTTTTTTCATAAGATACGATCTGCCTGTTAGCGCAGGTCAGGATAGGCGACATCCGCCGAGTCCAGACAGTAAATCAGCTGACTATTATAGACAGCTTGTTTTATGCAGTAGACATTTTTCTTCTGCGTTATCTATTTCTTTGAGGAAGTTAAAAAAACGAATAAGAAATAAATGAAACGGCACAACTTGTCTAAGAAAAGTTGCAAAAAAGTTGCAGAAAAGAGGTGGTCAGAAAAAAATTAATTCTTTGAAGCACTAATTAGAAAGGCACTTTGGTTTTATTGGTCGTCTTTTATCTATGAGAAGCAATGCTTTGTTGGTCGCTCTTTATGCTATTTGCGTATAAAAATAGGTCTAAAACACTGTTTTTGAATAAAAGGTGAGCGAAAGAAAAAAAATCGCAATTTTTTTGTTGCATACACTGCCGAGTCTCCCTAGAATGCGCAGCACTTGATGCCGGCTTAGCTCAGTTGGTAGAGCAACTGACTTGTAATCAGTAGGTCACCAGTTCGATTCCGGTAGCCGGCACCATCAAGTACTTACACAATTAGGTGGGGTTCCCGAGCGGCCAAAGGGAGCAGACTGTAAATCTGCCGTCATCGACTTCGAAGGTTCGAATCCTTCCCCCACCACCATCTTCTCTCTCAGTGAGAAGGGCAGCGAAAGCTGAACGGTCGCTGAGTAGTCCAGAGAAGATAAACATCCTACCTTGAGTGTTCCACTGTTCAAACATCAGTTTGAAAGGGCACTTGAGGTGAAGGTGCGGAATGCCAAGTTGATAACTTCATTCCACCCTGAGTGTTCTTCAGAAAAATCAGGTAGCCGAGTTCTAGGATGCGGGCATCGTATAATGGCTATTACCTCAGCCTTCCAAGCTGATGATGTGGGTTCGATTCCCACTGCCCGCTCCAACAAGCAAGATGTGCTGATATAGCTCAGTTGGTAGAGCGCACCCTTGGTAAGGGTGAGGTCGGCAGTTCGAATCTGCCTATCAGCACCACTTCATATTTCTCCCCTCCCTGATTTCTTTCTGTAACTTAATTCGTCAAGCATATTGCTTGGTTGATGTGGTGATACCACCGATTTAACCGTGTCTTAGAGGGACAATCGATGTCTAAAGAAAAGTTTGAACGTACAAAACCGCACGTTAACGTTGGTACTATCGGCCACGTTGACCACGGTAAAACTACCCTGACTGCAGCAATCACTACCGT
>NZ_JBMOUD010000034.1:0-5679 GCF_049319665.1 Rouxiella sp. Mn2063 | reverse complement strand
CATAGTTACTCCAATTTGACACCCGGTATTTTTCCTGCTGCTATTGCATCGTATATTTCACCACAAATTCCTTGCAGTGGATGGCCGCAACGCCTTGGCGCAGAAGCCATAGCATGAATAGCTGCATCCCGCGCAACTTCTGCAGGTGAGCGGATAGGGCGGAATCGCATTCTCAACGGTTGAGATATTGACTCAGCCTTGCCGTTCTTAAGCCCGGTGAGTTCTATAACTATCGTGTGGCTTGACAGGTATCTAACCACCCCTCGTTCCCAAGGCGGGATTGGCTCTCCTCGATTTATGTGGGCGAATTCGCACTCAACCCCAACAGGCGGCAGGCCTTCGCCGTTCCATTCATTTACATCTTGCTCGGTGATGGGGCGGCGCTCGGCGATGAGATATTTCTCATCTTCACCCTTCAACTCTACCGCTGGTCCGCCGGCATAAGACGCCATGCCATTAGCATCTGCAAGCCATCTATACCCAAGGCATAAGTAAATTTTTACCACCCATTCCGGAGCCCCGTCGAACAACCTCTCATCACCGCTAACCATTTCAAATTTCATGAATAAACCCTCTGCTGCTTGAGCTTCTGCTCTTTTTCCCAATCGTCGCGACAATCTGAATCACAGAACGGCCCACGCTCTAATTTCTCATCGCAGTAGTGGCATGCGCCAATAAACGGCAGCGTTGCTTTATTCCGTGATGCCAGCGCCGCACTAATTCTCAACTGCTCTACTTCGCTTGCGTGATCTGCTATGTCAGCCATGTATAACTCCAATTTTTTTGGCAATAAAAAAGGCCGCTATTAGCGACCTGATTTGAGGTGGTGATATCACTCACTTTCGATTGTGATGCCAGCAGCTTTGAGCGATGTCTCGACTTCTTCGCGCTCAAGATAATCACCGCCGATGTGATAATCCTGCGCTTTCACACTGTCCGGCAGCTTAACAACCGGCTTTGGCGGGGCGGTGTATAGTGGCAGTGGGTGGGCAGGCTTATGCTCACCCCAGATGTAACCTGCGTGGCCAGCCGCTATAGCAAGAAGTGACCCTGAGCCTGTATACCCTACAGGCTCTTGCTCACTCTCAAGCTCAGCAATCCGCGCCTGTGCTGCTTCGACTTGGTCTAGCTTACTCAAAATAAGTCGAATTTCTTCCTGATCTAACCAGCCCCTTCCGCCATAGCATTCCATATGATCGAGCCGATCAGCCAATCTTTCACGCAAAGCTGCTATATCAACTGTCATGAGTTTGCTCCTTCAATATCATTACGACGCCATCACCGGATTTACGATTAATAAGACTGGACTCATCCACCACGTAGCCTTTTTCTTCGTACTGTTTAATCATCGCCTTCTCGGATTTCTCGCTTTCGCAAAATAACGTAGCCGTATACGCATAAGTCATGATGCCTTACCTCCAGCGCGTAGATTGGCGGCGTATTTGTACATAGCATCAACTTCGTGCCCGCCAATGTTATTTTCGCCCGCTAAGTCATCGGCGGCTTTTTCTATTGACTTCGCGCTTATCTTAGCAATAGCGGCGTCAGTGATCGGGGTTTTATTTTCAGATTCGAGCCACACGCCGTAGTGATAATCAAACATGCCAGTCGGGCTTCCGCACCCCCCAACCACATGGGATTCCATTACATCTCCGCACATGCAGTAGCTGTTGTCGGCGTTATTGATAATCTGAATTAGTTCCTGCAATCGCCCATTGCTCGCTACATTCTCAGCAACTAACCCCGTCACAAGCTCAATAACCTGCTGCGACACCGGGCCATCTCCCCATCCCAACGCATTAACAATGTTGTCAATCGTGAGTCGCAGTGACGAGTTTTCTGCTGCTAGTGATAGATAGTCTGCATATGCGACTAGATTTCCATTTTCGTCGGGGCCGTCAACCCCGACACTCCAGCGTTTAACTGTCATAGCGAATCTTCCTTATTTTTCAGCCAGATACACACGGCACCATCTTCGCTATCGTGAATTGAGCCAACAAACCATCCATCGCCTTTTATCCCAGATGGTTGCCATGTCGAGATGTCGTAACCATCACCGTGTTGATCAATCTCATCCTCATCGCGATATTCAGCTAGCCATTCCAGCCCCTTTTCTGTCGTCCAAGCATCAAACTCATTTGAAGAAATATACTCACGTCCGTCACAGAATTTCTCGTATTCCGGGTGGGTCCATTGTCCGTGCTCATCTCGCTGAACTTCAATTGCTTCAATTCTTGTGCTCATAATGTGTTCCTTGCAAAGAGGGTTAGTAAGAAAGGCCAAGCGATGCGGCCAATAGCTTTAGCCGCTCGTTTTCTTTCTCTGCGATTAGTTGGGCTTTGAATGCGTTTTTTTCGAGTCGGTTATCTGGAGTGATCCAGCCGCGCCGCTTGTAAAAATATGGAAGGGTGACGCGACCGACCCTGATTGAGTCGTAGATGCTTTTCATTCTTCACCTGTGCCATCCAGCACGCTGTATTCGGCACTTAAAACAGATGCGTTATCTTGATCGATGTCGGCCTCTGCTTTCTCGTCGAGAACTACAGCCGTTTGCATTTCTATGCTTACTGGTAGGTACTTGAACAAGCGACGAATGACAGTTTTCTTAGCCATCTCTTCCCAGTGTGTAACCCATGGGCCGCTGCCTGATGCTTTGCTGCCAGCTCGAACATTTTCAACTTGCTTGAAAGTCATTACTTCAAACTGGACGCCGCCGTCTTTTAGCTTGGCAACGGCGTAAACATGCGTGATTGGTGAGTCTTCGTTTTCACCAGGGCGATGTTCAAGCGTCTCATCGAGTCCGTATGAGAACTTGAAATCATCACCCTCACGAACTGTTCGTGCAGAGATGCTAACGATTTGCCCGGAACGTCGAGCTAGGTCGATCATCCCTCGGTACCCAATAATTAGCTGCACATCCTTGCTAACCACTTCCCACTTTCCTGTTTGTGGGTTCTTTTTGTTTTTATTGAACGGAAGAAGATATGCATGGCCTAACGAACCGCCCGGCTCCAGCCCAAGCTGTGAGCATTGAACTACAGAACCAACAAAACTTTGCTGGCTACATCCAGCTAGCTCTGGATTCTTGCGTATCTCAGTTGTGACGATGCGAATCATGCGATCAGCTGTCATATGTCGCGGGAGCGCGGCGGCCAGTTGATTTTTCATCGCCGGTTGATTCATGAATGAAACTAGTGTTTGTTCTGGCGTTTTTGCTGACGGAGGCTTTGGCGCCTGTGTTTTTTGTAGGTCTGCTGCCGCAATTGGTGGCTGGTTAGACATTCTTTAACTCCTTCGCCCAATAAGGCAGTGATAGCGTTGCTATGCCCGGCCACTCGTTGCGTGATTGGCATTCGGCATAAGTTGATAGATTTCTTTTGTACTCAGACCTGCCGGCGTCTTTGGCTTGCTGATCTAGAATGAAAACTTGCGTTGGATACCGCCCACAGTCTATTGACGTGCTGACGGCGAGAAATGCAAAGGTTGGCGTTTCGTTGAAGTGAGACTCATAACCGTCTGAGTAAAAAGGGTCTTGGACGTGGTACCGGTATTCATAAAACCCTTTAGAAAAACGGGCCATATCTGCCGTGCTTTTTACGTCGATACACCAGTTGAACTCAGTGATTATTTTGTCAGGGCGACACCGGCATAGAATGTCCGTTTCCTTGTCATTCCAAAATATGCTGCTCTCCGCCTCGCCTTGCGCCTCTAACATCCACCGTGCGATTGGGTGGGCTAGTGCGCTTCCCCTCATGAGTTGTAATTTCCTATTTTCATCATGAGCAATCGGCGTGATCCCTTCTTTCTCACAGCGTTCTAAGAATTCCTTTTCTTCCTGCTTCCCGGCACTGGTTCTACGGTTTACATCTGGCCCGATTTCAAATCTCTTGCTAAATTCATCCGGCTCAAGCAGTAGGCAGTGCAGGGCGGTACCCATATCGAGTGCCGCCGTTTTTTCCTCGTCCACCGGAGCATTTTTACGCCACTGGAATATTGCGGGGCTGATGGCTATATCGTCTAACTGCGATTTACTAATGCCCGGCCCGCTGTGATAGTCCTCATTCGATATATCGTAGTAGATTCCGGGTTCCATGCTAAAGCTCTCCCATCAATAATTTCATCGAATACTGTTCAGTCGCTTCGGCTTCGCAGATTTCCCAGATAAGGTTCTCGTAAGCCTCTTTAACTTTTTGGCTGGGATTTATGTCGAAAAAGAAGGTGTGCTGCTTAAATGGATTGGTGAACTCAGAAAGCTTTTCCGGGAACTCTTTCGTTAACTCATCGGCCCGCTTAATAATCCATTCGTCTTTATCCATGCCTGCTTGATGAACATCCCAGCGTTTTTGTTCAAGCCGGTCTTGCGTTAGATATGCGTTCATAGCGGGTCACCCTTAGCTGTGAGCATTTCAATAAGTTTCTGAAGCCAACTCTTTTGCGGAGGCGGGAAGCTGGCCGAGGTGACGCGGTGGGCCGGTGAGTGTTGGATTTTTAACAAATAGTTAGTAGAGCAGCCCGATGCGGACTGCCCGGCAATTGATAGTTGCATGGGCTTTTCCTGTGTTTGATTAGTTGATTTACTTACATGCCAAAACGTCAGCGCTTTGGGTTGTGAGCAATAAAAAAGCCGCACTAGGCGGCTGTGTTTTCCTCGCTTTCTCCTTCGCTATTCCGCTCTATAACCTCATCTGAATAGCCTTCATCGTCTAGATATGACATGATTTCATCCATACTCATCTCACCGAATGCAGCATCGACGAGTGACTTAAGAAAATTGCTTCTCTCCTCGCCATCGCGAATGTCAAACTTTATTGTTGCCTCTCCGTGACTTACCTTTACTTCACTCAATTTGTAAATCACTCCTGCTTTGCGAATATCAATTTCCATACTTATCTCCGTTAAAAAAATGGCCCACTAAGTGAGCCTAATAATTACAAGTTGATGGGCGCTTATCACGATGCGCACTCAGTGAATGCGCATAGGGAAGGGGCTACTTGTTGCGGGCCGCAAGCATGGCGTCGGCGTAGAAATAACTCCAGCGAACGATTCTTTGATAGGTATCCGTCTCCTTTGGTGCCCATCCAAAATCTTCAGGAACTGGCGGAGCCTTTGCTGCGAAGTAGTCACGCAATGTCATGCCATCTTCTTGGTACTGAAGAACGTTATTCTGCCCGTCATATTCCCACTGCTGTCGCGGGAAGGCCTGACCACCTGTTTCTTTGCTCATACTTCCTCCTCAACTCTCTCAATCTCAGGTTTACGCAAATAAGCCATCTCGTTAGAAATGGCTCGCGTAATTAGCTGGTAATGCCCAGCGCTTTGTTGATTGCTTGCTCAGCTATATGAATTGCCTCACCGTCTGCTGTAGGTAGCCACGGAAGTGCAAATTGAAGTGCTTTAAGCAGGTCTGGAGCTGCGCATATTAGCCTTGCGTTTGCTTCAGCCTCTTTCTTGCTTGTTTCGTTATCCGTCCATCCAGCCGAATACGCAACGTGGTAAGCCTTTTCTGGAGAATCTCCACCCGCATAGACAATATGCAAATCACCCTGAACTTCGAGGTCTGGCCGAAACTTAGATTGCCAGTTGCCCGGTGTACCTTTGAACTCTTTACTCATCTCTCACTCCTTATCGAGCAGTCATCACTTCTGACTGCTTGCGATGACCTGCGTTGTAGATGGCGAC
>NZ_JBMOUD010000033.1:0-6340 GCF_049319665.1 Rouxiella sp. Mn2063 | reverse complement strand
TTCCAGCTCTCCGAGTCCATCTTTCGCTCATACCAAACTACCTGCTCGCTGATATCGCGCAGGGTTGCCCAGAGCTTGGCATTCTGATCAAGACTTCGAGTGGACTGCTGGATGGTTACGAGAAGAGGTTTTTCTGTGCTGAGCGGGATGTTGTCGATGAAGTTTTTCAGGTTCTGGCGTATTTGCGGGTTTCTGAGATAGAAAACCTGTTTATCCACTATGAATCCTCCGGCGCAGGGGCTGCGGCCAGCATGGCCTTGTAAATGACCTCGTGATGAATGCAAATCATGTCGCTATCGTCATCGAATGATGCATCTTCACAAGTTACTGCGGCTTCCATCATTTTGAGTGATGGCTCAACTGGTACCAGCTTGTAGCCTTCGGGAATTTCCGGGGTGTTGAGATATGGTTTGTCGTAGACGGGAAACGCTGACGAACCGTCACAACTTTTTTCTTCAGTTGCGTGAGTGTATGCGTTTAGATATTCCTCGCAATCATCGGGCGCCCTAAAGCCTTGATGCCATGTAACCCATGCTACCGGCTCAGCCGACTTAGCAGCCAGCGCGATTCTTGCTAGTGCCGTGACTTCGTTTACAGCAAAAATAACGGTATTATCGCTACTGAGTTTTGCGAGACTCTCCAGCCGCTCAACACTAAACTGCTCTAAATCGTTAATCATGATTTCGCCTTTAGTTTATGTGGGTAGCGCTTAATAAAGTCTGATAATGCTATGCAGGATGATTGCTGAGAGTCGCCAGATGTAAATACCACAGTGTGTCCTCGTCCGTTTTGGACGATACATTTGACGTTGACTCTCATTTCATATGCGTTATTCAAATCTGACTGGTAGCTCTTTCCTATCATTGCCTGTCTGGCTTTTTGTGTATGAATCATGATTTCACCCTCAGTCCTGCTGCTGTGACTCTAACCTTGCATTGCTCTACAGTGACGTTGTGTATTGCTGCGAGGTCTTTTCTACTGAATGATTCATCAGCAAAATAATCTGCGCATTTACGCTCTGGCAGCTCAATCTCGATGCTCGCTATAGCTGCCTGCCAATGCTTCCGCGGATTCTCGACGTACTCCGAGCTGTAACCTCCTGCCGAGTTTCGCTGGCCAATAACATATTCAAGCGTATGTCCTAGATAATCAGCGATATGCTTTTCAAATACCGGATCAAACTCTTCACGCTGTTTAGTTGTGTCCATCTGATCTCTCCTGGTAAATAATTTTGAGATTTAGCTTTTCAGCCAGTGCGTGTTCCGCTCTTGCACCTGCAGATTTTTCCCAGCCCTTAAGCATGTAAACGCAATCTACGCAGCGAACCATTGCTATGCAGATATCCATGTATTCACGCTGCTCAAATCCGTCTGGCAGAATTGCTGGGCTTAGAACTGAGTGACCATCTAGCTTTAATAATGTACGCGCCACATTGAATTCGGGACGATTAAAATCAGGTAAGCCACTCATTGGCCCTGCGATATAAATCTTCACTTTTCAATCTCCAATTCACAGCTAGCGCCCAAAGCGGTAAGTGACCAACCAAACATGGGTTGATATTTCACAAGGCCAAGTCGGTGCAGCGATGTTGCAGTCACGTTTGAAGCACTCCGTGTCACCAATTTCCCATTCCGCAACTTGCTAATAAAATCAATTTGAGCTTTCGATAATTTCATTGGACTTAAACCTCAAAATTTGGACATAAAAAAGGGCTGCAACGATAGTCAACAGCCCCGAGGTTAGTTCGATGATGTAAGCTGTCATAGCTTCACCTCTTGCTGTTTAATCCATTCACCGAGCATTAGAATCCCCCCTTCTGTTTCGATGACCGGCGCTCAGATTCCACAGCTTTGGCGCGGGCCTGCTCCTGGTCGCAGTCGTAGATTGCGCCGTGACGTTGTTCAACGAATACAACACCGTTTTCACCGTGTCGATTCAGTCTTAACAGCAACTCTGTGTCCTGCTGATTGACGCTCTCGTCGTATGCCCCTTCGCGATAAATACCTAGCCAGTAATCACAGTCTTGCTCAATTTGACCCGTGTCGCGGGAGTCGCTAGGCAAAGGTCGCTTGTTGGTTCGCTTCTCTAAGTCGCGGTTTAGCTGCGTCAGCAGGACTACAACGCAATCAAGCTCTTTAGCTAGATTCTTCAGGCCCTTTGTGATCATCCCGTAAGCCAAATCGTTACGATCTGCTTTCTCGGCTTTCATCAGCGTCAGGTAGTCAACGAGAATCATCCCAACGACACCACGCTCACGCTTAATGCGCCGGCACTCAGAAACGATGTGGGACAGTGACAGCCCCGGCGTGTCGTCAATGTAGAGGTTTCCATTTGTCGCCAGCTCTAGTCCTTTCGCTGATGCCAGCGCGAACCGGTTATCATCGTAACCATCGAGGTAGAAATTCTTACTAGATACACCGGATGCTTGGGTGATCATTCGTTCCGCTAACTGAAGGTCTGGCATCTCGAGACTGAACGCTAAAGCCGGTAGGTTCTCATTCATCGCGCAGTTGATGGCCATGTTGAGATACAGAGTGGTTTTACCCATTTTCGGACGAGCGCCGACGACGAATAGCGATCCCTTAACGATTCGTTTTGGCTCAAGCATTGCATCAAGCGAGGGTATTCCGCTTGTTAAGCCTATCGCGCTTTGGTCGCCTTCAAATCGCTTCTCAACCACTCCAACCCAATCAGTGAAAACATCTTCAAAGGTTCGTAACCCTCGGCGGCTGCCGGTTTTCGCGTGGTCGGTGATTTGAGTTATCAGTGACTGTGCCGCCTCGAACTTTTCCTCTGCTGTCATACCGTCATTGGCGTAAAACAGCTCAGTTATTTTGTTCGCCTTCTCGATCCCGTATCGCTTCATTGCCCGGTCACGAACGATTTCTGCATAGTTCACGATATTAGCCGCACTAGGCGTGTTCTTTGATAATTCAGCCAGGTAAGCAAATCCGCCGATGGATTCAAGCACCCCTCTCCCTTCGAGGCTGTCATTGACGGTTAGCAAGTCGATAGGTTTTTGCTGAAGGCTTAGACTGCGTAACTCTTCGTAGATAATTCTGTGCGGGCGGCTGTAGAACGCCTCAGGCTTAAGCGTTGAAAATACTTTCTGGCAACGATCACTACCATCATCAAGCATCAGTCCGCCGATGACGCTTTGCTCAGCTTCAATGCTGTGCGGGGCTATCTTAAAATCAATTGTCATCGCTATTTCCCTCACGAACCTTCAAATAAACCTCGTCGCTAAGAAGGTAATCGATATTCTTGCAACGCCATGTCTTGCCAGTCTTGCCGTCCGGTCTGGCACCCAGCATCCAGCGGCAGTTAAGCGCTATGTATTCTAAGTACGCCTCCCATGCCGCCATGCTGAATGGCGCACCATCAAGCTGACGAGTTATCTTCCCTGCTTTCGCCCAGAAGGTTCTTATCTGATTCCTGCGCTTGTCGCTCAGTGCTCTAACACTAGGGCATTCAGGCAGTATTCGATGGTAAGCGGCAATTACGTCTTCGCATGAGTGGGTAGGTTTTTTCTTCTCAGCCTTTTCCGCTGATGAGACACTCTCTATTACTTTAGTAATAGAGTTATTATTTAATTCATTGTTTGTGGCACTTTGTTGGCAATCTGTTGGCACAACCTCCGCTGTAAGCGTTGATATGTCTGGGTTTGTGTTGGCACTTTGTTGGTAATCTGTTGGCACAAAATTCGGCTGATATTCGTCGTATTTTGTGACGCAAATCAGAGAGAATTTCTTTGTGGTTTTCTTGCTTACCATGCCAAGTTTTTCAAACTTCCCGATCAGGTATTTGATGCGATTACTATCAATGCCAGTAGCTAACTCCAGCTTGTTGCGGCCTGTCAGAAACTCGCCACGCCGAACCAGAACCTCACCGAATTCAGTATTAATAACAGCCGGCGCGTGATTGGCGGTTAGTATGAAGTGAACCCACAAGTGAACAGCTTCAGAATCCTTTCCGTAGAATGGCAGCTCCGTTATTTTTCTGTGCAGCAAGGCAAACCCCTTACCGGTCGCCTCCGGCTTCTCTGTGACTGGTTTACGAAGCGCTACGACATTACTCATCAGGCTTCCCCTTTGGCTTTAGCGATCTGAATATCTCAATGAACTTTTTCCCGAACTCTGGGTTATCAGTGCATGTCAAAACTAAAGCGTCTGGAGTTGATGCCCGTTGATGATGCCGCGCAACTCGATGTCGTTTTTTACTGTTTGTTGATCCAGTGTTTTGCATATATAATTACCTCAGAACTCGATAGTTATTTGCTTTGAATCCTCTGTTAGCGCAGGGGATTTTTTCTTTGTAAGCATCTGCTCAATTCGCAATAGCGTTTTAGCGATATCAGATTCAGGCGCTTCAACTTCAAGCATCGCCAGAGCCATTCCCATCAGGCCAAAGAAACTGTACTTCTGGTTTCCATGGGCCACTTTCATTCTGCTTACCTGCGCTTCATTCATGCCGAGAAAGGATGCGAACTTACCCTGTCCGAACATCGCTAGTTTCCCCAGCAGTTGAGACTCGATTTTCGTTGCTTTCTTGCGATAACTTGCAGTTTCCATTTGTTAATATTCCTGTGTTGTTAAGTGTTGGTGTTTAAACGTGGCAATTCCGTGGAGTGCCACTGTTGTATTGGTGCCCTCGAATCAGGGCGGCTAATGATGTTAAAGAGCGGTGGTGCTGTACTGCTTGTTACTTATGCCGCTGAGCGTGGTCGCTTAAACAGGTGTGGCATGTCTGGGCGAAGTTCGTAACCTTTGATTAATCCCTTCGTTGCTTTAACAACTAAAGGCACCTTTTCAGGGGAAACCTTTGCTTTGTTGCTCAGCCACTTACCAACGGCCTGCTGAGATACGCCGCAGGCACTACCAAGTTTTTTTTGCGAACCGACAATCTCAATGGCGGTTTTAATTACTTCGTTCATGACAACCTCCATATGATTCGTGGTTGTTATTATAAAACCATAGTTGTTTTTATTGCAACAACTATATTCGTTTGTATGAAAACAACCGTTGTTGTAGATTTTGATTATGAAAAATACATTTGCCGAAAGATTGCGTGACTCCCGCAAAAGCAAGGGTTTATCCCAAAAGGAGTTAGGTGAGAGGGTGGGGATTAGCCAAGCCGCAATTCAGAAATTGGAAAGGGGATTGGCTGCGTCATCAACATACACAGCTCAGATTGCTGAGGAACTTGGCGTTCCTGCCTTGTGGCTTATTAACGGCAACGATATGCAAGATGGCACAAGGGAATCGTCGATACCTGATGAATCTGAATGGTCTACGGTGGATGCATGGAGTAGCTCTTCGCCTGTTCCAAGTGATGAGGTTGAAGTTCCATTTTTGAGGGATATAGAGTTAGCTGCGGGAGATGGAGGCCTGAGTGACGATGACTATAACGGGTTTAAATTGAGATTTTCCAGAGCTACCCTAAGAAGGGTTGGCGCTTCCACGGATGGTAAAGGCGTGATCTGCTTCCCAGCAAAGGGAAATAGCATGGAGCCTGTCATTCCTGATGGCGCAACGGTTGCTGTTGATACTCACAATAAGAAGATCATTGACGGGGAGATTTACGCCATTGACCAAGGTGGGTTGAGAAGAGTTAAGCAGCTATACAGAAAGCCCGGAGGCAAAGTATTAATCCGCAGCTTTAACAGGGACGAGAACGACGACGAGGTAGAAGATGAATCAGAAATAGATATTATTGGATTTGTTTTCTGGTACTCAGTTATAAGAACCCGCCGATAAAACACCTGGAAACAATTAATCCTGGCTCATGTCAGGATTTTTTTCGTCTTTAAAAACCTCAAAAACAACCACATAAAAACAAACAACCAAAAAACTTAAAATAAAAACAACCATTGTTGTTGACATTAAAACAACCATAGTTTTAAATAAGCACATCGAAACGAAATGACCCGAGTCGATATGCTCTTTAACAATTAGGTATGCGCTGATACAAGCGCACCAAAACGTGAGTTTTGGGATGGCATGAATTGCAGCGTGAAAAAGCGCAACCAAGGAGATCAGCACCTCGGCATGCCATCACCAAAACTCATCAATGGAGAATTGATTATGAACTCAAGAGAACGACGCACAGCTCGTTATCGAGCCAAATGCGCAGCAGAGGCAAGCCTTGAACGTAATGTCGGCGCGGCGCTGGCTGGATGTTCTAGCCGAGTTTACAAGGCTGTTAATTCAGCAGCAGCAAGAATCAAGACAGAGGCAAGCGCGGATAACATTTGCCTGTCACAGGTCGCCATCTACAACGCAGGTCATCGCAAGCAGTCAGAAGTGATGACTGCTCGATAAGGAGTGAGAGATGAGTAAAG
>NZ_JBMOUD010000032.1:0-7062 GCF_049319665.1 Rouxiella sp. Mn2063 | reverse complement strand
AGCCAATTTTTAACTCACTCATTACGCCACCTGTTTAGTTTTGTCGCCGTAGCGATTTGCCCATTCAATTGCCAGCCGAGATTCATCAGACCAGCTAACGCCCTGCTCCGCTCCGAATGCATTCATTAGCTCGATTAAGTCGCGCATTTCTCCGACCGTCATCTTGCTAGTTGATTGCCCCAGCACGACGAAGCCACCATCTATCCCCGGCACTGTGACCTGTTTTTTCAGCGCGGCAGTGAAAACATGCTTCCAGCTCTCCGAGTCCATCTTTCGCTCATACCAAACTACCTGCTCGCTGATATCGCGCAGGGTTGCCCAGAGCTTAGCGTTCTGGTCAAGGCTTCGGGTTGCTTGCTGGATTGTAACGAGAAGAGGTTTTTCGGTGCTGAGCGGGAGGCTGTCGATGAAGTTTTTCAGGTTCTGGCGTATTTGCGGGCTTCTGAGATAGAAAACCTGTTTATCCACTATTTCCTCCGATTATTTATCCCGGAACATAAATATCTTCAGTCCAGACCTTGTGGCGATTTTCAGCGTGCTCCCATCTTTTAGCTCCTCGAGATTGTAAGCATCGTAAAGCTCGTTAATCGCCTTCTGCTGCCTTGATTCTTTTCTTCGATTAGTCCACTGCTTGAGGAAAATACTCATTAGCCACTCGCCAGTTTTGGTCATGACGTATATCCAACCAAGAGCAGTTAAGGCCACGATTGCATAAGCTGATATATCTGTCATAACTCCTCCGGTGCAGGGGCTGCGGCTAGCATCGCCTTATAAATAACTTCGTGATGAATAGAAATCATGTCGCTATCGTCATCGAATGATGCGTCTTCACAAGTTACTGCGGCTTCCATCATTTTGAGTGATGGCTCAACTGGTACCAGCTTCCAACCACCTGGAATTACCGGCTTATCTTGCTTATCAGCATGAATAAAAGGCATACCCTTCTCTGAATTGATTCTCGAAATCAGAGTGTCAATTTCCTCTTTGGTGCTTTCACCAAAATTTACAATAATGGCCCTACGCTTAGCAGCCAGCGCGATTCTTGCTAGTGCTGCTAACTGATTTGATGGAATGCTAACTGATGACCACGTTTCTGCATCGCTAATCAGCCCCTCAAGCCTCTCAACACTAAACCGCTCTAAATCGTTGATCATGATTTCGCCTTTAGTTTATGTGGGTAGCGCTTAATAAAGTCTGATAATGCTATGCAGGATGATTGCTGAGAGTCGCCAGATGTAAATACCACAGTGTGTCCTCGTCCGTTTTGGACGATACATTTGACGTTGACTCTCATTTCATATGCGTTATTCAAATCTGACTGGTAGCTCTTTCCTATCATTGCCTGTCTGGCTTTTTGTGTATGAATCATGATTTCACCTAACCCAGTATTTGGTTGACTTAGCCGCCTTTTTCCGCTGAAGCCTGTTTGACTCTTCCTGCAATTGATCGCTCAGTTTTTTGGCGAAAATAGGCGCGGACTCTGCCTTACCTTCCATCCAGTTGCGGGCGTTTCTCAAAGCGTCATCTAACTTATCAATAAGGCTTTCAAGAATATTGATAGTTGTGAGAATGACAGAAGCAAGAACCATGTGAGGGTTGCAGACAACCACCGCGATTATTTTCAAAGTGCGTTTCACATTCATGATTTCACCCTCAGTCCTGCTGCTGTGACTCTAACCTTGCATTGCTCTACAGTGACGTTGTGTATTGCTGCGAGGTCTTTTCTACTGAATGATTCATCAGCAAAATAATCTGCTGATTTACGCTCTGGCAGCTCAATTTCGATGCTCGCTATAGCTGCCTTTTGTGCTGCCTGCCATGCATCCCAATAGCAGTTAACAAGTTTGCTGTCTGCTAGCTTTAAGCTGAATACTTCATTGTTAAACCACGCTTCAAACTCTTCACGCTGTTTAGTTGTGTCCATCTGATTTCTCCTGATAGATAATTTTGAGATTTAGCTTTTCAGCCAGTGCGTGTTCCGCTCTTGCGCCTGCAGATTTTTCCCAGCCCTTAAGCATGTAAACGCAATCTACGCAGCGAACCATTGCTATGCAGATATCCATGTATTCACGCTGCTCAAATCCGTCTGGCAGAATTGCTGGGCTTAGAACTGAGTGACCATCTAGCTTTAATAATGTACGCGCCACATTGAATTCGGGACGATTAAAATCAGGCAAGCCACTCATTGGCCCTGAGATATAAATCTTCACTTTTCAATCCTCAAATTTCGGCAATAAAAAAGGGCTGCAACGATAGTCAACAGCCCGGCTGATAGTTCGATGATGTAAGCTGTCATGAGTCCACCCTTTCGAAACTAGCTAGCGTGTGGCGGACTGTTCGGATTTTCAGATCTTCATACATCATCCAAGGTGCCTCGCCGGGGATTTCATCACCTGAAATTTCTCGCCCATCAGTTTCGTATATTCGCCCAACGACAAATATCGGGTGTAGATGTGATGTTATGCATTTTACTTTCATATCAATTGCTCGTAGCCCTCATCTCGCTCTAGTGATGCAAGGTAAATAGCCCAGTCATCATAGAAAACATCATTTAAGTTGCAGCCAGCACCCCAATCTTCTGAGGCCCACTCTGCGTAAATCGCTGCAAACGTGTTAGCGGGAAGCTTGCGCAGATAATCAAACCGAGCATCAGACTCGCGGCGCTCTTGCTCTCGTACTTGCCGTTTAATCCATTCACCGAGCATTAGAATTACCTCCAAGCCCAAACTTAGCGCGCAGCTCTGCAATTTTGCTCATGCCAGTGCTGTTGGCGATCGCCCGCTTTACGTCGAGCGTTGGCAGTGTGGCTTTCTGGTCTTGCTTATTTTGTTGATTATTCAAGACTTCACCTTTCGCCGATAGCTGGCCCAGTCAAAGTTAATCCACATACCGCTATCCATGGTCATTCTGTCCATGATTCGCTCACCCAATAATTCACGAAGTGCCGGGGCGTCGAGATTGGTCAGCATTCCCACCGACTTCTTGCTTGCAAGCCTCCGATCGACAATCTGGAACAGCACCACGCCCTCGTTTGTGTTACCTCGCTGTACGCCAATATCGTCAAGCACTAGCAGGTCAACATTGCAGAGATCATCCATCAATTTGGCCTCTGTCGTCTTTGCGCCGTCTTGGTAGGTTTCACGAAAGCGCATCATTAGGTCTGGTACTGTGACGACCAATACCGACTTGCCAGAACTCAGAAGCTGATTGCCAATTGCCGCCGCCAGGTGATTCTTACCAGTGCCACAACCTCCGCTGAATATGAACCCTCCGAAGCCGCTGCCAAATCGGTTGGCGTATGCTTTGGATTTTTCCAGCGCGTGGCGTTGGCCGGGTAATTCGGCGTTGTAGTTATCGAACGTGCATGACTGGTGTAGCTCTTGAATTCCAGAGCGGCCTAAGACTTTCTGTAGTCGCGTTAACCGGTTTTGCTCGGCAATGCGCTGTGAATCTATTCGCCCCTGCTCTAGCTGCCATGCCATCAACTCCTCAGCGTTTTTAAACTTTGGCTGAGTACCGGCAGGCATTGCAGCTTGCAGGCGTCGCATTACGTCTAACATGCTCATACAAAGCCCTCGGGTATGTAATCCATTGGTTGACTAACACCGGCAACACGACGTTGATTTCCTCGTGCAAACTGACTGCCGCCTTGCTTGTTTTGGTAGTTCAGCTTGGCGCTTAACGTGTTAAACCAGTTTTTGGGCTTCTCGTTGGTAAACTCGATGTCAATGCGCATGAGTTCGCTTTGAAGATCGATATTTCTGAAAAGCGCTCTCCAGCGATCGAAGTCCTTCTGGTTCAAACGAATTACATTTCCCTCAAAGGCGTACTTACTAGCCATTTGATGCACATTTCCATCGTCGCTTGAATTATCTTGTTGAGCATCTGGGCAAGCTGCTTCAGCGGCTTGGGTGTTATTCTCTTCTTCCCTTTCCTTTCCCTTCCCTTCCGTATCCTTTCCGTCAGTGAGCACTACATGAGTAGTCACTGAGTGCTCACTGAATTCAAACTTTGGGATGTTAGAGCTGGAAGGCCTATTTATCTTTTGATGCTTATTAAACCCTTTAATATTCAAGTAGCTAATATCACTCACTGAGTATTCATTGAGTACTCCGTGAGTAATCAGCTCTTTTATTAACGGCTCACAGTCAATAACGTCAGCGGGGAAGATCTGCATCTTGATTCGTTTGGGTGAGTTAACGAGATTCCCGTTGTCATCAGCAAAATTGAACATGCCGATGAATAACAGTCTCGCGGGTATCGAGCATTCAACGACTTTTTCATCAGTCCAAATCTCAGGTTTTACCGTTCTTATTCTTGCCATTAGGCGGCCTCATTAAGTTGTTTTGCAGCCCATAAACCAGCGATCCATTGAATTCCCTTTGGCGTGAATTTCACTTGAGTGAATGCATGACCGTTGTTCTGATTCTCACCCGTTTTAAGAGTGAACCGATCGGCGTCGATATGTTGAGAATATGGCGTTAACTTGCCGGCAAGCAGGTACATGATTTCGCTATCCAGCAGGAACTTGCGGAAAGCGTTCTCTTTGATGTGAAGCAGCTTGCATGTCTCTCGGAAGCCAAGAGAACCAGAAGCGTTAACGTAGCTATCAACGAACTGAATTTTTGGTGCCGCGATAGCTAGCTGATTCTCTAGCTGCTGCTTCTCTTCTGCCAAGTCTGCCGCCAGTCGCAATGCTTCTGGAAGTGTTTGAGGGATGCGAGATTGATTCTCTAACTCCTGCCAGCGATCAACTAAACGAGCGGTGAACTCAGGTGATAGCTGAGCAACGACGATGTAGCTATCTCGCTTTCCAACTTGGTAATTTGATACTGATTGCCCCAGCTTATTCTTAACTTCCACCATCGGTGGGAGTTGAATTACGCCTTTTTCCGCCAGCCTTTCGATTGTGCGCTTAACGCTGTCGTGGCGAGACTCCACCAAGTCAGCGACCTCTTGACTGCTCATCGTCTGGTTTACTACTGTTGATAAACTCATGTATAGTTACCTCATCAGAAGTTAAGTGTGATTTGAGAATCCTCAGCTGTTCGCGCAGATGGGGATTTTTTCTTTGTGAGAACCTCCGCAACTTGCTTGGCTAATCTAGCCAAGTCATCGTCAACTACGCCCCACTCAAGAACAGCTAGAAGCATTGAAAACTTCGGCAGCCAGCTCTCTTTCCATCGTGTTATCTGCGACCGGTCAATGCCGATGGCAGCGGCAATCTCTGCGCTTCCCTTCATCGCAATCTTGTTTAGCAGCGCAGATTCAATTTTCTGCGCTTGAGTGCGTGTCTGTGTACGTTCCATCTGTGATACTTCCTAGTGTTAAGTGTTTACGTTAAACGTGGCAATTCCGTGGAGTGCCACTGTTGTTATTCCCTGGTATTCCAAGGGAGGGTTAGCGATGTTAAAGAGCGGTTATTCTGTACTGCTTATGCTGCTTGTTTGTTTCTTGGTGGGAATAACCCATCAAGATTGATTCTGCTTCCCAGTTTTTTCATCACTTTTACTAAGTGACGACATGAATCTAAGTCTGGCGCTCTACTTCCGGCTTCATAGTTACCAAGCCGGGATTGTCTCCAGCCGCAAGCCTCAGCTAGTGCAGCTTGAGTGATGCCAAGCTTTTTTCTTTCGCTTGCAATGTTGTTCATAGTGCTTCCTTTATAAATCACTCAAGCACTATTAAACACAATTTGTGATTCGATTTCAACACAATTCGTGAAAAGAATTTTTACACGCTATGTGATAAAACTATCAACATGAAAACTAATGAAAGCATTGCCGACCGCATCAAGCGGATAAGAGAGGCCAAGAGCCTCACTCAAGGGGCTCTAGCCAAGCTGTGTGGCTGGGCCTCGCAGTCACGCATTGGGAACTACGAGTCAGGAACCAGGAGTGTTAGCGTTGATGATGCTTCTGTTATTGCTAAGGCGCTCGGAGTTAACGTAACGGAGCTATTATTTGGCGATCAGTACGTCGGTGATTACAAGCCGGGGAAGAGGTATCCATTATTGAGCTGGGTTAATGCTGGGGCTTGGGGCGAGGCTCATGAGCTGAAGGATATAGAAGAGTGGTATGAGTCTGAGCAATATGTCGAGGGTGAGGCATTTTGGCTTAGGGTTCAGGGTGACTCAATGACATCACAAACCGGCGTAAGCGTTCCTGAGGGATCGGTCATCCTTATTGATACGGGAAAGGAAGCGCGAAGCGGTAACCTGGTTGTTGCTAAACTGGTAGACTCCAACGAGGCTACATTTAAGAGGCTGGTTGTTGATGGCGGCCAGCGGTATTTAAAAGCTTTAAACCCAGCATACCCGGCAATTCCCATTAACGAGGGGTGCAAGATAATCGGGGTGGCTGTGCAATCAATGAATAGACTCATCTAGATATAAATCATAAACCTACACAACCCGCCTTTGAGCGGGTTTTTTATTACCCTCCAAAAAATATTTTCCCTTTCCTTTCAATGACAACACGCATTGTGTTTAATTATTATCACAAATCGTGTTGACTGATAAAACACAATATGTGATTATCTACCCATCGAAACGAAACGACCCGCTCGATATGCTCTTTAACAATTTAGCTCCTGTGAATACACAGGCCAAAGTGTAAGTGCTTTGGGATTGGATGAATGCGCAGGCTGATGCGCTCGGTAGCGGATGTTGCCTTAAATGGCACTTGGTGAGCCGCGTAAAGTTGACGATGCACCACGAGCCGATGGGAATCGGTAAGCCGACATTCTCAGCGTCGGCCATCCAATCACCAAAGCACTTAACTGGAGATTAGCAATGAACAGAAATCAACGCCGCATGGCTGCATACAACGCACGTAAAGCAGCTGAGAGCATGAAAGATGTGAAGCTACAGAAGAGTATCGGAATTGCGCTGGCTGGATGTTCTAGCCGAGTTTACAAGGCTGTTAATTCAGCAGCAGCAAGAATCAAGACTGAGGCAAGTGCAGATAACATTTGCCTGCCACAAGTCGCCATCTACAACGCAGGTCATCGCAAGCAGTCAGAAGTGATGACTGCTCGATAAGGAGTGAGAGATGAGTAAAG
>NZ_JBMOUD010000031.1:0-7519 GCF_049319665.1 Rouxiella sp. Mn2063 | reverse complement strand
CGTTCCCGCTGCGCCACCAGGTGTTCCCTGCGTCCGGTCGGCGTTTCCCCGAAACGCGCTTTCTTCGCACCGCCGCGCTCCGGCGCCTGGCTGTTGGCGCGTCTGAAATACTGCTCAGGGTCACGGTGAATACCGTCATTGAGGCGCTCAGAGAACATGATATGGGCGTGCGGCTGCTCGCCGCCGGCTATCGCGGCTTTCGGGTTATGGACAGCAAACTGGTACGCATGACGGTCGCCGATTTCCTGCCGGACAAAATCGCGGACCAGCTCAAGACGCTGCTCCGGTTTCAGCTCGCGAGGCAGGGCAATCTCAATCTCGCGGTAAGTGCAACCGTTGGCACGTTCAAACGTGTCAGCGGCTTTCCAGAACTCCGCCGGCTTGTGCGCTGCCCACGCCGGCATATTGCCGGACTCTCTGTACTCAAGGTCGGAGTCTTTTTCACGGGCATACTTTCCCTCACGCGCAATATAATCGGCATGGGGAGAGGCACTGCCTTTCCCGCCGGTTTTTACGCTGAGGTGATAGGATGCCATTCTGTTTTATCCCGCTGAAGGCGCGCACCGTTTCTGAACGAAGTGAAGAAACGTCTAAGTGCGCCCTGTCAATTTAAAATTGTGCAGGGATTGTAGTGGAATTTGACCTCCTCTGCCATCACTGAGCATAATTATCCCGTTAACATTCAGAGGGTAAACAGTCATGGCTAAAAGCGAAAAACAGGAACAGTGGGCGGCAGACAGGGTGCAGTATATTCGCGGATTAAAGTCACCGAATGAACAGCAGAAACTCATGCTGATACTGACGGAGAAAGCGGATAAAACAGCGCAGGATGTTAAAACGCTGTCCCTGCTTATCCAGGCTGAACAGGCAGCAGAGAAAGCACAGGAAGCCAGAGCCAGGGTGATGAACCTGATTCAGGCAGAGAAGCGGGCAGAGGCAAAAGCTGCACGTAAAGCCCGTGACCATGCGCTGTACCAGTCAGCCGGACTGCTCATCATGTCAGGGCTTGTTGACAGTCAGACGGGTAAGCCTGTTGATGATGCCGCAGCCCTGCTGGGTGCGTTAGCCAGTCTGAATGACCTGTCGAGGGATAATCCGAAGTGGTCAGACTGGAAAATCAGGGGGCAGGAGCTGCTCAACAGCAAAAAGGCTGATTGCCCTGCACAGTAAGGCAGTCGTAAAACGCCCTGAGAAGCCCGTAGCGGGCTTTTCTTTCCTTCGCAGTGAAATCACCCGTCATGGTCAGTGAAAAACGCCTGTAGCGCCATTCAGACACATTCCCTGCCAGAGCCGTGAGCGAAGCGAACTGAATTTCACGGAAAGAACAGCTAATTCAGGTGCCGGACGGTCGGAGACAAAAGGAATGTTCAGCGATCTGCCCGAGCCTGCGAGGGTGCTATCTCAGCCTTTAGGTTTTGAAGGTTTGTTTTGAAGAGGAGCAAACAGCGTTTGCGACATCCCTTTGTGATACCAGACAACTCACCAGCATCATGAGTTATGCACAGGGCATTTCCTTTTTAATCTTGTTTTTTGTTTTTATTCTTGTTTTAGCTACGATTAAACTAATGATAAATAATGGAAAAACCAATTTTAGGCATAGAAATTTACGGTGATAGGCATAGAAATTTACGGTGATAGGCATAGAAATTTACGGTGATAGGCATAGAAATTTACGGTGATATTCACAAAAAAGGCATAGAGAAAAAAATAACCTTGCCTTGGCTTTAGGTATAGGTTAATTTTTTCTCTATGCCAACTAACTAGGTCACGTGCATGTCTGAACTAATAGCCTATAAATCCAATGCATTGATTGAGGCTAGCTATAAACTAACCCTGCAAGAGCAGAGGTTGCTCCTGATATGCATTGGAAAAATAAATCCTAGAGATGAGCTAAGCCAAAAATTATTCCAAGTAACGTCCACCGACTTCTATCTTGCATTCCCTGATATGGGAAAAAGTAATGCTGAGAGACACCTTAGAGAGGCAATAGACAAGCTAGCTGAGCGCTGGATCCATATACAAAACAACAATGAAAGAAGAAGGATTAGATGGATACAGGAAGAGGCTGAATACTTCAATGGAGAAGGTAAGATAGAAATCGTATTTTCTGAATCAATTATGCCTTATTTAACACAGTTAAAAGGCCAGTTTACGAAGATAGTCATTAAAAACGTATCAGCCCTAAAAAGTGTTTACAGTATCCGCCTATATGAACTGTTGATGCAGTTCAAAGTGATCGGTGACCGACTTATAAGTCTTGAAGATTTTAGAGCAATGCTTGGTCTTGATGAAGATAAGTACCCTTCATTCAAGTCTCTTAATCAGTGGGTGATAAAGCCAGCAGTTAAAGAGCTTAATCAAAAAAGTAACCTATCAGTTACAGTTGACCCAGTTAAGAAAGGAAGAAGTGTTTTTGCATTGCACTTCCACTTTAAAGAAGATCAACAAATCAAAATGTCTATATAGGATTGCATATGGCATCAGTATCAATAAGTGAAGCTGCAAGACTTACAGGCAAGGCTAGAAGCACGCTACATAAGTACATCAAACAGGGGCGTCTGTCTGTGACTACAGATGCCGCTACAGGATCAAAAACCATTGAAACATCTGAGCTTATACGTGTTTTCGGTAAGATACATGCTACACATAGTGACACCGTCACACCTGTAGTAAATGCACAGCAAAATACATATGCGAATAGCGATTCGCTACACCTTAAACTACAGCTGCTACAGCAAGAAAACGAACACCTGAAAACAGAAAAAGAATTACTACTAAAAAACCTAGATGATGTTCGACAAGCCATGCTGCTAATCGAATCCAAGCTACCTTCAACACCAGAACCGGTCACGCAGCCGGTGGTGAAAAAATCATGGCAATTCTGGAAGAAGTAGCGGTTTCAGCCGGCAAACCGGCTGAAACTGGATCCGCGATGCTGATAACAAGCCGGCAACACCAAAACCGTCCGTTTCTGGCCGGCAAAACCCGCGCTTTTGGACGTTCCGGCGGTTTTTTGCGATGAGTGGTGTAGCGGTGGTGCGCGCAAGAACTCTTATGTTAAATTTGGTTTTTTTTATATGAAACCGAGAGGTGGTAAATAACGTGAAACGTTTTATAAAAATGAGAAATGCATACGCCGCATTGTTTTTACTTACTAGCTACGCTGCCAGCGCAGAGGTTATCTCTGGCCCATTTAAAGACAAAGCTGAGTGTGCTGCCTTTGCAACCTTGGCTGGGTACGATAATCGAATCTCATCAGAACAAAAGTGGGGGATGTATGAGAGTTCATTGCGCAGTTTTGATGAGATGAGACCTAACCTGCGAGGCTCAGTAAGGTTTATTAGTGAATACAATTATGAGATGAATGTTGCTGCAATTAGGGCGACAGATATGGTTATAGCGATAAAAGGAAAGCGCGAGAGTGCTGCTGTGAAGTTGTGGAATCAGAACGATTGCAGCTCGAAATAGGTATTCACCAGCAACCGGCTATAGCGCTTTATCGAAGATGCGGGTACGAGATATGCGATTCATTCCCCCCGTATAAAGCAGATCCGTTGAGTGTTTTTATGCGCAAAGAGCTCCCTTAACGTAACGCTGTTATAGCGCCAAGGAAGGGCGCTATAGGGATGTTATGTTCAATCGCCCTTATTTTTGTTTAATCCAGTCTAACTCTCTAAAAATAGATCCTATATGCTTTATAGTATCATCTTTCATTTTTGCTTTGTCAGTATGATAGTCTATTATTTTTATAACATTCTGAATATCAATAGATAAATAACTTATTGTAGATACAAAGTGAGAAAGTACATCAACAAAATAAACACTCACTCCTTTTTTAGCCCAGATAGCTGTTAGATCACCTATTGTGGAATCCATTAAACTACCATTAGGGCCAATAGCAAACATTATCACCCTAATACCATATTTCAGTGCTTTATTTACCGCATGTTCAACGTCATGAGATGAGAATCTTTTATCTTTAACTTCGATGGTGTAAACCACACGTTCACCATCATATACATCTATATCTAAAATTTCATTAGAAGATGTCCCAGCTTGATTGACTTTATGAACACGAACATCAAAACCACCACTAAACTCAGAGAAAAGGCTAAATGTCAGGCCAACCAGCAAAGCACTCGATTCACCTTCAAAAGATTTACCCAACAACAAGCGAGCAAAATTAATTAAGTCAGTTTGCTGATGATTACCTACATCAGTAGATAATAAGTTTATAAAATCCCTCGGCTCTCTTTTAAATATATAATAAATACAATCCTTCAAGCAACTCAAGGCTTCATCACTAGATGATACACCACTCAAAATTTTAATGGTACACTTCAAAAGTCTCTCATCATTACCTCTTCTTACAGGATTCTTTATGTCCAGTGAAGGGTATCTAGCTGGCTTGTTTAAAAAAGGTTCATTTGAGCCACCTAACCTATTAGCTAATAATTCCCTCTCAATAGGAACCAATACATTATGACAGACTGAACGTGCATCATACGCACCATCCAAATCAGAACCAGCCTGTAAGGCCAATGGGTTGCAATCTTGATTTACTGCTTTAGATAAAAGTCCTGTAACTAAAATATATCTATAAGTTACATGCGTTCCAAGTATCACAGACTCAATTTCTTTACAAAATTCAGTTTTAGGACGATAGGAACTTTTATTTCCTAAAATTACATCACGGAGAACATCATTAGCCTTTCTTTGATCTATTGTGACATTCATTAATCTTATTCCATATGTGATTAAAGAAATCACTATCTCCACTTGAAATAGCCTCTAAGAGATCTAAAAACTCAATGACATCTAATCTTCTTTCAAGCCTTTCAATCTTTGATATATCTGGCTGTGTAAACCCCATTTTCTGGGCTAGCACCACCTGAGAAATTCCTTTAGACTTTCGAGCTTCAATAAGAATACTTATTGTATCCTTATATCTGAAGTCATGAATTGAAGATACCCTAGTCGGTTGAATCATATGTAAGTGTCGATAGTAATTGAATTTTTCTTTTTCCATTTGACATCAGAAGCACAAATATTCCAAAATCGCATATTGCATGTTTAGAACACCAACCCAGAGCAGAACAAAAATGAACAGAAACAAAATAAAAAACAATGCCATATCTCTATTTAGTGGGGCAGGAGGCATGGATGTTGGATTCAAAAATGCAGGTTTTGATGTTTTGTGGGCTAACGATGCTGACCGTGATGCTTGCGATACATATCGTGAAAACTTCGGTGAACATATTGTTTTAGGTGACATAAATAATTTACTTAACACATTAGATAAATATAAAAATATTGACTGCTTATTTGGAGGACCACCTTGCCAAGGATTTTCTGTCGCAGGAAATATGGACCCTAATGATGAAAGAAGCAAACTGGTAATGAGTTACATGGAAGCTGTTTCCATAGTAAAACCTAAAGTTTTTGTAATGGAAAATGTAAAGGCACTGGCTAGCCTAAGTAAGTTCTCTGCCGTGAGGGAAAATATAATAAAAAAAGCCCATGGCATGGGTTACAACACGGAAATGTTAATACTAAACTCAAAGGATTTTGGTGTACCTCAATCAAGGGAGAGAATGTTCCTGATTGGATTTAAAAACAAAAAGATAGATGGTTCCCTAAATGACAATATTAATAAATTCAAAAAAGAAAGCAAAACAGTAAAGGAAACAATCATCCACCTAGGACCAGCAGGATCAGCACTAAATAAAAAAACAGTTAATGCAAAAATATCAATAGCTTCATCGCCAATTCTAAGAAAATCAGCATACGCTGGAATGTTGTTTAATGGCCAAGGAAGGCCTATAAATCCATATTCACACTCTAGTACCCTACATGCAAGCATGGGGGGTAACAGAACACCAATAATAGATGAAGATCAACTATACAATGATGAGAAGTCATGGGTCGAAGAATATCACTCTCATTTAATTAATGGTGGTGAGCCATACCCATCTACATCAGCACCTTCAAGATTAAGGAGATTAACTGTTGATGAAGCGCACCTACTTCAAACTTTCCCGAAAGATTTTATATTCAAAGGAAAACAAAGCTCTGTATTTAAACAAATAGGTAATGCTGTCCCATGTAGTTTAGCTGAATCAGTAGCAAATTTGGTTAACTTAATTTTAAATGGTGAATCATCACCATCGGTAATTGAGAAAGAAAACTTAGATCTAATTTTCTAATACAGAAGCCCTGTGCAGAATCAATAACACCTGCACAGGTTATTATTAAAATAATAATATATTTATTATCTTCTTATGATCAAATAGGTGTTTTTTTTGTCACCAAATGACTGACTGGTATCAACTTTAACGCACGGTTTTCCGTCACACGTTGAAATATCAGCGAGAGGGGCTTTTTTCTGCCAAACAGCCTCCATACGTTGCATTTCCGCAATCCGCGCATAACCGCTGTCGATAAAGTAATACATGCCCCAGAGACATCCCCCCATGACACCCAGCATCGTCAGTACGATATAAATCGCGGACTTCCATGTATAGCGTGACATCTCACGGCGCATCGCGTACACGGATTCATTAGCTGCTTTGACTACTTGGTTAAGGGCATTCACGGCAGGTTTTTGTTGCTCCTGACCGGTTTGTTTTAGCTCCTTCTCAACCAAGCTCAGTGCTGTGCTTACGGATTTTCTGACCGTCTCTGTCATATTGCCGGAGGCACTGTCTAATTCGCGAATGACCCGAGTCAGTGTTTCACTCTGCTGCTGTAGCTGCAAGGAGGCTGCGTGAAATTCCTCAGTTAGAGAGGTAACACGCTTTTCCAGCGCCTGATGATGCCCGATAAGAGCTGCGATTTGTTTAATTTCGTCACTCATAAAAAACCCTGTCTATCGTGAAAATGACCAGCCCCTGCCAGGCTTCTGTCGTTTCTGTTCGGCGAGGCGCTGCCTGTCTTTCTCCTGCTGACGCTGTGTTTCCGCCAGTCGCTCACGCTCTCTCTGCCGTTCCATTTCCTGATGTATCCCCTGAAACTCCGCCATTGCATCGTTAATAAGGGACTGAAGGTCGATTTCATCCTGTATATCCTTCAGTGCGTCACTGACCAGGTCGTTCAGCTTTTCCGGCTCTTTTTCAAAATCAAAGGTGATGCAGGCAGCGGCTTCCGGCTCAGGTTGCTGCGCCGGCTTAACGGACGCATTATCCCGCTCACTGAGGGCTTCCCGCAGCGAGGTGGTAACATCAATGACGCTGTCACGCTCATCACGGGACTGCTGCGCCTGTCTTTCGGCGTCCCTGCGCGCAAGGATAGCCTGTAACTGTTCCGTATCGAACCGCTGTACCTGTCCCGCGCCCAGATGCCGCTCCGGCTTCCGGTCAATGCCCTGCGCCTTCAGGGAGCGGGCGTCAACACGGTCGGTATGCTGATACCGCTCAAGGTACTCATTCTGCAGGTCAGCCCAGCGTTCCCGCTGCGCCACCAGGTGTTCCCTGCGTCCGGTCGGCGTTTCCCCGAAACGCGCTTTCTTCGCACCGCCGCG
>NZ_JBMOUD010000030.1:0-18651 GCF_049319665.1 Rouxiella sp. Mn2063 | reverse complement strand
CCTGAGTAAAACGGTGGATCAATATTGAACCGTTGGTGATGATGAAAAGTGGATCACTTTTAACCCGTTGTTGACAGCTGTGCAACCAAGCTGATCGGAAATGTCTCCAGCGGTGTAGTAACGCTCCTCCAGAACAGGCAGAGGAACCACTTCATGACCAAGCAGAGGATTAACCAGAGTAGCGACGATTACCTGATTGGCAGCGTCACCCAATCGCGGGAACATCGACATCAACTCACGAGCAGAGGCGATGTTCTTCTCGAGTGCTTGTGCTTTAAGTTGTTCTGCCTTGGCGCGGCGGTATTCAGGAAGGCCGGAAGATGGCTTTTCATTATTCACGCTATAGCTGCCACTCTCCATCAGAGCAGGGAGAACGTCTTCACATACCCAATCCTGAACGCGCTCAGCCGATGGAAGACTACTGCGCATAATTAGGCGGAACATGTCGGCCTGCCCTGCGAGAATGACACCTCTCGGGCGCGATCCAAAACCTGATTCCGACGATTCACCCGAATTAAGATTAATCAATGACTTGCAGTGTTGCTTAAGCGCCTTGTGTGGATCCGCATACCCCAAAGAGCGGGCCATTTCGACAGCCAGAAAAACAGGCTTGCCGTTATACTTAGCCGCGTCAATGCTTACAATTTGCTCATCACTTGACTTGAACTCAAAATGCTTGATAATTGATTTCATATGTTCTCCGAAAGTTCATATACCCATTGAATGCCAGCAGCCCACCTGCTGGTTTTTCTTTTTGCGCCATCCCATACGCCTATCAGTGAATCCCTCCATTCTTTGCATGCTGTGAAATACCGATTTTCAGTGAAGCAATATGGAACGACATATCACTCAAATGCTCGCTAATACTCCCACGATGCTTGTACTCCATTAGCTTAAGTGCATCTTCTAACCCACCTCGCCACATTTCTTTGATTGCACTCAGGTGAATATTTATGGCCTGAGTGTTGTACGCTGCTGATTCAAAGTTAAACGCCGGATGTACATTCCCCTGCGCCACTTCACGATCAAGAATGTCCAGCACCCAGCGGCGGAATTCTTTGGCAACATCAGTACGTGCAAACATTGCAATTAGGTGAGCACCTCGCAGAGAGAAAACACGAACCTTTTTGCGGTAGTTTCCTGAGGTCACTGATTCAATGACCTGAGTCATTCCGCTGGTAAACTCATCAGCATTCTGGTTGAAAAGGTTCGTTACTGACTTCGCGCTTTTGTACTGGAGTGCGTCAGCCAGCTCAGAAGATGTAAGCCAGATTCCCGTCAAGCCAGCCACTGGAACAATCGCTTTGCCTTGGAAGTTCAAATCTGATTTTGCTACAATGTTCATGTCGATATTTCCTGTGCGGTTATTTTCGATAGAGGCCCGGTTAGTGTTAGCGCACTTCCGGGCTTCGTTGTTTTCATGCTTGAGCATTTCTTTCACCAATCAGTCCGTATGCCTTTCTTAGTTGATAGATCAGCTCAGTGTTGAATTGACGGCACTCTTCTTCTCCGTTTCTTTCTATTGCCTGGCGAACATCCTCAGGAAAACGAACCTTACGCTGATACATATCTTTTGCTTTTTCCACGCTGCACTCCAATTATAGCCCCACCGTGAGGCACGAATGAAGTGTCACACCGTGCGTCATTGATGTCAACCCCACCGTGGGGCATAATTTACTAATTGTGAATTTTTATAGGTCATGCAACCAGAATGAGCAGAGAAGACCCACAGCTAAGAATCAGGCTTCCATTTGAATTAAAAGAAAAAATAGAAAACGCAGCTAGGGAAAATAGTCGCTCCATGAACGCTGAAATTGTTCATAGACTTGATTCGACCCTCCTAAAGAGCATGCCTAACGACGAATTAGTGTCAGCTCAAGATGCTATCCGTATAGCAACTAAAGCAAAGGAAGAGCTTTCAGAAACAATTTTCACGAGAACTTTCTCTGAAATTAATAAGAAAATCAGGATCGGACATACAACTTTCTGTATTGAACTTGACGATCTAGACCTTGAGGGAATTGAAGAGAAAGACTTTGAAGGTATTTTCCAGCTTACTTTCAAACGATTAAAAGAATTAGGTTACACGGTTCCAGATAGCTCATGGGATGTAGGTGGGTTTATTGTTGAGATTCCCCGATAACTCATCCAACTACCACCACAAAACAAAAATCCAACCCTGAGCGCAAATTGTTAAAGAGCAGTACTTCTTGATCACATGCTCTCAGGGATGAATAAAAATTGGTATCGAAAAGGGCCGCAAATCGATGTCCTTTTTGGGGTTGTTTTTTTGTTGGAAATGTCGTAGCGCTAGGACTGAATAGAAAAAGCCCACATGAGGTCGATCTCAATGAAATCACTGAGCAAGGAAGAAGTCGAAATCATCGATGCCAATTTCAAAAAGGCATCGGGCGACGAACTTTTGACTATCAAGAAATTAATTTCTGACGTTAAAAAACACAAAGGTCTATACCAAGATGTCGTTAGGAATGGATCAAACCTATACGCATCAAAGAATTGCATTATCGAAAAGACAGGACTTAGTGAGATCACATCTGGGACTCTAGCGAGGACGCTATGGTTTATCACGAAACCTGAATTGGAAGTTTCCCGCAGGTTAAAAATTGGAATCTCACAAGCTACATGGATCTTTCAGGAATGCCTATGTAAGTATCCTGACCACCGCAACCTCAGTGACAAGAAATACTCCATTCGCAAAGGAATGAGGGTTGGGTTTTTCAAGTACATTCATCCAGGCCAACTTGTGGGTTGTGGGTGTATGTCAACAGCCATTATCCCTTATCTAGATAAAAAGCCCACATGAGTGGGCCAGAAAGCAAAAACCCACCGGGCGGTGGGTTAGTTATTATCTACAAAGTGCTGAGCTACTCGACTTAGATAATTCATTACTCGATGATCTCTGGCGATGCCGTGAGCGTCAGGATTAAATATGGCAAGGAGAGAATATCTATCTTCATATAACACACCACGCACATATACTAAGCAAGCATCATTCTCAGGGTCACCATTTGCACATTTTCTGTCAGCCTGTGGTTTGTTTTTTGGAAACTCAGCCGGAGGAAGCTTTAGGTGGATGTGCATCATCCCGGACTTTCTAGCGCCTTCTGGCTGTGTATAGGCTACATCACATCCAAAATAACTTGGTAATTCATCCGTAGATTTGTATCTAATGAAGTCGTCTAGAATCGATTTTTCCAAGTCTGGAAACTTTGCAAATGTGGCGTCGAAGTAGTCGGCTTTGGTATGTTCATTGATGGAAACTTCAATAGCCAATTGACGCTACCTTCTTAATGAAATTGTTTAGTTGATAGCTTTTCACTTGTAGCTGAAGCCAGCTCCCTGAGCGCGTCAAAATTAATTTCACTTTCAAATGTTTTTGGCTGATGGCTCAATTGCTTGACGTAGCCATTAAGACGAGTCACAACAGAACGAGACCTAGCAATCAGGCGACCATAAGACTTCATCTCAGAGACGATGAAATCTGGCATTCCTTCCTTTTCAGACGCTGAATTTATTTCTATCTCAAATGCGCGCAGGAAAAACTCTGACGCTTGGGAGTTTTTTATGTCAGTCGCACTAAGAGCAATCCTAGCCTCATCTGCACTCATCTCAATAAGGTTGAAATAAAGATTATCCGCGTTTTCAGTGATATATTTCACTAGTGATTTGCCGATACTTAATTGTTCGGTAAACTCTGCCAGTTTCTCATGAGATAAACCATCAGCATCTGATCGATAAACGACAGGGGCTGGAGATTGAATGAAAGCCTCAGCCATAGCAGTAGGCTGAGCAAGAACCCCGCACACAGTCGCTAACGACATTATATTGACTTTATTCATAAAAACCTCGATCACCAAACCAACCATGAGCACTATTCAGCGCAACAATTACAGAAAAAACTGTATAACCGCAGTTATCATAGTTCCATTGAACCATCAGTACAACACCATTGGTAATAAATCATGCTGTCAGCACCTAATGTAACACTGATGCAGAAACATGCCGCAAAGCTGGAAGCCCCGAACGAGCTATGCCTCCTTATCCAGCTTCCGCTGCTTCTTCGCTAAATAGTCATCAGCAACGTTATCATACTCTTCTTTAGTGAATCCTTTTTGTTCTGGGTATTTAGCGTTGAGCAATAACTGAAACTCAGTCATCGAAAGTTGCTCAGCCTCTGAACGCGGCATGTTGAAGTGATTGCGAGCGGCGCTAATGTACTCGAAAGCGTTAAACTCGTTAACGTATGAGTTTGATTCATTGCGCTGTAGCTTGCGCACCTTAGCCTTGCCGATAATGCCATGCGTAATAAGAGACTGAGCGATAACAACGATGTCGTTAAGTGACATTGAGCCGGGAAGGTACGTGAATGCCTTTTTTCCCCTTTTGCTCGGCCTAAGCTCACCGATTAGTGGGGAAATATCATCATCGCAGCATGCCTGCATAACCCCCATCGCCGCGCTTATTGTTTTCTTGCTGAATTCAGGCGTTAAGACGATGCTTGCCAGCCACTCGGGAATAACCCCGTAGGCATCTATGGCGCGACTAAGTAAGTCAGATGACTCGCAACTGTGTAACTCTGCGAAATGCGCCACAATCTCTTTTGGATCGCCAATTCTAGACATGTTAGCGAAAGATGGCCGAAAGAAATAATCACGCTTATCGTCTGATATCAGTGCTTCGCCAATTTCTTTGATAGGGTTCATGTCAGCCTCAAATAGTTATCATCGCGGACACTCGATGAATGCCCGCTGTGATAATTACGCTGTTACTGTGATTGCACTGGTGCCGACTTTAGCGCCATCATTCGTTGTGAATGTGACGTTAGCTGCTCCTGCCGCAACGCGAGTAACCAAGCCGGTTGTGCTTACCGTTGCTTTAGAAGTGTCCGAGCTTTTCCATGTGCCGCCTTTATTTGTTGCGTTGGCGGGTGCCACATTGACCGTCAGTTGAACAGTTGAGCCAGCAGCGCCGCTAGATGTTGCTGGAGTTACCGTTACACCGGTTACTGGCACCACTTCTTCAGTGTCAGTGATTTCAATCGTGTCAGAATCAGCAACTTTGAATTCAGTTGAGAACGTAACGATGTCATTGCTGCCGCCGTCAGAACTCAGCGCGGTGATCACCATATAACCCTGGAATGTAACCGGGCCATACTCCATGCGCACCCAGATAGTTGGTTGGCGGCTGTTTTTCACTTCTTCGTTGTAATACTTGATGAACTTGGCAATACCAAACTGATCGAGCTTGTCGCGTTTACGGACCTCGCCCTCAAAACTAATAGTGAAGTCAGAGTTGGTGACGATATTCTCGACATAGCCGCGGGTGTCGTCAGCGTCCGAAGTCACAGTGTTCGGGCTAAAGTCGAAGCCCTTAGACGTGCCTGCGGCCAGGGCCAGCAAATCAGCTTCAGCCGGTGGCGCATCAGGACAGCCCAGCGCAACCTCAAGCACGACGGCGCGACCGAACAACTTACTGTTGTCAGTTGAACAACCTTGCATGTTAATACCTCTTTGTTTTACTCGCCGTACAGGCAAGCGAATTGAAGTCTAAAGACCAATCGGCCCTCAGTTGTTAGGACGGGGGCGGGAATGCCACCCATGTTTTCGATGTGGCCTATGCAGTCGTTAGGTATTGGATTTGATTGGATAAAGTCGATAATCCGCTGCGCGGCATCTTCTGCGGCCGTGTTGTCACCCTTGGCGCCGATCACATCAACAGTGACGTAATAATCAGATCCCAAGTCATTTCGTATAGCAGAGCCGCCAGACGGCCTGAACACAATGAACCCATCTGTTAGCTTTCCTGTATCAGTCCACAGCAGGCGCTGAACAATAAAACCGGCCGTTAGCCCGGAACTGATCATCAAGTCTCGAACTCGGAGATACATAGCTGGCGTCATAACTGCATCTCCTTCTTAATAACCGCATCTCGCTGCTCGCTTGTATCCTCAAATCCCTTAGTTAAGAACTCTTTCTGAGCTGTTGGCCTGCGGAAATTCTGCTTAACAGCCGGGTCGTGAACGAACACAGCATAATTAGCAGAATAACCAACACGCCCGGTTATTCTTGTGCCATTTACTGAAACATCTCGAAACTGCGAATTAATAAGAGTTGATGTGTCTATTGGTGTGTAAATTGCCGCTTGCGATCCGCCGATTAGCAATACAGAGTGAATGGCTCGCATTGCTTTGCGTCCGACGATATCGCCAACAATACTATTTAGCTTTGCTTGAGCCTGTCGAATGCCTCTTGCTTTCACTCCCATGCTAAACCCCTGTAATTATCGCGTAGTCGTCTGCAATGCGGTCGAATGTGTCAGCGTATCGAATGACGTGCATTACCTCGTCAGCGCCAGCCTCGACGGGGTCAGGGTTATCCGATGGGCCAATTAGGATGTAATCACCCTTCTCGGCATCAGCGAACTCAGTCCAGAAAGTGTTCTTGATGTTGATTTCCACACCAATCGAACCAAGTCGTGCAGTAGTATCACCGCCGTAGTCGCAGAGGATTTGAACCGGTGCCGCATAACCTAGCGGGTCGCCGTTCTCTCCAATCCCTTGTTGCTTCCAGAAAGTGGCAACTCCGCTATACGACCAATTTGCAGTTGCACTCATGATAGGTATTCCTCATACTGATCTGGGCAGCCTGGGCATTTTGGACATGTCTCGCAATCTGGATTTTCTTCCTTCTGCTCGTTTTCTTCTGCCATTCCTACCCTCTCACAACTTTGAACTGGACGACACCACCACCGCTATCTATTGGAAGAGAGTCAGTGCAACCTGACACATCCAATTTCAACAATGCAGAGCGCAGAGAAGCCCTGCCATCGTCGAAATATTTAAATGACCGGGATGCGCCAGAAGGCGAGGATTGTGATGCAATTTTCCGAACATCGGACGAGGCAAGCATTAGTACGACTGCATAAACCTTTATCAATAACTGGTCGCAATCGTCATAGCCCGCCCCGTCCAGACAGGCATCAATCGAATTAACCTTACTCAGATAGGCGTCAATGATGAAATCAGGAGCCTCATAGCCAAGCGCAGATAACTGCTGTTTAACCTGCGCTGCCGTTATCTGCATTGCCATGACCGCCCCTTACTCTTTAGCTGCCTTTCCCTGTGGTGGAGGCGTTGCAGTGCCACTAAGTACCGCCGCAAAAGGAACTTGCTTGCGGTCAAACACTCGAGACCAGTTAGCAGCATCAGCCATGTTTGTATAGCTTGGTGTTTTGCTCGGATCACCCTCACCCTTCCAGCTAAATCCGGCCGGTTGAATAATGTAAGTGTTTCGCTCCCACAGCACTTCGGCACCACCGCCATTACCACCATCAGCCTTGCGCTGAAGTTCAACTGGAGTGTGCGGGCTACCCATGCCGTAACCAAACGCACCAGAGCCGAAGAACACCGACAGGTAGCGCCCATCAGCCGCTTTCAGACTGTCATCCATAAAGATTGGCTTGCCAAGATAAGTGCGGAGGATAATTTGCCCGGTAGAATCTCGCAGGTATTCGATTAGGTCTTGCTCGGCCATCTGCTTCATAACAACGGAATGAACACCCAAGGCCGAGAATCCATCAGCCGCATCGCCTGCTGTATATGCTGCATCAATGAAGTTTTGAGCCTTGATGCTACCGCTTTGCTCGATAACCATATCGCCGTTGTTGTTGGCGATGTTCGATGCAATGATGCCGCGAGAAGCGCCAATCAAGTAGCGTTGCCACTGGCGAGTCCAGTATGTGCCGAAACGGTTACGAATCTGAGTCATTGGGTCGCTATTTGCCAGTTCTGACGCCAAGTCAGCAACACCATAACCTTTGTTAAGGTACAGGGTTCGAGCTGTCATGCTTCCTTGGGTTGCTTTGCCAACCGCGCCAATTTGGTCAGGGTCATCGGTAGATGCGTTTGGTGCCTCATCTGCGTCCAAATCCTGCCAGTAGCTAATTGTTGCCGTGCCCTGTCCGTTTTTAGCGATCTCATCAAGTGCAGGAAGGCGAGTGATAATGCCAGAATTATAAACAGCGGTTTTTTCCGGGCTGTTTACCGGTGCGATGGTTTGGTAATAATCGCTGATAAAAATGTCAGTAAGACGTGTAGATGCCATGCGGCGTTACCTCTTTATTGATTTTGAGTTGCTTGGAGGCGTTTGAATTCCTCGGGATTTTCTCTGAATAGCTGGATACGTTCAGCTTCGGAGTAGTCACTCCATTTTTTGCCGCCGCCGCTGGCGAAGGGCTGGCTGCCGATACCACCAGTACCGGAAGCCTTGCTACCAATAACAACTGGCGCAAAAAGCTTGTTGTTACGGAATTCTTTTTCTAGGTCTTCAAGAGTTGCCGCCGATGGCTTGCCCTCCGCGTCAATAACCCTCGTTTTCCCATCCTCAACAATGAGTCTCGTTTTGATATGTGGAGTGATAATTTCCGCGCCATCTCCAGCTAATTTTGTTGCCAGAGACTGAGCTACGTTATCTACCAAGAGGGTTTGAAGCCGCTTTTCATGCCCGCTAATTGTCGATAGCAATTCGTTTTCACGGGCCGTTAGCTTTTCTTGCCAGCTTTTCTCCAGTGACTCGATATCACCACTTTTACGGGCCTGTTCTTCTGCTGCTTTCTTTGCTGCCTCTTCTGCAGTCCGGCGCTTCTCTTGCTCGGCTTTCTTCTCGCCTAACAGCTCATCAACCTTTTTGCTCAGGCCGCTAACATCTGGCAAGCCGTCAATAGCCAGTTGGTATCCATCGCCACTTTCTGAGTACAGCGTTTTTTGCTCATCTGTTAGCGCGTCAAATTCTTCTTTGGTGACTTTAAATTTAATGGTCATCTATAACCTCGGGTTAGATGTTGCGACCTCAGATCGCAGGCAATAAAAAACCCCGCACTATGGCGGGGTCAGAGTTAAATACTATTAATAGTTCAATAATTTATGGGTACTTGATGGTTATCGTCACTATACCTTTGTCACCTGTAATCAGGCTTGTATCGCAGCCGAGCTCATACCATCCTTTCCCCACACCATGCTCTAATAGATTTGCAATCCCGTGCTCTTGCAGGGAAAGATATTTATCAAGACCGTATTTTTCTTTGATAAAAGGTATAAGCCTTTCAAAATCCACCGTATAGCTGTCAGATGAATCCAGAATAATTTCATGCAGAAGGTTTTCTGCGTCTACTTGCTTCATAATGGCTCCATGGCTATCTCCATTCCCACTAGAAGTAACACAATTATTTCAACCCTGCTCGCTCAAATGCATCTGGCGCGGCCTTCTTCATGTCATCGAGAGTCATCGGCTTAAAGTTTTTATGAAGTTGCAACTTAGCGAACTGCTCAGGCGTTAGTCCGCCATCACGGAACAACTTCCCTCGAGTTGGCCCAAGAATGATGTCCTGACGCTTTGCTGATTGTCGATCAAGCCACTGGTAATAGGTTTCCTCACCATAGACTGAATCACCCGGAGCATCTTGTTTCATCATTGCGCGGAAGCGTTTATTTATCACCGGTAGCATTCTAGAACGGCAGCGGATATGCAGCGGTGGCCTTGGCCCCTTTCCGACAGGGTAAGTGGTACCATCCAGAGATCGGCAAAGCATTGATGTTTTGTTGTCTAATATCGCCGCGAACTCTTCCTCGTCAACGATATCTTGGTTTTCCATGTAAAACTCAACAGCAGACATGCTATGCGCATGCTGTAACGATGTTTTAGCTATCGCGTCATAGTCGAGCACCATCTTACCGATAAGGGCACCAGCGCCATAATTAGACGCACTGCCGTTGATTGACTCTTGCAGATCGCTAACGGTGCCATTACTAGCAAATACCCTGGCAACTTCATTAGTTGCTTGAGTGGCAGCCATTACACCCCATGCATCAATGAAATCCGGCAGGTATAGCGGGCCATTCCAGTTTTTTAACGACATCGGATTGTTGCGCAGTGACTTCATGAGTGAGTCATAGCCTGCCTTTTTGACAATGTCGTCGCCAAAAACTTGGACAAAGCTCATGTATTCAAGCTCCGCAAGCTGTAGAGACGCCCTTTCAGCTGAATCCATTAAAAGAGCCACATGCTTATCAAGCACCGGCTTTAACTCTCTTTTCAATGCCCTTGCAATGGCATCAGCTCGGCTTTTTGATGTGATGGGGCCCGAGAAATCAGCCAAAGCGGCAGCAACCGCCCGGCGAATCTCTATACCTATTTCCCTACTTTCGGCAGACTGGCCCGCCTTTAACCTTTCGAGCATGGACTGAACCATGACAGCATTATCAAAAATAGAGTCCGCCACGGATTATCACTCCTGCATTCGACTTTGCTGAACGCTCATTATTGCGGCGTTTAATCCGCCTGGCTGTTGCATATCCAATTCGTCCAGAATGTCTTCTGGCTTATCTGCAGCAGGAACAAGGCCAATGCGTTGCTGATATCGAATGAAATCGATCTTACGCATGTTGCCAGACTGTACGGCACCCATTAATGCAGTGATGGCTGGGGAATCAAGACTTGCTATGTCGTATTGCTTATTAAGCTCGACACTGCCCGCGCCGCCGCCTGCAAAGTCAGATGCAAACTTTAGCGCCCTATTGATCGCTTGCTCTACGTTCCCGGCACAAAGCGAAAGGATTGAGTTATCAGTTTGTGCCTCATCCCCGGCCTGTGTTGCCGTTCTGGCAGAGGTATTTCTCTCTACGAGTTTAGCCCCAAGCATTGCGAGTTGCTTTTCTCGGCGCTCGGCAACCGTCACCACCAGGTTCCTATCTTCCGGCTGTGCAAATTTGAGGTCTGCACCTTTTGGCAAGGATAAACCACTACGAGATCCAACGATGAAGCCGTTGGGGAGAAAATCTTTCGCCCATTGCTGGTCTAATCCTGTAACCGCAACCATTGGCTGTCCTACCGTGTGCGCAGACTCGGCTATATCAGCCTCGGCTTGATAATGCTTGATGTTCGTATATGCGATATCAGCAAGTGGTGGTGCGTCTGGCGTGTGATCATTGTTAGCTGAACCAATCCAAGCCCATGGTAATTCACGAAGCGGCATGCCCGCTGAGTCCGCTAGCTCTCGCATCAGACCAAATGAAATTCCATCGCCACCCGAATCAGTCCAAAGGCGAGAATATGCCTTGCCATCAATCAGCCTCAGCTCAATCCAGAAATTATTTAACGTAATCTCAAAGCTTTCCGGGTCATCTCTTGGCTCGACATAATGAATGACTATTAGCGATGTTTTACCCTTTGTGACTCGCCAGTTAATTATCTGCTTGGCAGTGAATAGGCGAAGGACGGGGCGTCCTTTACTGGCCTCTGTCTGAATGCCGGATGAGGTGTAATCAGTTAGCAATCCAGCCCTGCCGCGCTGCAATGTTTGGCTAAGCGCATCCCTTATCAACTGAGTTAACGGCTGGCCTTCCCCATCAGCGTCAGAAGATAGCTCTTCAATTTCACCATCAAGCTCAATCTTTGGCGCTTTACTAAACGCAATTCCCACCAGGCTAATTAGCGTCCTGCCGGTCGCATTGATAAATGCAGCGCGATTCAAATAATCCGTGTATCGCTTACCGTCCGGGTCATCCTTTAGCGGGTCAGGACTAGGGTTTGGTAGGTATATGCCTTTTTTTTGCTTAATCTTTCGCTCACCATCAACACAGTCACCAATCATCACCCACTCGGGCAAGAACTCAGTGTATGCCGGGTGGCGATAGTCAATGTTTTGGTCTGCCATGTGATTACCATGTGAAAGTTAGATCGGTTGCGGCCTTCTTGCCTGATTTAGCTATGGCGAAATATCTGAATCCATCAGATCCGTGCGATGTATGATCATGAAGTGGCTTATCTTTCCAACACCCGCGCTTGTCATCCCACTCTTTTCGGTATCCCTCTAAGTGCGATATCCCTTCCTCGCACTTAGACTGATCGAATACGCATCTGAGAAGTATTTCACGCACGGACTCAATGCCAGTATCCACGTTAGCTTTAGGCACTACATAGAAATTCAACGAGTAAATCTTTCCGTCAATTTCGTAGCCTTCTGCTGCAAGTTCGCGGCGTGATTTCGCATCAGAACCAAACTCGCGGTTCTCAATGTCATGCGGGCCCCAGTGTTCTCCGTACTCATAGCCCCGGTCTTTTAGCACCTTCATGTAGTGCCTTAATCCCTCGCCTGAGTTTTCGTAGTAGTCGATGATGTGGAACTCTTCGCCAATTTCTCGCACGAACCAGATAGCCGTTGAATCACTCACGCCGATATCCCAGAATGTGTGAACCAACTGATGCGAGTTATCAGGCAGGGTGCCAATGCGTTTATTGGTGTAGAGCCAGCGGAACTGTTTAGCGTAGTAAGCGCCCTCGACAGACTGCTGGAATGCCTCTGCGGGGATAGTTGGATATTCCCGCTTCATATCATCGCCAAGGGTCTTCTCTTTGGCGTAATACCATGCTTTCTGGCGCTCGTTGAGAGTTACGCCATGCTTGGCTTCCATCTCGGCGAAGTAATCAACCAGGCGCTCTGGAAGAGGCTCTACCGGGTCAATTGCGTACTGCGGGTTTCTCCACCAAGTGAAGAAGAAGAACTTCCAATCGAGGTTAGAGAGCTGCTTACCTTGGAGTTTCGCTTTCTCAGCCGTCTGGCAGTAATCGAAGAAGTAACCCGCCCGGCCTTCTGCCGTACTCTCGATGGTAGTGAAGCAATCCGTAGATACCGCCTCAAACGCACCAGTAACAATCTCACGCGCTTTATCTGGATACTTAGCGCATATCTTGCCGAACTCGGAAACGTGCAGGTAACGCAACGTGCCGCCACGAAATGAGGTGCTGACGTACAGTGATCCGCCCTTCTTGAAAACTAGCTCTCCAGCTGAGTCATTGCTCGCAGGGTTAGCAGCTCTTATTTCTACAGGAAGCCGGTCATAGGCATACTTTACCTTTTCTCGGAATAGTCGCCTTGCATCGTTAAGCGTGTGGGCAATCAAAGCGCACTTAGCAGACTCGAACAGAGCAGCGTCCAACTGAATGATGCAAACCTCGGTTGTGAAACCTAGCTGTCGAGCCTTAAGAATGATGTTTCGGGTGTGGATTCCCTCGAAGTATTCGCGCTGCTCAGGTGTCATCTTGAAGCGAACAGGCTTGCCTTCTTTGTCGGTGATCCAATACAGATTGTTCAGCCGCCAGTCTTTATTAGCCAGCAGCTTGAGGTGCTCAGGTTTCATTACGCCCCCTGAGACAATGAATCCATTAGGTCAGAGATGCCATCGACTGACTTATTGCCTTCCTCGGTATCGAGGTTGTAGGCTTTTCGCTCTGCGGTAATCACTTTGATTTGAGCATCGACGCCAGCGGCGATAGTGCGAGCCATTGAGGCGTGGTTCTCTGTAGTAATGTCCGTGTCTTCAACGAACTCTCGGAGCTTATTCGTAATCTCTCGCCAGCCCCTCAATCCGTCGCGGTGGCTTAATACCAGCTGCGCAGTTTCATCAGAGGCTTCGTCGATAATCTCTTCATCGGTTCGCGAACCTTCCTGCGAACCACTATTGCGAACCTCTGTGCGAACAAGCTTTAGCTTGGTGGCTGTCTTTACCTTTTCGGTAAGGTCACGCTGCCAGTTATGAAGCGTTGCTCTCTTGCGGATTGCGGTGTCACTTACACCATGCTTTTCTGCAATAGCTCGAATGGACAAGGAACCAGCTCGGTATGCCGATTCGATGGCCTCCCAATCTGGTTTGGTCATTTGCTTACCCTTTTTACTAAAGTTAAATTTCTTGTTGCCGTTAATTGCTAGGTGGCAGATTAATTGCCACTCACATTGATGAGGCACTCACATTGATGAGGCACTCACAACAGAAGATTTCTTCTTTGTCGGTGAATGCCATCTAATAAATCTCAGGAGTAAAATTTGAATTTGGATGATTTTTGCCAGCATAAATACCAACAGGGCAATCGAGAATTTTACAATGGGTTGATTGCAACACCATCCACTATAGCAGGCATGATTAATTGCGTTTACGGCGCGTTTAGTACATTTTTCACTGATCGCAGAGCATTCCCTGACGCTAAAAAATTACTGATGATGCCCGTGTCAAATGGAGGAATGTTTAACAAGGAGAACATGGCAGATTTGATAGCCCTTGTTTTTGATGTAGTCACTGAGAGAAACCGTAACCCAAAACTTTGGGGAAATCACGGGGATATTACCGCCGAAATAACACATACTTTCAATGTGCTTTTTCATGGAAAAATGGCTGCTTCCCATTCAGATGGTATAGGCGCCATTGGTAAAATGGGCAATGATTATCAAGAAGCTAAAAATATTTTAGAAGAAGAGCTTAAATCTCCATTCCAGGATCTCTTTTAGGCACTCGCACACCTTGCGCAGATTTTCACCATCAGCAAGCAGTGAACATATGTCTGCAGCCACCTCTGGTAGATAATCAGAAGGGCGGCCAGTTTTCTTTTTGGTCGCCATTTAGAACATTCCTCTATGCCACGAAATATCAGCCCGTGATTGAGCGCCACCTTCGCACTATGAAACCTACATAAAATTCTGTGAAGCGCCATTATGGTGACGCTTGGCAGAGTTTTATAAAATCAATCAAGACGGCAAGCCTGGAATGTTTATTTGCGACTTCTGTTCTATCCGCTCAATTTGAGCAAGTAACTGTGGTTTCTTAACTCGACCCCAGCGGCTTAGCAATCGACCAGACATGCTGGCAACGTCTTTTTCTTTCATATATTCGAGCATTACAGCGTTGCGCTCAGCCTCGTGACTCTGGCTGTATTTTCTCAGCTCAGCAGTCATCCAGTTAAAGGCATTAATGTAAGCCTCTTTGATGGTTGCGGCTTTGGCACCGTTAAACCCCATTACGAGCATCACGAATCCGCTAAAGTCCATCCGATAATACTTCTGCTTTTTATCGAATATCCCTAACTCATTGATTTTCTCGGAAACCCAAAAGTGGGCCTTCGAGAATTCAGCTGAGCATTGAATTCCTTCAAGCGCTCGGATGACATGCTGATGACGCTTACCAAATGCCTTTGCGATCTGGAATGTATCCGTTACCGGTTCGCCATCAGATGCGGAGATGAGTTGGCGAAAATCAATCGCCTCTACTTTTTCTATTTGAGTCATTGCGTTTACCTTTTAGAAAGCGAGCCTGTTCGCACAGAAAAGCCGCCCGAGAGAGGTCGCCACCTATAACGGCAATTCTCAGGCTCAGCTTTCTGAAAGACTCTCGTTGAGATGCGCTGCGATGCGCGGAGATTTACTACAGACGAAAAAAAGCCCCGGACTATGCCGAGGCTGTGGAATAAATCATTATCAGAGCCACACATGATGGCTCTTGTGATGACCTATCAGGATGCCTGAGCCTGTCGCTGCGCGTCCTCGATTTCTTTCATTTGCTCGTCGTATTGCTGTTGGTAGTTCTTACTTGGGAATGTTGCCATTTTTAGCTTCCTCTATCGTCTTTACGTAGCCTTGCAAATACTCAAGCTTGGCTTGGTCTGAAATTATTCCGGATCGGATATCGAGAATGTTTTGTCCAGCAGTTCGAGTGAGTTCGACTTGGGTTGCATTGCCCAAGCTGCCGGTGCCGCTAGTTGTGGCCTTACTGAGCTGACAGGTTGCAAGATCTGCTGTGGCCATGCGCACCCGGCGAGAGCCAGCGGCAACATCATCGGCAAGCTTTTGATTATTTGCGAGAGCATTTGATAGTTCCGATGTGTGTTTATCGTCGAGCGCTGCAATTAATGAGTTAGCCTTGTTTGCTCGTTCATTGGCTTCTGATAAATCAACTAGCGCCTTATCGCTTATCTTCTTTAGCGATTCGTCGTGAGCAAGATTAATGGCCGATACGTCAGCCTCCCAACGGAGCGATTGAACGGCGAAAGCAATTGATGCCCCACCAAAGAAAGCTAGGACATAAAGAATCACAGTTGGGCTTAGCTTTATCATGATAGAAACAACGCTCTTTCGCGCTTGCGGCGAGGGAGAAGAATATCCAGGTCGTTACCGGCTTTCTTCCACATCAAAAAAGCATCAGCAGAACCGGCATAATCTTTTGCGTTAAGCTTTCGCAACACAGTAGAGCTATTGAATGCAGAAGCTCCGATGTTGAATATCAGACTGCACAGTGCGTCATACTGATTTTGATTCAGCGGAGCTTTGACAGAAACAGCGATGGTTTTTTCTACCCACGCCAAGTCTGAGCGTAGCAGTTCGCTAGACTTATCTTTAGAGATAGCCATTCCGATTGCTACAGGCTTGCCATCAACTGAGCCAGTGTGACCGACGCCGATTGTCGGAATGCCGCGAGAATCAAGGTAAGCAGAAAGCCTTTCGCCCTCTTCAACCTTTAACTTGTTAATGCCGTTCTGGCTAATTTGCATCTGGCGACCCCGTATTTGTCTTGCTGCCAATTACGCGACGAAGCAAACCGCCGAAATAGTCAGTGCCCAAGTAACCGATAAACACACTCGCGATATAGCCCAAGTCTGTTTTCAGGCCCACGAAGTCCAGCAGGTCACGGACAAACCAGGCGATCATTGCGCACATGATGGCGTCGATAACTGTTCGCCAGAACTTGCCGCCGTTGTACCGGCCTCTCAGATAGGCCATTGTGGCCGCCAGTAGAGCACCAACACCCTGCTCTTTGACTGATAGCAGCCATAAAATTATTTGCGCCCAGATGTCGGGCTGTTTATCGGGCATACGCATATCTCTCACCTCCCAATGAATGGGCTGTGTCGCTGTAGTCAAATGGGTAGAGCCGCCGCCACATGGAGAAATGGTTTAAGGGTCGCTGATTGGCGTGGCTCAAAATTTTGGCAATAAAAAAGGCCCAACGAAGTGGGCCTTAAAAGGTTGATTATTTTCTATATAACACTAAAAACATCTTGCCTAAATATATAGGTTAACCTATAATTAATTCCATCAGCAAGACGTTGAAACGGGAAAGGCCCCTACCGAAGCAGAGGCCAATATGAGGAAAGGGTTATGATGAAATTAATCATCATTCTGATTGTTCTCTTAGTGATTAGCCTGCCAGCTTACTAAGACAGTCAGAAAGGGAGGGGGAAACCCCTCTCTACCCTAACCCCAATAATTTAGGATTAATTTATGGCTAAGTCAATTACCGACATTCAGAAGAAAAGCGATGAAAAGCGCGGCGTGAAGGTTAAAGGAATCAAGCTCCACGTCGATACAATAGAGCTTCTTGAGCGCCTTTCTAATGAGTCCGGTGAATCTCAGGCGGCTATAGTCACAAAGGCTTTAAACATGCTGGCTGAAAGTCTCGGTAAGAAATGAAAACGCCTTGGGTAGACAGAGGGATTTGCTACCCAGCCTTGTTCTTCCGCATTTATCGACACTAGTGAAATCACTTAGCTCTAAAATCAATAAGCCCTCACATCTCTGCAAGGGCTTATTATCCTGACCTCTCAGCCAGCTTGATTGGAGTTCCAGCCTTTCGGCGAAGTTACCAATTCGGCAGCTTCAGTAAGTCAGGGGCTGCCGCCTTTTTCCTGACTCACCGCTCAGTTCGCTTTACTTCCCGAGCATATGACAAATCTACATGCATTCATGCCCTTTTGTTTTAGCTATTCGTGCTATTAAGCCGCCAGTGGTAGATTTTCTTTCTCCATCTGGCGCTTAACAGCATAAAACATTTCTCCTTCAAGGATATCTAACGCCCATTCAATTCTATTCCTGGCCTCTTTCGTGCTTATACCCGTGAAGTAAATTAGCGACTTGATCATGTTTTGCGAGCTCTTGCGTTTGCAGTATCTTAATCTGGCTACAGAGCGGATCGGGTTGTTTCTTCCGAACGTTTTAACCAGCACCGATTCCATAAAGGCAGCATCATCTGATTCTTTGGCGAGAGCGATGATGTTACCTGCTGCTGATTGAGGAATTAGCAAATCACGCGCTTTCCGGTGTAACTCTTCCCCTCTGTAGCCCTCACAGTGCAATTCTGTGACGACCTTCTCTATCTGCTTGGCTTTCTGCTCGTTCCACTCACTACGCATCATGAGGCGGCCAATGACGTTGATTTCTCCCCGTTCGAACTCCTCACCACCAAGATGATCACCCCACACTGTCATTAAGTGGCGAATCCATCCCTGCTGAGAGTGGTTAATGGTTTTCCATCCGTTGCCAAATAGCCTGCGCATATCTGAAGCGCTACGAACGCCAGCCAGAGTTACAAGCAATTCATAATCACGCTCTATCTTCATACAGCCACCCCGTCAGTGTTAACAGTGCCGAAATTTCTCGTCGAATACATAACGCTGTTGACCGCCCGGTCTTCTCGCACGACTTCTAGTCGATTGCGAAACTGAGTAACGACATAGTGAACCGGCCAATATTTGCCGTGGATATGCTTCAGTAGCGCTTCATCTCGCTTTGCTTTAGCGAGTTCGATAGCTGATTTGATATCAGTTAGCATTAAGCGACCTCCGGGCCTGTTGGCTTGTTTGTACCCAAGCGATTAACCAGCTCGCGCTCACGCTCGTTGACAACCTCAAGCGTTCGATAAAGCTGTTCCGCCCATTCCCTCATTCGTCGTAACTCTGCCTCGTCTCGCTCTCTCTGCTGCTTTGCTTGATTGATGCTGATTACTGTCATGCTGCCTCCGAGGTTTGCTTTAATGCC
>NZ_JBMOUD010000029.1:0-18893 GCF_049319665.1 Rouxiella sp. Mn2063 | reverse complement strand
AAAGGATGTAGGTCAAAGGATGTAGGTCAAAGGATGTAGGTCAAAGGATGTAGGTCAAAGGATGTAGGTCAAAGGATTGAAGAACAAGGGATTAAAGGTCAAGGGAACAGGGAACAGAGAGGGCTAATAATTTGCCAGTGGTGGATTGTTTGGTAAGTAGACTTCCTAAAACATCGTTAATAAGTGTTTTAAAAGTGGGTAAGCTCTTTTACCATGGTTTATCAGCTCACGTATCTTCTGTTCAGGACGTCACATGGCTTACAAATTCCCTTTTCCATCTACACAACCTTCTGCTTCTGCTAATTTGCCGTTGACCTTAATCTCTCTTGAGGATTGGGCGCTGGTTAGTGTGACTGGCGCGGATACGGTGAAATATCTGCAAGGTCAGGTCACCACCGATATCGATGCGATGTCAGCCGATCAACATATTCTGTGCGCGCATTGCGATGCCAAAGGCAAGATGTGGAGTAACTTGCGTCTGTTTACTCGCGGCGACGGTATGGCGTTTATTGAGCGACGCAATCTGCGTGATGCGCAGTTGGCTGAGATAAAAAAATATGCGGTGTTTTCTAAAATCACCTTCACGCCAGATGATGATGTGGTGCTGCTAGGTGTGGCCGGTGCCGAGGCAAGTTCAGCGCTTAGCGGCTTGTTTACCGACCTGCCAAACGCCGAGAAACAAGTAGTGCAGCAAGATGAAAGCACCCTGCTCTATTTCGCATTGCCTGCCGAACGCTATCTGGTGATCACCAGCCCGGAAAAAGCGGCTCAAATTACCGAAGAGTTGGGGGATAAGGCGCAGCTTAACGACAGCCAACAGTGGTTAGCCTTGGATATCGAAGCTGGTTTCCCGGTGATTGATACCATCAACAGCGTGCAGTTCATCCCGCAAGCCACCAACATTCAGGCGCTGGACGGTATTAGCTTTACCAAAGGTTGCTACGCCGGACAAGAGATGGTTGCCCGTGCCAAGTATCGTGGTGCCAACAAACGCGCGCTTTACTGGCTGGCTGGCAACGCCAATCAAGTCCCCGCTGCTGGCGACAGTCTGGATTTACAGCTCGGCGAAAACTGGCGTCGCACCGGCACCGTCTTAGCCGCAGTCCAACTGACAGAAGGCGTTCTGTGGGTACAAGCCGTTCTCAATAATGATCTGGATGCACAGAGCGTGCTACGGGTGCGCGAAGAGGAAGGTAGCAAGCTGACTATCCAACCACTGCCGTATTCACTGCTGGAATAAAGCCTTTGCGAAAGGCTTTAAACAAAGCTTCTTCAAGCCAGACCGGGCTTGAACGGTTTTGTAAAACCAAGAACAGTGTATTTTTCGGTTTCTCAAATACGGCGATCAATGCAGCTTCACAGCCGAAACCGAGCCAAGGGGGGGAGCGCCCCCCTTCGCGATCCCACGCCTTTTCCCCACATCAATCTCCAGCTAAATGGAGGCCATGTTGCAGATACCACAGCGACAGGCGCAAATTTCATGGCTCCGCCATACTTTCCTCGGATTCGAGCTAACGATAAAGACGTTATCTCTCCACCACTCGTCAATGAAATTTTGAGTGCGCCTCACTGGCTGTTTACTTCAAAAGATTAAAAACTGCCGTTGCCGTTGATTTTAAGCCGCCAAGCGCACTCAAAATGCCACCGGTGGAGTGGTGAAAGACAATGGATTTATCGTTGGCTTGAACCCGGAGGCGGGGAGCCTGAAAGGCTGGCATTTGCGCTATCACGGAAGCTACTGAAACATAGCCTCCGCTGGACTCGTGGTAAATGTTTGAAAAGGCGCGGGATGCCGAAGGGTTCCGCCTTGAACCCTTCGGTCGGTTTCGGCTGCGAAGCTGTATTGATCGCCGCATTTGAGAAACCGAAAAATTCACCGTTCCGCTTTTAAAGCTAAGTTTACAACTGCTTTTAAAAGCTAATTTTAACGCTGCTTTTAAAAGCAGCGATTTAGCGATTTAAAGCAGCCGCTTTACTAAAACCTTCGCAAAGGTTTTGGCCCCTTCTGGCCCGAACAATTGCTTATTCCTAACGAACATAAAAATAAATGGCCATAAAATGACAGGCGCAGCCACCGAGCACGAAGCCGTGCCAAATTGCATGGGCAAAGGGGATGCGCTTAGAGGCGTAGAAAATAACCCCGAGAGAGTAAATTACCCCGCCAATTGCTAACAATACAATTCCGCCGGTGGAGAGTTTCAGCGCTAACTGATAAATCACAATCAGTGATAACCAGCCCATCGTCAAATAAGAGATCAGTGAAAAAGCTTCAAATCGGTGGGCAAAAGCCAGCTTAAAGAACACCCCAATAATGGCAATGCCCCAAATAACCGCCATCAATCCTTTCGCTAATGGCGAATTTAATCCCACCAGCAAAAATGGCGTGTAAGTCCCGGCGATGAGCAAATAGATCGCACAATGGTCGAGTTTCTTTAGCCAATATTTGGCTTTTTGATAAGGAATAGCGTGATACAAGGTTGAGGCCAGGAACAGCAGGATCATGCTGCCGCCGTACATGCTGTAACTGGTGATCGCCAGCGCCCCGGCGTTATTCGTCACTGCCTGAATCAGTAAAAGCACCAATCCGACAATACCAAAAATCAATCCAACGCCGTGGCTTATTGTATTGGCAATTTCTTCCGCCCACGGATATCCGTGCGGTATAACTCGAGCCATGCAATAACGCTCCTTTGGTATAAGAAAGTAAGCAATGGGTGAAAATTCTACAGAAGGTTAACTGAGAATGATTCCGGTGTACACGTGTAAGCTTAAATTTTCTATGAACTGATGTTAATGGCAGTATTGAGCAGGAATAAAATATCCGGTCACAAAGAAAGTGATTAGTCATAAAGAAATTTAGGTTATCTGCACATGATCTTTTAACATCAAGCGACTATCGTATATAGCCATCACAATCCAGCATCTTGAAATATGCTGGGAATACCGGGAATGTATCGAATTAGCTGTCTCAATGACTAAGGTTTGTATATGTCTGTAGTATCTCCTGCTCTGAACTTCGGCCCAATGACTGAGGTTTTCCAGTTTTTAATGGAAATAGATAAGCTGAAAAATGTGCAACGCCGTAACAAGGTGTTAAACAACGAGCGTCGGGAAGACTCCGCTGGGCACAGCTGGCATTTTGCAGTGGCGGCGATGGGCCTGGCTCCTTATGCTGATAAAGATGTGGATATCAATAATGTGATCCGCATGGCGCTGGTACATGACATTGTAGAAATCGATGCGGGTGATGTGCTGGTTTATGATTTGGCGGGTCGTGAAGCGGTACAGCATAAAGAAGTGCTGGCAGCAAAACGTCTGTTTGGCCTGTTACCTGAGCCACAAAGCCAGCAGTTCCTCGCGCTGTGGAACGAATACGAAGCCGGTGAAACCGCCGATGCTCGTTTTGCACTGCTGATTGACCGCATGATGCCGATGGTGATGAACCTGAATAATAAAGGCCAAAGCTGGGTTGAACACAACATCACGCTAGAACAGGTTATTAGCCGCAATCTGTTTATCGAAGAAGTGAACCCAGAACTGTGGGAACATTTGCTAGGACATCTTAAGGATGCCCAACAGAAGGGCTGGTTGCTGTAGCGTTTAAATCACATCCAATAAAAAAAGCGCCCCTTGCGTGTCTGACGCGGGGCGCTTTAGCGACTCATTCACAAACCACTAATTAGAATCACTTACTTCGGAACGCTTAACGCCATCTGATCATTGTATGGCTTCATAATGCTATCGGCTTGTTTCTGTGCAGCAGCCGCGGCAGCTTCTGGTGTTAACTTAGCATCGTTAACTAACGCACCGAGCTGGTTTTCCATCGCCTGACGAACGGCAACCGTTTCATAAGTGGCATACCACGGATGCGCATACTTTAATTGCTCAAGCGCAATGGCGGCACGCGGGTCTTGTTGCAAATAAGCCTTCATTTCCGGCGTATCGTAAACTGCTTTCAGCGGAGAGAAATAACCGGTGAAGCGGCTCCAGCCCCCGTTCACTTGCGGGCTAATCAGATACTGCAAGAAGCTATAAGCCGCTTTCTTTTGCGCCTCAGAAATCCCTTTAAAGCTCACCAGGCTTGCCCCGCCGATGCTTACCGCATTCTCTACCTGCTTAGGCATCATCGCCACACCAAGCTCAAAGCCTTTGGTATTATCACGCATAAAGCCCAGCGCACCGGTGCTCAGTGCCGCCATTCCCAGCTTGCCGGAGAAAAACGCCGCGCTAATTTGCTTAGAGTTCAGCACGCCAGCAGGCATGACTTTGTCGCGATAAACCAGGTTCTGCCAGAAGCGCAGCGCGCCAATGGTTGATGGTTTGTCGTAGTAGACTTCGCCTGGATAGATTGAGTTGAAGTACTCGCCGCCGTTGGCACGAACCAATGCAGACAACGTCCAGCCGCCGTAGTCATCGTTGGTTGATGGGAACATTACGCCCCATTGGCCTTTAGCAGAGTCCGTCAGCTTTTTAGCATCAGCCTGCAATTCGCTCCAGGTCGCTGGAGGATGATCGATACCCGCCTGCGCGAAGAGCGTTTTGTTGTAGTACAAAATTGGCGTCGAGTTTTGGAAAGGAATCGCGTAAGTCACACCGTTGACCTGCGCGTTCGGCAGCATCGCTGGCCAGAACTGGCTAGTCAGGAATGGTGTAGCTTTTTGGTCGCCGTATTTGAATAGCTCATCCATCGGCAGGATTTCATTTTTAATAGCCAGGTCTGCGGTGAAGTTAGCAGACATGATCACCAGTGCCGGTGGCTCGCCTGATTTAGCAGCAGCCTCAGCCTTCACTTTAGTGGTGTCATAGTTGCCGGTGAAAATACCGCGTACTTCCACATCATTTTGCGACTGGTTGTAGTCTTTGATGATGCGGGTCATTTCCATGGTCAGCTTACCGTCTACCGGCGCTGGGAACATAAAGTCGATGCTTTGTTTGGCGCTGGCAGCACCGGCGGTCAACATTGTGACGGCCAGTGTTAGCGCTTTGATTTTACGCATGATGAGTCTCCCGGTGTAAATTCTGCTGGTTGGTGCCTGAAAATAAGTGAAGGTCTTGCAAAGAAAAACGGAGCCTAACCTGTTGGCCTTTCTGTGGAGCCTCACCACGGTTTTCACGCAGGTAGCGTAATCCACCCAGTGAGGTGCTGACGTGATTGAGATAATCAGCGCCGAGCAACTCTCGGTGGGTCACGCTCGCCTGCAAGTAAAGATACCCAGCTTCAGGGATCTCCGGCTCCGTACTACACTCAGTGATGTGTTCAGGTCTGATGCCCAGATACACTTCACTCAGATTTTTAGCCTCTTCAGTATCCGGTAGCGCAATGCGTTGATCCTCAACCCACAGCTCCGCGCTCTGACAAGGCAGCTTAAAGATATTCATCGATGGCATGCCGATAAACCCGGCTACAAACAGGTTAGCCGGATGTGCATACAAGGTTTCCGGCGCGCCAATTTGTTGCAGATCCCCGTTATTTAACACCGCAATCCGGTCAGCCATGGTCATGGCTTCCATCTGATCGTGGGTGACATAAACGGTGCTGGTTTTCAGCTGTTGATGCAGCGTCATGATGCCGTCACGCACTTCGTTACGCAGACGCGCATCGAGGTTAGAAAGCGGTTCATCCATTAAGAATAACGAGGGGTCACGGACAATCGCACGCGCCATTGCCACGCGCTGACGCTGGCCGCCAGAGAGTTTCCCCGGCTTACGATTGAGCAGTGCACCAAGTTGCAGCAGCTCCGCGACGCGATCTACGCGAGCACGATACTGTTGTTTTGGCTCCTTACGCATACGCATACCGAAGGTAATGTTCTGCTCAACGGTCATATGTGGGAATAGCGCGTAGTTCTGGAAGATCATCGAGAAGTTACGCTCGCGCGGTGGCAACAGTGAAATATCGTTGCCATCTTGCAGAATACGGCCGGAGCTAATCTGCTCTAATCCAGCCAATAAACGCAGCAGCGTACTTTTACCGCAGCCAGACGGACCAACCAATACCAGAAACTCGCCATCGGCTATCTCCAGCGACAGGTTTTTCACCGCCATGCTGCCTTCAAACTCTTTACAGACATTCTCAATGCGAATCTTGGACATTATTCGCCATCCACAGGGCAACTGATTGCCGTGTTATACAGATAAGGACCAGGATAATGCGCCAATGAATGCAGGTAGCTCACCAGTCCCGCGCCTTCGATCAGACGGTGCATCAGACAAGCGGCAGGCTCTAAATTGTAATAAGGCGCCGGATTCTCGTGGAAATAAGGCACCTGATGGACGGTTCCCGGAATCGTCGTGATCGTAGCCTGACGATATTGGGTGAAGATCAGTCGATGAGTGTGACCACAGAATACGCGGCACAGCGCCGGGAAGCGCTCGATCAACGCCAGCAGTTTGTCGCCATTTTCACAGGCGATACGGTCCATTTGTGCAGAACCGAGTTTCAACGGTGGGTGGTGCATAAACACCGCCGTCGGCTTGTCACCGCCCTGCACCAGTTGCGCTTCCAGCCATGCCAACGTGTTGTCGGTCAGCCAGCCTTTGGATTCCCCGGCCAGGCTGCTATCGATAAACAGCAGACGCATCTCAAAGTCATCTACCGCATAATGCATATTTTCGGCATCATCGCCCAGCAGTGGGCACAGCGGCTTCATGGTTTTGAGAAACTCCGCTTTATCATCGTGATTACCGGGAATGATATACAGCGGGTATTGCAGATGACCGAGTACGCGACGCGCCACCTCATATTCGGCAGGTAATCCACAGTTAACGATATCGCCGGTGATAACTACCGCGTCTGGACGCTCTTCTAATGCGTTAAGTTGGTTAACAACGTCGGCGTTACAGCTATTAACGTCAACGAAGTCGTATAATTTTCGCCCTTGGCTGCGAAAATGCATATCTGAAATTTGAGCTAAAAACATCAGGTACTCCTACATCATTTTTTTTGTCGTTAACGACTTATTTAATGCCTGAGAAGCCGAAACTTTTCAGGAACTGCTTTTGGAACAAGATAAAAGCCAGCATTAATGGCAGACAAACCATCAAGGTACCGGCGGTGATAAGTCCCCATTGGCCGCCAGATTCCGCGCCCATCGCAAAAGAAACTAATCCAACCGTCAGCACTTGCTTATCAGGGTCGTTGAGTACCATCAGCGGCCAGAGATATTCATTCCAGTGGTAAGTGATACTCACCGTGGCGAAGGCCAAAATAGCTGGCCAGGACATTGGGATCAGCACGCGGAACACCACTTGCCACCAGCGACAGCCTTCCATCAGCGCCGCTTCTTCAATTTCTTTCGGAATACTCAGAAATGCCTGACGCATCAGAAACACGCCAAAAGCCGAGGCAAAATAAGGCATCATCACGCCGGTTAGCGTATTGAGCAGCCCCATCTGATGCAGCGTCATCATGTTCGGCACCATTAAAATTACCGGCATGATCATCATCTGGATTAACAACAAGTAGAACAGCGTCTGCTTGCCGCGAAACTCGTGATAAGCAAAGACATATCCGGCGGTAGTAATCGTGACGAGCTGTACCAGGAAGGTGCCGAAGGCAAAGAACAGTGTGTTGGCATAAAGGTGCAGCCAATCGGCGCTCTGCCAGGCCTCGCGGAAGTTTTCCAGCGTGAGAGGAAAACGTGGGAATACGGAGGCCATATCCGGGCTGAAACTGCTGGTACTAAAGGCTGATGAGATCATCCATAAAAACGGCGCAATCCAGATAAGTGCCGCGCATAACAACAGCAATGGTAAAGTCATGCGGCTAGCACGACGCAGTAAAAAACTCGGGCGAACCGCCGAGGATGAAGACTGAGGGATCAGATCAACGCTCATGATGCGCTCCTCTTTCCAGAACTCGCAGGTTCAATACAGAAAAGCCGAACAGCAATAACAGCGTGATAAAGGTTGCTGCCGAGGCTTTACCTAAATCATGGGTGTCGTTGGCCAGACTTTGAATGTAATACAGCAGCACGGTGGTGGCGTTGTTCGGGCCGCCTTGGGTCATTACCGCCACGTGATCAATCTGAGTGATGGAATAAATCAGCGCGATAGTAATGACAAAGCTCAGCGTTGGTCGTAGCAGCGGTAAGGTGACAAAGAAAAACACCTGAATACGGCTGGCTCCTTCCATTGCCGCCGCTTCGCGGGCGGAAGCAGGGATGGATTGCAACCCCGCCAGGAAGAACAACATGTAGTAACCTGCAAACTTCCACACGCCAATCACGCTCAGGGCAATCAATGCACTGTTACTCATGCCCAAATAGTTGTTGTTCATCGGGCCAAAGATTTTCGCCAGGTAGTAATCCAGCAGCCCCATTCCAGGCATGAAAATAAACAGCCACAGCGTTGCGGCGCTGACCAGAGGAATAATCATCGGGAAGAAGAAAGCGGTACGCAGCCAGCGATTAAGCTGGGTGTTTTCCCACAGGGCAACGGCAAGCAATAGCGCGAGGATCACGCCGGGCACGACCGTCATCAGAATGTATTCGATGTTATTAAGTAGCGCTTTCCAGAACACCTCATCTTGTAAAAGTCGAGCATAGTTTTGCAAACCGACAAAAGGAGGATGATCGGCAGACATGCGGCTATCAAACAGACTATCCATCGCCGAACGCAGTAATGGATAGTAAGTAAACGCTAACAAGAAAATCAGAGTTGGAAGCAGGATTAAATAGGGGAAGAACTTATGGCGCATCACTGTATTACCGTAACCTATGACAAGATGCCTACCCTAAGTGCTGTTTATGTCAGTTAAATGTCAGCCATGTGATCATTAATCCAGCAGTTGTTACTATTTTACCGACCTCGCTAGCACATTTTTTTAAAATCACCAGTCGGCCAAGTGTAACTCACTGCCAGATAGGAAAATTCTTACCCGCACAACGTTGAGGCTAATAAAGATTTCTCGCGCCGCCATCGATTAAAAATTCGCTACCGGTTGTATAAGACGCGTCGTCAGAGGCCAAAAACAGCACCGTTTTTGCCACTTCCTCGCGTTCACCCAATCGGCGCATCGGATAAGATTCGGCTAAGGTCGCCAAACTTTTGTGGCTCTGCTCGGCGGCATATTCCACCATTGCCGTTTTGATATAGCCGGGATGAATGGAGTTAATACGGATATTGTACTGGGCATATTCAGCCGCCGCGTCTTTGGTCAGGGTTCTTACCGCACCTTTACTGGCACCGTATAATGCATGGCCTTTACCACCAACCAATCCCGCCAATGACGAGGCATTAATCACCGAACCACTTTTATGTTTCATCATCAACGGCAGAATATGTTTCATCCCCAGAAAAACGCCGGTGACGTTAATCGCCATCAGTTGATTCCACTCTTCCAGCGTTATCTCAACCAGCGGCTTGATCTTATAAATCGCTGCGTTATTAAACAGCACATCCACACGCCCAAAACGCTGCTCAGCCTGCTGCTGGCAACCTATCCAATCCTCTTCACTACTCACATCATGCTTTATCGCAATGACATCAGCGGTAATCTCCTGCACCTGCATCAACGTCTCGGCCAAGCCCTGTTCATCCACATCAGTAAGCACTAACTTTGCCCCTTCACGAGCAAATAACAGCGCCGTAACCTGCCCAATCCCCGTTGCAGCCCCGGTAATCACCGCCACTTTATTATGTAATCTCATACCCAACGCTCCATGCAGCCCTATCGGCGAGAACCTCCACCCTACGCGCAAAGCATGAACATTTTTTAGGCAATTGATGTGCGTGGCGTTTAATTTACCTTATGTTTTTTATTTTTTTGCCTTTGATTTTAAGAGCGCATCTTATCGGCCAAGCGAACGAATGAGGCCAGGGGAAATCGGTCAAGGACGACCGATTTAGGTTGAGCCGGGCAGGACGCCCGTCTCAACCGACCCGACCGGCCGAAGCAGTCAGCGCGGGCAGTCGCGCAGCGACCCGATAAGCTAAGCGCAGGCGTTGGGTGCAGGGGCTTTCGCCGAAAAGCCCTTGCCGGGCGCGTTCGGCGGTGCATATATATTGCAGTGTATTGATAAGCGACCGAACCCGCACAGTACTCAACAAGATACTCAGTGAACTGTCTTAAAGGCCTCCAAGCGGGCCAGCGCTTGCAAATAGGTTGGCATCGACGCCGCTGCCCCTTCGCGCTCAGCACAAAGCGCCGCATAGGCAGAGGCAAACGTTGCCGCTTGCAAAAGTGAGTACCCTCCTGCCAATTGTGACGCCAACGCGCCATTAAACGCATCGCGCACGCCAGTATTATCTTTCGGCTGCGCCGGACACGCCGGCACTAATTCTGTCTGACCAGACGCTGATAATAACGCCCCTTGTGCGCCCAAGGTGACAACCACCGCTTTAACGCCCTTAAGATGCAGTTGCTCGGCGGCACGCTGTGCTGATGAGATATCGTTGACAGTAATACCGGTCAGCAAAGTACATTCATGGGCATTCGGGGTGAGTAAATCGATCTGTGCCAGCAACGCATCGGGGATCTTCTGGAAAGGCGCGGGGTTGAGAACAATATAGGTTTCCGCCTCGGTGGCGATAGCGATCACTTTCTCGACCGCCGAGAGGTTATTTTCAAGCTGGGTCAGTAATAAATCCGCCGCTGCAATCGCCGGGCGGCACTGTTCTACCTCCTCGTCACTGACCGTCAAATTCGCACCGGGATCGACCGCAATCATATTTTGCGCGTCATTCCCAGCAACATAAATGAGCGCATTGCCGGTTGGATACTCAGCGGTAGAAAACAGCGTTACAGCGTCAAAGCCTGCGTTATCTAAATGGCGGCGGGCAAAACTACCAAAGTCATCACGTCCCACTTTGCCAATATAGTGTACTCGGGCACCGGCACGCAGCGCGGCCATTGCCTGATTGCCACCTTTTCCTCCCGCGCCCATCATACTGTTGCGAGCAATCACCGATTCTCCCGGCTGCGGGAAATGACTCATGCCAGCAACGATATCCAGATTGAAGGAACCAAATACGCAGACTTTTCCTTTCTTCATGCCTTTTTCCTCGCCAAGATGGCACCGTTTAAGGGGTTATCAATAAAGGATAATGTTGCACGTAGTTTTGCTTCTCGCTGCGCCGCCATGCACGCTCCGCGGCACCCAGTTTCATCCGTTACACTGCTCGTTACGATAGTTAATCCCAGAGCCGGATAAGGCGCGCGTAAATGCTGGCGAATACTGGTTTCAAGACGTTCAATTGGGAACCCTGCCATCGCCAATACGCCGCCACCCAGCACTAAATATTCTGGATCAAGAATATTCATTTCGCTGGCAATGGTGCGTGCCAGCCGCTCGACAAATTCAACTAAATCAGGGTGCTGTCCATGCTCGGTAAATAGCTGCGCTAACGGTGTATTCGTCGCATATTGACGTGCCCAACCTGCCAGCCAATTACCCGAGGTTAAGGTTTCAACACAGCCCGTTTTACCACAGGCGCATTGTGCCAAATTACCCGCCAGCGGAATGTGCCCTATCTCTCCTGCGGCACCGTGAACGCCGTGATAAAAAGCACGGTTTAGCCACAAGCTATTACCTAACCCGGTACCAAGATAGAGCCCCACAGCCACATCAGGCAAGCTCGGTAATTGATTGAGATCCCACCACATAAGATGGTTAACATCTTTATCCATTACTACCGACAAACCAAGCTGTGCCGATAGCAGCGCGGCAACCGGTTGGTTATCCAGCGCCGGAATAAAAGGCAGCGATAATACGCGTTCACGGTCACGAGAAAGGATGCCGGGCAATCCCAGCATCACCATCTCTACATACACGCCTGAAGCCTGCTCCTGAAGATACTCACTGATAATCCTTTGTAATCCAGCCAAAGGATCCTGTAACTGCGCCCACGAAGGCGTCGCGACTTTGTGATAACAGGAAAAATGCTGCTCGCTGTCCATCAACATCAGCCGCGTATTAGTACCACCAATATCTATCCCCAGAAAATGCTGCATAGTGCCCCTCCGCCGCTAGGCTGCATGACGCGCTTGGCGCATATGGCCCAACATCGTCTCCCAAGCGGTATCTAAATCTTCATGCAGGTTAAACAGCCCAGAGCTACCGACGATCAACACTTCAGCCCCGGCAGCCATCAGATCATGATAAGTACGGACATTGCATGAGCCATCAATTTCAATCAGATACTTATAGCCATGCTGCTGTTTGAGATCCCGTAGCTGGCGGACTTTATTAAGCATTTCAGGAATAAACGGCTGACCCGCGTAGCCTGGATCGACGGTCATTACGGTTATCTTATCCAGCAGGTGAATATACTGTTGGATAAATTCGACCGGTGTCGCCGGGTTGAGCACCACGCCAACTTTCTTGCCCAGCCCGCGGATCTGATTGATCACGCGAAACGCATCGCGGTTAATCGTTTCTGCATGCGGACAGATGAAATCGGCGCCCGCTTTGGCGATGGCTTCGATAAAATCAGTCGGGTTTTCCACCATCATATGCACATCAAGTATCAGCGGCGTATGCGGGCGTATTTGTTCGATAAAGAACGGCGACAGCGTGATATTTTTCACATAATGCCCATCCATGATATCGATGTGCAGCATGTCCGCCCGGCGGTTCAGCACCGCCAGTTGCTCTTTAATATCAAACAGACTCATACACATTAATGAAGGAGATATTTTATATTGCATGATGTTTTCCTAAGCCGAGCCAAAGGGAATAGAGAGCACGTATTTATTAAATACAGAGCACGTATTAATTGAATACAAAGAAAGTATTTATTGAAAATAAAGCGCTTAAGGCTGCGCAGCCTTAGCCTTGGCCGCACTGATGCGACCTGCCCGTTTCTGCACATAACGTTGCCGGAAGAATTTCAGTGCCAGCACGATAATCAGCACCGCGCCCCACATTGCCAGACTGAAATGCGGGCTGACGTTAAGTAAGTTGAGACCGGTGGCGATCACTTGCAGCACAATAAGCGACAGCACCACGCCACTCACTCGGCCAAATCCACCGAAGGGATCGGTGCCGCCAAGGATAATGGCCAGTACGGTCAGTAACAGGTAAGAATCGCCGTAACCCATACGCGCCGAGTTAAAACGCGCCATCATCACTAAACCGGCAATCACGCATAACATGCTGGAGATGACATAAATTGCGATCAGCACCCGATGTGTATTTACGCCGCTGAAATGGGTGGCGTTGATGTTGCTACCACTCATGTAGATGTATTTACCCAAGCGAGTGCGCTCAAGGAACACCGCAATCAACGCCGCGGCGGCCAGAAAAATAATCAGCGGCACGGGAATACCTAAGAGCGTATCGGAACCGATAAAACGAACGATACGCGGCATCCCGCTCAGCGCTGCACCGCGCGATAAATAAATGCCGATACCGTTAACTGTGGTCATGGTCGCCAGGGTGACCAAAATCGGATGTGCACCGACATAAGCCACCAGCGCACCGGTTAATGCACCAATCACTAACGCCAACACCAGCGCACCGATCAGTGCCAAAGTCAGCCACACCGCCTGCATCGCCATACTGGCTTCAGGCGGGATGAAGGTGATAAACACCCAGGCCATAAACAGGCTGGTCAGATTGGCAGTGGCAATAATGCACAGATTCAGCCCGCCGCTTAAAATTGGAATAAACATCGCCAGCGTCAACAGACCGAGCTCTGGCAATTGGAACGCCACGCTGGTAAAGGTGGCATCGCTAAAGAAGCGCCCAGGCATAGCAATACCAAATCCTGCGAGCACGACGGCTAACAACAGCAGCAATCCCAACTGGGTACCATCAATTTTGGCGCGCGGCGCAAGGCTCTTTTTAGGTTTCAAAGACAAACTTTTCGATTTGACTAACATGGCCTTTATCCTCGGGTATCAGGCAAAACCGACGTCGGTTTCTTTACGTTTTTTGTAGTGCGTTACAGTGATAGCCACGACGATCACCACGCCAATCACCACGTTCATAAAGTAATTGGAGACGCCTATCAGGTTGAGGCCGTTTTTCAGCATGCCAATCAGGAACACGCCCATTAAGGTGCCTACTACGCTCCCCTTGCCGCCATTCAGGCTGGCCCCACCGAGCACCGCCGCCGCCAGCACATCTAATTCACCGCCAACTAAGGCATTTGGTACCACTTCCCCTACACGATAAACCTGTACCAATCCGCCAATCGCCGCCATCGCCCCGAGATAGCCGTAGGCAAACAGGTGCAAGACACCGACACGAATGCCGATACGGCGGGCAGACTCCTGGTCACCACCGACGGCAAACAGCTGACGTCCAAGGTGAGTTTTATTGAGGATAAGCCAGGTAAGGAGCGCTACTGCCAGCATCACCAACAGCGGTAAACCCAACTGGTAATGCTGACCGCCAACATGGAACGGCAATACTTGAATCGGCGTGGTCAGCCAATCTGGCAGGTTATATAAACTGGTACCGTTGGTCAGCCACATCAGCATGCCGAATAACAGCGATTGCATACTGATGGTGATAATGATCGACACAATCCGCAGGCCGTAGATCAGCACGGCATTTATCATGCCAAACAGCGAGCCGATCAAAATCGCCAGCAAAATACTGCCAACCGGGCTGCTCAATCCATAGCTAATGGCCAACGTAGCAATAACGTACTGCACCACTGACGCCACGGCAGCGAACGAGATATCAATACCGCCGGTGACCAGCACCACAAACAAGCCCAGCGCAAAAATGCCGCTAACCGCGTAGCTTTCCGACAGGTCGAGCAGGTTTTGCAAGGTCAGAAACTGGTTGCTCAGCAGCGAGAAAATCACGATCACCGCCAGTAAAACCCAGGCCAGATAACCTTCATTGCTGGTGGGACGTAGCCATTTGAAATTAAGCATTAACCGCCTCCGCAAGCTGTTGCTGACTAATGGTGCTCGGCAAGTATTCGCCCATGACCGTGCCTTCACTAAAGTGCAGCACCCGATCACAGTTGAAATAGACTTCTGGCACCTCGTCGGAGATCAAGATAATAGAGATCCCTTCTTCAGCAAGCTGATGAATAAGTTGATAAATACTGGCCTTCGCTCCCACATCCACGCCAACAGTTGGCGAGTCGAGGATCAGGATCTTCGGCTGAGTTAGTACCCATTTAGCCAGCACGATCTTCTGCTGGTTACCACCGGAAAGGGTCGAGATCGCTTGGTTAGGATCGGCCACTCTGACGCCTAACTTTTCGATCCACTGGTGTACTATGCGATTTTTACGGTATTCGTCGATCAGATGGAAACGGCTACGCAGTTGCTCCATGATCGCCAACACGGTGTTATCACTTACCGACTGTTGCTGAACCAGCCCCAGCGTTAAGCGATCTTCCGAGACATAGCCGATCCCCGATTTAATCGCATCTTCATGGCTGCGAAAACGCACCGGTTTGCTATCGAGATAGAGTTTGCCGCTATCCGGGCGGGTGATACCAAACAGGCTCAGCGCCAGTTCAGTACGCCCCGATCCCAACATGCCGCACAGCCCCAGCACTTCCCCTTTGTAGAGCTTGAAACTGACGTCGTGGAACTGACCCGTTCGACTGAGTCGGTCAAGCTCAAGCATAATGCGCGAGTCATTCTGATTAGCGGCCTTGAGGCGATAATCGAGTTTTAGTCCGGTCATCAGTTCGGTCAGACGCTCGCTGCTGACTTCTGAAGCCGGATAAGTCCCGACCTTTTGCCCATCGCGGATCACCGTGACGCGGTCAGAAATCTCCAGCACTTCATCGAGGCGATGGCTCACAAACACCACGCTGATGCCTTTGCTTTTTAGATAATGCACCGTGCGCAGCAGTTGGTTAACTTCTGTCCGGGTTAACGACGCGGTGGGCTCATCCATAATCACTAGCCGCGCATCGGCGACCAGCGCACGACAAATGGCCACCTGCTGACGCTGGGCAATCGGTAATGACGCCACCTTGGCATCGAGGTCCAAGGTGTAGTTCAATTCACTAAGAATTCGCTGCGCCGTCGCACGTAAACGCTGCGGGCGATACCAGCCCATCAAACCATGCAAGTTATGGTCGAAAGCGATGTTTTCCGCCACGCTCAGGTTAGGGAACAATGACAAGTCTTGATAAATAACCTGCACACCAAAGCTGCGCGCTTGATCTGGATTCAGGCGACTAAAATGCTGCCCACCTAAGGTGATCTGGCATCCTTCATCCGGCTGATATACCCCCGAGATCACTTTGATCAAGGTACTCTTGCCGCAACCGTTGGTGCCGGCCAGACAGTGAACTTCACCCTGCATTAATTGCAGAGAGATATTATTCAGTGCCCGCTGCCCGCCAAAGGTTACCGACAGATTTTCGACATCAATAAGCGGCAGATTTTGTGATTCAATAATCTCGGAGGTCGCCATGATTACAGCCCCATTTTCACCAGTTTCGGCAGGTTATCTTTATCCAGACTTTCGGTTTTGTTGCCCAGAATGGTGTGAGTGGCGTCATCGACTTTCACTTTGCCCATCCCTTCGATCTCCATACCGTCGGTGATTGGCTGACCTTTAGAGATCATCCCGGCAACGCGTACAAAGACTTGACCAGCAACCAATGGGTTCCAGATATAACCGCCGTTGATCGCCCCGCTTTTCACCAGCGATGCGCCTTGGCTTGGGCTGAATGGCCCATACACACAGATATCGCCATTTTTCCCGCGGTTCTGAATAGCACGGCCTGCGCCAATCGGACCTTGTGAACCGATAGCTAAAATGCCTTTCAGATTCTGGTCTTTGGACATCAGATCATTAGTGGTACGAATGGTGTCGTCGAGCGACTCGCCAACCCCGAACTTATCACCGACTTGGTGCATATTCGGGTAGTGCGCTTTTTGATAGTTAATGGCCGCATCGGACCAGGTTTTATGAATAGGCACCGTCAAACCACCGACGTACACGGCATAATCGCCGGTCTCTTTCATGCACTCGGCTAAGGCCACCATATTTTTGATGCCGAGCTGAGCGGAATCGACCAGTTCAAAATCCCAGTTGGCATATTTCTGATCCGGAGATTCGTGGGTAATGACTTTAATGCCCGCATCTCGTGCTCGTTTGAGTACTGGCTCAAGCACTTTGGCATCGTTTGGCACAACGCCGATGATATCGACTTTTTGGGCAATCAAATCTTCGATTGCGCGTACTTGTAACGCGGGGTCGTCACTGGTTGGGCCGACTTCCCAGGCATCAATCCCTTCTTTAGCAGCTTCGCTTTTAATTCCGGCTTCCATCGCGTTGAACCAGGCATTCCCTCCGACTTTTACCACCACGCCCATACGAATTTTATCGGCAGCATGCGCCGTGACAGACAACAGGGCGGCGGAAGCAAACAAGCAGGCAAGCACAGTTTTTTTCATTATTTCTTCTCCACTGATGTAGGGGGGATGTTCTCGTTCTTCGCCGCTGTTAGAGAAATAAGGCGGCTGTTTTTTGTTTTCTTAGGTTGTGGTACAGGTGTTACTTCAATCACATTGACGTTGCTCCAGGCCAATTCCTGACGGAATTCTTCATCCTGCAATTGGTCGGTAATCAAGGTGTCAATTTCCCGGTAGTGGCATATTCGCGTAAAAGAGCGGCGACCAAACTTGCTCGAATCCGCCATTAAAATTTTGTGTTCCGCCGCCAGTAGCATCTGTTGTTTCAAACGAGCGTGATGCTCATTGCTCTCCCGAATACCGCCTTCGGCGCTGATGCCATGACAAGAGAAAAACAGCTTGTTGATGGCAAATTCCTTCAGCATCTGTTCGGCCAGCACGCCAATAAAATCTTCATATTTGGCCGAGTACTCGCCGCCCAACCCAATCGTTTTCACATTGGCTTTCGGTGCCAGCGTTTGAATAATGTGTAGAGAGTTGGTCAGCACCACTAACTGAATATCCGGCAACTGTCGGGCCAAAAACCAACTGGTCGAGCTGCTATCGAGCAGCAGACAATCACCGGGGTTAATCAAGGCTAATGCCCGTTTCGCGATACGGGTTTTCAGCTCCGGCGACTGGTTACTGCGCTCACGGAAGGACTCGCCCTGTTCAATTTGCGCCGGCACATAGTGTTTATCTCCGGCGCTGTATTTATCCGCCCCGCTATGATCAACAAACACGGCACCACCGTGACTGCGAATCAACAGCCCGCGCTTTTCCAGCAGTGCCATATCGCGCCGCGCCGTCTCCAACGAGATATGACAAAGGTCGGCCACTTCTTGAACCAGAATCCGGCCCCGCTGGCTCAGAGCTTCGGTAATGAAACGATGACGTTCTACAGGCAACATAGCGTTTTCCTCTTCCCACTGGTGACTAAGATACGTAAAGCGCCGCTCACGAAATGCGCGGTATCTCAAAGGTGATCCCGCACGTTTTGCAACGCGCGTATCACGTGATAGTTGTCAAAAAAAAATGAGAGAAGGTGAAATGCTAAGTTGTGAATTTGTGGTGTGGCCTACAATAAATCGCTATTTCGATTGCAACGACACAAACGACATTTAGCAAACGGTCACAATTCCTCATGCGCTCAAATGACCGGTTATGACCGTTTATGTGACTGTGACCGAAAACGGTCATAACCCCGTCATACTTGACGTCGCTTCTGCGTTGGCTTCACTCGGTCGCCCCCAGTCACTTAGTTATCTAAGCTCCTGGCGATGTGCTCCCTTGCCGCCTTGAGACGACGCCAATTATTTAGGGGATATATAGATGGGGGAATAACAGCAAAAGCCGTGAAAAAGCAGCCTCAAACAGCTAACCAAGCCGATTATTAGGGAGAGTAAACCGTTGGGGTCGTAGCGGCTTGTCCGCCAATCCCTTGACCTTCAATAGCGCATCTTGTCGGCCAAACGAACGAATGAGGTCAGGGGAAAGCAGACAGGGATAATGAGATGGACGCTCCAGCTTTCGCGGCATCTAAGTGCCAAAATGTGAGTGTTAA
>NZ_JBMOUD010000028.1:0-20699 GCF_049319665.1 Rouxiella sp. Mn2063 | reverse complement strand
AGCTCAGCTGGATAGAGTACTCGGCTACGAACCGAGCGGTCGGAAGTTCGAATCTTCCTGGGTGCACCATTCTTTCTCCTGGTATTTCCCCAAAAAAAATCAGCACTACCCAATGCACCCATAGCTCAGCTGGATAGAGTACTCGGCTACGAACCGAGCGGTCGGAAGTTCGAATCTTCCTGGGTGCACCATATTCCTATATGCTATAGCGACATTAAGTTTATATAGTAATCAGAAACAATAAGTAGCACAAAGGACGATAACGTTGCTTTAGCAACGGCCCGAAGGGTGAGGCGTAAGCCGAATAATCTTCCTGGGTGCACCATATTTGGAAAAACTCGCTTCGGCGAGTTTTTTGCTTTTCAGGGTAAACCAAATATTGGGCTGCCTCTAATTATCTATGCTTCTATTTGAATCCGGTGTTGATTCGGTCGCTGATGACCTCATTACTACATTCAGTGCCGCCGAACGCGCCCGGCAAAGGCTTTTCGGGCGAAAGCCTCTGCACTCAACGCCCGCGCTTAAGCTTGTCGGGTCGCTTTGCGACTTCCCTTGCTCACTGCTTTGGCCGGACGGGGCGGTTTCAACAATCATCCCTGATTGTTCAACCTCAATCAGCCATCCTTGGCTGATTTCCCCTGGCCTGCATCCGTTCGCTTGGCCGACAAGATGCGCTATTAAGATCAAAAGATTAAAGGTCACTGAAAGTTCGGCGAGTTTTTTTGCTTTCAGTGCTTTATGCCTTTTACCCCCTTTTCTCGCTATTCCTCTATCTCCATACTGCGGTGTCTGCAAAATGCGACAATTAATCTGCTTTACGCTAAAGTGGTGAACCAAATTTGAACGGTTTAGGTGAGGATAATGGAGTTCAAACTTTATGAGTGCTATGAAGGATTGATATTCGATATGGACGGCACCATATTGGACACAGAGCCCACCCATCGGCAGGCTTGGCGCCAGGTTTTGGCCAAATATGATATGCAGTTTAATCTCAAAGATGTGGTTGCTCTGAACGGTTCCCCTAGCTGGCGAATCGCGCAGTTTATTATCGATAGCAATAATGCCCGTCTTGATGCACATCAGTTGGCTGCAGAAAAAACCGCGGCGGTAAAAGCGATGTTGCTCGACACGGTGACTCCTCTGCCGCTGGTTGAGGTGGTCAAGGCATTTTATGGGCGCAAGCCAATGGCTGTGGGCACGGGAAGTGAGCATGCCATGGCCGAGGCGTTATTAAGCCATCTTGGGCTACGCCACTGCTTTGATGCTATCGTCGGTGCTGATGATGTGCAAAATCATAAGCCCGCGCCAGATACGTTCTTACGTTGCGCTGAGCTGATAGGTGTCGCGCCTGAGAAGTGTGTGGTGTTTGAAGATGCTGATTTTGGTATTACAGCGGCCTTAAGCGCTAACATGGCCGTTGTTGATGTTCGTACGCTGTAAGCAGGTACGCTGAGAATAGAATTTTAGCCTCGCGGCTATTATCAGGCAGACTACACCGCGTGATGATAGTAGCGATGTAATAATTAGAGGCTTGTTACTGCATCGGGATACGCGGTTAGCGTCTCCGGTGAGCTTATTTTCCAGATGCAATGCACTGGACAGTAGCAAGTGATTTATTGTGCGTGTTAGCAGATTGTCTGCGCATGTCCTAGGGCCTGTTTTGTTCTTTCTCCTGGATTGAGAAAGCCTGGCGTTGCATCGTGTTGTCGATGGACCCTAACAGGGCGTCTCCTGTGGAGTTAGATTGGTATCCGTAAAATGGTCACATCTATGCAGATTCATAATGCTTGCGAAGTCATGTTCTTGACGAACGGGAGGTCAATTTGATCCCGGATGTATCACAGGCGCTTTCTTGGTTGGAAGCGCATCCTCACGCGTTAAAAGGGATTGGTCGCGGCATTGAGCGTGAAACGCTTCGTGTTAAACCTGATGGTTCATTAGCGCTTTCAGGGCATCCAGAGCCTTTAGGTGCCGCCTTAACGCACCATTGGATCACTACCGATTTTGCTGAGTCCTTATTAGAGTTCATCACGCCCGTTGATGACAGCATAGAACATATGCTGACTTTCTTGCGCGATATTCACCGTCACGTTGCCAAGAATATTGGTGACGAGCGTATGTGGCCATTCAGCATGCCTTGTTTTATCGAGGCTGAACAAGATATCGAATTAGCCCAGTATGGCACGTCCAATATTGGCCGCATGAAGACGCTATACCGTGAAGGATTGAAAAATCGCTACGGTGCGTTGATGCAGGTTATTTCGGGTATTCACTATAACTTTTCTTTGCCAATAGAGTTTTGGCAGGCACGGTTAGATATTAAAGATGCGGAGAGTGGCAAGCAGGAGATTTCTGCTGGTTACTTCAAGCTGATCCGAAACTATTATCGTTTTGGCTGGGTTATCCCTTATCTGTTTGGCGCTTCACCGGCAATTTGCTCTTCTTTCCTGAAAGGACGAGTAACGGATTTGCCTTTTGAATATGCCGAAAACGGCTTGTGCTACCTGCCTTATGCCACGTCATTACGTTTGAGTGATTTAGGCTATACCAATAAGTCACAGAGCAATCTGGGCATCACTTATAACGAGCTAGAAACTTATGTTGCTGGCGTGAAAAAAGCCATTCACACCCCTTCGGCCGAATATGCCGCGTTAGGTGTGAAGAAAGACGGTAAATATCAGCAACTCAATAGCAATGTCTTGCAGATAGAGAATGAACTTTATGCCCCAATCCGTCCTAAGCGTGTAACGAAATCAGGAGAAACCCCTTCTGAAGCGTTGACGCGAGGCGGCATTGAATACATTGAGGTTCGCTCTCTGGATGTGAATCCATTCTCGCCAATTGGCGTTGACGCCTCACAAGCACGTTTCCTCGATCTATTCTTAATTTGGTGTGCATTAGCCGATGCGCCAGAAATGAACAGTGATGAAATACTCTGCACTCGCAAGAACTGGAATCGCGTCATTCTGGAAGGGCGTAAGCCGGGGCAAACTATCGGTATTGGCTGTGGCGCAGAATTCAAGCCATTGGCCGACGTAGGTAAGGCATTATTTAGCGATTTACGCCGTGTTGCTGAGGTACTTGATGCTGAGAATGGCGACATGGCATATCAAAATATATGTAATGAGCTGGTTGCCTCATTCGATAATCTAGATTTGACTTACTCTGCTCGGATTCTAAAGATGATGAAACAGAGCGGGAATGGCGGTTTGGGGATTGAATTGGCTGAGAAGTATCGCCAGATGTTGGTTCAGGAACCGTTAGAGATTTTGACCGCTGAGCAATTATCAGCAGAGCATCTTGCATCTTGGGAACGCCAGCGTAACCTTGAAGCGAATGATCAGCTAAGCTTTGAAGAGTTCTTGGCTACCAGGGTGGGTGGTTAGTTAGAAACAAGGAGCTGGTGTCTGTGCTTGAACAAAGCCGGGGGCCAGAAAAGAAAATGGCCACAGTCAATGTGGCCAAAAAACATCTCTATTACAGGGATGATGATAACAAATGCGCGTCTTTCATATATTCAGACTCGCCAGATCTGAAAAAGTTTCCAGAGTTTGATAAAAAATAAATTATTTTTAGGAGAGGTGACGATATGCCGCTGTTGGATAGCTTTACCGTAGACCACACCCGGATGGCAGCACCTGCTGTTCGCGTCGCTAAAACCATGAAAACCCCGCACGGGGACGCTATCACTGTATTCGACCTGCGTTTCTGCCGTCCGAATATCGAAGTGATGCCAGAGCGTGGTATTCACACGTTAGAACACCTGTTCGCTGGCTTTATGCGTAATCACCTTAATGGTAATGGTGTCGAGATTATCGATATCTCTCCAATGGGCTGCCGTACCGGTTTCTATATGAGCCTTATTGGTGTGCCAGATGAGAAGTTGGTGGCGGATTCTTGGAAAGCCGCGATGGCTGATGTGTTGAAAGTAAAAGATCAACGCAAAATTCCTGAACTGAACGAATACCAATGTGGTACCTATGAGATGCACTCATTAACTGAAGCACAAGAAATTGCTCAGCACATTGTAGATAGCGATATCGTCGTTAACCACAATGATGATCTTGCATTGCCAGCTGAAAAATTGACTGAACTGCATATCTAGTCGTATTCAGTCGTCGATTCTGTTTGATGTACCGCCGCTGTCGCCGTTTTTCCGTGGCAGCGGCCAAAAAAAAGACGCCTAATTGATGCGTCTTTTTTAATGCTAATTTTTTACGTCTGTATTTAATCAGTGATCATGGCCGTGATGGGGTGGTGATTTTTGCAGCGGGCGGACTAACACTTGTTTGATCATGTTGTCTTGTACGTCGAGGATATCTACCTCGTAGTGGCCAATGCGCAAACTGGTACCAATCTTCGGAATATCCTCTAATACTTCCAGCAGCATGCCGTTCATCGTCCTTGGGCCATCAGAGGGCAGATTCCAGTTAAAGGCTTTGTTGAGTTCGCGCACGTTGGCGCTACCTTCGATAACCACTGTTCCATCGCTTTGTGGCGAGACTTCTTCTGCCAGTGAAGGTGACATAGACGTGGTGAAATCACCGACGATCTCTTCAAGAATATCTTCTACCGTTACCAGACCTTGTAAATCACCATATTCATCGACCACGATGCCGACTTTTTTCTTATTACGCTGGAATTTCACCAGTTGCACATTCAGCGCCGTTCCCTCAGGAATGAAGTAAATTTCATCGGCGGCACGCAGCAGGTTTTCTTTGGTGAACTCTTTCTTCTCGGTCATCAGGCGATAAGCTTCGCGCAGACGCAGCATACCGATCGCATCATCTAACGAATCGCGATACAGCACGATTCGTCCGTGAGGTGAATGGGTTAGCTGGCGCATGATCGATTTCCAGTCGTCGTTGATATCGATACCGACGATTTCATTGCGCGGTACCATGATATCGTCAACCGTCACCTTCTCTAGATCCAGCACTGACAGCAGCATATCTTGATTACGGCGAGAAATTTGCGAGCGTGACTCGTTCACTATGGTGCGCAGTTCTTCTTTACTGATCGCATCGCTGATCCCGACATTAGTTTTAATGCCGATCATGCGCATCAATAGACGTGACAGGTTATTGAGTATCCAGACCAGCGGCAGCATGATTTTCTGCAAAGGGCGCAGCAACAGGCTACTTGGGAAAGCGATGCGTTCTGGATAAAGTGCGGCGTAAGTTTTTGGCAGGACTTCGGCAAATAGCAGCACTACAAATGTCAGGATACCGGTAGCAATCGCCACGCCCGCATCGCCATACAGGCGGATGCCGACGATGGTGGCGAGTGCGGAAGCCAGAATGTTCACCAAGTTGTTGCCAATAAGGACCAGGCTTATCAATTGGTCTGGATGTTTGAGCAATTTCTCAACGCGGCGAGCGGAACGGTTACCTTGCTTAGAAAGGTGGCGTAACCGGTAGCGGTTGAGCGTCATCATTCCGGTTTCAGATGCGGAAAAATAACCAGAAACCACCACCATGATGACTAGCGTAATAATGAGGGTAGTTGTCGAAACGTGCTCCAACGGGGGACTTCCTTATATAAATAGTGAGGTGCCGCGCTTTCGCCGCACCAGAATAAAAGAGTGATGCCACTGCCCATGAAGCACGCGGGTGAGCATCGGCGTTAAGCAAGTCATTTCATCATTACCTGCTGAATCAAACGACTACCAAAATAGGCCAGAGTTAGCAGAATAGCACCCGCCATACTGAACCAGACGACGCGGCGTCCGCGCCAGCCTTCATGGTAATGACCCCACAATAATACGATATAGACCAGCCACGCCAGAATTGATAATACCGCTTTATCAATATTTTCACGGCTGAACAGGTTTTCCATATATACCAAGCCGGTGCATAGCGTAAAGGTCAATAAAATGACCCCGACTTGAGTGATATGAAACATCTTGCGTTCAATCGACATCAAAGGCGGCATATCAGAGGTAAAAGTTAGGCGCTTGTTTTTTAACTGGTAGTCTAGCCAGGCGAGCTGTAGCGCATAAAGTGCGGCGATAATCAGCGTGGCGTAGGAAAACAGGGCTAAGCCAATATGCACCAGTAAACCTTTGCTGGCTTCCAGATGAGTAATAAACTCACCGGGTAAAAAAGTGACTAGCCCGAGATTGATTAGCGCAAAACTATAAACAATCGGCAGCATGAACCAACCGCGGCTGCGTGAGGCGACAATGGTCATCACCGTACAGATAATCAAACTGACAATAGAGCCAATGTTGACCAGGCTGAGATTTTGCCCGGTGCTGACGTCAAAAATGCGTTGTTCAAGCGTAACGGCATGGCAAATTAACGCAATAATGGCCGATACCAACGCTACACGTCGATATGTCCCATTCTTCCGCGTAAGGCTCGGAATAATCAGGGCAAGACTTAACAAGTAGGCAATCATGGCTACAAGAGCGAAAACTGGCATAGCGTATCATTAACGTCGAAAAATGAGTGAGAAGGTCAGTATAACGTTACCCGAGCGCGGCTCCAACTTATCTCCTTATGATTGGATGAGATGTGATGGCACAGATCGCGCGCATTTCGTGTTATAATCCCGCAATTATGTCGCCAAGGCGTCCATTCATTACGTTGAGCACAAGACGATGTTTGATAATTTAACCGATCGATTGTCGCGCACACTGCGCAATATCAGCGGCCGTGGGCGGCTGACCGAAGAGAATATTAAAGAAACGCTGCGTGAAGTTCGCATGGCGTTACTGGAAGCTGACGTTGCGCTGCCGGTAGTTCGTGATTTTATTAACCGTGTAAAAGACGCAGCTGTTGGCCAGGAAGTTAACAAAAGTCTGACCCCTGGTCAGGAATTTGTGAAGATTGTCCAAAAAGAGCTGGTTACTGCAATGGGCGAGGCCAATGCCGAGCTTAACCTGGCCGCTCAGCCTCCTGCCGTAGTGCTGATGGCGGGCTTGCAAGGTGCCGGTAAAACGACCAGCGTCGGTAAGCTTGCTAAGTTCTTAAAAGAAAAGCGCAAGAAGAAAGTTATTGTCGTTTCAGCTGACGTTTATCGCCCAGCGGCGATTAAACAGTTGGAAACCTTAGCTGAGCAAGTTGGTGTCGATTTCTTCCCGTCTGATGTCGCACAAAAGCCGGTTGATATCGTTAAAACGGCCTTGCAGCACGCAAAACTGAAATTCTACGACGTCATTCTGGTGGATACCGCCGGTCGTTTGCACGTCGATGAAGCGATGATGGACGAAATCAAACAGGTTCATGCTGCGATTAATCCAGTTGAAACGCTGTTTGTTGTCGATGCGATGACCGGGCAAGATGCGGCGAATACTGCTAAAGCCTTCAACGAAGCGCTGCCGCTGACGGGTGTTATCTTGACTAAGGTCGATGGCGATGCTCGCGGCGGTGCGGCACTGTCTATCCGTCATATCACCGGCAAGCCTATCAAGTTCCTGGGGATGGGTGAAAAGACCGATGCCCTTGAGCCTTTCCATCCAGATCGTGTTGCTTCACGTATTCTGGGCATGGGTGATGTGCTTTCTCTTATCGAAGATATCGAAAGCAAAGTCGACCGTGCGCAGGCTGAAAAGCTGGCTTCAAAAATTAAGAAGGGCGACGGTTTTGACCTGACCGACTTCTTAGATCAACTCAAACAAATGCGTAATATGGGCGGTATGGCTAGCATGATGAGCAAGCTGCCGGGCGTAGGTCAGTTACCTGACAACGTTAAATCGCAGATGGATGACAAAGTGCTGGTGCGTATGGAAGCGATCATCAATTCGATGACCAAGAAAGAGCGCGCTAAGCCAGAAATTATCAAAGGTTCGCGCAAGCGTCGTATTGCGTTGGGCTCTGGTATGCAAGTGCAGGATGTTAACCGACTGCTCAAGCAGTTTGATGACATGCAGCGCATGATGAAGAAAATGAAAAACGGCGGTATTGCGAAGATGATGCGTGGCATGAAAGGTATGATGCCACCGGGCTTCCCAGGTCGTTAAACCTGTCTGGGCGCGCAAGGCGCCCGTTATTGCGTTGCTAAAGCGGTCTCAATTAGCACACCTTATTAATCTAAGCTGTGCTTTTTCAACTACTTTCCTGCGTTTTATCTTGGCCCGATTGTTCTCTGGGCAGGCTGTGTTTTTCAAAATGAGGGCCGAGGATTTTACTTGGCAAGAAACTAGTTAGCGCCTTAAGGACGCTTTCGATTGCTTTTTGCGCCAAAATGAGTAAAATTTTCGGGCTTTTTATATTGCAATCAGACCCCGTTCCCCGATGGGGTCTGATTGTTTTATTAACTAAAGAGGATGTTATGGTAACAATTCGTTTGGCTCGTGGCGGCGCTAAAAAGCGTCCGTTTTATCAAGTAGTAGTGACCGACAGCCGTAATGCTCGTGATGGTCGCTTCATCGAACGTGTAGGCTTCTTCAACCCATTGGCTTCTGGCCAGGCTGAAGCTGTGCGTTTAGACCTCGATCGTATTACCCACTGGGTAGATCTGGGTGCAACTGTTTCTGATCGCGTTGCTGCGCTGATCAAAGACGCTAAGAAAGCAGCTTAATCTGTCGCGGTGGTGGCTATGAGCAAGCAACTCAATCCAGTGACGCCCGAAAATCCGATTGTTCTCGGTAAAATGGGCTCAACATACGGTATTCGCGGTTGGCTCAGAGTGTTTTCATCCACCGAAGACGCCGAAAGCATTTTCGAATACCTGCCTTGGTTTATCGAACAGGGCGGTAAGTGGCAAGCTGTCGAGCTGGAAAGCTGGAAGCGCCATAATCAGGACTTGATCATCAAAGTCAAAGGCGTTGACGATCGAGATGCGGCGAATTTACTCACGAATCGCGAGATCGTTGTAGATTCATCACAATTGCCAGACTTAGACGATGGTGATTACTACTGGAAAGACCTTTTTGGTTGCCAGGTAGTGACAACCGGCGGTTACGAATTGGGTAAAGTCATCGATATGATGGAAACCGGTTCTAACGATGTCATGGTAGTGAAAGCCAACCTGAAAGATGCTTTCGGAATCAAGGAGCGGTTGATTCCGTTCCTCGATGGGCAGGTTATCAAGAAAGTCGATCTCACTGCTCAAGTAATTGAAGTAGATTGGGATCCTGGTTTTTGACCTCCGTATCTGACGGTAGGTTGAGTAGAACGTTGTTATGAGGACTGGGCTATGTGGATTGGTATAATTAGCCTTTTCCCTGAAATGTTCCGCGCAATCACCGATTATGGGGTAACTGGCCGGGCAGTAAAGAATGGCCTGCTGAGCGTAGCTTGCTGGAGTCCTCGTGACTTCGCCTACGACCGGCATCGTACCGTGGACGAACGCCCTTACGGCGGCGGCCCGGGAATGCTGATGATGGTGCAACCCTTGCGGGATGCGATTCATACAGCTAAAGCAGCGGCAGGCGAAGGCGTTAAGGTGATTTATCTTTCACCTCAGGGGCGCAAACTTGACCAACAAGGCGTTTGCGAACTGGCGACCAACCAAAAAATCATCTTGGTTTGTGGTCGTTATGAAGGGATCGATGAGCGGGTAATCAGAACCGAAATTGACGAAGAATGGTCAATAGGCGATTACGTACTCAGCGGTGGTGAACTGCCAGCAATGACATTGATTGATTCAGTCTCCCGTTTTATTCCGGGTGTGCTAGGTCATCATGCTTCAGCGGAAGAAGATTCTTTCGCCGATGGATTGCTGGATTGTCCCCATTATACCCGCCCCGAAGTGTTGGAAGGCATGGAAGTACCGCCAGTTTTACTGTCGGGAAATCATGCAGAAATACGTCGTTGGCGCTTGAAGCAGTCGCTGGGTCGAACCTGGCTTAGAAGACCTGAACTTCTGGAAAACCTAGCTCTGACTGACGAGCAACAGGTGTTGCTGAGAGAGTTCCAACGGGAACATCGTCTCAGTCAACAAGACTATGAAGGGAATGTTTAAGCGTTTCGCTAAACTGTCCCGAATATCAGTTTACCTAGGGTAAGAGACATATTATGAGCAATATCATTAAGCAAATCGAACAAGAGCAGATGAAACAAGACGTACCTTCATTCCGTCCGGGTGACTCGGTCGAAGTGAAAGTATGGGTCGTTGAAGGTAGCAAAAAACGTCTGCAGGCATTCGAGGGCGTGGTTATCGCTATCCGTAACCGCGGTCTGCACTCTGCATTCACTGTTCGCAAAATTTCTAACGGCGAAGGTGTTGAGCGCGTATTCCAGACTCACTCACCTGTTATTGACAGCATCGCTGTTAAACGTCGTGGTGCCGTTCGTAAAGCCAAACTGTACTACCTGCGTGAACGTACTGGTAAGTCTGCTCGTATTAAAGAGCGTCTGAACCGCGTTAACGCACGATAACATTCTCGTGTTATGAACAACGGCTCGCTTAGGCGGGCCGTTTTTTTTATCTGCTTTTCTCTGATTCTATATTCTACCGTTCGCGTTGAATAAAATTAGTGTAAATTATTTATTACACCTCCATTTTTCCTGTCAATTAACTAACTTTTAATTATCATATTTTTGGTGTTAATTTATTGTTTTAAATGAATTTATATGTGCTTTATTGAGTTTTCTTATGGCGAGTAATGTAGCGGGTGTCGGTAATTTTTAGTTTACACTCTGTGTTTTAAAACTTTACACGTTGTGGTATCGTTACACCCATATGCTAGTAAAGCAGAGTGCTTATTTAATTTAACTGTCGACCTGGATGATATTTACGATGGAAAAAGATGCCTTAAACAATGTGCACATCAGTGCAGAGCAAGTGTTAATTACGCCAGAAGAACTGAAAAAGCAGTTCCCTCTGAGCGAAGAAAACAAAGATAGCATTGCCCAGTCACGCAAAACGATTGCCGACATTGTCGCTGGTCGCGATCCGCGTCTGTTGGTGGTTTGTGGTCCATGCTCGATTCACGACCCTGATGCCGCTATCGATTATGCTCGTCACTTGAAAACGCTCGCAACAGAACTTAGCGATCGTTTGTATATTGTTATGCGTGTCTATTTTGAAAAGCCTCGTACTACCGTAGGTTGGAAAGGTTTGATTAACGATCCACATATGGATGGCACTTTTGATGTTGAAGCGGGTCTGCACATTGCACGTAACCTGCTCCTACAGCTTGTTGAACTCGGTCTGCCTTTAGCAACTGAAGCGTTGGATCCAAACAGCCCACAATACTTAGGTGATTTGTTCAGCTGGTCAGCTATCGGTGCGCGTACTACCGAATCGCAAACCCACCGCGAAATGGCATCTGGTCTTTCTATGCCAGTTGGTTTCAAAAATGGTACCGACGGTAGTCTGGGAACGGCAATTAACGCTATGCGCGCTGCGGCGATGTCGCACCGTTTTGTTGGTATCAATCAGGCAGGTCAGGTGTGCTTACTGCAAACCCAGGGCAATCCAGATGGACACGTCATTTTGCGCGGCGGCAAGACGCCAAACTACGGCCCGCAAGATGTCCTGGAATGTGAAAAACAAATGCGAGATGCAGGACTCAAGCCATCCTTGATGGTAGATTGCAGCCATGGTAATTCAAACAAAGACTACCGTCGCCAGCCGCTGGTTGCTCAATCGGTTATCGAGCAGATCAAAGCAGGCAACCGTTCTATTACCGGTCTGATGTTGGAAAGCAATATTCATGAAGGCAACCAGTCTTCTGAACAGCCGCGTGCTGATATGCGCTATGGCGTATCGGTCACTGACGCCTGCATCAACTGGGAGAGCACGGTAACCTTGCTGAAAAATATGCACGATGAGCTAGGTGACTCGCTGGCAGCTCGGTCTACAGGAGAGTAAAGGTTTTATGGTGGCTGAACTTAATGCATTGCGCGATCAAATCGATGAAGTTGATAAGGCGCTGCTGGATCTTTTAGCTAAGCGTTTACATTTGGTCGCAGAGGTCGGTGAAGTAAAAAGCCGTTATGGTTTGCCGATCTATGTGCCTGAACGTGAAGCCGCGATGCTCGCTTCACGCCGTCAAGAAGCCGAAAACCTCGGCGTTCCTCCCGATCTCATCGAGGATGTGCTGCGCCGAGTAATGCGGGAATCTTACCTGAGCGAAAACGATAAAGGCTTTAAAACGCTTTGCCCTGAATTACGCCCGGTAGTGATTGTTGGTGGTAAGGGGCAGATGGGTAAGCTGTTTACTCGTATGTTGGAACTGTCTGGTTATCAGGTGAGAATTCTGGAGCAAGAAGATTGGCCACAGGCTGAATCTCTGCTGGCAGATGCTGGAATGGTGATCGTTAGCGTCCCTATTCATAGTACTGAGCAAGTCATTGCTCGGTTGCCTAAGTTACCTGCTGATTGCATCTTGGTTGATTTGGCTTCAGTTAAAAATGCACCACTGCAAGCAATGCTTGCCGCGCATGAAGGTCCTGTTTTAGGGCTACACCCAATGTTTGGGCCTGATGTTGCTAGTTTGGCAAAACAAGTTGTGGTGTATTGTGACGGACGTAACCCGGAAGCTTATCAGTGGTTGCTGGATCAGTTACAAGTGTGGGGCGCGAGGCTGCATAAAACCAGTGCGGTCGAGCATGACCAGAACATGGCATTTATCCAGGCATTGCGTCACTTTGCTACTTTTGCCTACGGATTACATTTGTCGGAAGAGAATGTACAGCTTGAGCAATTGTTAGCGCTTTCCTCGCCGATCTATCGTTTAGAGCTGGCGATGGTAGGAAGACTCTTTGCACAGAGCCCGCAACTGTATGCAGACATCATTATGTCCTCAGAAAGCAATCTGGCGCTGATTAAGCGCTATTACCAGCGATTTGGTGATGCTTTAGCATTATTGGAAAGTGGTGATAAGCAGGCATTTATCAGCAAATTTACGTCGGTATCTGAATGGTTTGGTGATTATGCTCCGCGTTTTATGAAGGAAAGCGGTTCACTGTTACGCCAGGCTAACGATATCCGCCGCTAGTTGTTTACTGTATAAATTGTTTGCTATTGAAATTGTTGTCTAAATAAATAGCAGAAAGGCCATTCGTTATCACAACGAGATGGCCTTTTTTATATCCAGTGTTTTAGTGTCTCGCTTTTGAAGCCGAGGCGTTGTTATGCGGGATCAACAGCGACGACATTTTCACTTGGATAACAGCCTAGTACTTTCAGTGAGCGGGTCAACTCATTCAGACCGCGCAATGCCAGCTGCATCTGTTCAGAGCGCAGATTAGACTGCACATCGATATAAAACATCTCTTCCCACGGATTGCCGTTGATTGGACGTGATTCAAGCTTAGTCATGATAATGCCGTGCTCACGTAGGACTAACAGTGCTTCAACCAATGCACCGGCTTTTTGCCCGGTGGCCATAATCAAGGTCGTTTTTGCTGGTACTTGCTCGGATACTTCAATGGCTTTCTTCGCCAGAACGATGAAACGCGTGATGTTTTGGAGCTGATTAGCGGAAATATGCTCTAGTACTTGCAGTTGATACAGCGCTCCACCTGCTTCGCTGCCGAGTGCGGCAACGTGTGGTGATTTTGCGGCGGCAACTTTCTCCATCGCCGCGGCGGTACTTTCACAATATTCGATTTTCCAGTGCGGATAACGATTGATGAACTGGCTGCATTGCTGGAATGGTTGAGGGTGGCTATAAACGGTCTGGATTTGTGACAGATCGGTCTCAGCGCCAACCAGAACGCAGTGGTTAATCGGATTAGTCAATTCGCCGACAATCGATAGGCTGGTGTGCTGCAGCAGATCATAGACATCATTAATCGCACCAGAACTGGTGTTTTCAATCGGCAATACTGCATAGTCTGCTTTGCCTGCTTCGACTTGATCGAATATCTCATGGAATTTCTGGCAGCCGCACTCGATAAATTGATCAAAGTGACGAGCTGCATATTGGCGTGCAGCAAGGTGTGAGTAAGAACCTTTCGGCCCTAGGAACGCAATACGCGCTGAGCCAGAAGCAGTTTGGTTGAGGTGTTGCTGTAATAATGCCTGCTGAGTCAGCACTGAGTCTTCGATAATCAACTGGTACAGACGGGTAATATAGTGGCCGTCCAAGCCTTGCGTTTTACCTTGTTTGATTAAGGTATTGAGCAACTCTCTTTCACGATCAAGATCGCGAATAGGGCGATGAGAATGCATTTTGGCTTGCGCAACTTCGACAGCCAACTGGCGTCGCTCTGCCAGTAAGTTTAATAACTTGATGTCCAGTGCGCTGATTTTATCTCGCAGCGCCAGTAAAGGGTTATCGCTCATTCTATCTACCTTTTCTTTCTATTTTATCGGCTTAACTTCCAGTTCTGAGGACATAAAAAAAGCCCCCTTACTCAGGAGGCTTGTTTGTTCGTCTTCGCATTCATTCTTATACGACGAAACGCCTCCCAGTCAGGGGAAGGTAAAAAAGAATGCGAAGAAAAACAGTTTTGCTGACATTAGGGATAAACTCTGCCTAGTGATGAAATAATCTCGGTCTAAAGTAACCTTTGGCTTTTCCCTGTGTCAATAACACATTTGTCATCAGATAAAAAAACTACGTTATCAATATACAAAAAACGCGCTACTGTGAGCGCGTTTGTTCGGTCTTCAGTGAAATGACACTTTCACTTAACTGCCCAGAGACTACTCCTCCTGTTCGGGTTCCAGATTAATCTCTTTAATACAATGTTCTGCACGGCGTGCTTCGCCTTTGTGTTGAGCCTTGTTCAGCTGGCGTTCAAGTTTGCTGATTAAATCATTAATGGCGAAATACATATCATGATTTTCTGCGCTGGCGACCAGCGGGCCATTAGGTGTGTTAATTGTCGCATCGGCGACAAATCCCTGAGGTTCCTTAGAAAGGACAATATGTGGATTAATTAACTGCGCTTGCCACTTTTCCAGTTTTTTTAGACGGTCTTCGACATGCTCACGAATTGCTGGGGTGATATCCATTTGTTTGCTGGTAATGTTCACTGTCATATAACTTACCTCTCTGTCTTTCCGTCTAAGATGGGTCCAGCATACCTGCCTTTTTAATAAAATGTGTGATTTCGATCACGTTTTTTTGTCACTTTTTGTCAAGTGAACAGAGTTTTTGACATGACGTCATTATCTGGTTAATAGCGCTTGAGTATTGAAAATAGATATGGCACTTTTGAATGGATAAGTCGGATGGCTTTAGCGGGATTTTTGCTTTATCTATCTGATTTTAAAGTGTTGTGCTCAAATTCCACTCAAAAAAAACGGCAGCCTAAGCTACCGTTCTCGAATGGCGAAACCTTAGAATTACTGTGCGCTGTTCGCAGCAATAATTTTCGCTACCTTATCTGCCTGACTATTCAATTGCATTTGACGATAAGCATTTTCCATTAGCGGTAATGCATCATGGGTTGCTTTAGTGTCAGGGTAATCTTTCATCATTTGCTCTACACGATTAACTACAGCGACGTAAGCTGAGCGTTTAGTGTAGTATTGCACGACCGAAAGCTCATATTTAGACAAACGATCTTTCAGGAAGACCAGACGCTTGGTGGCATCAGGTACATACTGGCTGTTTGGATAACTATGAAGCAGCTGGCTAAAATCGCGGAACGCGGCGCGTGCATGTTGCGGATCACGGTCTGAGCGATCGATACCAAAGAACCCTTGCAGTGCGCTATCATCCAACGCCATATCCGTCAGGCCACGCATATACATCACGTAGTCGATATTTGGATGGGTTGGGTTCAGACGCATAAAGCGGTCGATTGATGCCTGTGCAAGAGGAAGATCGGCGGACTTATAGTAAGCGTAGATAAGATCTAACTGCACTTGCTGTGAGTACGGGCCGAAAGGATAGCGATTATCTAACGCTTCTAATTGCGCAATTGCGGCTTTAAAGTTACCGTCCTGCAGCTTTTGCTGGGCAGTAGCATAAAGCACAGAAGGCGGGTTATCGGGAACCGCCTCTTTGGAACTGGAGCAACCTACCAGCGCCAGACTCAACGTGGCTGCTGCCACCAGATATTTCACACGCGTCATGACGTTTTGATTATCCTCAGGTGTTATTCTGGGAGACTGTCCGTTAAGCTCCCGACAAAGACCAGCTACAATAGCACATTATTTTAAACGGCATCGCCGTGAAAACCCAAGGTTACCCAAGAGCAGCATATGGCACAACAAGTACAACTCACGGCGACGGTGGCCGAATCACAACTCGGTCAACGTTTAGATCAGGCTTTAGCCGAATTGTTCCCTGATTATTCACGATCTCGCATAAAAGATTGGATCTTGGATGAACGTGTTCAGGTAAATGGAAAAAAAGTCTCTAAGCCAAAAGAAAAAGTATTAGGCGGCGAGGCTATCGCAATCGATGCGCAAATTGAAGAAGAAGCGCGTTGGTTAGCTCAGGATATCGCACTTGATATCGTTTATGAAGATAATGACATTCTGGTTATCAATAAACCTCGCGATTTAGTCGTGCATCCTGGTGCCGGTAATCCTGATGGCACGGTGCTGAACGCATTGTTGCATCACTATCCAGAAATTATTGATGTACCGCGTTGTGGCATTGTGCACCGCTTGGACAAAGACACAACTGGATTGATGGTTGTGGCAAAGACCGTTCCTGCGCAAACCCATTTAGTTGATGCACTGCAGAGACGTGAAATCACACGCGAATATGAAGCTGTGGCAATCGGCAATATGACGGCTGGTGGTACTGTTGACCAGCCAATCGCGCGCCATAGCACCAAACGTACGCATATGGCTGTGCACCCAATGGGCAAACCGGCGACAACGCACTATCGCATCATGGAGCATTTCCGTGCTCATACGCGTTTGCGTCTGCGTCTGGAAACAGGGCGTACGCACCAAATCCGTGTGCATATGGCTCATATTAACCATCCGTTGGTTGGCGATCAGTTATATGGCGGCCGTCCTCGCCCACCGAAAGGTGCATCTGACGCGTTCATCGCACAGCTGCGTGGTTTTGACCGCCAGGCTTTGCATGCAACAATGCTACGTTTGTTCCATCCAGTGACGGGTATCCAGATGGAATGGCATGCGCCTTTGCCACAGGATATGGTTGATTTGGTCGCGGCGTTAAAAGCCGATACCCTTGAATTCAAAGATCAACTGGACTGGTAATGGGCCCACTTATTCCTCCCAACTGGCCGCAGCCTGCTTCAGTACAGGCTTGTGCGACAACTCGTCATGGTGGTGTGAGTTTACCGCCATATGAATCGTTGAACCTCGGTGGCCATGTTGGGGATGCGGTCGAAGCGGTTGCGTCCAATCGCCAGCGATTGATGACAATGGCAGAATTGCCAGGCTCAGTTCATTGGTTAGAACAGGTGCACGGTACTAACGTCGCTCGCCTGACTGGCGATACTTCATTTAATGACGTGCAGACAGCAGATGCCGCTTATACCAATGAGTCTGGCGTGGTTTGTGCAGTCATGACCGCGGATTGTTTGCCAGTGCTGTTTTGTAGTCGCGCTGGCGATGAGGTAGCAGCAGCTCATGCCGGATGGCGTGGGCTAAATGCCGGCGTTTTAGAAAATACCGTTGCCGCTTTTCATGCTCAGCCGCAGGATATCATCGCCTGGATGGGGCCAGCTATTGGCGCAAAAAAATTTGAAGTCGGGCCTGAGGTTAGAGACGCTTTTATCACTTCTTTGCCTGAAAGTGCTGTTGCGTTTAGCGTTTTCGGTGAAAAATATTTGGCCGATATCTTCATGCTGGCTCGCCTCAGATTGCAGGCATGTGGCCTGATAAACATCTATGGCGGCGAATTTTGTACTGTCACCGATAGCGATAATTTCTTCTCTTATCGTCGAGATGGAACCACTGGACGGCTAGCAAGTTTGATTTGGCTGAGATAACCTAGTAAATCAAGACGATCCATCTGCGCATAACGTTGTACTCAAAATATTCTGACGAAATAACCTTGAATATATGAGGGTTGACCTCATCTAATCTCCAGTAGCAATTTTGTTCAGTCTTGGAGGTGTTATGCGCTTGGATCGTCTTACCAGTAAATTCCAGCTTGCCCTCGCCGACGCTCAGTCTCTCGCACTTGGGCGCGACAACCAATTTATCGAACCTACCCATCTGATGAGTGCATTACTGACTCAGGAAGGGGGAACCGTCCGTCCTTTACTAACCGCTGCAGGGACTGATGTCCTGCGTTTGCGCACGGACATTGAACAGGCTCTCGCTAGATTGCCGCAAGTTGAAGGAACCGGTGGTGATGTTCAACCATCCAGTGAGCTGGTTCGTGTTTTAAATCTATGTGACAAATTAGCCCAGCAGCGTTCAGACAAATTTATTTCGTCAGAGCTGTTTGTTTTGGCTGCATTGAAAGATCGTGGAACATTAACAGACTTGTTGAAAGCCTGCGGTGCCACGGTTGAGAAAATCACTTCAGCAATCGATCAGATGCGAGGCGGCGATAAAGTGGATGACCAAGGGGCGGAAGATCAGCGCCAGGCTTTAAAAAAATACACCATCGATCTCACTGAGCGTGCCGAACAAGGCAAGTTAGATCCGGTGATTGGTCGTGATGAAGAAATCCGCCGTACTATTCAAGTTCTGCAGCGCCGTACCAAAAATAACCCAGTACTGATTGGCGAGCCTGGCGTGGGTAAAACGGCGATTGCCGAAGGCTTGGCCCAGCGCATTATTAACGGAGAAGTGCCTGAAGGTCTGAAGAACAAGCGTGTTCTATCTTTAGATATGGGCGCGCTGGTGGCCGGTGCGAAATATCGTGGTGAATTCGAAGAGCGTCTGAAAGGGCTTCTCAACGATTTAGCTAAGCAGGAAGGCAACGTTATTCTGTTTATCGATGAGCTACACACCATGGTTGGGGCAGGTAAAGCCGATGGCGCGATGGATGCCGGGAATATGCTCAAACCTGCTTTGGCGCGTGGTGAACTGCATTGCGTCGGGGCGACAACGCTGAATGAGTATCGTCAGTATATAGAGAAGGATGCCGCGCTTGAGCGTCGTTTCCAGAAAGTATTCGTTGCCGAGCCGTCGGTTGAAGACACAATTGCGATTCTGCGCGGTTTGAAAGAGCGTTATGAACTGCATCACCATGTGCAAATCACCGATCCAGCGATTGTGGCTGCTGCGACTTTATCTCATCGCTACATATCAGACCGTCAGTTGCCGGATAAAGCTATTGATCTGATCGATGAAGCAGCCTCTAGCATTCGTATGCAGATCGACTCAAAACCGGAAACGCTCGATCGCTTAGAACGACGTATTATTCAGTTGAAGTTGGAACAGCAGGCATTAAAGAAAGAATCTGATGATGCCAGCATTAAACGTTTGGAAATGCTGACGACCGAACTTGATCAGAAAGAGCGTGAGTATTCTGAGCTGGAAGAAGAGTGGAAAGCTGAAAAAGCCTCGCTTACCGGCACGCAGAATATTAAAGCTGAATTGGAGCAAGCCAAGATTACCTTGGAGCAGGCCCGCCGCGTTGGCGATCTGGGGCGTATGTCTGAATTGCAGTACGGCAAGATCCCTGAATTGGAAAAACAACTTGCTGCTGCGACCCAGGCAGAAGGCAAAACCATGAAGCTTCTGCGTAATCGCGTGACTGACGTTGAGATTGCAGATGTATTAGCGCGCTGGACAGGTATCCCTGTAGCAAGAATGCTGGAAAGCGAGCGTGAGAAACTTCTGCGTATGGAAGATGAACTCCATCAACGTGTGATTGGACAGAATGAAGCAGTCGAAGCCGTCTCTAATGCGATTCGCCGTAGCCGAGCGGGCTTGTCAGATCCAAATCGTCCAATAGGCTCATTCCTGTTCCTTGGTCCGACTGGGGTGGGGAAAACTGAGCTTTGTAAAGCATTGGCGACATTCCTGTTCAATACTGATGATGCCATGGTGCGCATCGACATGTCTGAGTTTATGGAAAAACACTCGGTATCACGTTTAGTCGGCGCTCCTCCAGGATATGTCGGCTATGAAGAAGGCGGTTATTTGACAGAAGCAGTTCGTCGCCGTCCTTATTCAGTGATCCTGCTCGATGAAGTTGAGAAGGCGCATCCCGATGTGTTCAACATCCTCTTACAGGTCTTGGATGATGGGCGTCTAACGGATGGGCAAGGTCGTACCGTTGATTTCCGTAACACTGTGGTGATCATGACTTCAAACCTAGGTTCTGATGTTATTCAGCAGCATTTTGGTCAAGCGACCTATGTGCAGATGAAAGAATCAGTGATGGAAATCGTGACGCATAATTTCCGTCCTGAGTTCATCAACCGTATAGATGAAGTCGTTGTCTTCCATCCATTGGCGCAAGCGCATATTAAGAACATTGCGCAAATCCAATTGGGGCGTTTGTACAAACGTCTGGAAGAACGTGGTTATAGTGCGCACTTAACCGATGCTGCATTAGAGTTGTTAGGTAATAGTGGTTTTGATCCTGTGTATGGTGCCCGTCCGTTAAAACGTGCCATCCAGCAAGAAATCGAAAATCCACTGGCGCAACAGATATTGTCTGGCAACCTTATTCCGGGGAAAGACATCACTATTGATGTAGAAAACGGACAGATTGTTGCTAAGCAATAAAGGTTTGTAGCCAAATGACAGTCTAAATCTGCATTAAAAGGGGGCCTGAAGTGATTCAGGCCCCCTTTTTTCGTATGTTAATTGGCCGTTATCGACTTATTTGTTCTATTAATGAACGGTTGATAACTTTTTTTGATTTAGGGGTTGCGGCCTGCTGAGAACTCCCTATAATGCGCCTCCATCGACAGGGAACAACGTGAACAACTTCACGAAGTAACCGG
>NZ_JBMOUD010000027.1:0-26932 GCF_049319665.1 Rouxiella sp. Mn2063 | reverse complement strand
GTTTTCAATCTTTCCGACCCGGTTACTTCGTGAAGTTGTTCACGTTGTTCCCTGTCGATGGAGGCGCATTATAGGGATCCGAATTTTTTCCACAAGGCTTTTTTGATCTTTTAATTTCAACTGCTTCTTTTTCGAACCTTTCGTTTTGATCTTGTTCGATCGGCTGGTTTTATCGACAAAAATATAGGGGGCAATATGATCTTATGGCTTACTACGGTGTAATAAAGGACTCATAAAGTGGAGGATGACAATATGTCTGCAGCGTTACGATCTTATAAAGGTGTCTGGCCAACTCTGGGTGAACGCGTGATGGTTGATCCCACCAGCGTTGTTATTGGCAATATCACTCTTGCTGATGACGTCGGTATCTGGCCGTTAGTCGCCATCCGCGGAGATGTGAATAAAGTATCGATTGGCCGCCGTAGCAATATTCAAGATGGCAGCGTACTGCACGTTACGCATCAATCAGAACACAATCCGCAAGGCTACCCTTTGGTTATTGGCGAAGATGTCACTGTCGGGCACAAAGTCATGCTCCACGGCTGCACTATCGGTAATCGTGTATTAGTCGGGATGGGTTCTATCTTACTAGATGGCTCAGTGATTGAAGATGACGTGATGATAGGCGCTGGTAGTTTGGTGCCCCCAGGAAAGAGGCTGGTAAGTGGTTATCTGTATTTAGGCAGCCCGGTTAAACAAATTCGTGAGCTGACGGCTGCTGAACGCGCTGGCTTAACCTACTCTTCAAGCAACTATGTAAAATGGAAAGACGATTACCTTTCGGGTGAAGATAAATAGATCTCACTCCGAGGATCATGTTCTTCATTACAGATCAGTTAATGTACCGAGTCGGAAATCCATTCCCCATAGCCGTGATTATCACGGCTATGGATCTTGCTGCTCGATATCAGGCTTAATTTATTACGCCATATCTTGCTTAAGCTGCTCCAGCACTGGCGCAATTTCTGGCATCACACCATGCCATAAATAAAATGCATACGCCGCCTGCCCAACCAACATTCCCAGACCATCAGCACACTGGGTAGCCCCCAGCGCCGTTGCCCAACGAATAAACGCCGTCGGCCCTGCCTGATAGTACATATCGTAGATACGGGTTTTATGACTAACGAGGGAAGTAGGTAACGCTGGAACATCACCTTTAATACCAGATGCCGTAGCATTAATAATGAGATCAAAATGCTCGCCTGTGAGGTCATCCATAGCAATAGCGCTAATCTCACCTTTACCAGTAAAGTGATCTTGCAGTTGCTGTGCGCGCTCAAACGTTCTGTTAGTCACTACAACCTGACATTCAAAATCAAGCAACGGCAGAATAACACCGCGCGCGGCCCCACCAGCTCCCACCAGTAATACTCGCTCGCCAGGTTTGATCATATCCAAACGCTGCAGATCGCTGAGCATGCCGACACCATCCGTGTTATCGCCAAGCAGACGCCCGTCTTCCAGCTTCTTCAACGTATTGACCGCACCACTCATTGCAGCGCGGTCATTAAGTTCATCGGCCAGAGCAAAAGCACGCTCTTTAAAAGGGACTGTCACATTGGCACCAGATGCACCTTGTGCAAAGAAATCATGCAACGTACTTTCGAATCCATCAAGCGGAGCCAGAACCGTGCCATAAGCCAGTTTAATACCCGTTTGCGCAGCAAATAGCGCATGGATCCTTGGAGATTTACTGTGATTAATTGGGTTGCCGAATACTGCGAAAGAAGACATGAGTAGTTTCTCTTAACCTTGACGAATAAGTTGACCTGTTAGTGCATCCTTGATTTCAGACGGATTCTCCCGCCCACCGACTGCGCCATGCAACACAGGGAAGTCATCGCCAAACTGCTGCTTCACCTCTTCAGCTGTCCGGCAAGGCGGTAAAGTAGTCAAATTGGCACTGGTTGAAACCAGAGGTTTACCAAACTGCTGGCAAAGTTCTTTCACTAAAGGGTGATCGCTAACGCGCACTGCTAGTGAATTAAATCGCCCAGTAAGCCAATCTGGCGTACTGGCTTTCGCAGGCATCACCCAAGTTACCGGGCCTGGCCAGCAAGCGAGGATCTCTTTGAGGCGTTGTTCGCCTAGCTGCGAATCATCTATATAAGGAAGCAATTGCTGATAATTATCGGCAATCAAGATCAAGCCTTTTTCGCGGGGGCGTCTTTTAAGTGTTAATAATGCCTCAACAGCCTGTTCACTATCAGGATCACACCCCAGACCGAAAACGGCTTCAGTTGGGTAAGCAATAACTTGCTGTTGATTTAATGCCTGCAATACGAGAGACATATCGCTCTCAGGATGTTTATTCATCTTACTCAATCTTTATTAACGACCGGTTTACCGCAGAGTTTGCTGGCACAAAACAGCTTCGGCCCCTGCGCCGTTTTCTTTTCCATCAATAGCGGATACTGGCAGTGCTCACACACGCCTGCGACAGGTTTGTTATTGATGGCAAATTGGCAATCTGGATAGCGGTTACACGCATGAAACACTTTGCCGTATCTAGATTTGCGTTGCAGCAAATGCCCATTCCCACACTGCGGACAACTAAGTGATGTCTCTGCTGGTTTATCTATCACTTCAGTGTGATCGCAAAGTGGATAGCCACTACAGCCGATAAACATACCAAAACGCCCTTGTCGTAAGACTAATGTTGACTGGCATTTCGGGCACTGTTGACCATCGAGCACTTTGACGATATGCCCATCAGCTTGTGCTTTCAGCGGCCTGATATATTCACATTGCGGGTAGGTGGAACAGCTGAGAAAGGGGCCGTGGCGACCACTTCGGATCACCAGGTCGGCCCCACATTCCGGACAGGATTCATTTTGCTTCTCAGCAAGAGGTGCTGCTTTCGTCATACTCTGTGATTTACCCGTTATCTTTAATGCAGATAACCTTCATTAACCTCAAATAACAGCTCTTCCATCTGCTGATAAGCACTTTCATATCCTGGAATATTAAAAAGAACCATCAGCACCACCCATTTGAGATCTTCAAGATCGAACTCATCGGTATCCAGAGCCATAACACGATCGATAACCATCTCTCTGGTATCGAAATTTAATACTTTGATCTGTTCCAGGAATAACAAAAAACCACGGCAACTGGCATCAAGCCGATTTGCTTCCTCATCGCTATAAACTCTGAGGGCACAAGGATCGGCATCCATCATATAAGAAGGCGTACCGCCCTCTTGCAGATCTGCCAATTTTTCAAGCCAATTTAATGCATTCAGGATATCCGTCCGATGAAATCCAGCCTGAGTCAAATCATCAGTTAACCTGTCTTGGTCGACACTCATCTCCGCTTCGTTGTGGATGTAAGTTTCAAATAAGTACATTAATACGTCGAACATGGCCTGCCCTCCCAATACGGACATAGCCGCCGGATACTGCTGCGATCCACCCTGCTAACTCCAGATCAAGTAGCTTTGCTACGACTTCTGGCACAGGTTGGCCGGCACGTTCGGCGACGACGTCAATAGGTGTCACCTCATATCCTACGTTAGCCAACACATCGGCAAATGGCAATTCAAGTTCAGCATCTTCTACACAAATAATCTCCTCTGTCGCTTTTTTTGCCGGCGACGAAACAGATTTTTGCTTAATAGTCGATTTTTTAGGGGGGATCCACGTCAGACCACTGCCGATATGCTCAGCAATATCTTGTGGCCCCGTCACCAGATATGCACCTTGTTGGATCAACCAGTGTGTACCTTCACTGGTTGATGTACCGAGTGGACCGGGTAAAGCAAAGACCTCCCGGCCTTGTTCTAACGCATAGCGAGCAGTAATCAGTGAACCACTGCGTAAACCCGCCTCAACAATTAATACGCCAACGCTCAGTCCGCTAATAATTCGATTACGTCGTGGAAAATGTTCACGCAACGGAGGAGCTGCAATAGGTAATTCGGAGACGAGGGCACCACCTTGCTGCACAATATCATCAGCTAATGCGCTGTTTCGCCGTGGATAGATATTGCCTAACCCACTGCCGAGCACAGCAATTGTTTTGCCTTCACTTTCTAATGCAGCACGATGGCAAATGCCATCAATGCCCAACGCTAACCCGCTGGTAATAGTGAAACCACTGCTAATTAATCCTGCTGAGAAGTACTTCGCCCAATCTGCTCCATAGTGGCTATGCTCGCGGCTTCCAACCATGCCAATTTGGGGGCTTGATAACACGTCAACATCTCCTTGTACAAATAACACTAAAGGAGGGGAAGAGATGTGGCGCAGTAAGTCAGGATAAGCAGCGTCATCAATCACCAACAAATGATGATTTTCGTTTTCTAGCCAACGTAAAGCGGCGCTCAAAGGTTCTTGGCGAGGACGCAAAAACGTGGATCGTTGTTCATCAGTTATCGGTAATTCATATAACGCGCCTGCATGATAGTCCCCCTTATCAAACAGATGCTGCGCGAGTGAACATGCCAGCGTCACATCTAATTTTTTTACTGCTGACAGCCGTAGCCACACTTCCTGGTGAGTCATCAGCCTCTCCTTGCTAATGGCAACATACGCCGTTTGTTCAATTGATAGACGATGCTGTCAATCAGAACTGAAAATGTCTAGAATGAAGGCTATATTTCGTTAATCCCTTGAATAAAGATCCAGAGATTTATGTCCGTATTACATATATTACGTTACCCAGACGAGCGGCTTCGCATTACTGCAAAACCGGTCAAAGAAGTGAATGCAGAAATTCAGCAGATCGTGGACGATATGTTCGATACCATGTATGCCGAAGAAGGTATTGGGCTGGCCGCTACTCAGGTTGATATTCATCAGCGCATTATCGTTATCGACGTTTCAGAAGAGCGTAATGAGCGTCTGGTACTCATTAACCCAGAGCTGATTGAGCAATGTGGCGAAACCGGTATTGAAGAAGGCTGCCTGTCAATTCCCGATCAGCGTGCATTAGTGCCGCGAGCAGAAAAAGTAAAAATTCGCGCTCTGGATCGTGATGGCAAAGAATTCGTTCTGGAAGCAGACGACTTGCTGGCAATTTGTATTCAGCATGAAATGGATCACCTGATTGGCAAACTCTTCGTGGATTACCTCTCCCCACTGAAGCGCCAACGCATCCGCCAGAAAATGGAAAAGTTAGCCAAGCTGGATGCTCGCAACAAGTAATCTGCGATAACACGTCAAGTTGCAGCTAAATGCGATACGCATTGCTGCAACTTGAAAGATTAAACGTTATTTCATGACTGGTTCACTACAGGAATACGCTTTGCGGATAATATTTGCCGGAACGCCGGATTTTGCAGCGCGTCATCTTGACGCGCTTTTGTCATCTGAGCACGAGGTCGTTGGTGTCTTTACCCAACCAGACCGTCCTGCTGGCCGTGGTAATAAACTGACACCAAGCCCGGTTAAAAATCTGGCCATTGAGCACAACATCCCCGTTTTCCAACCGAAATCACTGCGTCCAGAAGAAAACCAACGTTTGGTTGCTGACTTGAATGCTGACGTAATGGTTGTCGTCGCTTATGGGTTGATCCTGCCACAAGCGGTATTGGATATGCCAAAGCTTGGCTGTATCAACGTGCACGGCTCCTTGTTGCCGCGTTGGCGCGGTGCAGCGCCGATTCAGCGTTCGCTTTGGGCTGGCGATGCACAAACCGGCATTACCATCATGCAAATGGATGCAGGGCTGGATACCGGCGCCATGTTGCATAAGATAAGTTGTGACATCGAAGCCGAAGATACCAGTGCATCGTTGTACGACAAACTTGCCGGACTCGGTCCACAAGGCATGCTGACAACATTAACGCTGCTCGAAACAGGCAAAGCACAACCTGAAGCACAGAGTGAAGCGGCAGTCACTTACGCTGAAAAACTCAGCAAAGAAGAAGCTAAACTTGATTGGTCTCTCAGCGCAACGCAATTAGAGCGTTGCATCCGCGCTTTCAACCCTTGGCCGGTAAGCTATTTTATTATCGATGGACAGCCAGTTAAGGTTTGGCAGGCTGAAGTACTCAATAGCGATAAAGATGCTGAGCCTGGCACTATCATGGCAGCAGATAAGAAAGGCATTCAAGTTGCTACCGCTGAGGGCGTACTGAATATCACTCAGTTGCAACCTGCAGGTAAAAAAGCAATGTCAGCCCAAGACTTGCTTAACTCGCGCCGTGAATGGTTCACGCCGGGTACCGTGTTAGCTTAAGCTTTAACATTTCTATGCAGCCCGAGACACACCGTTTATCGGGCTTTTTCTTTTATACAATGCTGGCTACCCTCGGCTATTTTGACTATGAAAAACACCTATAACCTTCGCAGCATTGCTGCAAAAGCAATCAGTCAGGTGCTCGACCAAGGGCAGTCCTTATCGACCGTTCTCCCCGGCTTACACAAAAATATCGCAGACAAAGACCGCTCACTGCTGCAAGAGTTATGTTTTGGCACGCTACGCGTGCTGCCACAGCTTGAGTGGTGCCTGCAACAACTGATGGCTAAACCACTCACAGGTAAACAACGAACGCTGCATTATCTGCTGATGGTTGGGCTTTATCAGTTGATTCATATGCGTATTCCAGCTCATGCAGTATTGGCTGAAACAGTTGAAGGCGCAGTAGCATTAAAACGTCCGCAGCTTAAAGGATTGATAAATGGCGTGCTACGTACGTTTCAACGTCAACAAGAAGAACTGCTACAACGTCTTGAGAATAACGAAAATCGTTTTCTGCATCCAAGTTGGTTGTTGAAACGTATCAAATTGGCCTATCCACAGCAGTGGCAACAGATAATAGAAGCCAATAACCAGCGCCCACCAATGTGGTTACGAGTCAATCGCCAGCACCATACACGCGATGAGTATCTGGCGCTGTTAAAAGACGTTGAGATTGAAGCTTTTCCTCATCCTCTTTACGGCGACGCGATCCGCTTAGCGACACCTTGTGCCGTCGGACATCTTCCTGGTTTCGAGCAAGGTTGGGTCACGGTTCAAGATGCGTCCGCACAAGGCAGCGTTGATCTACTGGATCCGCAAAATGGCGAAACGATCTTGGATTTATGCTGCGCGCCGGGCGGCAAAACCACCCATATCCTTGAGGCTGCGCCTAAAGCACATCTTCTTGCTGTCGATGTCGATAAACAACGCTTAGTGCGCGTTCATGAAAATCTGCAACGTCTTGGGCTACATGCAGAAGTGAAACAAGGCGATGGTAGGGAACCCCACATTTGGGCAGTGGACAAAGTGTTCGATAAGATATTATTGGACGCTCCCTGCTCAGCAACGGGCGTGATACGCCGTCACCCTGATATAAAATGGCTGCGACGCGATAGCGATATTAACGAATTAGCCGCGCTGCAAGCTGAAATCCTCGAAGCCATCTGGCCGATACTCAAGCCACAAGGTGTGATGGTTTATGCTACCTGTTCAATTTTACCAGAAGAAAATAGCCAGCAGATAGCCGCCTTCCTTGAACGCCACCCTGACGCTAAGCTGGTTGAAACAGGTGATAAGGCCCATCCAGGAAGACAGAATCTGCCGCATGCAGAAGAAGGTGACGGTTTCTATTACGCGAAGTTAATCAAAAGCTGAGTGACAAGTGACATATCCAATAAGCTTGAAGCGACTAGTTGGCGGAGAATAGATCTAAATGAAAATAATAATTCTCGGTGCAGGTCAAGTTGGTGGGACACTGGCAGAAAATCTGGTGGGTGAAAATAACGACATCACTATTGTCGATACCAACACCACTCGTCTGCGCCAATTGCAGGATAAGTTTGACTTACGCGTCGTTCAGGGCCATGCGTCACATCCACGTGTGCTGCGTGAAGCAGGCGCGGAAGATGCGGATATGCTCGTGGCTGTTACGAATTCTGACGAAACCAATATGGTGGCCTGCCAAATAGCCTATTCGCTTTTCAACACGCCAAACCGTATTGCACGTATCCGTTCTCCCGAGTACATCCGTGAATCGGAAAAACTGTTTCAGCCTGAAGCCGTACCAATCGATCACCTCATCTCACCAGAGCAGTTGGTGACTGACTATATTTATAAGTTAATTGAATATCCTGGCGCATTACAGGTCGTTAACTTTGCAGAAGGTAAAGTCAGTATTGCCGCGGTGAACGCCTATTATGGCGGCCCGCTTGTCGGTAATGCGTTATCAGCTATGCGGGAACATATGCCGCATATAGAAACCCGCGTCGCGGCAATTTTCCGGCAAGACAGGCCAATACGCCCGCAAGGCTCGACCATTATTGAAGCGGGTGATGAAGTGTTCTTCGTTGCCGCTTCGCAGCATATTCGTGCGGTAATGAGCGAGCTACAACGCCTGGAGAAACCCTACAAGCGCATTATGATTGTAGGCGGCGGTAATGTGGGTGCCGGCCTTGCTCGTCGCCTAGAGAAAAACTATAGCGTTAAATTGATTGAACGTGACCAGCAACGCGCAGCGGAGCTGGCGGAGCTGTTGCAGGATACGATTGTTTTCTATGGAGATGCATCCGATCAAGAGCTACTGGCTGAAGAGCATATAGAACAAGTTGATGTCTTTATCGCCATTACCAATGATGATGAAGCTAATATCATGTCAGCTATGCTAGCTAAACGTATGGGCGCTAAAAAAGCGATGGTATTAATCCAGCGCAGTGCGTATGTCGATTTAGTGCAAGGCAGTGTGATAGATATTGCTATTTCACCACAGCAAGCCACTATTTCAGCATTATTAGGTCATGTGCGTAAGGCAGATATTGTCAGCGTATCCTCTTTGCGCCGAGGTGTGGCTGAAGCGATTGAGGCTATCGCCCATGGCGATGAAAGCACGTCGAAGGTTGTCGGTAGAACCGTTGAACAAATCAAGCTGCCACCCGGCACAACGATTGGGGCTATTGTCCGCGGTGACGAGGTAATTATCGCCAACGGAACAAGCCGAATACAGCAAGGTGACCACGTGATCATGTTCATTACAGATAAAAAATTCGTGCGCGATGTAGAAAGATTGTTCCAACCAAGTCCATTCTTCCTATGATGATTAACCGTCAGGCGGATTAATCATTAACTTAACCGTAATTAGTTAAGTTTTGTAGCGCATTTGCACTAAATAGTCTTTACTTTGATTGACAGATTTATTGATTCCTTAAGGGGTGTTTTTATGAGTTTTATGAAAGAGTTCCGTGAATTTGCCATGCGTGGCAACGTGGTTGATTTAGCAGTCGGTGTAATTATCGGTGCTGCTTTCGGCAAAATCGTTTCGTCATTGGTTGCCGATATTATTATGCCGCCATTGGGATTACTGATTGGTGGCGTGGACTTTAAATCCTTCGAGCTCGTATTACGCGATGCACAAGGAACGGTACCTGCTGTCGTTATGAAATACGGCGTGTTTATCCAAAATATCTTCGATTTTGTTATTGTGGCATTAGCTATCTTCTGCGCCATCAAACTAATGAATAAGATGCGCCGTAAAGAAGATGTGGAACCAGAAGCACCTGCGAAACCAACGGCTGAAGAAACGCTATTGAGTGAGATTCGCGACCTGTTAAAACAACAGCAGACACCTAAGCTGTAATGTAATATCTCGGATGTGAATGTAAAAAGCCATCTCAACGATGGCTTTTTCATTTGTAGCATGCAAAATCGCAGTCTGCATGTAGAAAGGCAGTGTTAAAAGCTTACTTGAAACGTTTAACACTGCCCTCCCAATTCCCCTTCTTGCCATTTTTCTCTTTACGGCGATAACTACCTTTGCCTTTGAGGCTTTTTTCTACTCGCTGACGGAACAACGGGTCGTGTAGTAATGCGTGCAATGCATTGTCTTGAATAGTGCCTTTTTTATGTTGATAGTGACTCATATTTTCCTCGCAACATGATTGATGTTTTGTAGACAAAATGTCCACAATGTGGATCGAGCATAATCTATGCTCAATATTTGGATTTTGCAATATCAGTCGTCGCCCCTGCTTCCAGTGCCTCCAAAATAGAACAGCTAGAGGTGCTATGTGCTTTGCCACAGCATGCGCTGCTTAGCCTTTTTAACGAATCACGCATATGAATCAGCTCATCGAGGCGCTGTTCAACTTCTTGCAAACGGTGGTCTACAATCGATTTAGACTCCTCGCAGGTGTGTTGAGTAGGATCAATTCGAATCGAAAGAAGTTCAGCAATCGCTTCTAGAGTAAAGCCGATAGTTTTGGCATAGCGAATAAAACGTAAACGCTGAAGATCATTTTCTGTATACAAACGATAGCCAGACTCACTACGTTCACCATAAGACATGAGTCCTTGTTTCTCGTAGTAACGCACCGTATCAGGTGTCACTTCTGCAAGTTTGGCCAAATCTCCAATTTTGAACATTAGGTCTCCGTATTTAATTTTTTGCTGATAACCGTCTTGTAAGGACCTTGAAGAAAGTCAGTGCTTAATCCAGCTTGCTGTAATCGATGTTCTAATAATTTTAGACGTTTTTCAGCCTGAGAGTAGCGTGGATCATCAAGCGTGATGCTTTGCATGAGTTTATATAGCTCTAGTGCTTCCTGTCGCGACTGCAATTCAGGAGGCAAATAACCCGAGTTTCTGAGAATGCGATAGGCCATCCGTAATTCTTCAGGCACCGCGCTATCATCATCCAAAACCAAAGGAGCCCCAGAACCAGGCAACGAATCAAACTCGCCTTTTTTCTGTGCTTCGAGAATCAGTCGCTCAACCCTTTGTTCACTTAATATCATATCTATCCAGCCAAAGTGCCCAAACAACATCAGCATAAGATACCAGCATAGCCAGATACAAATAGGAAAATACGCAAAGCGGGTAAGAGATGAGTGGAGAACGCAAAATTTAGGCGTAAAAAAACCGGGCAAGCCCGGCTTTTTTATTGCATCTACAGATTATTCAGCAGTTGCTACTTCTGCTTTTGACTCTGCACGATCAACGAGCTCGATGTATGCCATCGGCGCATTGTCGCCTGCACGGAAACCACACTTCAGAATGCGAGTGTAACCACCGGCACGGCTCGCGAAACGCGGGCCCAGTTCATTAAACAGTTTTGCCACGATCTCGTTATCACGAGTACGGGCGAATGCCAGACGACGATTTGCAACGTTGTCGGTCTTGGCAAGAGTAATCAGCGGCTCAACAACGCGACGCAGCTCTTTCGCTTTCGGCAGGGTCGTCTTGATGATCTCATGACGAACCAAAGAGCCGGCCATGTTACGGAACATAGCCTGTCGGTGGCTGCTGTTACGGTTCAGTTGACGACCACTCTTACGATGGCGCATGACCTTATCCTTCTCAGTAAAACCTTAACCTGTGATCCGGTTACTCGTCAGCAATACTTGCTGGTGGCCAGTTTTCCAGGCGCATGCCCAGAGACAAACCACGGGAAGCAAGTACGTCTTTAATCTCAGTAAGAGATTTTTTACCCAGGTTAGGCGTCTTAAGAAGCTCAACCTCGGTACGCTGTACCAGATCACCGATGTAGTGGATTGCTTCTGCTTTAAGGCAGTTAGCAGAGCGGACAGTCAATTCCAGATCGTCAACAGGGCGCAGCAGGATTGGATCGAACTCCGGCTTCTCTTCTTTGACTTCCGGTTGACGTACATCTCGCAAATCAACGAAAGCTTCAAGTTGTTCAGCAAGAATGGTTGCCGCACGACGGATCGCCTCTTCAGGATCGATCGTACCGTTGGTTTCCATCTCGATTACCAGCTTGTCCAAGTCGGTGCGCTGCTCGACACGCGCTGCTTCAACATTGTAGGCAATTCGCTCTACAGGGCTGTAGCATGCGTCAACTAACAGGCGACCAATTGGGCGCTCATCTTCTTCCGAATGAATTCGGGCAGACGCCGGCACATAACCACGACCGCGCTGAACCTTGATACGCATACTGATAGCAGCGTTTTCATCAGTCAGGTGGCAGATCACGTGTTGCGGCTTGACGATTTCGACATCACCATCATGGGTAATGTCGGCTGCAGTCACAGGGCCAATGCCAGACTTATTCAGGGTAAGAATAACTTCATCTTTCCCTTGAACTCTCACCGCCAGCCCTTTCAGGTTGAGCAGGATTTCCAGGATATCTTCCTGTACGCCTTCTTTGGTGCTGTACTCATGCAGTACACCATCAATCTCAACCTCGGTCACCGCGCAACCCGGCATGGATGAAAGCAGAATACGGCGCAGTGCGTTGCCAAGAGTATGGCCAAAGCCACGCTCTAATGGCTCAAGGGTCACCTTGGCGTGCGTCGAACTGACTTGCTCGATATCTACCAGGCGCGGTTTTAGAAACTCTGTCACAGAACCCTGCATTGTGTCCTCTCTTTGGTACTAAGCTTTACTTAGAGTAAAGCTCGACGATCAGGTGTTCGTTAATGTCAGCAGACAGATCAGTACGTTCAGGCTGACGCTTGAACACACCTTCCATCTTAGCAGCATCAACTTCAAGCCAAGTCGGCTTTTCACGCTGTTCAGCCAACTCCAAAGCGGCCTTCACGCGAGATTGCTTTTTAGCTTTCTCACGGATGCTGACAACGTCATTCGGAGATACCTGATAAGAAGCGATGTTAACAACGCGACCATTTACCATAACAGCTTTATGGCTAACCAGCTGACGTGACTCTGCACGAGTAGCGCCGAAGCCCATACGGTAAACAACGTTGTCCAGACGACCTTCCAGAAGTTGCAACAGGTTTGCACCGGTGTTGCCTTTCAGGCGTGCTGCTTCTTTGTAATAGTTACGGAACTGACGCTCCAGAACACCGTAGATACGGCGAACTTTTTGCTTCTCACGTAACTGCACACCGTAGTCAGACAGACGCGGTTTACGCGCACCGTGCTGGCCAGGTGGTTGTTCAATTTTACACTTGGTATCGATCGCGCGAACGCCAGATTTAAGGAATAAATCTGTGCCCTCACGACGGCTAAGCTTGAGCTTAGGACCCAAATATCTTGCCATTTTCTCTCTCCAACAAACCTAAAAGCAGCGTTATACGCGACGCTTTTTCGGCGGACGACAACCGTTATGAGGGATAGGAGTCACATCAGTAATATTAGTGATGCGGAAACCAGCCGCGTTTAACGCACGGATAGTAGACTCACGTCCAGGACCAGGTCCTTTAACCATAACTTCCAGATTCTTGATACCGTATTCTTTAACTGCGTCAGCACAACGCTCGGCTGCAACCTGAGCTGCAAACGGAGTTGACTTACGAGAACCACGGAAACCTGAACCACCGGCTGTTGCCCAACCCAAAGCATTACCCTGACGATCGGTAATAGTCACAATGGTGTTGTTGAAAGACGCATGGATATGAGCCACGCCGTCAGAGACTTGTTTTCTTACACGCTTACGTGTACGAACAGGTGCCTTTGCCATTATTCAATCACCCCGATTATTTCTTGATCGGTTTACGCGGACCCTTACGGGTACGTGCGTTAGTCTTGGTACGCTGACCGCGTACTGGAAGACCACGACGATGACGCAAACCACGATAAGTTCCAAGGTCCATAAGACGCTTGATGCTCAGGGTGACTTCACGACGCAGATCACCTTCAACAATGAACTTGGCAACTTCGTCACGCAGCTTTTCGATTTGCTCTTCAGACAGCTCACTGATCTTAACATTTTCAGCAATACCTGATGCTGCACAGATAGCCTGTGAGCGGGTCTTACCGATGCCGTAGATCGAAGTTAATGCGATCACGGTATGTTTCTGATCAGGAATGTTAATGCCTGCTATACGGGCCACTATGCACTCCTACTATTTTATACGGCAACACCATTCTGAAAAGCCCGTTTTCAGGATACTCAAATAATGTTGCAGCTTACATACAAAAGATTGGCTGGCTAATCTAGCCAGCTCAACCCAACTTTGCAAGAAAAATATGCGAGATAATCAGCCTTGACGCTGTTTATGCTTCGGTTCTGCGCTGCAAATTACGCGAACGACACCGTTACGCTTAACAATTTTGCAGTTACGACATAATTTCTTGACGGAAGCACGAACTTTCATTTTTACTCTCCGTAACTTCGCAAACTCACCAGATTAGCGATTATTGCCTTTCAGGTTTGCTTTCTTCAATGCAGACTCGTACTGACTTGACATCATCAGAGTTTGCACTTGAGCCATAAAGTCCATGATGACCACAACTACGATGAGCAGTGATGTACCGCCAAAGTAGAATGGAACTTTCATTGCGTCACGCATGAACTCCGGGATAAGGCAGATGAAAGTAATGTATAACGCACCTACCAAGGTAAGGCGGGTCATTACTTTATCAATATACTTCGCCGTTTGCTCTCCCGGACGAATTCCTGGTACAAATGCACCGGACTTCTTCAGGTTATCTGCTGTCTCACGCGGGTTGAACACCAACGCAGTATAAAAGAAACAGAAGAAGATGATTGCAGTGGCATAGAGTAACACATAAAGCGGTTGCCCTGGCTGCAAATACAGCGAAATCGTTGTCAGCCAGTTCCAACCCGTTCCGCCACCGAACCATGATGCAATCGTGGCCGGGAACAGAATAATGCTAGAAGCAAAGATAGCAGGTATTACGCCAGCCATGTTCACTTTCAACGGTAAGTGTGTGCTCTGTGCTGCATAAACACGACGACCTTGTTGACGTTTGGCATAGTTAACAACAATACGTCGTTGACCACGCTCCATAAACACAACGAAGAACGTCACTGCAAACACTAATACTGCAACCAACAGCAACAGGAGGAAGTGCAGGTCGCCTTGCCGGGCTTGTTCGATAGTATGACCGATAGCTGGCGGGAGACCCGCTACGATGCCTGCAAAGATTATGATTGAGATACCGTTACCGATACCACGTTCAGTAATCTGCTCACCTAGCCACATCAGGAACATTGTCCCGGTCACTAAGCTCACTACTGCAGTAAAGTAGAACGCAAAGCCTGGATTTAACACCAGGCCCTGCATACCAGGCATATTCGGTAAACCGGTAGCAATACCGATCGACTGGAATACGGCCAACACCAGTGTACCGTAACGGGTGTACTGGCTAATCTTACGACGGCCAGACTCCCCTTCTTTCTTTATCTCTGCTAACGCTGGATGAACCACCGTCAGCAACTGGATAATAATAGAGGCCGAAATATACGGCATAATACCCAAAGCAAAGATAGAAGCACGGCTGAGAGCACCACCAGAGAACATGTTAAACATCTCTATGATGGTGCCTCGCTGCTGTTCGAGCAATTTGGCAAGTACAGTGGCATCAATACCAGGGATCGGAATAAAAGAGCCGATACGGAAAACAATTAGCGCACCGATAACAAACAACAGTCTGCGCTTCAGTTCGCCTAGTCCACCCTTAGCACTTTGAAAATCTAATCCCGGTTGCTTAGCCATCTGCTACTTATTCCTCAATTTTACCGCCAGCAGCTTCGATAGCAACACGAGCGCCTTTGGTGACACGCAGACCACGTACGGTTACCGGACGAGTAACTTCACCAGAGAGAATTACTTTGGCGAACTCGATCTGGATGCCCACTACGTTAGCGGCTTTCAGCGTGTTCAGGTCAATTACATCGCCTTCAACCAGAGCCAGCTCAGACAGACGAACTTCTGCCGTGATCATAGCTTTGCGTGAAGTGAAGCCGAATTTCGGCAGACGACGATATAGAGGCATCTGACCACCTTCGAAACCGCGACGTACGCCACCGCCAGAACGTGAGTTCTGACCTTTGTGACCACGACCACCGGTTTTACCCAGGCCAGAACCAATACCACGACCTAAACGGCGTGGCGCTTGTTTAGCACCTTCAGCCGGAGACAGAGTATTTAAACGCATCTCTTACTCCTCAACCTTAACCATATAGGAAACCAGATTGATCATACCGCGTACAGCAGGAGTATCCTCGCGCTCTACAGTGTGACCAATACGACGCAGACCTAAACCAGTCAAAGTTTGCTTGTGCTTAGGCAAACGACCGATGCTGCTTTTAACTTGAGTTACTTTAATAGTCTTTGCCATGGTTATTTCCCTAGAATTTCTTCGACGGATTTACCACGCTTGGCAGCAACCATTTCTGGGGACTTCATATCTTCCAAAGCAGCGATAGTTGCACGAACCACGTTAATCGGGTTAGTAGAACCATAGGCTTTAGCCAATACGTTGTGTACCCCTGCGACTTCCAGGACGGCGCGCATTGCACCACCGGCGATAATACCGGTACCTTCTGAAGCCGGCTGCATGAACACACGGGAACCTGTATGAGCACCTTTAACAGGGTGCTGCAGGGTGCCGCTAGTCAGCGCGACGTTCAACATGTTGCGACGGGCTTTCTCCATCGCTTTTTGGATCGCTGCCGGAACTTCGCGTGCTTTGCCGTAGCCAAAACCAACGCGACCGTTACCATCACCAACAACTGTCAGTGCGGTAAAGCTGAAAATACGGCCACCTTTTACGGTTTTAGATACGCGGTTTACCGCGATCAGCTTTTCCTGCAGTTCGCCAGCTTGTTTTTCGATGTGTGACATCTTACACCTCTACCTTAGAACTGAAGGCCAGCTTCACGGGCAGCATCTGCCAGTGCCTGGACTCGACCATGATATTGGAAACCGGAACGGTCAAAGGATACTTTCGAAATCCCTTTTTCCAACGCGCGTTCAGCAATTACTTTACCTACTGCTGATGCAGCATCTTTGTTACCGGTATACTTCAATTGCTCAGTGATAGCTTTTTCTACAGTAGATGCAGCTACCAATACTTCAGAACCATTTGGTGCAATGACCTGTGCGTAAATATGACGCGGGGTACGATGTACCACCAGACGTGTCGCACCCAGTTCTTTGAGCTTGCGGCGTGCGCGGGTCGCACGACGGATACGAGCAGATTTCTTATCCATAGTGTTACCTTACTTCTTCTTAGCCTCTTTGGTACGCACGACTTCGTCGGCGTAACGGACACCTTTGCCTTTGTAAGGCTCAGGACGACGGTAGGCACGTAAATCTGCGGCAACCTGACCGATAACCTGCTTATCAGCGCCTTTCAGCACGATTTCAGTTTGGGTCGGGCACTCAGCAGTGATGCCTTCCGGCAGCTGGTGTTCTACAGGGTGAGAGAAGCCTAAAGCTAAACTCACCGCGTTGCCTTTAATGGCAGCACGATAACCAACGCCAACCAGTTGAAGCTTTTTAGTGAAGCCATCGGTAACACCAACAACCATTGCGTTCAACAGTGCACGAGTAGTACCCGCTTGGGCCCAACCGTCAACAAAACCTTCACGTGGAGCGAAAGTAATGGTGTTTTCTTCCTGTTTAACAACAACAGCCTTATGGATAGTACGAGACAGCTCGCCGTTCTTACCCTTAATCGAAATAACCTGACCGTTGAGTTTTACCTCTACGCCGGCAGGAATGACGACGGGTGCTTTTGCAACACGAGACATTCTTTCCTCCCGAATTAAGCTACGTAGCAGATAATCTCGCCACCAAGACCAGCCTGGCGAGCTGCACGATCAGTCATAACACCTTTAGAGGTAGAAATAACAGCGATACCCAAACCGGCCATAACTTTTGGCAGCTCATCTTTTTTCTTATAGATGCGCAGACCTGGACGGCTGATACGTTGAATGCTTTCTACCACTGCCTTGCCCTGGAAGTACTTCAGTACTAATTCCAGTTCAGGTTTGGCGTCGCCTTCGATTTTAAATTCTTCAATATAACCTTCTTCTTTCAGCACGTTGGCAATTGCCACTTTCAGCTTGGAAGAAGGCATGGTGACCGCAACTTTATTCGCGGCTTGACCGTTACGGATACGGGTCAGCATATCCGCGATCGGATCTTGCATGCTCATCTGTGTTACTCCCGTGATTCAAATGGTGAAAATTACCAACTAGCCTTTTTCAGACCCGGAATTTCACCGCGCATAGCGGCTTCACGGACCTTAATACGGCTCAACCCGAACTTCCGCAAGAATGCATGCGGACGACCAGTTTGACGGCAGCGGTTACGCTGACGAGACGGGCTGGAATCACGCGGCAGAGACTGCAGCTTCAGAACCGCATCCCAACGATCTTCGTCGGATGAGTTCACACCAGAGATAATAGCTTTCAACTCTTCGCGTTTAGCGCGGAATTTGTCAGCCAGTTTCACGCGAACAACTTCGCGTGCTTTCATGGATTGCTTAGCCATTAGTAACCCTGCCTTACTTGCGGAAAGGGAATTTAAAGGCAGCCAGCAGAGCGCGGCCTTCATCATCGGATTTCGCAGTAGTGGTGATGGTAATATCCAAACCACGAACGCGATCGACTTTGTCATAGTCGATTTCCGGGAAGATGATCTGTTCACGCACGCCCATGCTGTAGTTACCACGACCATCGAAAGACTTAGCAGACAAGCCGCGGAAGTCACGAATACGAGGAACAGCAATAGAGATCAGACGCTCAAAGAATTCCCACATACGTTCGCCACGCAGGGTCACTTTACAGCCGATCGGATAGCCCTGACGGATTTTGAAGCCTGCAACTGATTTGCGTGCTTTGGTGATGAACGGCTTTTGACCGGAGATTGCTGCCAGATCAGCTGCTGCGTTATCCAGCAGTTTCTTGTCAGCGATCGCTTCACCAACACCCATGTTCAGGGTGATCTTCTCGACCCGAGGGACTTGCATGACAGAATTGTAACCAAACTCAGACATGAGTTTTTTTACGACATCGTCTTTGTAGTAATCATGCAGTTTCGCCATCGTACTACTCCAAATTACTTGATAGTTTCGCTGTTAGACTTGAAGAAACGGACTTTTTTGCCGTCTTCGAATCTAAAGCCTACACGGTCAGCCTTACCGGTTGCCGCGTTGAAGATTGCAACGTTAGAAACTTGAACTGCAGCTTCTTTTTCAACGATGCCACCTGGTTGGTTCAGGGCCGGTACAGGCTTCTGATGTTTTTTAACCAGGTTGATACCTTCAACAATGACCTTACCAGAAGACAGGACATTTTTTACTTTACCACGCTTACCTTTATCTTTACCGGTAAGCAGGATAACTTCGTCATCACGACGGATTTTCGCTGCCATGGTTCGCTCCTTAGAGTACTTCTGGTGCCAGAGAGATAATTTTCATGAACTTCTCATTACGCAGTTCACGAGTTACCGGCCCAAAAATACGCGTGCCGATTGGCTGCTCGCTGTTATTGTTCAAAATAACGCATGCATTACCATCGAAGCGAATGACAGAACCGTCCGGGCGACGAACACCCTTCTTGGTGCGCACCACTACCGCCTTCAGCACGTCGCCTTTCTTCACCTTACCACGAGGAATTGCTTCCTTGATGGTAATTTTGATGATGTCGCCAACGCCTGCGTAGCGACGGTGCGAGCCACCTAGAACCTTGATACACATTACGCGACGTGCACCGGAGTTGTCGGCCACGGTCAGCATAGTCTGTTCTTGGATCATGTTAGTGCTCCGCTAATGTCAACTACAACTTTAGGACCCAGGAATAGGTCATTAAATAATCCCCACTAATGAGGGCGCGGCATTATAACACCGGTTCCACATCCTTTGATAGGAAAAAGTGGGAAGAAAAAATAAACGGCCCAATTTAATGAGCCGTTTATCTATTTTCGAGCAAGAGACTCTATTACAGAATCGCTTTCTCTACAACGCGAACAAGCGTCCAAGACTTAGTCTTAGACAGCGGACGGCATTCGCGGATTTCTACCACGTCGCCGATACCGCATTCGTTGTTCTCGTCATGTACGTGCAGCTTAGTCGTACGCTTGATGAATTTACCGTAGATTGGGTGTTTCACCACACGTTCAATCGCAACAACAATGGATTTTTCCATTTTGTCACTGACAACACGACCTTGCAGAGTACGGATCTTGTCACTCATTACGCACCCGCCTTCTCAGTCAGTAAAGTCTTCACACGTGCAACATTACGACGCACTTGCTTCAACAGGTGTGTTTGCTGCAGCTGGCCGCTGGCTGTTTGCATGCGCAGGTTAAACTGCTCACGCAACAGGTTCAGAAGCTCAGTGTTCAGCTCTTCCACGCTTTTTTCGCGCAGCTCTTGTGCTTTCATTACATCACCGTCTTAGTTACAAAGGTGGTTTTGATAGGCAGTTTCGCTGCTGCCAGCTGGAATGCTTCACGCGCCAGCTCTTCAGGCACACCGTCCATTTCGTACAGGACTTTACCAGGCTGAATCAGGGCAACCCAATACTCCACGTTACCCTTACCTTTACCCATACGAACTTCCAGTGGCTTCTCGGTGATCGGTTTGTCCGGGAATACACGGATCCAGATCTTACCTTGACGCTTAACTGCACGGGTCATCGCACGACGTGCTGCTTCAATTTGACGAGCAGTCAAGCGACCACGGCCAACAGCTTTCAGACCGTAAGTGCCGAAGCTCACATCCGTACCCTGCGCCAGACCACGGTTGCGGCCCTTGTGCACTTTACGGAATTTTGTACGCTTTGGTTGTAACATCAGCGACTCTCCTTACTTGCGGCCTTTACGCTGCTGCTTTTTAGGTTGAGCAGCCGGTTCCGGTTGTTCAACTGCAGCCATACCACCCAGGATCTCACCTTTGAAGATCCATACCTTAACGCCGATTACACCGTAAGTGGTGTGCGCTTCAGATGTGTTGTAATCGATGTCCGCACGCAGAGTATGCAATGGAACACGACCTTCACGGTACCATTCGGTACGCGCGATTTCAGCACCGCCAAGACGGCCGCTTACTTCAACTTTGATACCTTTAGCGCCAAGACGCATTGCGTTCTGTACTGCACGCTTCATAGCACGACGGAACATAACACGACGTTCCAGCTGTGAAGTGATGCTGTCAGCAACCAATTTAGCGTCAAGTTCCGGTTTACGGACTTCGGCGATATTAATCTGTGCAGGAACGCCAGCGATATCCGCTACGACCTTACGCAGTTTTTCGACATCTTCACCTTTCTTGCCGATAACGATGCCAGGACGAGCAGTGTGAATAGTCACACGGATGCTCTTCGCTGGGCGCTCGATAACGATGCGAGAAACGGAAGCTTTCGACAATTCCTTAGTCAGGAATTGACGAACTTTAAAGTCGCTGTCCAGGTTGTCAGCGAATTCTTTGGTATTCGCGTACCAAGTAGAGTTCCAAGGTTTGACGATACCCAGTCGAATACCATTAGGATGTACTTTCTGACCCATTGCTAGTCTCCAGAGTCTCAGCGATCGGACACAACCACAGTAATGTGGCTGGTGCGCTTCAGAATGCGATCTGCACGACCTTTAGCACGCGGCATAATACGCTTCATGCTTGGGCCTTCATCTACGAAAATTTTCGTGACTTTCAGATCATCGATGTCAGCGCCATCGTTGTGCTCTGCGTTAGCAATGGCAGACTCCAGCACTTTCTTAACCAGACCAGCAGCTTTCTTGTTGGTGTAGGCCAGAGTTTCCAGAGCTTGCGACACTTTCTTACCGCGGATCAGGTCTGCAACAAGGCGGACCTTCTGAGCAGAAGAACGAGCGTGGCGATGTTTAGCGATAGTTTCCATCTCTTCCTCCTACCTTAGCGCTTTTTAGCTTTTTTATCAGCCGCATGGCCGCGATAAGTACGAGTCGGCGCGAATTCACCCAGTTTGTGACCGACCATTTCGTCGGAAACAAATACTGGTACGTGCTGACGACCATTATGGACAGCGATGGTCAAACCGATCATGTTAGGAAAGATCGTTGAACGACGGGACCAAGTGCGCAAAGGCTTCTTGTCACCGCTTTCCACCGCTTTCTCTACCTTCTTCAGCAAGTGCAGGTCAATAAAAGGACCTTTCTTGAGAGAACGTGGCATGGCTTATCCTCTAATTATTTTTTGCTACGGCGACGTACGATGAACTTGTCAGTACGCTTGTTGCTACGGGTCTTCTTACCTTTGGTCTGAACGCCCCATGGTGTTACTGGGTGTTTACCAAAGTTACGACCTTCACCACCACCGTGTGGGTGATCGACTGGGTTCATCGCAGTACCGCGAACGGTAGGGCGAACACCACGCCAACGAGTCGCACCTGCTTTACCCAGAACGCGAAGCATATGTTCAGAGTTACCAACTTCGCCCATAGTGGCACGGCAGTCGATCTGAACTTTACGCATTTCGCCTGAGCGCAGACGCAGAGTCACGTAGGAACCATCACGAGCAACGATCTGAACGTAGGCACCAGCAGAACGAGCCAGCTGGCCGCCTTTACCTGGTTTCATTTCTACGTTATGAACCGTTGAACCTACTGGGATGTTGCGCATAGGCAAGGTGTTACCCACCTTGATAGCAGCATCAACGCCAGATTGGATCTGGTCACCCACTTTCAGGCCTTTTGGCGCCAGGATATAACGGCGTTCGCCGTCTTTGTACAGAACCAACGCGATGTTCGCGGAACGGTTCGGATCGTACTCCAGACGCTCAACCACTGCAGGCACACCGTCTTTGTTGCGTTTGAAGTCAACCAGACGATAATGTTGCTTGTGGCCACCACCGATATGACGGGTGGTGATACGGCCATTGTTGTTACGGCCACCGCTTTTGCTCAATTTCTCGAGCAACGGGGCAAAAGGTTTACCCTTATGCAGCTCAGGGTTAACCACTTTAACAACGTGGCGACGACCCGGAGATGTAGGTTTACATTTAACAATTGCCATTGTTCTTACTCCTCCGACTTACTCTGCGCCGCTGATGAAGTCCAGATTCTGGCCTTCTTTCAGGGTGACGTAAGCTTTTTTCCAGTCGCTACGACGACCTACACGCTGACCGTGACGCTTACTTTTGCCTTTAACCAGCAAAGTGTTTACGTCTTCGACTTCAACTTCGAACAGTTTCTTAACCGCAGCTTTAATTTCAGCTTTGGTTGCGTCGAGGGCAACTTTGAGAACGATGGTGTTGTTCTTTTCCATCGCAGTGGACGCTTTTTCAGAAACGTGCGGCGCGCGCAGCACTTTCAGCAGACGTTCTTCACGAATCATGCCAGCATCTCCTCAACTTGCTTCACAGCATCAGCAGTCATAACGACTTTGTCGAAGGCGATCAGGCTTACTGGATCGATACCTGCTACATCACGAACGTCAACCTTGTACAGGTTACGTGCGGCCAGGAACAGATTCTCGTCGACTTCGCCAGTTACAATCAGCACGTCTTCCAGAGCCATGTCTTTCAGTTTCTGTGCCAGCAGCTTAGTTTTAGGCGCTTCTACAGAGAACTTCTCGACAACGATCAGGCGATCTTGACGTACCAGTTCGGACAGGATGCTTTTCAGCGCGCCGCGGTACATCTTTTTGTTTACTTTTTGACTGTGGTCCTGTGGCTTGGCAGCAAAGGTCACACCACCGGAACGCCAGATCGGGCTCTTGACAGAACCTGAACGCGCACGGCCAGTACCTTTCTGACGCCATGGTTTTTTACCGGAACCAGTTACTTCAGCACGGGTCTTCTGAGCGCGAGTACCTTGACGGGCACCTGCTGCATACGCAACAACAACCTGGTGTACCAGCGCTTCATTGAAATCACGCCCGAAGGTAGTTTCGGAAACAGTCAGCGCGCCTTGCGCGTCTTTCACTACTAATTCCATTCCTATCTCCTCGACGTTAAGCCTTAACAGCAGGTTTAACGATCAGGTTGCCACCGGTTGCACCCGGAACAGCACCCTTGACCAGCAGCAGGTTGCGCTCAGCGTCAACACGTACTACGTCCAGGCTTTGAACGGTTACACGTTCGTTACCCAGTTGGCCTGCCATTTTCTTGCCTTTGAACACTTTGCCCGGAGTCTGGTTCTGACCGATAGAACCCGGAACGCGGTGAGACAAGGAGTTACCGTGCGTAGCATCTTGAGTACGGAAGTTCCAGCGTTTAACAGTACCCGCGAAACCTTTACCTTTAGATGTACCAGTAACGTCTACTTTCTTAACGTCTGCGAAAATTTCAACGCTAATGTCTTGACCAGTAGTGAACTCTTCGCCTTCTTCAAGACGGAATTCCCACAGACCACGGCCAGCTTCTACGCCAGCTTTAGCGAAGTGACCCGCTTCTGGTTTAGTTACACGGTTAGCTTTTTTGCTACCAGTAGTAACTTGAACAGCGCGGTAACCGTCGTTTTCCAGATCTTTGATCTGAGTAACACGGTTTGCTTCAATTTCGATAACGGTTACAGGGATAGAAACGCCATCTTCAGTGAAGATGCGGGTCATACCCACTTTTTTACCGACTAAACCAATCATTGTTTCAACCTCTCAATCGCTCAATGACCCTGATTAACCCAGGCTGATCTGCACGTCTACACCAGCAGCCAGATCCAGACGCATCAGAGCATCAACGGTTTTCTCGGTTGGCTCAACGATGTCAACCAGACGTTTGTGAGTGCGAATCTCATACTGATCGCGCGCATCTTTATTGACGTGCGGAGAAATCAGAATGGTAAAGCGCTCTTTACGGGTCGGCAGCGGGATTGGACCACGAACTTGCGCACCAGTGCGCTTCGCAGTCTCAACGATTTCCGCAGTTGATTGATCGATCAGACGATGATCAAACGCTTTCAGGCGGATACGGATTCTTTGGTTCTGCATGAGACCAGAGCTCCAATTATTTTAAACGTAAATGATTACTCCTCACACCCATTTCGATTGATGGGGGAGTGTAATCGTTCTTCACATAACCCCCATATCGGGAGTATTGTTGGCCGGTAATACTTTCCGGTCACTAATTCATATCGAATTAGGCTTACCTTAGTTAGGTAAGCCCGCGCATTATACGTAACTACCGCCAAGAATCAACCGCTTCATCACAATAAATTGCTTTTATTTCGTACTCTCAACGTTGTGAGAGCACACGTAGCAAGCACGACTTTCAAACACCGGCCCTGGTAACATTTCTCGCGCCTTCTCGCATAAATGCATCTATCTCGCCCCACGTTTCTCTTTTTGATTGTTTTTCCTTACCTCTTACGTAGTCTCGGCAATCAAAGTATCTAACGATTACGTCAAGGAAAACGCCGTAATGTCTTTTAGCACCGCTCTTGTTTGGCTATCAATCCATCCAATTTACCGCCATTTATTGGTTTTGCTGTGCGGTATAGCCCTCGCAAAAGTCATGAATATGGTCGTCATACTCTGGTGCTACAGCCGTCACAACGCCCTCTTGTGGCAAAGCGCTATCATGCTGCTCTGCCCCTCTCTTTTTCTCGCTCTGTCTTTTACCTGTGACGATATATTCACACTATGTTGGACTCTGCTTCTGAGCTGGTTCTTATTGGCACTCTGCGTCATCGATATCAGATGTTATCTGCTGCCGGATAAACTTACCCTCCCCTTATTGTGGCTGGGGCTGATTTCTCATAGCAATGCATCGACAGCAACTCTTCGCGACGCTGTGTATGGCGCCATGCTGGGGTATCTGGCGATGAGGGGAATTTATTGGGCGGGTAAAAAGCTTATCGGGCGTGAAGGATTAGGCTATGGAGATTTCAAATTAATGGCAGCTTTAGGGGCTTGGTTAGGCTGGATGTCATTACCGCTGGTGGCAACATTCGCATCGGTACTTGGTATGGTGCTTTTTTTACTGCGTTACATAGTGACAAAAAATAGCGGGGCACTGCCATTTGGTCCTAGCCTTGCTATATCCGGATTAGTAATTTATATCAGCCAGCCCACTCTTTACTCTGGCTGATATACACCATTAGTATCCGCTCAGCGCGCTTACTCGACTTATCACTGCTGTGCATCTTCTTTCAATTGCGACTGAATATAGTTCTGAATACCAATTCGGCCAATCAACTCCAACTCGGTTTCCAGCCAGTCGATATGGTGTTCTTCATCCGCCAAGATCTTAATCATCAAGTCTCGACTGACATAATCATGGACTGAATCTGCATGAGCGATAGCGGCACGAAGGTCTTTGGCCCCCTCTAACTCAAGGGCAAGATCAGATTTGAGCATTTCCTCGACATCTTCGCCAATGTTCAGCTTCCCTAAATCCTGGAGATTAGGGATACCTTCAAGAAACAGAATTCGTTCTATATAGACGTCGGCATGTTTCATTTCGTCGATGGATTCGTGGTATTCAATGCCGTTGAGACGCATTAAGCCCCAATTTTTAAACATTCTGGCATGCAGGAAGTACTGATTGATGGCAACCAACTCGTTTCCGAGCAGCTTATTAAGGTGGGCTACGACTTTTTTATCGCCTTTCATAGGAAATTCCTCCTTGTCTGGATCTACTAAGTGTAGAAGCCTGCGACAAAGAGTCAAAAAATAGCCTGACCGATTTTGATACCGATCACGCTGTAGCGCATTTTTTCACCAAAGAAAAAAGCTGTTAGTACGTTTTACTACTTAACCAGCATTGATACTGGTTTCGTCTTCGTTAAGCGACTTCAACAATCTCTGGCAAGATAGCCACTTCTTGTTCAAAAATCTCTCGCGCCTGGCGAATACATTTTCCGCAATCAGTTCCAATGGGAACGAGTTGACGTAACTGCTTCAAGCTATCAGGGCGATGCTGTTGAATGACTTTGCGAATCGCCTTATCGCTCACAGCATTACAAAGACAAACGTACATAACCTAACCTTTTCTCTCACGATGCCATAAGTGTAAATAAGAATGAGTACCATTTCAATTAAGATTTACACAAATAGTGTGAAAAACGCTCAGACATTTGTAACTGATGAAAACGTAGTGAAAGAAAGGTGGCAATACGTGGTTTAGATAACATGGGTAGTGTTTTAGAAAGGCGTGATTTATAGCATGCTGTTTTTCTGTCAGTTGCGATGAGTTTTTTACTCCTTCCTCAGATCAGCGGCCACAAAAAAGGGCACCGAAGTGCCCTCTTTCTATGCTGTTAAAGCAATCACAATTAAGCGATAACTTTAGCAACAACACCAGCGCCAACGGTACGGCCGCCTTCACGGATTGCGAAACGCAGACCGTCGTCCATCGCGATTGGGTGGATCAGGGTAACAAC
>NZ_JBMOUD010000026.1:0-27331 GCF_049319665.1 Rouxiella sp. Mn2063 | reverse complement strand
GGCATTAAAGCAAACCTCGGAGGCAGCATGACAGTAATCAGCATCAATCAAGCAAAGCAGCAGAGAGAGCGAGACGAAGAACGGCTGAAGTTAGTCATTGATATGCGGGAGCAATGCAGGAAAACACTAAGGGAGCTTAGGACGATAGAGGCCGAGATAGTGAATCGACTTGTCGGCAATGAGCGTGGCGGAGGAGATGCGGCATGACGTTCGATGCGTGGTTTGCTGTCATTTTGTGGGGGGTATTTCTTCTGGCATACCTTCCGTGGCAAGTAATAAAACACAGGCGGGTGATGCGTAGTCTCGCAGCGATGAATAAGGGGTGTCGGTTTATGGAGAAATACGCTCTTTTAAAGCGGATAACGGCTAATCGCAATAAGGCTAACACTGACGGGGTGGCTGTATGAATCTGGAAAGCATGGTTAAGTATCATTTCCCAAAATCGACAATGATCAGTGATTCACCGCGGGCAACATCGCCAGATAGCTTAACCGGCACTGATGGTATTGCAGCAATGGGGATGACTCAAAGTCGCGCCGCATGGGGATACAGCGCGTTCATTGGAAAACTTGGTATCAGCAAACATGATAGCGAAAGGGCGGTTACTCGACTTGCTAAGCATGCTCTAGGAACTTGCGATAGTGTTGCAGCACTGCGCAAACTCGAAAGCAATATTAAGCCAATGGTGGCGCAAATCCTCGCAATTTATGCGTATCTTGATTACTGCCGGTCAGCGGCTAGCGTTAAAGAGTGCGAGCATTGCAAAGGTGAGGGCTTTATTGAGGCTGAGAAATTCTCAATGAAATCACCACTGACTTTCGACGGTTCTGGCAAGCGGGTTAGAGAGGTTATCAAGTTAATATGCAAGCCATGCGGCGGGAAAGGCGTTGTATCTAGCGCATGCTCTGATTGCAAAGGTCGTGGAACATCGGTGGACGAGAAAATATTACGTGACACCGGCGAGCGCGTAGAAAGTCCGTGCAAGAGGTGCAAAGGCACTGGCTATCCTCGCATGCCATCTACTGAGGCTTACGCGGCTGTTTGCGCTATCACTGACGCAATTTCTCTCGATACATGGAAGAAGAGTGTTAAGCCATTTTATGACGGACTGGCGACCAAGCTAGAAATCGAAGAGGCGTGGGCGGAGAGTTCTCTTAAGACAGTAACTAGATAGCGAATGAAAAAATAGCTCACAAAGTTATAGTGAGCTATTTACTTTTCCCGAAACTGTGTTAATCTCACTCTAACGATGGGTTACTGACTTCGTTTAGTAGTAAAAAGAATTCAAAGCCTCGGTTAATCGCCGGGGCTTTTTGCGTTTCAGGATTCGCATCTATCATGAAAGAGCATTAGGCAGACGGCATCGACTGGTTTCGGATTAGCACGCGCGAAACGCCGCTATCGATGTGACGACGCTCGTCAGTGCTCTTTCAGATAGTTTTCGTGTGCGACTTTGCGGGTTTTTAGAAACTGACCACAAAAAGTAAATGCAAACGATGATGTAGTTCTGATGGCGGCTTAACAGCCTATAAGTCAGTGAGGTCTTCCAATCCCTCATAACCGAATTTGGCGCAGTGGCCCGCTGTGATTAATAATGGGCGCACAACAGGTAAGAGCATTGCAAGAGGTTGGCCAGCCGCTCTGCAAATCCATTAGCAAAGATGGCAGTGCTCTTTCCGTTGTGGTGAATGCGCAGGCTGATGCGCTTCGAGAGCGTCACGGTGCCGCGAGCCTCTTAAATCGACATGACACCAAAGCCGGAGATCAGCACCGGCCACCACAACCCAAATTAGCCCCGCTATTGCGAGGCTTTTTATTTGCGTCATTAGCTCAATCGGATAGAGCAAGTGAGTTCTAATCACTCGGTTCGGGGTTCGAATCCCTGATGATGCGCCAAACATAGCAAACTTTCGGCAACTTATTAGACCATCAATTTACCGCCTTGCTAAAAGTGCACAGCCCCAATCCTCGATTAAATGCTACGTGACTACGGCGCGGCGGTATCCCTTTATTTAAAAACAGCGACGGCCCAACCCACCAAATTAACGGGGAGGGGAGATATGAAAATGGACGAAAAATACAGCAATGCTGCTTACGGCAGTGCTGGTCTTGCGGCATTCTTTGCAAGCATGTCTTTGCAGGACTGGGGTTTTGTTGTTGGCGTGGCATTCAGTATCGCGCTCGGCGTTCTGACTTATCGCTTAAATCGGCGAGAGCAAATGAAGCGCACCAGCATACTCAAAGACATCTTGGACAAGACCGACACAAGAAACCCATCAGCGACTGCTCAAGTGGTTGCTGAATTAGGCCAGAAAGCACCCAAAGAGATTTAATCATGGAAGCATCATTGAGAAAGAAAATCATTGCTGCTGCCGGGGGCGGGGCAATCGCAATTGCTACTGTTCTAATCCCTCACCTTGAGGGGGTTAAGTACACTCCATATAGAGATGTTGGCGGCGTTTGGACTGTTTGCAATGGGATAACAGGCCCGGATGTAATCATTGGCAAAATCTACACAGAAAAAGAATGCAAAGAACTTTTGCATAAGCACCTTATCCCTTATGCGAGATCTGTTGAAAAGCATGTAAAGACCCCTGCAAGTGAGTACCAGAAAGCTGCACTAATAAGCTTCAGCTTTAATGTTGGGGCAGGGGCTTTTGAACGCTCTAGCTTGCTTAGATATCTGAATTCAGGAGATAGCAAAAAGGCTTGTGATGCGCTGAAGCAGTGGGTTTATGTCGATAAAAATAAAATACCAGGATTAATGAATAGAAGGGAAGTAGAGAGAGAAATCTGCATGTGGAGCAACAAGAATGCTTAAGAACACATCCCTTGGCGAAGTAATAACAATCGGCGCTATAGCTATCGTCGTTATTCTTACACTCCGTCTCGGCGCGGATAATCGCAAGCTCAGTGAGGAGAACGGAAGACTGGCTGAGCAATCAGCAGAGTTAAGTCACAAGAATGACGGGCTGGCTGAATCACTAAGCACTCTCTCAAACGAAGTCCAGTTGATGAATAAACTCGTCGCCACAGAATCCAAGCGCCGCGCCGCCGCAGAGATGAAATCACAGAAATTGCAAGAAGAGGTGAAAGGTGCGCTCAAAGATAATCAATGCGCTCGTGAACCTGTTCCTTCTGACGCTGTTAACGGGGTGCGCAAAGCCGCAGATAGCGCGAGAAGCCATAAAAGTAAAAAGCCCTCCCGTGCCAGCAAATCTTCTGATTGATTGCGTAGTGCCAGAAGTGCCCGACTCAATGACGTTCGGCGATAGTGTGCAGTTAAACATTGCGCTTCTGCTATCAATCGAGAACTGCAATGGTCAGCTTGAAGCGCTAAGGGAAATAGAAGCGTCTCGATAGATCATCACAAGAGCCATCACCGTGGCTCTGATAATGATTTATTGAACTGGCGGGATATCTCGTCGATGGGAAAACAAAGCACCGTTTATAACCACCCAGCCAGACTTAACCCATAGGCCAACTTTCTGACGGTCAACGCCCATGTGTCGAGCGAACTCTGAATTGTTGCCAGAAAAGTTATCCCGAATGTAATGGGCCAGTTCTGTGTATTTTCGATTTTCCATGATTACTCCGCTGTGACCGCTGGGTTAACGATTAAATAAGATGTTCCGTGCTCATCGTCCATTTCCACCGCGTCATAGCCGAGATGAGCGGCAACGCGACCGCGCAGGCGTTGAAGCTCCCAAGACAAATCGCCTTCACCCCCATCAAATGCGTCGCTGCGTGGGGAAAGGATTTCTGCAAAATCAGTAATATCTGAACTGTCATCACTCATTACGCGATCTGCTATTTCTGCCACGTCATCAGCGCTGATATTTAATTCGCTTACTAAGAATGCATAGACTTCTTCATAGCGAGCATCTAAATCAGAAGATGTGGCAATTTTCCCATCATCTACAACGTATGAGTAAACGCAATTGCCGCCGTGTGATGCCGCTACTTCTCTGTCCGGGCTTGCAAACAGGCCATCAAAGACATTATCGAGAGAACCAAGGGCATAAGCGCCGATTTTTATAACTGGTGCAGTGTTGCTGTATGAGCCGTGGAAGAGTTTCATTTTGCTGCCTCAATTCGTTGTCGATATAAATAATGTAGTCGAAAAAAGACTACAATGCAAGCGATATATATCACAAATTTCACGCAGCCTCGGCATAGTCCGGGGGTTTTTCGCCCGTAGTAAATCTCCGCGCATCGCAGCGCATCTCAACGAGAGTCTTTCAGAAAGCTGAGTCTGAGAATTGCCGTTATAGGTGGCGACCTCTCTCGGGCGGCTTTTCTGTGCGAACAGGCTCGCTTTCTAAAAGGTAAACGCAATGACATATCCAACGGTAATTGTTAACGGCGTCTCGGTTCGCGTCGATAGTGAAGGTCGATACAGCCTTAACGATCTGCATGCCGCCGCAGTTTTGAAGGGCGAGGCTAGCGAGTCTCAACGACCAGGTAACTTTATCAAAAGCGCTCAGGTAAAGCGGTTTGCTCAAGAACTAAGCGGAGCTACAAATGTAGCTTCGGTTAAAACCATCAAGGGTGGCGTTGAATCTGGCGTGTGGGGCCTTGAATTGATAGCAATTCGATATGCAGCCTGGCTGAGTCCTAAATTTGAGATTCGCGTTTACAACACATTCCGCGAAGCCGTACTAGGTGGCATTTCAAGCATGACCATGCTTAATCGCCTGGATCTTCTTATCACAAGCGAGAAGCAGGAAGTAAGCGACTGCGCAAGAAAGATGAGTCAATGGGGCGTTGGAGGCAGAAAGAAAATGCTAGAAACCACGCGGCAAAACATTATTGAGAAAATGGACCCGGATATGGTGGCAATAATGCAAGGGGTAATTCAATGACCGAAAGAGTTTACGGATTATCAGGAAAAGCTGTGGAGGTAGCTGCGCCGGGAAGTGCTGGTGAAATCCCTATTGCCACCGAAACAACGCTAGGCGCGGTGATGATAGGTAATGCCCTTGAGTGCTCAGAAAGTGGAAAGCTTTCAATCTGTCAAGCCGAGTCGGTAGACAAGCTTTACTTCGACCAGCCTGACGATTATTCCAACATCGCTGCCGCAATAATGGCTACTAAAGGGATGTTCAATGAGTTGATTGATTCACTGAAAAATGCCGGGCTAATGAAATCCACCACTGAATTGGAAAATAAATAAATGGCAAAGCTCACAGACAAATAAGAGCCGATAGCCTGAGGAAAGACAAATGCCTGTACTGGCGAAGCCAAACGAAGAAAAGTTTGCTCAGTCTTTCGTGGAATTGGGTAACGCTTCTGAGGCTTATCGCGCCGCGTACAAGGCTGACAAGATGAGTGATAACGCCATTTCGGTGGAGGCTCATCGAGTAAAGGAGCGCCCTCGCGTTTCCCTAAGGATTAAGGAGCTTCAGGGTGAGGTTAAGCAACGCCACAACGTGACTGTCGACTCTCTCATTGCCGAGCTTGAAGAGGCCCGTCAGAAAGCGCTAAGCGCCGAGACGCCTCAATCATCAGCTGCCGTTGCGGCCACGATGGGTAAAGCTAAGCTAACTGGACTTGATAAGCAGATTGTAGAGCTTCAAGGTTCAGTCGGCCTAAACCTGAACAAATCACTAAACGAGCTATTCGAAGATGACGGCGATTAATCCGATATTCAAACCCTTCATTAAGCCCCATCGCTACAAAGTAGCAAAGGCGGTCGCGGGTCAGGGAAGAGTTGGACAATTGCACGGTTACTCGTAGAGATATCTCGTCGGGGGTGCTATCGCTTTCTCTGCGCCCGCGAACTCCAGAACAGTATCAGTGACTCAGTTATTCGCCTACTGGATGACACTATCGCCAGGCATGGCTACCAAGCAGAGTTTGAAGTTCAACGCAGCAGCGTTCGCCACCTGGTTACTGGCAGCGAATTTATGTTCTACGGCATCAAGAACAACCCCACGAAGATTAAATCCCTCGAAGGTGTAGACATCTGCTGGATTGAAGAAGCAGAGGCTGTATCTAAAGAATCATGGGAAGTTCTGATACCAACCATTCGTAAGCCAGGATCTGAAATCTGGGTCAGTTACAACCCAAAGAACATTCTAGACGACACGCATCAGCGATTCGTTATATCGCCTCCTGATGATATTTGCCTACTTACCGTTAACCATAACGACAACCCTCACTTCCCCGAGGTGCTTCGCCTAGAAATGGAAGAGTGCAAGCGTAAGGACTATGACCTTTACCTGCACATTTGGGAGGGCGAGCCAGTCGCTGATAGTGATATGGCAATCATCAAGCCATCTTGGATTGCCGCTGCTGTGGATGCTCATGAGTTGCTTGGCTTTACCGCGTCTGGGCGCAAGCGGGTTGGATTCGACGTAGCCGACGAAGGCGAGGATAGCAACGCAACCACTCTAGCCCATGGCTCTATCGTTCTGGATTGCCAGCAGTGGAATAAAGGCGATGTCATTACATCTTCAGACCGCGTTAAAAACTACGCAGAGAGCATCAAGGCTGGTGAGATAGTCTATGACTCAATAGGTGTTGGTGCAGGCGTCAAGGCTCATCTCAAGCGAGTATGCAAGATTCCATCAAGTGGATTCAATGCCGGCGCAGCAGTGTTTAAGCCAGATGCGAAATACGCAGACGGGAAGACCAATAAGGACATGTTCTCGAACATCAAGGCGCAAGCATGGTGGGGAGTGCGTGATAGGTTCTTCAATACTTGGCGCTGCATAAAGCACCTCGAAGCCAATCCTGAAGACAAAGAGTTCATCAAGCAATTCTCCGACGACCAGTTAATCAGCCTCAGCTCAGACATCAAGCAACTTGAATACCTCAAGGCTGAACTGTCACGCCCATGGGTTGACTACGACAATAATGGGCGCGTGAAAGTGGAGAGCAAGAAAGACATGAAGAAGCGCGGCATACCGTCACCAAACATGGCTGACTCGCTAATTATGGCCTTTGCTCCTGCACACAAACCATTCCAAATTCCTGACGAGATACTTCAATGACCAGACGTAAACAGGTAGTGCAGAAAACTCGCCGGGCGCCAGCAAAGATTACGCAGATGCATATCGATGCCGCTTCGGTGGCTAACGATGAAAAGCCATTTGCAGAGTTTAAGCGTTATGAGCCATTACCCGGAGTGATACCAAAGGGTAAAGAGAAAGCTACGTTTGCAATGGACTCAACGCCATACGAGGCCATCAACCTCATGTACGCGGGTGCTGAGTATTCCGGTTTTCGCGGTTACCCGGCACTGGCTGCGATGTCTCAGCAAGTCGAGTACTCGAACATGCATAACGTGTTCGCTGATGAGATGACGCGAAACTGGATCGAGGTTAAGAGTCGCAAGAAGGGGGATCACGATCCAGATATCGACCTGATGGAAAGGGCGCTAGAGAAATACGATGTTAAGCGCCTCATGCACGAGGCTGTTCGTCAAGATTCAATGTTTGGCGTGGCTCACATCTACATCGATACCGGCGCATTGGGTGATGAGCTTAGCAAGCCATTATTCCTTGACCCGCGAAAGATACCTAAAGGCTCGCTAAAGGGCCTGAGAGTTGTAGACCCAACTTGGGTTTACCCGGCGTTATACAACACCAGATGGCCTCTGCAAGCAGGCTTCTACAAGCCCCAGTCTTGGTTTGTTATGGGTGATGTTGTCGATGAGTCTCGATTCATGGATATCGTTAGTCGACCCGTTCCAGACATCTTAAAGCCATCCTATAACTTCGGCGGCCTGTCGCTCACGCAGTTGATGGAGGATTACGTTAACGACTGGCGAGACGCCAAGAAGAACGTGATTAAGATTCTCCGCACGTTGCGTATGCGGGCGCTGAAAACGGATATGGATGCTCGACTTGCAGAGCCTGGAGAGTTCGATAAGCGAATCAGGCTTTTTGAGAAGTATCAGGATAACTTCGGCGTTTGGGCGCTGGATAAAGAAGAAGATTTGCTGCATATGCAGACATCTCTCAGCGAGCTTTCAAGCCTCCTGTCGAACTATCAAGACCAGCTATGTATGCCAGCGCGAATCACCAACCTCAAGCTTCTGGGTAACGCTCCAGCTGGCCTTAATGCTTCTGGTGACGCTGAGTTAGCAACATGGCATGAAACGGTATCAGGCTATCAAGATGGCGAGATGCGTAAGCCTCTGGAAAATATCTTCAAGCTGATTCAACTCTCTGAGTTCGGCGCGATTAATGATGATATTTACTTCGAGTTCAAGCCGCTGGATGAAATCAGCGAAAAAGAAAGAGCAGAGGTGGCGAAACTTCGGGTCGAGACGGTGGCTGTTGCTGCTGATAGTCAGTTGGTTAGCTCAGAAGAGGCCCGCACCGCGCTGAAAGGTATCGAGAACGCCGGCTTTGAAACGCTGGATGGTGATTATGAACCGGAAGAAAACGAAGAGCTTGAAGGCTATTAACTACAACGCCGGAAACATCAAGTGGTATCAGCGTGAGCTGCTTGCTGAGATACGCGAGATGAACGACGAGGTTAAGAGCGAGATTGTACGGATTCTTCGTGACAATCCACTTGCGGAAGTTGCAGAAATGGCAATGGACGCCAATCCAGTGCAAATCGTCAAGCAAGCTCTCGATGCGCTAGCTAGGAAGTGGGTCGACAGATTCATTAACAAAGCCACTCCGCTATCTGATAACTTGGTGAAGAAAACAGAGTCAGCGGCTGATAGGGGGCTACTGGCATCAGCCAGAGCAGATAATCTAACCATCAAAATGCAATGGACTCCGGCAATGACCGAAAAGGTCGATGCCATCATTGCTGAAAACGTGTCGCTCATCCGGTCAATTCCTGAGAAATACTTCACCGAGGTGGAAGGCACTGTTTATCGCGCCGTAGCACGAGGTGGAGACAGAAAGGGACTGGCTGATGAGATAGAAGCAAGCTTCGGAAAGCGTCACGGAATTACGAGGCGCAGGGCTGAGTTCATCGCTCGTGACCAGACTCGAAAAGCTACCAGCGCATTATCAGCAGCGCGTCAACAGGCAGCTGGAATCACAGAGGGTGAGTGGGTGCATAGCGGTGGTGGACATGCGCCTCGCAAGAGTCACGTGAAGGCTGGCAAGGAACGCAAACGCTTCAAGCTTTCTGAGGGTTGCCTGATTGATGGTGAGTACATCATGCCGGGGCAACTACCTAACTGCGGGTGTGTATGGAAGCCTGTATTGCCGTTCTGATTTAAACAAAAATAACAGGTCGCTAATAGCGGCCTTTTTTATTGCCTGAAGAAAGGTAAAAACATGAAAGACGTGAAGCTTGCCTTTGATCGGGCAAGCGTCCGCAGGAAAGACGCAGACGGCATGATGCACGTTGCTCAGACGCCAATCAGTAAGGCCAATATCTGTGCTTACTACGGGCGTGAAATTCCAGACCAAGAGGCTCTTGGTCTTGATTCAAATACAGCTTACCGCCTGCTGCGTGACCCAGAAGAATTAAAGCGAGCAGCGCCAACATTCAATAATAAGCCACTGCTGAATAAGCATATCGGCGTGACCGTACTTGACCCACCTAAAGATGCAATTGTTGGCTCAACTGGCGAAAGCGCCGAGTTTGACGGCATCTATCTGAAAAACTCAATGGTGATATGGGATCTGGATTCCATCATCGGCATTGAGACGGAAAAGCAGAAGGAAATTTCATCCTCTTACCGCTATCGGCTGGACATGACGCCGGGCGAGTACGAGGGCGAGGCATACGATGGAGTTATGCGCGACATCGTTTGTAATCACGTGGCAATCGTGCCAAGTGGTCGGGCTGGCCCCGACGTGTTTGTTTATGACTCCAAACCAACAGGAAACATCCTAATGACATTGAAAGAAAAGTTGATGGCGGTCATCAAGCCTTATTTGGCAAACGATGAAAAGCCTGAAGATATCGAAAAGAAAGTTGACGCGGTTATCAAAGACGACGCCACTCAGGCCGAGCGTGATAACGAGTCCGAAGCTGAGCGCCTGAAGCGTGAAGAGAAAGAAGTCAAAGAGCGAGAAGAGCGTGAGCGCAAAGACCGCGAACGTGATCGCCGACAGGCTAACGACTCTGAAACCGAAGAAGAGAAGAAAGAGCGCGAAGCCCTAGAGAAAGCCGCAAAAGACGAAGAAGAAAAAAAAGAGAAAGAAAAAATGGCTAATGACAGCCGATTGGCAATGGATTCAGCCATTAAAGGCGTTGAGCGTCGTTTTACTGAGCTTCGCCAAGCCGAGCGTGATGTTCGCCCGGTTGTTGGTGACTTGGCTTGTGACAGTGCTGAAGAGGTTTATCGCACCGCCCTGAAGCAGGTTGGGTGTGATGACTATGCAACACTTCCGGCATCTGCATTAAGTTCCGTATTCAAGGCATATTCCCGCGCACCTTCAATGGCGCAGGACTCAGCCCCTCATCACCTGAGCGGCGACACCAAATCTGATGTAATGAAAATGATTCGCGGGGGTAAATAACAATGGCATTTCAAGAAAGTGTAGGCATTTATCGCGGCGTAGGCCAAGTAGGCCACCCAGCATCAACCTCTCCAATCATCGCAGCAGCTGGCGGCCCCGGCGCATTCAAAGTGACCCCTTTGGGTGTGAGTATTGCGACATTTGTGTTCCGTGATGCGGCAGACCCGAGCATCGTAACTAACGTGGCTCCTACTGCAACGTCTGCGCCTGTAGGCCTCATTCAGAACCTTGGCCAAGCAATTATCGGCTACGGGCAGAGCGCAAGCATGTTGATTCGTGGCGGCGTTGAAGTCTCTCCGAAAGTAGGCGGCGACTTTTGGGTTAAAGCAACCACAGCTGCAACCGTAGGCCAGAAAGTTTTCGCAAGCGTAACTGATGGCACTATCGCAACCGGCGATGCTGGCGCAACTGTTACAGGTCACGTAGAGACAGAATGGTACGTGTCCCACGGCGCAGCTGTAGGCGATCTGATTATTATTTCAACTTGGAGCAAAGCGTAATGCCAAATCCTTCATTTAAAGACTTTGCGCAGGTTGCGAATGCTCAAGGCATCTACCTGCAACCTTCTGTTAGCCGATTGGCAATGGATGCTGACCCTCAGCCTTCACTGGCACCTAACGGCGGTATTCCCGCAATCGTTTCTACATTCATCGACCCAACCATTGTTGATACGCTGTTCACACCGAACCGTGCAACAGCAATCCTTGGCCGCGAAGAAAAGCGTGGCGCATGGGCGCAAGACAGCTTCATGATTCAGCGTATCGAAGAGACTGGCGACACTGTGGCGTATGACGACTACAGTAATCAAGGCGGAGTGCAGGTAACTCCGTCTTGGGAGCATCGTGATGTTTATCGCTACCAGACTATGGTTACTTACGGCGAGCTGGAGCAAGAGCGTTACGGTCTGGCCATGCTGCCATATGCCGCGAAGAAGCAACGCGCCGCAATCAACGTTCTCGACCAGGATCAGAATAAGTTCTATTTCTACGGCGTTGCCGATCTACGCAACTACGGCTTATTGAATGACCCAGCACTGCCAGCACCAATCACACCGGTTGCCGTGGGTACCAACATTCTGTGGAAAGATAAGCAGGTGGTCGATAAATATAACGACATCTTGGCGTTATATGGAGATCTGGTTGCTCGGACTAATGGCATCGTTGGTGATGGCGTAGATATGTCATCAAAACTCGTGCTGGCAATGTCGAACAAGCTCAGCGTCAACCTGAAGTCAGCAAACGAAATCTTTGCTACTTCTCTGGAAGACATGCTGAAGAAAGCTTTCCCTAACATGCGTATCGAAACAGCACCTCAGTACAGCACACCAGCTGGCGAGTTGATTCAGATGTTTGTTGAGGAAGCTCAGGGGCAAGAAATTGGATTCTGCGCATACAGCGAGAAGCTCCGCGCTCACCCGCTGGTTACTCGTGAGTCCTCATACAGCCAAAAATACTCTGGCACTACTTATGGCGCGGTGATCACCCAGCCATTCCTGTACGCGCAAATGCTCGGAGCTTAAAAAATGGCTAGTGCTTCTACTTATATTATCGGATGCAAGCTGCCTAATGGCCTAACTATCGGGCCAGAAGGTCAGCAAGTTAAACTTGCCGGAACAAACGACTCTCTGCTTATTAATGGCTTCGGTATCACTCGAGATGTTCCAACTGATGCTTGGGATAACTTCACTAAGCTTTTCGCAGGTCAGCCTCTACTCACCAACGGCATTGTGTTTGCTGTTACTGACGAGAAATCAGCTAAAGATGCATCGAAAGAGCGGGCAAGCCAGAAGACCGGCCTTGAGCGACTCGACCCAAACAAGCAATCGACCAAGCCAGACTAGGAGTAAATCATGGGTGTTGTGGTACTGGATATTTCCAAGTTCCGCGCCATGTTTCCTGAATTCTCAAACGTAGATGACACACTCCTGCCATTCCTTTTCGACCAGGCCACTGATTACCTGAACAACACCGTTTACTCACTTGTCACCGACGTTATCAAGCGCGAGCGATTGCTCTACCTACTGATAGCGCACTTGGCGTACATGAGATACGGCGATGCTAACGGGAATGGTGGCACTGGAATGGTGGGGCGTCTGTCATCAGCTTCGGAGGGTAGCGTTTCGGTATCCTCTGATGCTGGGCAGATTGAGTTTCGCTACATGTGGTACACGCAGAGTCCATATGGCATGGATTACTGGCAGGCAACAAAAGTGTACCGCATGGCTAACTACTATCCGGGAATCGTATATGGCTGATGCTATCGAGTTATTCCTGAATAAAGTTGCATCTCAGCTTGATTCAAAGCAAGTGAAAGTTGGTTTCATTGACGGCGTTACGTATCCAGATGGCACTTCAGTAGCAGAGGTAGCGGCTGGAAATGAGTATGGGATACCTGAAAACAATCAGCCTCCTCGCCCATTTTTCCGTAATGCAATATCTGAGCATGAGAAAGAATGGAGTGATGCGGTGGCGAGAGGTCTGGAAGCTGGATACCCGGTAGACCAGGTTCTCGAGGTGATTGGGGCAAGGATTCAGGGTGATGTTCAAGAGTCAATCGAAACCCTTGTTGACCCACCTCTATCACCAATGACGCTTCACATCAGGCGCACACGAGAAGAGCGACGCACAGACTCAACTAAGCCACTCGTCGATAGCAAGGTGATGATTGGTGATGTCAATTACGAGGTAGGTAACATTGAACCTTCGCAAGATAGCCAATAGCGCCACCCGAAAAGTAAACCCAAACATCACCGTTGAGCTTCTTAAATATGACGGTCAGACGATGGGGCAGGGAAGAAAACCGATACCCTCTTACACCACGCATACTGGCATATCTATTCAGCTTCAACCGCTTTCCGGTGACGACCTCAAGCACATCGACGGGCTTAATATCCAAGGCCTAATCAAGTCGATACACGTCAACGGTAGCTACTTTAGCGTACAGAGAGAGAAAGAACAGGGCGGGGATATCTTCATAATCGGAGACGAGCAATGGCTAGTAGTTAAGCCAGTTGAGCTTTGGCCTGACTGGTGCCGATTAATTGTCAATCTGCAGGTGACGTGATGATCGACTACACAATTGACAACATCATCGACACTCTAGCTGACTTCATCGAACCGATTTGTGGGAGCGTTCAACAGGCTCAGGTTAACCGGGTTCCAATGCCGAAAGGCGAATTCTGCATTCTCACTCCTTTGCGATTCACTCGCCTATCTACGACTCGGGATATCAAAGCTGATACTGGAAACCCGTCAGATAGCGCCATGGGTTACACGGAAGTAAGGCAAGCAGATATTCAAGTTGATATCTACGGCGATGGAGCGGGTGACCGGGCTATTGCGCTAGAGACGGTTTTCACCAGCGGCTACGGGTACGACAAAATCAAGTCTATTGATTCTCGACTTGCCCCACTTCATTCATCAGCGGCAATTCAAGCGCCAATGATTAACGCAGAATCGCAATGGCAAGAGCGATACGTAGTCACGCTGTCGCTACAAGCTCACATTACTGTGTCATTCCCTCAGGACTATTTCGACAAAGCCGAAATATCAAATCAACAGGTAGATATATGACCATTCCATTATCAAAAGATTTTTCAATTACACCCAACGTCGTTACGCCTGCTGGTTCAGCGGTGGATGCCAACGGCCTTGTGCTGACTGATAACGAACTTATCCCAGTCGGTAAAGTAGTGTCTTATTTCACTGCCTCCGATGTTTCCGCGCTGATGGGTAGCAACTCAAAAGAGTTTCTAGCCGCACAGCAATATTTCAATGGTTATGAAAACTCATCAGTAATTCCCGGCGAACTTCTCATGCAGCGCATCGTCACTGAAAATGTGGCTGGCTATTTGCTTTCGGGCAATCTCAAAGGTGTTCCACTTTCGACACTGAAAAACATCCCAGCAAGCACGATCACTCTGTTCATTGACGGCGCGTCGACTACAAGTGACTTAATCGATCTGTCAACTGCGACAAGCTTATCAGATATCGCAGACAAGTTAGAGACAGGTATCGGAGCAACAAAAGTACACGTAGAATGGCTGTCGATCGCTAACCGATTCATCATCCGGTCTGCAACTGCTGGTGATGATAGTGAAGTGTCATTTGCCATCGCGGGCGCTCTGGCTACTGGCCTTCTGTTAACACAAGATACCGCCGCTACCGTTTCTCCTGGATCTGCTGCTGTTACCCTCACTGATACGATGAACGGTATCATTAACAAGAATCAAAACTGGATTCTGTTTAGTTCCCTTGTTGAGCTGACCGACGAACAAAAGACCGAGCTTTGCGCTTGGGCTAGCAGCACTCACAATCGCTACGGCTATGCGCTGCACGACACATCAGCGGCGGCAACGGTACCGAATAACGCGAATAGCTTTGTTCAGCGCGTCGTTGTAGCCAGTGGGTACGAAAACATCTTTCCGATTTACGGTGGTTACTTATACGCGATTATGGCTTTGGCTTATGCGGCTTCGATAGACTTCTCTCGCACAAGTGGGCGCATCTCGTTCAAATTCCGCGCATTCCCCGGCCTTGCTCCGAATGTCACCGATTTAGCTACAGCTAACGCGCTTGATTCGAACGGATACAACTACTACGGCTCACATGGACTCAACAAGACACTGAAGCAATATTCTTCAGAGGGTTCCATTACCGGCAAGTTCCTGTGGATCGATAGCTTTATTAACCAAGTTTGGATTAACGCCAATCTAGTTAGCGCGTTCGCAAATCTGTTTACGAATAATCAATCGTATTCATTCAACGCTAGCGGATATGCCGCAGTTTCCGCCGCAACAATTGACGTAGCCGAACAAGCGTTAAACTTCGGGGCAATTCAGCGCGGAGTTGTGCTTGATAACGCTCAAACCCGCATCGTTAATAACACTGTTGGCAAGGATATCTCAGCGACTCTTTATTCGCAGGGCTGGTTCTTATATATCCCGACTCAGACCGGTGCAAATCGAATCGAGCGAAATCTCAAAGGTGTCATCTTCTACTACGTTGACGGCCAGCTAATCCAAAACATCACTATGTCTTCAACCGCTATTCTCTAAGGACGACTAAATGCCTATTGACATTACAAGTGCTAATTCCAAGCTGCGCATCGTCGTACCTGCTTATTACCCGGGCGGTTTTGATGTTGACGATTACTCAGCAGAAAACATGTTCGAAACTGCCGCGCTTCAAAACAAAGAAGACATGATGTCGGCTGATGGAAAGTATCACGCTGGTTTCATATTTAACCCGACAGAGTTCACCATTAACTTAATGGCGACATCTAACGCTGGGGGCTTGATTGATGACTGGATGGCGGCAGAGCGAACGGCAATAGCGGCATTTCAGTGTAACGCCGTGTTGACCGTTCCCGCTCTAAGTGCCAAGTGGAACTTTGTGAATGGCGTCCTTTACACTTGGACACCAACACCACCAGGCCGTCGAATTCTCCAACCACGGCCTGCGGTATTCCACTTTGAATCAGTCACCCGGAGCGCTATCTAATGGCACGTAAAGAGATTCAATTTGTCGCTGATATTGGCCGCGATGCTGGTAAGGAATTCGTCATCACGGAAATGTCGGCATGGGATGCTGACACCCTGGCTCAAGATATCTTCCGCGCGATGGGTGATGCAAACTACACTGGCATCCCGGCTGACGTTATCGCGATGGGTTGCGCAGGTTTGGCAACTATTGGCCTTAGCGTTATTTCTGCGTCATCTCCAGATGTGGCCCATACATTGCGTGATCGGCTTATGTCCACTGTCGATATAGTTATCACGCACGACGGTGGTAGAAATCAGCGAAAAGTTAATGGCAGCATTGATTTTGAAGAAGTAGCAACAATTAGAGCGTTGCTAGACAAAGTTTTTCACATCAACTTTGATTTTTTAGCAATCGCCGGAGAGTAAAATACCCCTTCTTAGAAGAGGTGTCTCTGCCGGCCAAGCTTGTATCCCCCGTCAATATCTCATCAGCAATAAATGCAATTATCTGCTCCGGCAAGGCCTCTTACGCTGATCTGCAAGAGAGGCTTTCCGTCGCAGATATGTACAACTTGCTTGAGATTATCTCAGTAGAAAACTTTAACCAGCGCGTGTGGCAGAAGCACCAGGAGCGAAGATGATTATTCAAGAGCTGGCCTATAAGGTCACTATCAAGGCCGACGAGTTCTTGAACGGCAAGCGTAAGATTGGTACCGAATTTAAAAAGCTAGAGGGTGATTTTGATCGCTCTAGTAAAAATATCACTCAGACGCTTAAATCATCAACGGGCGAGATGACGCAGTTTGGCAAGTCTGCCGTGTCATCTTTCCGTGGTGTTACTGCTGCCGCCGCTGGTTTTCTGGGGATTGGTGCTGGTCTTTATGGTATCAAGCAGCTATTCACATCAACAGCTAACGAGATTGTACGTGCAAGCACTCAGGCCAAGTTCTTCGGGTCTGACGTTAACAAGGTGTTCGGTGTACAGCGAGGGTTTAAGCAAGCTGGTCTTAACGGTGATGCGTTTATCTCTGCGGCTGGCAGCGCTCGCATGGCGCTGGCAAACATTCAAGATCCGACAATTTTCGGCGGCCTGACCGGCGCAGCTCAAAACCTGATGGTGTTGGGCGCTCGTACCGGCTTGAATATCAACCAGCTTGGCGACCCAAATAAAGCCCTGTCAGAGTTCACGCGATATAGCAAGACTCACTCTCAAGACAACTTGATGCAAGTTATGTCTGCTGCTGGATTCGACCCCACTGATGCTGCAAAAATCAAATCAGGGGAACTGAAGTCCCTAGTTGACTCTGAGACCAAGAAGTCAAACATCACTGCTGAGCAGGTGAAAGAGCAGGAGAATCTGGTGGCCACGCTGGGGCAACTTGACTCTGAGTTTTCCCGCTTGCGTCAAGATTTGGCTGTGGCGTTTGCCCCCGAAGTAATCGATGCAATGAAGGCGTTCGGTGCGTGGATGAAAGACCATCAAGGGGATATTGTTGGATTCTTTAGAAATGCGGGCGACAAAGTAAAAGCCTTTACTGATGCCGTTGGGGGTGCAGAGAACGCGCTTAAGATATTGGCCGCCGGGTATATTGGCAGCAAAGTGGTTGGAGGTACGGGCGGGTTAATTCGAGGGGCGGTGGGAGGAGCGGCTGCTCTTGGTGGTGCCGCTCTCGCTCCAGCAGCGGTAGCTACCGCCGGTGCGCTGGCGGCGATCTTATTGCCGGGGAATATAGGACAAGATGTTCACGACACAGTAACAGATGCTCCATGGATGAAAAACATCAGGCAATGGGTTGCTGCTGGCGGCGCAGCTAACGACTACAAGCCGGAGTGGAGTGACGATCCGGCTGCATTTGCTGACGCTCTGAATAAACAGCAGAGCAATGCAGTAAATAATGATGCGCTTCTTGACGCGATAAGACACGTAGAGAGCAGTGGGAACCCCAACGCGGTAGGCCCACAAACAAAATACGGGCAGGCTGTAGGTCACTATCAGTTCATGCCTGACACCGCAAAAGATCTTGGTCTTAGGGTTAGTGGTGGGGTTGATGAGCGAAGAGATCCGGAGAAATCAAGAGAAGCCGCTGCAAATTATATGGGCCAATTATTAAAGCGATACAACGGGAACTTAGAGGATTCTCTTAGGGCTTATAATTGGGGCATGGGAAATGTTGATCAGTGGATTGAGCAGGGTCGGGGTGGCGGATTTTCTAATAAAAAAGGCGATTGGGTTCCAATGCCTTCGGAGACAAGGGAGTACCCGGGTAAAGTTTTTGCCAACATTAAAGTAGAGCCAGAGATATCCCAACAGCCGAAATCTATATCTAAGGCGGAGAATAAACAGCATTACGAGCCAGCGCCATCGGAAAATAGCAACAGTGCTGTACTTGGTGGTGAACCACAAAATCAGTACTATCAACTGACAAAGCCGGAAGTCACAAAATCGGATCTCGGGTATAGCAAAGAACCACAATTAAATTCATTGATGAATGCGGTAATTGCCGGTAAAAAAATGGATGTTAATTCATCACAAAAAACATATATTTCAAATAGCAACGAAGGAAACTCAGTCGATACGCAAACTCCCGGAATCAATTCGGCGCTTGATAAAGTTCGCTCAGCAATGCAAAAAAATACGCCGGTCAATACCTCCACAGCCAGCGCAAGCAATGACAAGCCTGATGCGCTTAGCAATGAATACTACCTTCAACAACAAAAGCTTGCTGACTCTAGGTATGCTTCCGCTCCATCTAGCGTCAACAATAGCAAAACTAGCAGCACACATATCGGAACGGTAGTTGTGAATAGCAACCCTCAGTCTATTGATGCGTTAACTAATAGCATTCAGCAACAATCGCAAAGGGCCGCTACAAACGCATCGTTTTCAAGCGCAGTTGGCGGGTGATTGATGCTATTAATTTTGCATGTCTATTTCCTGGCAGATTAATATCCTTGTAAAATTAGACTACTTAAAATTAACAATGCTGCATTCTTTCATTCTGGGTGATTTCATTGTGGATCCATCACCTAGACATATGGAAACTAGGTCTTGTCCAATTTTTAGATTTGCTAACTTATCCATTTCTGATTCACTAAAATAAAGCCTTGGGGAATACCATGAATTCTTTGATGTCAAGGTAACATATGCTTCATCGGAAAGGTCAGTCGCTATGTTCATAATCTTTCCAGCTACTACGAACATTTTCCCCTTAAACCTCCTGTCGGCAGATATTGTATTTTCCTCGTATGCGTTAACAATATCTTGAGCCATATACGCTGGAACCTTTTGTGAAATATCTGGAATTCCTGAATTTGGCGTAATGGCAAATGCACCGGATGAGAAGAAAACAGAAAGCAATAGATATTTTTTCATGCGAATTTCCTTGTGTAGTTTCTATCATTCTAGCCATTAAATGTCGCAATAACACGCAAACCAACCCGCTTCGGCGGGTTTTTTATTTTCGGAGAGTCAATGAGCATTATAGATCTAAACACAGCAGCGATATTTAATGCCATCGGCGGTGGTTCTCCGCTCTCTATTATCAATAGCATTCTGCATCCTCAGTACGTCATACGAGACAGAAAGACACACGCAGTAGCGCTTGAGTTTAGCGGTATGGCATCAATTCAGCCAAGCGGCAGGGCAACGATAACAACCGCGCCGGTTGAAGGCGGTCAGTATCAATCAATCAACAAAGTTAAAGAGCCGTCGATAATCCGCTGCGAAATTATCGTAAATGGCCTGACTGGTTTCTCTGGCGGCATTCCAAACATCTTCGACCTGACTTTTACAAGTCAGAGTGAAACCCTCAAAACGTTAAAGAAGATGCTGGAAACCGCAAATACTTACGATATTGAGACACCAAAAGAGACGCTGGAAAGCTACGACTTGGTCGATCACTCATACGAAGTAAGCTCCGAGCGCGGTGTAACAATGCTTCGTGTTTATCTTTATTTTCAAGAAGTCATGCAGCAAATGGATGTTGTCTTATCTGGGGCGCAGACTGACGGTTCTCCCACCATAGACAGTAAAAGCCTTGGAAATACCGGCGTGGGTTCATCGATAAAAGATGCAGGCTCCACCCCGTCAACTGTTGATCAGTTGGGCAAGTCTTGGTCATCGCTAAAAAAATCCGTTGGTGAACTGGCCGATGCTGCGACCGATTCAATCACCTCAACATTCAAAAGCGCACTTAGCACCGTCACAGAGCCAGCGGCGAGCATAGCAAACAGCGCAACGCAGAAAGCTACCGACCTAGCGAAAAACATCACTAAGAACATAACGGGGGCATAAGTTGAGAAACGTATCAATAGAGCCTGAAAAATCGCAATCAATTTCGGTTTCGCTCGGCGGGCAGAGGTGTGAAATAAGGCTTATACAGCGCACCACTTTTCTCTACATGGATTTGACATCTAACGGCGTCCCGCTAATTCAAGGTGTTCCATGTCTGTATGGAAATAAAATGGTTGGATATAAGCATCTAGGTTTCTTGGGTGACCTTGTATTCATCGATAACGTCGGACAAAGAGACCCAGAATGGAGCGGACTCGGCACAAGATTTAGTCTTTATTACATAGAGGAATCAGATCTTGTATAGCCAAAAAAACCTTAAGTTCGAGTTCAAAAGCTCCCCGTATCCCTTCACTAATATGAACGGCAATGACACGATAACAATAAGCAACGTCAAAGCCACGGCAACAATACAGTCGTCAGGTAATTTATTCGGGACTCAGGCAACAGTAGTTATTTTTGGGCTTGGGCTGGATTTAATATCGGCGCTTTCATCGAAAGCAATGGGTCTTTACGGAGCTAATAACGAAAGCGTAAGCATTAAGATATTCGTCGAAGATGTCGCGGTTTTTGTTGGTTATATGACCTCTTCAATAGCAAACATGAATCAAGTTCCAAATGCGTCATTAATGATAACCGCCACAGCCAATGCAGACCTGCAAAATAAATCAGCCTCACCATTCTCATTTAAGGGCGCAACTTCAATAAAGCACGTCATTGAATCGATATGCACAGCCGTAGGTTACAAGCCGCTAATTACCGGGCTTGATGGGGCGATGGTAAGCAACCCGCATTACGAGGGTAGCGTATTTCAGCAGCTAGAAAAGATTTGTTATGACCTCAACGTTTCCATGTCTGTCACGCCTCCAAATATTTCGTTTTGGACTACAAAGCAAAAAAGAGATGACGTCATCCCTCTAATCTCTGCTGAGCACGGCCTTATCGGGTACCCGATATTTTCAAACGGCGGCTTGATGTTTCAGGCGCAGTTCTCAACGCTGCTAACCACCGGCAGGAACATATCGATGAAAACAATGCTCCCTCACGCCGATGGCGAATACAACTTAAGCAGCGTAACGCATGAGCTTTCATCGTGGATGCCTGATGGCCCGTGGCATTCAATATGCATAGCAAACAGACCACTCGAAGAGGCAAAAAATGGCTGACTCTCTGTTTACGCCAACAAGCACGCAAACCAGCGATGCGGAATCACTTTCTTACGTATTTAAAAGCCTCCTTTCGGGGGCTTCTTTTATTGAGCTAGTTCAAGTTACTGCAGTTAGCGGATCGGCACCAAATCTTGTTGTCGATGTTATGCCTCTCGTTGCAAGAACAGACAAGACCGGAGCGATGATACCGAACTCAGAGATTTATAACGTTCCTGTTTTCCGCCTGCAGCGCGGAGGCAGCGCAATAATCATGAACCCGGTAATTGGGGACATCGGCATGATTGCTATATGCGACCGTGATAATTCACTAGCAAGGGCAAGCCGAAAGCAGTCCGTACCAGCAACGAGCCGGTCACACAATAAAGCTGACGCGCTATACCTCGGGGGATTCATCAATAACGAGCCATCTCAGTACATCGAGTTTGCGGATAACAAGCTAAATATCGTGGCCCCTTTCGGTGTTAACGTCACTACCCCTGATATGCATGTTACGGGAAATATCACAGCGGGCGGCAACATCACAGATAACAACGGATCGCAAAGCGCATCGCTCAAGTCTCTTCGTGACAACTACAACCAACACAAACACCAAGTTCCAGGTGTCCAGTCTGGAGGCTCAACAGCGACATCAAACCCATCGGATAAGCAAACATGACATACAAAACATTGCAGCTCGATACTTCGAATTGGGATTTAACTCTTGATGGCAGCGGAGATCTGGCGATTGCTAGTGATGGGTATGCCACGGCGCAAGATGTCGCTAGTGCCTGCCTTGTGTTCTCTGGCGAGTGCTACTACGACAACACGCTAGGAATTCCATGGAAAGAAGACGTACTAGGCAAGCGACCATCCCCCGGCTTTATCGCGCAGAAGATGCAAAACGAGGCACTGAAGTTGCCAAATGTTGATCAAGCCATTGCCAGCGTCTTCTTTGACAAAAACACTCGAACGACCCGAGGCGCTATACGTATTACAGACGTCGATGGGAACACATCGCAGGCAACGCTATGACAATTATAGAAACGGCGGTACCGGACGTAACGATCACTGAAAACGGCCTACTTATCCCTGATATTTCAGATGTTTTAGCAGGGCGATTAACTGACATGACAAACTCGCTCGGCGGCGGGTCAAGCCAATCTCTTAGCTCGCCTCAGGGCCAGATTGCACAATCAGACACTGAAATCATCGCGCAAGTTTATGACAAGTTGCTTTGCCTGTTTAATCAAGTCAATCCCGACTATGCAACCGGTCGTTTTCAAGATGGAATCGGCCGCATCTACTTCATGAACAGAATTTCCGCGCAGGGAACCGTTGTTACTGCAACTTGCGTCGGTAAAGTTGGTACGTTAATTCCTGCGGGAAGCACCGCTGTGGATGCGTCCGGGTACATTTACCAGTCTGTTAATGATGTAACAATCCCCGCTAGCGGCTCTATCGATGCTCAGTTTGTTAACAACACTACCGGCCCAATCCCTTGTGCCATTGGCGCTCTCAATCAAATTTATCGCGCAGTTCCGGGTTGGGATTCGATAAGTAACTCCGTCTCTGGTGTAGTGGGTGTTGACGTAGAATCCCGCATCGCTTTCGAGACTAGACGCAAACAATCAGTAGCAAGAAGCGGTCGGAATATGGATGGAGCAACGTTGGCTGGATTACTGGCAGTAAACGGCGTGCTTGATGCATATGTCTGGTCTAACAGAACAGCAACCACTGTGTTTAGCGGGGTTACGGGGTTTCCTGTAGTGGCTCACTCTATTTACATTGGGGTTTACGGGGGAAGTGACGAGGATGTTGCCAATTCAATTTTTGAGACAAAAAACCCTGGAGCAAATCTAAACGGAAATACGACATTTATTGTCGAAGATAGAGATAATTACAGCGCACCATACCCGCAGTATGTCATGCAATGGCAGCGAGTTACGCCGGTAAGAATAAGATTTAGAGTCGAGATAGAGAAAAACCAAGGGCTACCGTCAGATATTACATTGCAAGTAAAAAACATGGTTCAGTCTGTTTTCAATGGCGAGTATAACGGAATTGTTAAGGCTAGAATTGGTTCAAGGATAAACTCTGGTATTTACTACGCGCCAATAATTTCTATTTCTCAAGACTATCTGAATATATCCAGCCTGCAAATTTCTTCTGACGGGGTAAGTTTTAAGTCATCAGTCACAGTCGGAATTGATCAGGTTCCTACGATTCAAGTTGACGATATTGAGGTGGTGATGGTGTGAAATGGGAAGAGACAATATTAACTCAGTATTCTGCAAGTCATAAACTTCTATCTATTATATCAACATTTAACCAAGCAACATCTCTAGACGATTTCACAGATAAATTTATTCGTGATGTTTGGGATATTTCAACAAACCTTACTTACGGCCTTGATGTGTGGGGGTTAATAGTAGGTGTTTCTAGATATATTAGAACGGAGATAGAGAATAATAGTTTTGGATTCTCAGAGGCTGATAGCGGTGATTTAACTCAATACCCATCACCTTTTAATGATGAACCTTTTTATGCAGGCGTTCAGGAGACAGAAACTGTAAGGCTCGGTGATGATGCATACCGAACGCTAATTATGTGCAAGGCTTTTTCAAATATAAGCATAGCAACAATTCCTGAAATAAATAAATTCCTGTCAATTCTATTTTCGGGAAGAGGCAGGGCGTTTTCTATTGATTACGGCGGCATGACCATGGGAATAACGTGTGAGTTCGACTTGGCCCCATATGAGAGAGCAATATTAGAAAATTTTGATGTGCTACCAATCCCTAGCGGCGTCCTTGTAATAACTAGACAAATAGTTCCTCCATATTTCGGTTTTTCAGAAGACTCATACCCATTTAATGATGGTACATTTTTTAGAGACAATTAAATGAAAAGAATTGACGCACCAAAAAAACAACCAGTGCCGTTCGGAATTAACGGACAAAGAGAAAGTTTATTGCCAACCACTCCGGCTGGAGATAATACAGCTTCTTATGATGTTGGTTTCCCTCCTGTCACCATGATCCTGAAAGCAGCAGGAGGATTACCCCCTAAGGGGCAGGATATGAACCAAATCCTGTATGAGCTATCAGCCCTGTCAAGGTGGTTCAGCTCCGGCGCCATTTCAAGCTACGACGCGTCTTTTTCATCATCAATCGGCGGCTATCCGAGGGGCGCGATAGTAATCGGAGATGATGGAATAACTAGATATCTAAACTCCGTTGACGATAATACAACAAACCCGAATTCAGGGGGGGCGGGCTGGCGAAATGTCATGAGCAGCCCGGCATTCATTGGCGCTCCTACAGCACCCACTGCTGAGCGTGGCGATGTATCAAAGCAGTTGGCGACAACGGAATTTGTAAAGGGCGCTGGGCTTCAATTTAATAACATACTTTCAATGACGACGAGCGGAAATATTCCACTTGCATACTTGGGGGGAGAGGTTGTAGCCACTGGTAATGGAGGTATCTCGTTAAATCTCCCAACCACACTCGGTTTATCAAGCGGAACGTATGGTAAGTTATTAGTTGTCCTTAACTCATCTCTCAATGATGTTACTGTATCAGCTGCAAGTAGTGATACGATCACAGTGGGAAACTCTATTTCTACGTCTATTACAGTAAAGCCAGGAGATAGAGCAATATTATCACTTGCAGCCTGGGGTTTTTGGCACCTTATCGCTGGTGAAACTTCATTAAAGTATTCAGGCTCGTTTGGATCATCAGCAACAATAAACGGATATCAAAAGTTGCCGTCTGGTATGATTTTTCAGTGGGGGGTAACAAATAACTCATCGATAAACCCTCAGACTGTTAATCTTCCGATTGCATTCCCGACCGCCGGACTTGTTATTGTTGCTTCAGATGTGAGCAGCTCTTATACGCCCGTGCCGGCAATTTCAATTTGTGGCGGTAGATTTTTATCAAACAGCCAAATTCAAGTAGCAACTGCGTATCAATACAACCAACTCGGCGCAGATTCAGTGCAATGGTTCGCAATAGGATATTAACAATGAGATACTCACCAGGCGCACAAGGTTTTTACCCGGAAGACATCGACTATGGCTCAAATCTTCCCAAAGATGTTGTTTCAATAAGTAATGAGCTGTATTTATCATTACTTGAAGGGCAGTCAAACGGAAAAGTGATCACCCCGGGCGATGATGGAATCCCATTTCTAGCTGAGCCGCCAGAGCCAACGAAAGAAGAGCTGATATCAGCAGCAGACAAAGAAAAGGAATCCATACTGCAAGGGATTAATTCAAAAACCCAAATTTGGCAGACACAGCTAGCGCTGGGTATTATTAGTGCCGAAGACAAGAAGACACTAATAAGTTGGATGAAGTACGCACAGAAAGTACAATCTGTAGATACATCCACAGCGCCAGATATTGAATGGCCTGATCATCCATAATCAGAAGCAGCACATAATGTGCTTATGTGCTGACTATCCTACTCCCCATTCCGGTATGTGATTTTTTTCCTTAATTTTTCTATTGGCTTATCCACCAAAAAGTATAAGGAAATCGCCATAACCAAGCTAAAAAATAGAGTTATAGCGCCTTTGTCTGGTGAATCTTTAGCATAATTATAAACTATAGTTACAATAAACATATGGCCTAGATATACAGGGTATGATAAATGCCCAAGGAAATTATCTATTTTATTTTTTTTAGTTATACTAAACAGTAGTGGCACAGCCATTGCTACGCAAACAAAAAACACCCAGCTTGAAATGCTGTCAAAATCACGTGCAATAGGCCAGAATTGTTTATTGAATAAAATAATTGAAACTGAAATTAAAGAAACCCATCTTATTATTAAAATTAAATCCATTCTTCCGATGTTTTTTGTTGCATCTTTAGTTCTATGGGCGATAACACCTATAAGGAAGAAAACAATATCCGATGGAAAAAAGAAGTACCTCCAAGGAACGGGAGGGAAATCAGAAATATTTAAGTAAACCCGAAGTGCAAAACTTGCCATAGCTATAGCAAATATAATTTTAATACTTCTAGATACTATAAGTGGAGCTAAGATGTAGAAATAAAGCTCGAGGCTTAGGCTCCATATTTGTGGGTTTACATAACTCCAATTTTCAATGTGATTGAATGTTATTAGTTCAGCGCCAAAGAAAAATATATTGGAAAAGAATGATGCCACAGTTAGTGGTATTGATTGATCAGGCAAGCTCAATGTTAAATATGAGTTTATTCCAGAGAAAAAATAAAACAAAAACATTAATACAAGAAGTGCTATATTTACTGGATATAGCCTAAGCCCTCTATTTACCCAGAATTTAATAAAGCCTCTGTCTAGATTGTTATATTTCTCATTAATCACCATCGACATGAAAAAACCAGATATTATAAAAAAAACAAACACCGAATGACCTGATAAAATATAAAAATGAGTGTTGTCTCGAGAAATTATTGAATTGAAGATAGATTCATCGTTATGATAAAAAACACTTCGGACATGCGCTATTACAACAGAAATAGCTAGTAGCAATCTAAAAAGTCCCACGCCAACTCCCGCGCACTTGAAAAAATAAATTTAATTTTCAATCATATTGATAAATTTATGTTATTGCAATTATAAGCTTGACTTGATATGTCTAACGATTTTGCCTGACGGTCGCTTTGCTCTCGATCTGGATAAAGCTGCTCTTTTTGTTTGCGCGCGATGCCTCGCAGTAAGTCAAATCCCCCCCCCCAACTACCACAATCCCCTTAGCCGATGTAGAATGATGCTTGTAATCACTTTCTGTGCGCATAGTCAGATACGGAAAGTTAAAACAGGATAACAATCAGGACAAGAAATCCGGTTTTGATTTGTTTGTATTCTATAAAACAAAGGCTTATCTACTACATGCGCATATTGCTGAGATATGCGCATTCTTGTTTCATGTAGTCTCATGTCATATCACCCATCAATCACCCCGC
>NZ_JBMOUD010000025.1:0-28564 GCF_049319665.1 Rouxiella sp. Mn2063 | reverse complement strand
GTTGTTACCCTGATCCACCCAATCGCGATGGACGACGGTCTGCGTTTCGCAATCCGTGAAGGCGGCCGTACCGTTGGTGCAGGTGTTGTTGCTAAAGTTATCGCTTAATCGCTGATAATTTTTGTCACTTTACGTTGACGCAATACACACTAAAAGGGCATCATTCGATGCCCTTTTCTACGCTATAGCGTTAGAACCTATCTCATCAGCGATTTTTAAGTCATAATCATTGGTGAGATAGGCTCTCAGGGATAGCGTAAACACCGACTATGCCTCTTGGAGAGCATCAATCGGTTTGGTTTGCCTCGCAATGCGAGGCAAAGTTGTTTGTTCTGATTCATTGTGACGGGTTGGTTTATGAGTGCAAATACCGAGGCTCAAGGGAGCAAGGGCGGCCTGGAAGCGGTAAAGTGGATTGTTGTTGCCGTTTTGCTGGTCGTAGCTATTGTCGGTAACTATTATTACCGTGCATACAGCCTGCCGTTACGTGCGTTGGCAGTGGTGATTATTATTGCAATTGCAGGCGCAATAGCTCTGATGACCACCAAAGGCAAAGCGACCGTTGCTTTTGCCCGTGAAGCGCGTACTGAAGTACGTAAAGTTATTTGGCCTACACGCCAGGAAACATTGCATACCACCCTGATTGTGGCTGCAGTTACCGCTGTGATGTCACTGATTCTTTGGGGACTGGATGGTATTCTGGTCCGCGTGGTGTCCTTTATTACTGGCTTGAGGTTCTAACATGTCCGAAGCACCTAAAAAACGTTGGTACGTCGTTCAGGCGTTTTCTGGCTTTGAAGGCCGTGTAGCACAGTCGCTGCGTGAACATATCAAATTACACGATATGGAAGAGCTGTTTGGCGAAGTAATGGTTCCTACGGAAGAAGTGGTTGAAATCCGTGGTGGCCAACGTCGTAAAAGCGAACGTAAATTCTTCCCAGGTTACGTACTGGTTCAGATGGTCATGAATGACGCAAGCTGGCACTTGGTTCGCAGTGTTCCACGTGTCATGGGCTTCATCGGTGGGACTTCCGATCGTCCAGCACCAATCAGTGATAAAGAAGTTGACGCGATCATGAACCGCTTGCAACAAGTTGGTGATAAACCGCGTCCTAAAACGCTGTTTGAACCAGGTGAGCTGGTACGTGTTAACGACGGTCCGTTTGCTGATTTCAACGGTGTTGTTGAAGAAGTTGACTACGAGAAAAGCCGCCTGAAAGTTTCTGTTTCGATCTTTGGCCGTGCAACGCCAGTCGAACTGGACTTCGGTCAGGTTGAGAAAGGCTAACAGCTCTATTAATACTCGATTGTTTGAGTCATGCTCAAACGTTTAGGTATTGTGCAAGGCGCGAAATTAAACTATAATTTCGCGCCTTTTGTTTTTGTGCGCAGTGATTGCGTGCAAAAGTATGAAACCACGGGGAGCCTACTCGTTTAGGCGTTATACCCAACTGAGGAAATTTAAATGGCTAAGAAAGTACAAGCATACGTCAAGCTGCAAGTTGCAGCTGGCGCAGCTAACCCAAGTCCACCGGTTGGTCCGGCACTGGGTCAGCAAGGTGTTAACATCATGGAATTCTGTAAGGCATTCAACGCTAAAACAGAAAGCCTGGAAAAGGGTCTTCCGATCCCTGTTGTTATCACAGTTTACTCTGACCGTTCTTTCACCTTCGTTACCAAAACTCCTCCAGCAGCAGTTCTGCTGAAGAAAGCAGCTGGTATCAAGTCTGGTTCTGGTAAGCCGAACAAAGACAAAGTAGGTAAGATCACTTCTGCTCAGATTCGCGAAATCGCAGAAACTAAAGCAGCGGATATGACCGGTTCTGACGTGGAAGCCATGGCGCGCTCCATCGAAGGTACTGCTCGTTCCATGGGCCTGGTAGTGGAGGATTAATAAATGACTAAGCTAACCAAGCGCATGCGCGTAATCCGTGACAAAGTTGATGCAACCAAGCAATACGACATCAACGAAGCTGTTGCTCTGCTGAAAGAATTGGCTACTGCTAAATTCGTAGAAAGCGTAGACGTTGCCGTTAACCTCGGTATCGATGCTCGTAAATCAGACCAAAACGTTCGTGGTGCTACCGTTCTGCCTAACGGCACCGGTCGTTCTGTACGCGTAGCTGTCTTCACCCAAGGCGCAAACGCTGAAGCTGCTAAAGCAGCTGGCGCTGAGCTGGTTGGTATGGAAGACCTGGCTGATCTGATCAAGAAAGGCGAAATGAACTTTGACGTTGTTATCGCATCTCCAGATGCAATGCGCGTTGTAGGTCAATTGGGCCAGGTTCTTGGTCCACGCGGTCTGATGCCAAACCCTAAAGTTGGTACTGTAACGCCTAACGTTGCTGAAGCGGTTAAGAACGCTAAAGCTGGTCAGGTTCGTTACCGTAACGACAAAAACGGTATCATTCATACTACCATCGGTAAAGTTGACTTCGACGCTGACAAGCTGAAAGAAAACTTGGAAGCTCTGCTGGTAGCATTGAAGAAAGCCAAGCCTTCACAGGCAAAAGGCGTTTTCATCAAGAAAGTAAGCCTGTCCACTACCATGGGCGCTGGTGTTGCTATTGATCAAAGCGGCCTGTCAGCAACAGTTAACTAATAACTGCTGCTTATATCGCTTTACGCGGGCACTAGATTTGTCTAGAATCTATGGCCCGCTAGTTTGAGATTGTCGTTTTTTAAAACACATCCAAACGTATGCGATAAGAATTTTTCGGTTGGAGCCTGGCCTATCCAGGCCTCCGTCCAAGACCGCAGGAGTCTTGAAAGAGACTTAATACTTCCTGCGTAGACGGTGACAGAGCCTGAAGAAAATTTTTCTTTGTTATCTTTGATAATGAAGAACAAGAATAGTCTTTGCTGGATTCTCTGCTCACCGTGTTTGAACGCTTATTTCCGATCCCGGTTATAAGTGATGTGAGTTCCGGGGATTTTCCCCGGCTAAATCCAGGAGCTAAAGCTAATGGCATTAAATCTTCAAGACAAACAAGCGATTGTTGCTGAAGTCAACGAAGTAGCCAAAGGCGCGCTGTCTGCGGTTGTTGCGGATTCTCGTGGCGTAACTGTAGATAAAATGACTGAACTGCGTAAAGCAGGTCGTGAAGCTGGCGTTTACATGCGTGTTGTTCGCAACACCTTGATGCGTCGCGTCGTTGAAGGTACTCAATTCGAGTGCCTGAAAGACACGTTTGTTGGTCCAACCTTGATCGCATTTTCTTCTGAGCACCCAGGCGCTGCTGCCCGTTTGTTCAAAGATTTCGCTAAAGCGAATGCAAAGTTCGAGGTTAAAGCTGCGGCCTTTGAAGGTGAATTGATCCCTGCGGCTCAAATCGACCGCTTGGCAACTCTGCCTACTTACGATGAAGCAATCGCACGCCTGATGGCAACCATGAAAGAAGCCGCTGCCGGCAAATTGGTTCGCACTCTGGCTGCTGTTCGCGATCAGAAAGAATCTGCTGCTGCTTAATCAGCAACGTTTTCGCTCTAATCGTTACGCTTACGTATAAACTATTTCTGATTTTTAGGAACAAATTGTCATGTCTATCACTAAAGACCAAATCATTGAAGGCGTTGCAGCTCTGTCTGTAATGGAAATCGTAGAACTGATCGCTGCGATGGAAGAGAAGTTCGGTGTTTCTGCTGCTGCTGCTGTTGCAGGTCCTGCTGCTGCTGCTGAAGTTGCAGAAGAGAAAACCGAGTTTGACGTTGTACTGAAAGGTATCGGCGCAAACAAAGTTGCAGTAATCAAAGCTGTACGTGGCGCAACTGGCCTAGGCTTGAAAGAAGCTAAAGACCTGGTTGAATCTGCACCAGCAGCTCTGAAAGAAGGCATCAGCAAAGACGACGCTGAAGCACTGAAAAAAGCTCTGGAAGAAGCTGGCGCTGAAGTTGAAGTTAAATAAGCCACTGCTTTCTGAGTGCAGTCTGTTTTAATTAACAGACTGATGGCTGGTGACTTTTTAGTCACCAGCCTTTTTGCGCTATAGAGTGTCAGTAGAATTTCACACTGTTTGACTACTGAACTACTCTAATATTTATTTCTATCGACGCCTTAATATATTGCCGCCCCTTGCTGTGGCTCATCTACAGATAACGCGCAACGAAATGATTTAAGAGTGATAGAAACAAGTATTGCGGAGAGTGTTTCGGCTTTCCGAACCGCCTTTCCGATCCAAATAAATGGTGTTGCATGAACTGTCCTCTCATGGACAGATACTAGGTTCGACTTTCCAGCGAGCTGAGGAACCCTAATGGTTTACTCCTATACCGAGAAGAAACGCATCCGTAAGGATTTTGGTAAACGTCCACAAGTTCTGGACATACCTTATCTCCTTTCTATACAGCTTGACTCGTTCCAGAAGTTCATCGAGCAAGATCCGGAAGGCCAGCATGGTTTAGAAGCGGCATTCCGTTCTGTATTCCCAATTAAGAGCTACAGCGGAAACTCTGAGCTGCAATACGTTAGCTACCGTCTTGGTGAGCCGGTATTCGACGTTAAAGAATGCCAGATCCGCGGTGTAACGTATTCCGCGCCACTGCGCGTGAAACTGCGTCTGGTGATCTACGAGCGCGAAGCACCAGAAGGTACGGTCAAAGACATCAAAGAACAAGAAGTCTACATGGGTGAAATTCCACTCATGACCGAGAACGGTACCTTCGTGATTAACGGCACTGAGAGGGTTATCGTATCTCAGCTTCACCGTAGTCCAGGCGTATTCTTTGACAGCGATAAGGGTAAAACCCACTCTTCGGGTAAAGTGCTTTATAACGCACGTATCATCCCTTACCGCGGTTCATGGTTAGATTTCGAGTTTGACCCGAAAGACAACCTGTTTGTACGTATTGACCGTCGCCGCAAATTGCCAGCGACCATCATTCTGCGTGCACTGAACTACACTACAGAACAGATCCTCGACCTGTTCTTTGACAAGGTTATCTACCAGATCCGCGACAACAAGTTGCAGATGGAGCTGGTACCTGAGCGCCTGCGCGGTGAAACAGCATCGTTTGATATCGAAGCTGACGGCAAAGTCTATGTTGAAAAAGGCCGCCGTATCACTGCACGTCATATTCGTCAGCTTGAAAAAGACGACATCCAGCGCATCGAAGTTCCTGTTGAATACATCGCAGGAAAAGTGGTCTCTAAAGACTACATCGACACCAATACCGGTGAGCTGATCGTCCCAGCTAACATGGAATTGTCTCTGGACCTGTTGGCTAAACTGAGCCAGGCCGGACACAAAACCATTGAAACGCTGTTCACCAACGACCTCGACCATGGTGCTTACATGTCCGAGACCGTGCGTGTCGACCCAACCAACGATCGCCTGAGCGCATTGGTTGAGATCTACCGCATGATGCGTCCTGGTGAGCCACCAACGCGTGAAGCTGCAGAAACGCTGTTCGAGAACTTGTTCTTCTCTGAAGACCGCTATGACCTGTCTGCTGTAGGTCGTATGAAGTTCAACCGTTCATTGCTGCGTGAAGAAATCGAAGGTTCAGGCATCCTGAGCAAAGATGACATCATCGAAGTAATGCGCAAACTGATCGACATCCGTAACGGTAAAGGCGAAGTGGACGATATCGACCACTTGGGCAACCGTCGTATTCGTTCTGTTGGCGAAATGGCTGAGAACCAATTCCGTGTTGGCTTGGTTCGTGTTGAACGTGCGGTTAAAGAGCGTCTGTCTCTGGGCGACCTCGACACCTTGATGCCTCAGGACATGATCAACGCTAAGCCAATTTCGGCGGCGGTGAAAGAGTTCTTCGGCTCAAGTCAGCTGTCACAATTTATGGACCAGAACAACCCGTTGTCTGAGATTACGCACAAACGTCGTATCTCTGCATTGGGCCCGGGCGGTTTGACCCGTGAACGTGCTGGCTTTGAAGTTCGAGACGTACACCCGACTCACTACGGTCGCGTATGTCCAATCGAAACGCCAGAAGGTCCAAACATCGGTCTGATCAACTCCTTGTCTGTTTATGCACAGACCAACGAGTATGGTTTCCTGGAAACTCCGTATCGCCGCGTGCGTGACGGTGTGGTCACCGATGAAATTAACTATCTGTCTGCTATTGAAGAAGGCAACTTCGTTATCGCTCAGGCGAACACCAACCTGGACGAAGAAGGCCACTTTGTAGAAGATCTGGTTACCTGTCGTAGCAAAGGCGAATCAAGCCTGTTTAGCCGCGACCAGGTTGACTATATGGACGTATCTACCCAGCAGATCGTATCCGTTGGTGCTTCTCTGATTCCATTCCTGGAACACGATGACGCCAACCGTGCATTGATGGGGGCGAACATGCAACGTCAGGCGGTTCCTACTCTGCGTGCTGATAAGCCGCTGGTTGGTACCGGTATGGAACGTGCTGTAGCGGTTGACTCCGGGGTAACCTCGGTAGCTAAACGTGGCGGTGTGATCCAGTACGTGGATGCTTCTCGTATCGTTATCAAAGTTAACGAAGATGAGATGTACCCGGGCGAAGCAGGTATCGATATTTACAACCTGACCAAGTACACCCGTTCTAACCAGAACACCTGTATCAACCAGATGCCGTGTGTGAATCTGGGCGAGCCAATCGAGCGCGGTGACGTGCTGGCAGATGGTCCGTCAACCGATTTGGGCGAACTGGCACTGGGTCAGAACATGCGCGTAGCGTTCATGCCTTGGAACGGTTACAACTTCGAAGACTCCATCTTGGTCTCCGAGCGTGTCGTTCAAGAAGATCGCTTCACTACCATCCACATTCAAGAACTGTCTTGTATCTCTCGTGATACCAAGCTGGGGCCTGAAGAGATCACCGCTGACATCCCTAACGTAGGTGAAGCAGCGCTGTCTAAACTGGATGAATCCGGTATCGTTTATATCGGTGCTGAAGTGACTGGCGGTGACATTCTGGTTGGTAAAGTGACGCCTAAAGGCGAAACTCAGCTGACGCCAGAAGAGAAACTGCTGCGTGCGATCTTCGGTGAGAAAGCGTCTGACGTTAAAGACTCTTCTCTGCGCGTACCAAACGGCGTTTCCGGTACGATTATCGACGTTCAAGTCTTCACCCGCGATGGCGTGGAAAAAGACAAGCGTGCGTTGGAAATCGAAGAGATGCAGTTGAAGCAGGCTAAGAAAGACCTGACTGAAGAACTGCAAATCCTGGAAGCAGGTTTGTTTGCTCGTATCCACGCTGCGCTGGTATCTGGCGGAATGGAAGCAGAGAAGCTGGCTAAACTGCCACGCGATCGCTGGTTAGAGCTGTCTCTGACCGACGAAGAAAAACAAAACCAGTTGGAACAGCTGGCCGAGCAGTACGACGAGCTGAAATCAGAGTTTGAGAAAAAACTCGAAGCTAAACGTCGTAAAATCACTCAGGGCGATGACCTGGCACCGGGCGTGCTGAAAATCGTTAAAGTGTATCTGGCCGTTAAACGTCAGATCCAGCCTGGTGACAAAATGGCAGGCCGCCACGGTAACAAAGGTGTTATCTCCAAGATCAACCCGATCGAAGATATGCCTTACGATGAAAACGGCACGCCGGTTGACATCGTACTGAACCCGCTGGGCGTTCCATCTCGTATGAACATTGGTCAGATTCTGGAAACCCACTTGGGTATGGCCGCGAAGGGTATTGGTGAAAAAATCAATGCCATGCTGAAGAAACAAGAAGAAGTTTCTAAGCTGCGTGAGTTCATCCAGAGAGCATATGACTTGGGCGACGATGTCCGTCAGCAAGTTGATCTGAGCACCTTCACCGATGACGAAGTATTGCGTCTGGCTGAGAACCTGAAAAAAGGTATGCCAATCGCAACACCAGTCTTCGATGGTGCGAAAGAGACTGAAATCAAGCAACTGCTTGAAATGGGTGGGATTCCTACCTCAGGTCAGATCACATTGTTCGATGGCCGTACCGGCGAGCAGTTCGAGCGCCAGGTAACCGTTGGCTACATGTACATGCTGAAACTGAACCACTTGGTTGACGATAAGATGCATGCTCGTTCTACCGGTTCTTACAGCCTTGTTACTCAGCAGCCGCTGGGTGGTAAAGCTCAGTTCGGTGGTCAGCGCTTCGGTGAGATGGAAGTGTGGGCACTTGAAGCTTATGGTGCTGCTTATACCCTGCAAGAAATGCTGACTGTTAAGTCCGATGACGTGAACGGCCGTACGAAGATGTATAAAAACATCGTCGATGGCGATCACCGGATGGAACCAGGCATGCCGGAATCCTTCAACGTATTGTTGAAAGAAATCCGCTCTTTGGGTATCAACATCGAGCTGGAAGACGAGTAAGTTTGCCTTAAATACATCGAGTTGCAGGGACGCGGCAACGCACCTGCAACTTGAAGCATGACAGGTATACTCGAATTTGCATTGATCACAGGGGCATCTGCCGGTTTAGCAATAAACAGCAGGTGCCTAACAGGTCTAACCCGACGGGAGCCAATCCGTGAAAGACTTACTAAAGTTTCTGAAAGCGCAAACTAAGACCGAAGAGTTTGATGCGATCAAAATTGCTCTGGCATCGCCAGACATGATCCGTTCTTGGTCTTTTGGTGAAGTTAAGAAGCCAGAAACCATTAACTACCGTACGTTCAAACCAGAACGTGACGGCCTTTTCTGTGCGCGTATTTTCGGGCCAGTAAAAGATTACGAATGCCTGTGCGGTAAGTACAAGCGTTTAAAACACCGCGGCGTGATCTGTGAGAAGTGCGGCGTTGAAGTGACCCAGACTAAAGTGCGCCGTGAGCGTATGGGCCACATCGAACTGGCTTCTCCAACTGCCCATATCTGGTTCCTCAAATCTCTGCCTTCGCGCATCGGTTTGCTGCTGGATATGCCACTGCGTGACATCGAACGTGTTCTGTACTTCGAATCTTACGTTGTGATCGAAGGCGGGATGACCAACCTCGAAAAACGCCAGATCCTGACTGAAGAGCAGTATCTTGACGCGTTGGAAGAGTTCGGTGACGAATTCGACGCTAAAATGGGCGCGGAAGCTATTCAGGCTCTGTTGAAAAACATGGACCTGGAAGCTGAGTGCGAGCAACTGCGTGAAGAGTTGAACGAAACCAACTCCGAAACCAAACGTAAAAAGCTGACCAAGCGTATCAAGCTGCTGGAAGCGTTCGTACAGTCTGGTAACAAACCAGAGTGGATGATCCTGACCGTGCTGCCTGTATTGCCGCCAGATTTGCGTCCATTGGTTCCGTTGGATGGCGGTCGTTTCGCAACTTCAGATCTGAACGATCTGTATCGTCGCGTGATCAACCGTAACAACCGTTTGAAACGCCTGCTGGATCTGGCTGCGCCAGATATCATCGTGCGAAACGAAAAACGTATGCTGCAAGAAGCAGTCGATGCTCTGCTGGATAACGGCCGTCGCGGTCGTGCAATCACCGGCTCTAACAAGCGTCCACTGAAATCTTTGGCAGACATGATCAAAGGTAAACAAGGTCGTTTCCGTCAGAACTTGCTGGGTAAACGTGTCGACTACTCTGGTCGTTCCGTTATCACCGTAGGTCCATACCTGCGTCTGCACCAGTGTGGTCTGCCGAAGAAAATGGCTCTGGAACTGTTCAAACCGTTCATCTATGGCAAGTTGGAACTGCGTGGCCTCGCGACCACCATCAAAGCTGCTAAGAAAATGGTTGAGCGCGAAGAAGCTGTCGTTTGGGATATCCTGGACGAAGTTATCCGCGAACACCCGGTACTGCTGAACCGTGCACCAACCCTGCACCGTTTGGGTATCCAGGCGTTTGAACCGGTTCTGATCGAAGGTAAAGCAATCCAGTTACACCCACTGGTTTGTGCGGCATATAACGCCGACTTCGATGGTGACCAAATGGCTGTTCACGTACCGTTGACGCTGGAAGCTCAGCTGGAAGCGCGTGCGTTGATGATGTCTACCAACAACATCCTGTCACCAGCGAACGGCGAGCCAATCATCGTTCCTTCTCAGGACGTTGTATTGGGTCTGTACTACATGACCCGTGACTGTGTTAACGCCAAAGGCGAAGGCATGGTGCTGACTGGCCCTAAAGAAGCTGAGCGTATCTACCGCGCTGGCCTGGCCTCTCTGCATGCGCGTGTTAAGGTGCGTATCACAGAAGAAATCAAAAATACCGAAGGTGAGGTTGTTCACCAGACCAGCATCATCGACACCACTATTGGCCGTGCCATCCTTTGGATGATCGTACCTAAAGGTCTGCCGTACTCAATCGTTAACCAACCTTTGGGTAAAAAAGCTATCTCCAAAATGCTGAACACCTGTTACCGCATTTTGGGCCTGAAGCCGACCGTTATTTTTGCTGACCAGATCATGTACACCGGTTTTGCTTACGCTGCCCGTTCAGGCGCGTCAGTAGGTATCGACGACATGGTTATCCCTGCTAAGAAAGCAGAGATCATCGACGAAGCAGAAACCGAAGTTGCTGAGATCCAGGAGCAGTTCCAGTCTGGTCTGGTAACCGCTGGCGAACGCTATAACAAAGTGATCGATATCTGGGCCGCAGCTAACGAACGTGTTGCTAAGGCAATGATGGAAAACTTGTCTGTTGAAGACGTCGTCAACCGTGACGGCGTAGTAGAGCAGCAAGTTTCCTTCAACAGCATCTTTATGATGGCCGACTCTGGTGCGCGTGGTTCTGCTGCACAGATTCGTCAGCTGGCCGGTATGCGTGGCCTGATGGCGAAACCAGATGGTTCCATCATTGAAACGCCAATCACCGCGAACTTCCGTGAAGGTCTGAACGTACTCCAGTACTTCATCTCTACTCACGGTGCGCGTAAAGGTTTGGCGGATACCGCATTGAAAACTGCGAACTCCGGTTATCTGACCCGTCGTCTGGTTGACGTGGCGCAGGACTTGGTCGTAACAGAAGACGACTGTGGTACTCACGAAGGCATCATGATGACTCCGGTTATCGAAGGTGGCGACGTTAAAGAACCACTGCGCGAACGCGTATTGGGTCGTGTCACTGCTGAAGATATCTTGAAGCCGGGTACGGCGGACATCTTGGTTCCACGTAACACCCTGCTGCACGAGAAGACCTGTGATCTGTTAGAAGAGAACTCGGTCGACAGCGTGAAAGTGCGTTCAGTCGTTAGCTGTGAAACCGACTTTGGTGTGTGTGCAAACTGCTACGGTCGCGACCTGGCACGTGGTCACATCATCAACAAAGGTGAAGCGATCGGTGTTATTGCAGCACAGTCCATCGGTGAGCCGGGTACCCAGCTGACGATGCGTACGTTCCACATCGGTGGTGCGGCATCTCGTGCGGCTGCTGAATCCAGCATCCAGGTGAAGAACACTGGTAGCATTAAACTGAGCAACCATAAGCACGTTACTAACTCTAACGGCAAACTGGTCATCACTTCTCGTAACACTGAGCTGAAATTGATCGACGAATTCGGTCGTACCAAAGAAAGCTATAAAGTGCCTTACGGTTCCGTGATGGGTAAAGGTGATGGCGAAGCAGTTAACGGCGGCGAAACCGTTGCTAACTGGGATCCGCACACCATGCCAGTTATCAGTGAAGTGAGCGGTTTCATTCGCTTCGCTGATATGGTTGATACTCAGACCATTACCCGCCAGACCGACGACCTGACTGGTTTGTCTTCTCTGGTTGTTCTGGACTCTGCAGAGCGTACCGGTAGCGGTAAAGACCTGCGTCCAGCACTGAAAATCGTTGATGCCAAAGGCGACGACGTATTGATCCCAGGCACCGATATGGCTGCTCAATACTTCCTGCCAGGTAAAGCGATTGTTCAGTTGGAAGATGGTACTCAGATCCATGCGGGTGACACCTTGGCACGTATTCCTCAGGAATCCGGCGGTACCAAGGACATCACCGGTGGTCTGCCACGCGTTGCTGACTTGTTCGAAGCGCGTCGTCCGAAAGAGCCTGCAATCCTTGCTGAAATCAGCGGGATCATCTCCTTCGGTAAAGAGACCAAAGGTAAACGCCGTCTGGTAATTTCTCCGTTAGATGGCAGCGATGCTTACGAAGAAATGATTCCGAAATGGCGTCAGCTGAACGTGTTCGAAGGTGAAGTTGTGGAACGTGGTGACGTCGTATCTGACGGCCCAGAATCTCCACACGACATCCTGCGTCTGCGTGGTGTTCATGCGGTTACCCGTTACATCACCAACGAAGTGCAGGAAGTTTACCGTCTGCAAGGCGTTAAGATTAACGATAAACACATCGAGGTTATCGTTCGTCAGATGCTGCGTAAAGGCACCATCGTTAGCGCGGGCGGCACCGACTTCCTGGAAGGCGAGCAGGCAGAAATGTCTCGCGTTAAAATCGCTAACCGTCAGTTGGAAGCTGAAGGCAAAATCACGGCAACGTATAGCCGCGACCTGCTGGGTATCACCAAGGCATCCTTGGCGACCGAGTCCTTCATCTCTGCTGCATCGTTCCAGGAAACCACGCGCGTTCTTACCGAAGCGGCTGTTGCCGGTAAGCGTGATGAACTGCGTGGCCTGAAAGAGAACGTTATCGTTGGCCGTCTGATCCCAGCCGGTACCGGTTACGCTTATCACCAGGATCGTGCACGTCGTAAAGCAGCAGGTGAAGTACAAGTTGCTCCACCGGTTAGCGCCGATGAAGCAACAGCTAACCTGGCTGAATTGCTGAACGCAGGTTTCGGTAGCAGCGAAGATTAATCTTCGTTAACACTCGAAAACCACGCGATGAAACCGCCCCTCGGGGCGGTTTTTTTTCGCCTGTATTTTCTGATCTGTTCCTGTTCAGCCAATTTGTTATTAATCCATAATAAAGATCTAACAAAATATACGGACTCAATGACGATTAGATATAATGAACTAACAATGGGTTAATGGTTATTCTTATAAAAACGCTTAATTCGAAGGAACGATTGAAATGAAGTATTTGCTTTTAGTTGTCGTTTGCTTAACGTTATTTACCAGCGCTCAGTCGGTAGCATCCGACAATATTCCGGTGCAAAAAGTATTTAAAAATTGGCAAGTTACCTGCAACAACCTCAATACATGCGATATTCGTAATATTGATGAAAACCTGAAGGTAATTTTTAAAAGGCAGGCTGGACCCACAGGGAAGTTGGCCCTTAATATTATCGTTCCCGCGACCAAAAAGGTGCCGGTGCTCTGGTTCGATGATAAGCCCTTTGCTCTCAGCGCTAATATATGGCATCCCTCAGATGAAGGTGGCGCGGTATTCTTAGTCGCTGATAATCTCGAGTTAATACAGCGGTGGGTTAAAGCGGCGAAAAATGCCCATATGATTTCCCCTACGCAGGATCTACAAAATGGCAGCTCATTAGCTGGATTGAATGCAGCGTTACTATTTGTAGAAGATCGGCAGGGAAGAATAAATAATCAAAGTGCTTTATTAAAAATGGGGTCAGTTGGTATTGATAAGGTACCTTCGGTTCCTGTTGTTGCAGCGCCTCATCCTGCGGTAACGAATATTTCGCCATTGATTCATAGCGATGCTTTGATTGATGCGGTCATTGCTGCAAATAGCGGTCTTTTGAAACAAGAATATTGCGAAATTAATCCAGAGAATCGTCAGATCAGTAGCGCACAGCCCCTCACGGAAAATACGGCACTGGTTATGGTGAATTGTGGCTTGGGCGCATATCAATCCTCCAGTATTTTGTTTGTCACACCTCGTGATAAGCCTGCACAAGCAAAACGTTTGATTTTGCCATTGCCTGTCGCACCTGATAAGGGAGAAGGCACGGCAATGAGCATTAACTTATTTACTGAAGTAGATTATTCGCCAAAAGAAGGCGTGCTCTTTCAATCCGCCCGCGGTCGCGGCATGGCCGATTGTGGAGATAGTGCCAAATGGATATTTGATGGGAAAGAATTCCAGTTAGTAAGCTATAACAGTCAACCTTCATGTTCCGGCGGTGAGCCAGGAGATTGGCCTTCGATTGTGGCGACACCAGGATATAGCGATTAATAAAACCCAGGTGCGCCCTTAACGAGCGCGTGCCTGGGTTTTTGTTCTGTTATGAATTTTATACTGCTCTCAAATAGGGAGTGCCCGCCCCAAATGCATATCCCAATCTTTCCAAACCGGTTGTAACCCAGCCTGAATCAGCGCGGCAGAAACTTGCGCCGGCGATCGGTTGTCGTGTGGTTCGAACTGTTCCAGCTCAGCTTTCCCTTCTGCGTAGCCGCCAGGCTGGGTTTTTGATCCTGCACTGACAGTAGTGATCGCCAATGGGATAACATGATCGCGAAAATAAGGGGATTCACGCGTAGAAAGTGATAGTTCCACATCCGGTGCAAACAAGCGAAAAGCACAGATCAGCTGCACTAACTGATTTTCTTCGAGGATCGAGGCAGGCTCAATGCCACCTGCGCAGGGGCGCAGGCGAGGGAAGGCCACTGAATAGCGACTTTGCCAATAGGTCTGCTGCAAATAGAACAGATGCTCTGCCACCATATAACTGTCGGTACGCCAGCTATTTGATAAACCGAACAACGCGCCTAGCCCGATCTTATCGATCCCGGCGCGTCCTAATCTGTCGGGTGTATTTAAGCGCCAGAAGAAATCCTGTTTATTGCCGCGCAGATGGTGTAACGCGTAGGTCGGGGCATGATAGGTTTCCTGATAAACCAGCACGCCATCCAACCCTAAGGTTTTTAACTCATGGTATTCATCTTGGGCCAGCGGCTGGACTTCGATCATCAATGAGCTAAAACGTTGGCGAATTGCGGGTAAATGGCGGCGAAAATAGTCCATCCCGACTTTGGTTTTGTGTTCGCCGGTCACCAACAGCAGATGTTTGAAGCCTAATGCATTTAATGCGTCGCACTCTCGCGCTATTTCATCTTCATCTAAGGTCTTGCGTTTGATCTTATTGCTCATTGAAAAACCGCAATAGGTACATTCGTTGGCGCAAAGATTGGATAGATATAAGGGTGCAAAGAAGCTCACGGTGTGACCAAAGCGTTGTCGGGTGAGCTGCTGCGCGCGCTGAGCCATGATTTCCAGATAAGGCAATGCAGCTGGAGAGATCAACGCCATAAAATCATCGCGGCTGAGCTTTGTGCTACTAAGCGCCCGTTCGACATCCGCTGGCGTCTTCGCGTTGATACGCAGCGAGACGTCATCCCAGTCCAGTTTTGCCCATTCTTTAGCAAAGCCATCGTTGGCCGTTAAACTGCTATCAACGATGCAATCACCAGCTATGATATGACTCATTGGATTGTCCCAGCCGGCTGGTGGTTAAGGAAACCGGTGAGTGGACTGGAAGCCGAAGCCTGACGAGAGCGTCCGCCCAAACCGCTCTCTCTTGCGATAGCGCCTGCTTCAACGGCCAGACGGAATGCGTTGGCCATTGCTATTGGATCTCTGGCTACGGCAATCGCGGTATTAACCAATACCGCATCTGCGCCCATTTCTAAGGCTTCGGCCGCCTGACTCGGCGCCCCTATCCCGGCATCAACGACCACTGGCACGCGTGCCTGCTCGATAATAATTTGTAGAAACTCGCGAGTTTGCAGGCCTTGATTCGAACCGATCGGTGAGCCAAGTGGCATCACCGCCGCGCAACCGACCTCTTCCAAACGTTTGCATAATACCGGGTCAGCACCGCAATAAGGCAACACTACAAACCCTTGCTTAACCAAGGTTTCTGCGGCTTTCAACGTTTCGAATCCATCAGGCAGCAGGTATTTTACGTCGGGGTGGATTTCCAGCTTAACCCAATGCGTTCCCAAGGCTTCGCGTGCTAAATGAGCGGCAAATACCGCCTCTTCAGCGGTTTTCGCACCGGAGGTGTTGGGCAACAGCTTCACGCCAAGTTGCTGTAGTGGCGACAAAATATCGTCACCACCTCGCTGTAAATCAACGCGTTTCATTGCCATTGTCACCAACTGTGATCCAGAGGCGGCCAGCGCCTGTTGCATCAAGGCGGCGCTGGCAAATTTGCCGGTGCCGGTAAACAGTCGGGAAGTAAAGTTCGTGTCTGCGATAGTTAACATCTCATCCTCCAGCGATGGCTTGGAACAGCAATATTTGATCGCCATCTTGCAATAAATAGTTTGCCCAGTTGGGACGCGGAACAATGGCTTGGTTGACCGCTAATGCGCTGCCAGCCTGCGCGTGGTTAAGGTGTTCCAACAGGTTTTCGAGCGTCAGCGGCCCGGGAAAGTCATGGTCGATATCATTGACCCTAATCTTCATTGTGCGTCTCCACAGATGGCGCAAACTGGAGAGCGGGTGAGCTGTAGCGTGCTCCAGCTTTGTTGTTTGCCGTCGAACAATCGCAGCTTGCCGCTAAGTGAGCTGGGCAAACCGGCGAGCATTTTAATTGCCTCTAACGCCTGCAAAGTCCCTATAACGCCAACGACTGGGCCGAGTACGCCAGCGGTGCGACAATTGCCTTCTGCAGTGTGGAGGTCAGGATATAAGCAGGCGTAACAGCCTTGAGAATAGGGCGGCTCAAGCACCAATAATTGACCGCTGAATCCGACCGCACTACCGCTAATCAGAGGGATTTTCGCGTTAATACAGGCGTGATTAACGGCATGACGTGTTTCCATGTTATCGCTGCAATCTAATACCAGGCTAACGCTGGCGACGAGATTTTGCAGTCGTTCCCCGCTCAGTCGCTCTTCGATAGCAATCGCCTCACATAGCGGATTGAGCGCTAGCACCGCTTGTTTTGCCAACTCGGCTTTTGGGCGTTCGACATCCGCAGTGCGATAAAGGAGCTGCCGCTGTAAGTTAGAAATATGTAGCTTGTCGTCATCGGCAAGTAATAGCGTGCCGACGCCAGCGGCGGCGAGATAAAGGGCGGCAGGGGAGCCCAAACCGCCTAAACCAACGATCAGCACCTTGGCCGCTTGGATCTTTTGTTGCCCTTCAAGCGCAATCTCTTCCAATAACAGCTGGCGGCTATAGCGCATAAACTCGTTATCGCTGAGCATGGCTCTCGTCCCCGTCACCACTCTCATCCCCATTACCACAAAGGCTAAGCAGTTCTGCGGTTGCAGCGCGCCAGTCATCAGCTTGGGTAATAGCACTGACCACCGCTACGCTGCCGACGCCACAGGCCAGTACCGAAGGCACGCGATCGATACTGATGCCGCCAATAGCAACGGTGGGGAAACTGCCGGCTAACTGTGAAATATGACGGGACAGCTCCTGCAATCCTTGCGGAGCGGAAGGCATATCTTTGGTTTGTGTCGGGAAGATATGTCCCAGTGCAATATAAGAGGGCTGAGCTGATATTGCGCGCGCCAGCTCCGCATCGTCATGCGTAGACAGACCTAGCCGCAAACCGGCGTCATGAATAGCGATTAAATCTGCACTATCCAAGTCTTCCTGCCCAAGATGTACGCCGTAAGCCTGATGTTTTACGGCCAGTTGCCAATAGTCGTTGATGAATAACCGTGCCTGATAACGTCGCCCGAGTGTAATGGCGGCAGCAATGGTCTCTTCAACCTGAGAGTCTGCTAAATCTTTGATGCGCAATTGCAGTGTTTTGACGCCAGCTTGCAACAGACGATCAATCCATTCCAGACTATCAACGACGGGATAGAGACCAAGCCTGAAAGAGGTCGCTGGGAAGGGGCGCGCAGGGAGAATCATGGGGTGACCTTATGAGTTGCTGGGTGATAAAGCTCGCTACCGCGAGAACGAAATTCGGCGGACATCTGCTCCATGCCCGATTGTGCGACGGTAATAGGTTGTCCTTTGGCTTCTAACGCTGCGGCATAATCACGAACATCTTGGGTAATTTTCATTGAGCAGAATTTAGGGCCGCACATGGAGCAGAAATGGGCGACTTTGCCCGATTCTTGCGGCAGGGTCTCATCGTGATAGGCGCGTGCCGTGGCGGGATCGAGTGCCAGATTAAATTGATCTTCCCAGCGGAATTCAAAACGGGCTTTTGACATGGCGTTATCACGAATTTGTGCGCCGGGATGGCCTTTTGCCAGATCGGCGGCATGAGCGGCAATTTTGTAAGTGATAAGCCCCTGTTTGACATCCTCTTTATTTGGCAGACCAAGGTGCTCTTTCGGGGTGACGTAACACAGCATGGCGCAACCAAACCAGCCGATCATGGCTGCGCCAATCCCTGAGGTGAAGTGATCATAACCGGGGGCAATATCTGTCGTCAGTGGGCCAAGCGTATAGAAAGGTGCTTCATGACAATGTTCTAACTGTTCCGTCATATTGCGGCGGATCATCTGCATAGGAATGTGGCCAGGGCCTTCAATCATGACTTGAACATCGTATTCCCAAGCGATTTTTGTTAGTTCCCCTAAGGTGTGCAATTCGGCAAACTGGGCTTCATCGTTGGCATCCTGGATGGAGCCTGGGCGCAGACCATCGCCTAAGGAAAGAGAAACATCATATGCTGCGCAGATTTCACAAATTTCCCGGAAGTGCAGGTAGAGGAAGCTTTCCTGATGATGGGATAGACACCACTTAGCCATAATTGAGCCGCCGCGCGACACAATGCCTGTAAGACGCTTGGCTGTCATCGGCACATAGCGCAATAACACACCTGCATGGATAGTAAAGTAGTCAACGCCTTGTTCTGCTTGTTCTAGCAAGGTATCGCGGAAGACTTCCCAGTTCAGATCTTCGGCAATTCCGTTAACTTTCTCTAGCGCCTGATAAATTGGCACCGTTCCTATTGGCACCGGGCTATTGCGCAATATCCATTCTCTGGTCTCATGAATATAGCGGCCGGTCGATAAATCCATCACAGTGTCTGCGCCCCAGCGTGTTGACCACACCAGTTTCTCCACCTCTTCCTCAATTGAAGAGGTCACGGCTGAGTTGCCGATATTGGCATTCACTTTGACCAGAAAATTACGGCCAATGATCATCGGCTCAGATTCTGGATGGTTGATATTTGCTGGAATGATTGCCCGTCCAGCCGCGACCTCCTGGCGGACAAATTCGGCGGTAATGTTGGCAGGTAAATGGGCGCCAAAACTTTCGCCGGGATGCTGCTGGCGTAATACATCGCTACGGATGCGTTCCCTGCCCATATTTTCCCGAATAGCGATAAATTCCATTTCTGGCGTAATAACGCCACGGCGTGCGTAATGTAATTGAGTGACGTTTTTGCCGGCTAATGCCTTTCGCGGGCGAGGCAGACAGTCAAAACGTAAATGATCCAGACCTTCGTCAGATAAACGTTGCTGGGTAAAATCTGAACTGACATAGGACAACTGTTCAGTGTCTTGACGAGCCTCAATCCAGGGAGCGCGAAGCTTCTCTAAGCCGCGATGCACATCAATATCAGCGTTAGGATCGCCATATGGGCCAGATGTGTCATAAACCGGGATGGCTTCGTTATCTTCAAAGATAGGATCGTCTTTACTACCGCCGACCAAGGTTGGCGCGAGTTGAATTTCGCGGATCGGTACCTGCACGCTAGGGTGTTCACCTTGTAAGTAGCGACGTACAGAGTTGGGGAAGGTGACACCTTGCAGGCTGTCGATAAACTCTTGCGCTTGAGCGCGTTGTTCTCGACGATTACTGGTTTTTTTTACTGCTGGCGATATTTTTGACGATGATGATGAACTGGACATAGCAACTTCCTCTTAAGTAACCGAATCTAGGATTCGATGGAGAATTGCTTGTCTGGAGGTGTACTGCGGGAGTAAAAGCGATGAGCCAGGCGGTTTACTCATTGAATGAGTCAACGGACTGAAACGCAGTTGATTACTCTTGTTCCCTTCGCGGGTACTAACCCGATCAGGTTCCGCGGATCCCGAATTAACGGTCTCAGCCTGGCTTGACTCATAACGAGCTAAGCGCTAGGCACTCCGACAAGAAAAAGCCTCAAAACTTGAGGCCGATTTATCTAATCCAATATACGAGGACGAATGTAAAACACAACCCCGAACTGGGGATTTCCTCTAAAGTATTATGCTGGTCGCTCCATCATTGCCTCGCTATTCGCGATAGGCAGCGAAGGGTGGGCTGAATCAAGTGCCAGAATAATAAGCTGATCTTCAAGTACAAAACGCGCATCCAATGCTTCGCCGATATCGGATAATGCATAGTGAAAGGCAAAAGCATTATCGTCATCAATGTCCGTATCGGTGTAACTGTCATGGAAAGCCATCACCATTTCAGTATTACGTTCCAGAGCGGGATAGATTTTTGCTGCGGCGAGTTTTTGTGCTTTATTAGCATCACCAACCTCTTCAACCAGGCGTTGATAGCGGTGGAAGTGTCCGGCTGATAGGTAATCCACAAGATTATGGCAAAAGTTGTCCAATGCCTTTTCGTTGAGTGGAGTATGCTTTTCTTTTTTGGGTTTCAGGCCGACCAGTGTGCAGTAGGCGACCAGTAATTCTTTGCGTGCTTGTAGCCATTGATCAATAAACTCATTACTGCCACCAACGCGTTGGGTCAGTCTTTCCAGACGTATTAGCATAGGTTGACTCCGTGAGTAATAGTAGGTAACAAAAAGTTACTAAAGTAAATCCTACTTACCAGATTGTCAGTGTAGCCGAGGTAACGCAATAGCATTATGGAATTAAAAATAACTGATCAACATAATGGCTGGTGGGTTGTCAGCCATGAAGGCAAGTTGTGGTTGCCTCAAGGAGAGCTGCCTTTTGGTAATGCGCAGACCTTCTCTTTGGTTAATTGTACCGGGCGACAAATTGGTGAATGGCAGGGCTCACCTGTCTGGATGGTTCGCCAGCCAATGAATAACCACATGACTTCTGCCAGGCAGCTACTGGGAATAGATCGCGGGTTGTTCCAATTGATCGGCCGTGGCGTGCAACTGGCAGAGTTTTATCGCTCGCATCAATTTTGCGGCTACTGCGGACATGAGATGCATGTTAGCAAAACGGAATGGGCGGCGCTTTGTGGCCATTGTCACGAGCGTTATTACCCGCAGATAGCGCCTTGTATTATTGTGGCGATCCGTAAAGGTAATGAGATTCTTCTTGCACAACACGTGCGCCATCGTGGCGGTGTGCATACCGTATTGGCCGGTTTCGCCGAAGTGGGTGAAACGCTTGAAGAGACCGTGGCGCGCGAGGTCATGGAAGAGAGCAATATTCGGGTCAAAAATGTGCGTTATGTAAGCTCGCAGCCTTGGCCATTCCCTAACTCGTTGATGATGGCCTTTATGGCTGACTACGACAGCGGAGAGATTGTCCATGATCCGAAAGAGCTATTAAACGCCGGTTGGTATCGTTATGACGCGTTACCTTTATTGCCGGCCGTTGGTACTATCGCTCGCCGCCTGATTGAAGATACCGTGGTTCTGTGCCGCGCCGAAGAAGACATCGAGAGTTAGCGTGCTACAATCGCCAGATATTATTTGCTGAGCCTAAATCGACAGTCGTTATAAAGGACCCTGCCAAGAATGAATGAGTTAAAGAACGATCGCTATCTGCGTGCGCTGTTACGTCAGCCGGTAGATGTCACCCCAGTTTGGATGATGCGTCAGGCTGGCCGCTATTTGCCAGAGTACAAGGCGACTCGCGCTCAGGCCGGTGACTTTATGTCGCTGTGCAAAAATGCTGAATTGGCTTGCGAAGTGACTTTGCAACCTTTGCGTCGTTACCCGCTAGATGCGGCAATCTTATTCTCAGATATTCTGACAATTCCTGATGCGATGGGACTAGGTCTCTATTTTGAAGCCGGTGAAGGCCCGCGTTTCTCATCACCCCTGACCAGCTATGCCGATGTGGCTAAGCTGCCAATTCCTGATCCAGAAGTCGAATTGGGCTATGTGATGAATGCGGTGCGTACTATACGCCGTGAGCTGAAAGGTGAGGTACCGTTGATTGGTTTCTCCGGCAGCCCGTGGACGCTGGCGACGTATATGGTAGAAGGTGGTAGCAGTAAAGCATTTACCAAAATTAAAAAAATGATGTATGCCGAACCTGCCACATTGCATCTGTTGCTGGATAAGCTGGCCGATAGCGTCATTCTCTATCTTAATGCTCAAATTAAAGCAGGCGCTCAGTCGCTGATGATCTTCGATTCATGGGGCGGTGTATTAACGGGCCGCGATTACATCGAATTCTCGCTCAATTACATGCACAAAATTGTCGATGGGCTGATTCGTGAATACGATGGCCGTCGTGTACCAGTCACGTTATTCACTAAAGGCGGTGGTCAATGGCTTGAAGCTATTGCTGCGACCGGCTGTGATGCGCTGGGCCTGGATTGGACCACCGATATCGGCGATGCTCGCCGCCGTGTAGGCGACAACGTTGCCTTGCAAGGGAATATGGACCCGTCAATGCTATATGCCGCGCCTGAACGCATTGAGGAAGAAGTGGCAAATATTTTGGCGAGTTACGGCCAGGGCAATGGACATGTATTCAATCTGGGGCACGGTATCCACCAGGATGTCCCGCCAGAGCACGCCGGTGCTTTCGTCGAAGCGGTTCACCGTTTATCTAAACCTTATCACCTCTAAGGCAGAGTGAAGACCAGCGGATGATTGATACCCGGGCATTACGTGAAGAACAGCGACTTCTGGCAGACAGCATTGTGTTGCAAGAGCCGAAAAACTTCTCCTGCCCGGCGTACATAGCTGGCGCTGATGTTGGGTTCGAACAAGGTGGAGAGGTAACGCGAGCGGCAATTGCTATACTACGTTTCCCTTCCCTTGAGCTGATTGAATATCAAATTGCTCGCCTGCCAACCACATTTCCTTATATCCCTGGTTTTCTCTCTTTTCGTGAACTTCCTGCGCTGATGCAGGCTTGGAAACAAGTACAGAAACGTCCCGATCTGGTGCTAGTGGACGGACAGGGTATTGCTCATCCAAGACGCTTAGGTGTTGCCAGCCATTTTGGGCTGCAAATTGATGTGCCCACCATTGGCGTGGCTAAAAACCGACTGTGTGGCCACTCTCTCCCGCTGGGCGAGGCGTTGAACGATCGCCAGGCGTTATACGAAGGTGATGAACAAATTGGCTGGCTTCTCAGGAGTAAGCTACGCTGTAACCCATTGTTTATTTCTCCAGGACACCGAATGGGTATGGACTCGTCGTTGTTTTGGGTAGGACAATGCATGCGCAGTTATCGTTTACCTGAACCAACCCGCTGGGCTGACGCCGTTGCTTCTAATCGAATGGCATTTCAGCGCTGGCAAAGGCTTTAGGAATCCAGGAATAGGGATCTGCAAAAAATTCAGGTAAACTCCGGCGCAGAAAAGTTAATGAGAACAAAGCATGTTACGTAATCCAATTCATTTACGTCTCGAAAAGCTGGAAAGCTGGCAACACTTGACGTTTATGGCGAGCCTTTGTGAACGCATGTATCCCAACTATCAGATGTTCTGTATGCAATCTGGATTTGGCGAACCGCAGATTTACCGCCGCATTCTGGATCTGGTGTGGGAAACATTGGTGGTCAAAGACGCCAAGGTCAATTTTGACAGCCAGCTAGAGAAAATGGAGGAAGCGATTCCTTCAGCAGAAGATTACGATATTTACGGCGTTTACCCGGCGATTGATGCCTGTATCGCATTAGGTGAACTTATTCACTCGCGACTCAGCGGAGAGACGCTCTCGCACGCTATCGCGATTAGTGAAACCTCAATTCGTACCGTCGCCATGTTAGAAATGACTCATGCTGGTCGAGAAATGACCGATGAAGAGCTCAAAGTCATTCCGGCAGTTGAGGAAGAATGGGACATCCAATGGGAGATTTTCCGCCTGTTGGCTGACTGTGAAGAGCGTGATCTTGATTTAATAAAAGGGTTACGTTCTGACCTACGTGAAGCCGCTGTTAGTAACATTGGGATAAATTTAACGCAATAAGGCAAGAAAACGTGATTTAATGCCTGATTTGTCGTGCCCTAAGGCTTCACATCCGCACCCTGTCTGGTCTACATTTGGGGGGCGTAACAAAAGTGGCTATCGGTGCGTGTATGCAGGAGGGTGCTGTCAATCGGCATATCCGTCGCACTCGATGCTTTGCAAACGATAAACACACTGTAAAGGATAACTTATGAACAAGACTCAACTGATTGATGTAATTGCGGACAAAGCTGATCTTTCTAAAGCACAAGCCAAAGTTGCTCTTGAATCTACTCTGTCTGCTATTACCGAGTCTCTGAAAGAAGGTGATGCTGTACAATTAGTTGGTTTCGGGACTTTCAAGGTAAATCATCGTAACGAGCGTACCGGCCGTAACCCGCAGACTGGCAAAGAAATCAAAATTGCTGCTGCTAAAGTGCCTGCGTTTGTTTCTGGTAAAGCTTTGAAAGACGCTGTTAAGTAATTGCTTGCAGTGAAAAGAATAAGCGAGGGGGCATTTTCGCCCCTTCTGTTTATCTCCACCAGACTGGTTGCCAGCTTGCTGGCTTTTGGGCTGGTGGGTTGCAGTTTTCATAAAGATCCTCCGCTTTTTACCGCGAGTGGTTACGTCTCTGACGAAGGTATTAACCGCTTGTGGCGTCTCGATGATGCTGAACATCATCCAATGACCTTAATTAATGTCTATAGCCCCTATTTTGGCGGCGACACGCTGATTACCCGCTACGAATATCAAGATGGTCAGTTGCATCTGGTGAAGCAAACTCATGGCGAGGATACAACCCGTGGAGTGACGCTGCGTTTTGATAACGAAGGGCAGGTTAGCTTTATGCAGCGTCAACTGGCCGATGCACGTGTAAAACTGTCTGCTGATGATATTGAGCGTTACAAATACCAAGCCGATAAAGTGCTTAATCTGAGTCGTGCGCTGCGCGCCGGTAATGTTCAGCTCGTGCAGGGACGTTGGAATCACGGAGTGATTACTACTTGTGATGGCGTGTCCGCCTCGCCAAATCTCAATATCCGTACCCAAGTCTGGCTAGCCAAGCGAGCCGCACGTGCCAATGACAAGCTAAGTCTCGCCTGGCTTAGTGCGCCGGAGGGTGATGAAATTTTATTGGCTGCCGATCAGGACTTCTGTCGCTGGGAACCAAAAGAGAGCGACTTGAAGTAGTATTGCAATAAAAGCCGCGCGCTTTAAAAGCAAAAGGCACGTTAATCAACGTGCCTTGCAGAATGAAACTTAGCTTACGCCAACGTGATTAATCTTGCTGTTCGCGGGCAATCGCACGATAGCCGATATCTTTGCGGCAGAAACTTCCTTCCCACTTAATATCTTGTGCTAAATCGTATGCACGTTGTTGTGCTGCCGCTACGGTTTTACCTAATGCAGTCACACACAGAACACGTCCGCCGTTGGTCACAACGCGCTCGTTGTGCAACGTGGTTCCTGCGTGGAAGACTTTGCCATCTGGCGCTTCTTCCAATGGTAAGCCATAAATCACTTCACCATTATTGTAATTACCAGGGTAACCGCCTGCTGCCAGTACAACGCCTAATGATGGGCGCGGATCCCATTCAGAGGTTTTTTCATCCAGATTGCCTTCAGTACCAGCCAGGCAAAGCTCAACCAAATCAGAACGCAGACGCAGCATGATCGGCTGGGTTTCCGGGTCGCCAAAGCGGCAGTTGAATTCAATGACTTTTGGCTGACCATCCGCAGAAATCATCAGCCCAGCATATAAGAAGCCAGTGTAAACATTGCCTTCTGCCGCCATGCCACGCACCGTTGGCCAGATAACCTGGTCCATCACGCGCTGGTGAATTTCATCGGTGACCACCGGCGCCGGTGAGTAAGCTCCCATCCCACCGGTATTTGGGCCGGTATCCGCATCGCCAACGCGTTTATGGTCTTGGCTGGTTGCCATCGGCAATACATTCTCACCGTCAACCATCACGATAAAGCTGGCTTCTTCGCCATCTAAGAACTCTTCGATCACAATACGATGACCTGCATCACCAAATGCGTTACCAGCCAGCATATCGTTAACCGCATCTTCGGCTTCTTGCAGCGTCATGGCGACGATCACGCCTTTGCCGGCGGCCAGACCATCGGCTTTAATGACGATGGGTGCACCTTTACTACGCAGGTAGGCCAAAGCCGGTTCTACTTCGGTAAAGTTTTGATAGTCGGCGCTTGGGATCGCATGGCGGGCCAGGAAATCTTTAGTGAATGCTTTAGATCCTTCTAATTGCGCGGCGGCTTTGGTTGGACCAAAGATCTTCAAACCAGCAGCGCGGAAAGCATCAACTACGCCAATAACTAATGGGGCTTCTGGGCCAACAATCGTCAGGCCAATATCGTTACCTTGGGCAAAAGCCAGTAAACCGGCAATATCGGTTGCTGCGATATCGACATTTTCCAACAAAGGTTCTAACGCGGTACCTGCGTTACCTGGGGCAACATATACTTTATCCGCCAGCGGTGATTGAGCTGCTTTCCATGCCAGGGCGTGCTCACGACCGCCATTACCGATAATTAAAATATTCATTTAAGGCTCCGGGTAAGCGGGTATTCACTACCCGCTAAACATATATCAGGGATTAATGGCGGAAATGGCGCATATCGGTAAACAGCATCGCGATGCCGTGTTCGTTTGCGGCAGCAATAACTTCATCATCACGAATTGAACCACCCGGTTGGATCACACAAGTAATGCCAACGGCAGCAGCGGCATCAATACCGTCGCGGAACGGGAAGAAGGCATCAGAGGCCATCACGGAACCTGCGACTTCTAAACCTTCGTCAGCGGCTTTGATACCCGCAATTTTTGCGGAATAGACGCGGCTCATTTGCCCTGCGCCGATACCGATGGTCATTTTGTCTCGTGCATAGACAATGGCGTTGGACTTAACAAATTTAGCCACTTTCCAGCAGAACAACGCGTCAGAAAGTTCTTTCTCACTTGGTTGGCGAGTGGTCACGACACGCAGATCAGATTTGCTCACCATGCCCAAGTCACGGTCTTGTACTAACAGGCCACCGTTAACACGCTTGAAGTCCAGACCGTTTTGACGCGCCTGCCATTGTCCGCAGGTCAACACGCGAACATTCTGCTTAGTTGAGGTAAGAGCCAACGCTTCTTCACTAATAGAAGGTGCAATGATCACTTCAACAAACTGGCGAGAGATAATTGCTTTAGCCGTCGCTGCATCTAATTCGCGGTTGAAAGCAATGATGCCGCCAAATGCAGAGGTTGGGTCAGTTTGGTAAGCACGCTCGTAAGCGGCCAGAATGCTGTTATCAACGGCAACGCCACAAGGGTTGGCGTGTTTGACGATCACACAAGCCGGTTCTGCGAACTCTTTCACACACTCAAGTGCTGCATCGGTATCTGCGATGTTGTTATAAGAGAGCGCTTTGCCTTGTAACTGCGTCGAGGTTGCGACTGACGCTTCAGTCACATTCTCTTCTATATAGAAGGCCGCTTGCTGGTGGCTGTTCTCACCGTAACGCATATCCTGCTTTTTGATGTAGTTCAGATTCAGTGTACGTGGAAAGTGGCCAGATGCCGCTTCAGTATCGCCATGATAAGCCGGAACCATGGTGCCGAAGTAGTTGGCAATCATGCCGTCGTAGGCTGCGGTGTGTTCAAAGGCTTTAATCGCCAAATTGAAACGGGTTGCCAAGGTTAATGAACCCTGGTTGGCATCCAGCTCTTCAATCAGCGCGGCAAAGTCACCGTTCTTAACTACGATAGCCACATCTTTATGGTTTTTGGCCGCTGAGCGCACCATGGTTGGGCCACCGATATCGATGTTCTCGACCGCATCTTCTAAAGAGCAGTCTGGACGCGCGACGGTATGTGCGAATGGGTAAAGGTTTACAACCACCATATCGATAGGGGCGATAGCGTGCTGCGCCATGATTTCATCATCTTTACCACGACGACCCAAAATCCCACCGTGCACTTTTGGGTGCAACGTTTTCACACGTCCATCCATCATTTCCGGGAAACCGGTGTAGTCAGAGACTTCGGTTACTGGCAAACCTGCATCAGCCAGCAGACGGGCAGTACCGCCGGTAGAGAGAAGTTCTACTCCACGTTGGGAGAGAGCGGCAGCGAATTCTACGATACCGGTTTTGTCAGACACGCTAAGCAGCGCGCGGCGGATAGGACGTTGTTGCATGGTGATTGTATCCCTTGGCTTTGGAGTCGCAATAAAGATCGTTATCTCAATTCAATGGTTGTTTGCTTCTTTCTATATAGAAGAACGGCTCTATAGAAGAAAAGAAGCACAGAAAAACGCCAATTGAACTCAGATAACGTCCCATAAAGCAGTTATCTCAATTATTACTGCCACGATGAAGATAAAAGGGCGGTAAATTCTGACGGCGAAATTGTAGCGAAAACGATTGCGCGATGCTCGTCAAATTTCAGATCCTCTTATCATTGTGGATAAGTTTGTGCACAACAGGGTATAAGCACGGGTTTTGCTGTGTAATGCAGCAAACGATCTTTTTTCTGCAAATAAGCCCTTGCGGCCTGCTGAGAACTCCCTATAATGCGCCTCCATCGACAGGGAACAACGTGAACAACTTCACGAAGTAACCGGGTCGGAAAGATTGAAAACAGCGGCAACCGAATGAAATAAAAGGTTGACACTGAATGAGGAAAGCGTATTATACGCCACCTCGAGATAGCGCAACGGCGACTACCTCACTGCTCTTTAACAATTTATCAGACAATCTGTGTGGGCACTCACAGGACGATATCAAGCTACTTCGGTAGCGAAAA
>NZ_JBMOUD010000024.1:0-35649 GCF_049319665.1 Rouxiella sp. Mn2063 | reverse complement strand
ACCGCGATTCAGCTTACCGCTGTTTCTGTGGACTATCGGCGTTCTAAATGGTCAGTTTGAAGAGAGGTAAATATGCATCACACTATGAGCCCAGAATCGCTTATTGATTTGAAATTCATCATGGCCGATACTGGCTTTGGTAAAACATTCATATATGAAAAAATAAAGTCCGGTGATTTACCTAGAGCAATGGTAATACACGGCAGGGCAAGATGGTTTTATAAAGACCATTGTGAATTCAAAAATCGTCTTATTTTTGCCAATGCTGGGTAAAAATGCGGGTAAAATAAAATTAAATAAAAAAATACCCCTTCCATATCAACCCCCTACATGATGAATTCGATGTCTGTAGGGGACACCATTTCATTGACTCTTCAAAGCCCCCTCCCGTTGCCCGTAGATTTTTTACGTTCTAATATATCAACGATATAAACCACACCTGCATACATCATGGTTACAACATTTTTTTACTGATGCATAACATTAAATGCATAATTTAATTAAACCTTCATTTAAAACCAGGAGAAAATATTTAATTCAAAATATACAACATAAAACAATCATTAAATAATAACCTCTCGTAACCTCCGAAAACCAAATCATTACATTTATTGGATGTATTGCTATTTCTTACTCTAAGAACTTATGCGAGCATAATCAATTAGCTACAACAATGGAGAAAGAAAAGTAATGATGGAACCTAAAGAAGGGCGACTGACATTTAGAGCAGAAGGAAATAACAATCCAAGCAGTATGTATTATTCAAGAAAAATACATTGGCCCGGCAACTCAGGCTCGGGTGTCACTATAGGACGTGGTTATGATTTAGGCTCACGTCCTAAGTTTGAAGTTTTAGGCACTCTTTTATGCGTTGGCTTAGGGAAAGAACGGGCGGAAAAACTAGCTTTGGGTGCAGGATTAAAAGGTCGTCAAGCTGATGACTTCGTAAGGAAAAATAAAGATAATATAGGAGAGATAACTGAGTCTGAGCAAAAGCAATTATTTGAAAATGTTTATAAGGAATATTCAGATCTAGCGGAGTCTTTTTATAATAAAGCAAAGAACAATAGAAAACTCGTTAATGCCATTAGTTGGGGAAAATTAAACCCTGTTCTAAAAGATGTTTTTATTGATATGCGATACCAAGGTGTTTTAGACGGCGAGATGGTTCGAGCCTTTGCAAGCAATAATAAAGATGATGTAATAAAACTGATTCAGAACACACAAATACTGAATGAATACGAAAGAAACAGAAATAGAATTAAATACATTAAGGTGAATTTAAAATGAAAAAGGTATTACTGATTATATTTATAACATTCCCATGGTTAAGTTATGCCAATCATCAAAAAGTTAATGAAACAAAAAACGCATCAGAAGATGATGGGAGTGGATCTTTTTTTGATAGACCAAAGGTAGAACATTGTTTCTCTCAAAAACAACCGTCAGGATGGTTGCAAAACTGTATGGAAAATCTCGCGAAAGATTCAAAACAGAACTATGAAAAACAGTACTATGCTTTCTTATCTAAAGTAGAGAGTTTACCTCATGATGAAACTTATTTAGTTAACTATAATGAATTCCTAAGCTCTACAAAATCTACGAAAATAAAGTGGGACGACTTTGTTAAGGATGAATGCCTCAACAGGGCATATCTTGGATGGAAAGATAGTCCAGCATTTTATATTAACGAATCAGCTTGCCTAAGTTATTATTACGATCTTAGAGCAGATTACTACGCTAAATACCAGAAAATAAAACAATTGAAAAAATAACCGGGTGATTTTTTTGATTTAATAGCCACTAATGATCGCTATATTTTGGCTACGTACGGAGTAAATTTTTTAGCGTTCGCCTTTGCGTGACTCACAGGTAGGTTTGCACTAGTCGTCATAGGCTATGACTATCTCCCCGAAAAAATCACAAGAAAAACTCCCCTTCCCATAGGATAATATCCGCATTGTTAGGATCACAACCGTAAGGAAGCCAGATGGACCCTTTTATCCCAGCAGCAGATTATTATGCCGATAAATATGGACTAACCCGCACTCACTCCGAAGTGGTTTATGCCGCGACGCAGGTACCGTCCGGGAAGGTATTGGATTTAGGCTGTGGCAGTGGGCGCAACTCTCTGTATCTTAATTTGAAAGGCTCAACCGTTACCGCCTGGGATTACAATACGTTAAGCCTCGAAAAACTTAACGACATTATCCGTGCGGAGTCGCTGCAAGGTATTCAAACTCGCGAGGTTGACCTTAACGTCCATCGTTTTCGCGGCGAGTACGACTTTATTCTCTCCACCGTGGTGATGATGTTCTTAGAGCGCAGCAGCATTCCCAATATTATTGCTGACATGCATGCCAGCACGCGAGCCGGAGGCTACAACCTGATCGTGGCCGCAATGGATAGCCCTGATTACCCTTGCCCGCTTCCTTTCCCGTTCAGCTTCCAGCCTGGTGAATTGCGAGACTATTATCAGGGTTGGAATATCATGAAATACAACGAAGATGTGGGAGAACTGCATAAGCGCGATGCCAACGGCAACCGCTATAAGATGCGCTTCGCCACTCTGCTGGCGCAAAAACCCGTTTGATGATGTAAGTGTTGAGAGATAACTCCGCTGCCCTGAAATCTCAGGGCAGCAAAACGATTACCAGCCTTTTACCGCATCACCGTGATAAATCTTGTCGGCAGCTTCGGCGACTTCATCCGTTTGGTAAGCTTTAACCAAGTTTTTCACATTCTCACTGTCTTTATTGTCATCTCTGGCAACGATAATGTTCACATAAGGTGAATTCTTATCCTCCACAAACAGACCATTCTTAGCCGGCGTCAAACCAACCTGGCTAGAATAGTTGGTATTGATAATTGCCAAATCAATTTTGGCATCATCGATAGCGCGGGTCATTTGTGGCGCTTCGATTTCAACAATTTTCAGGTGCTTCGGATTCTCAGTAATATCAAGGGAGGTTGGCAGCAACCCCACATTATCTTTTAGTTTAATCAGCCCTTCTTTCTGCAGCAGCAGGAGAGAACGACCCAGGTTGGTTGGATCGTTTGGTATCGCCACTTGTGCGTTATCTTGCAGCTCAGAAATAGATTTTATTTTGCGTGAATAACCGGCAATCGGATAAACAAAAGTGTTGCCAACGGCAGCCAGTTTGTAGCCACGCTCCTTAATCTGTTTTTCCAAATAGGGGCCATGTTGGAAGGAATTGGCATCAAGGTCGCCGCTGCTCAGCGCTGAGTTCGGTAGCGCGTAATCGGTAAAGGTCACCACTTCAACGTCGAGATTATATTTTTCTTTGGCGACTTTTTTCACCGTATCCCACAGCGGTTGGTCAATACCCGCGCTGATCCCAACTTTAATATGATTATCATCTTTCTTCGGGCCACAGCCGCTAAGCAGCAGTGCGCTGACAAGAGAAGCTGAAAGCATAGAAATTTTTACCGCGTACTTTAGAGAGGTGCGCATAAACAATGTCTTTCCTTAAACGATATAAAAACAACTAAAATAACAACACTCGTAGAGAGCTAGTTTTATGGCGCGAGTTTTTCAAACCTCGTGCCCGCTGGCAAATAAGAAAAAGACATAACCTATGCATTAAAAATACGAGACCTTCTCTAATGCTTTACTCAATGTATGTAGAGAGCAAATAAGATACAATCGCTGGTCAATAAATCCTATTTATTGCGGTTCAATAGTCTAAAAAAATGCCGCCAATATAATCCCCTCTGTTTATCCCTATCATCACCCATCAATTACATATATCCATAAAGCACTTAACCTGAAATAATTATTTAACAAATCCATTATTATACTTGATTTAAAAACAACAAAAATTAAGTAATGAAATCATAAGAAAATAGTTAACGAACCAAAACATGGTTATTAACAACATCAGAAAGGATTGTAACTTCCTAAGCTTACGCATGTTGTTAGGTAAAAACAATGCTATCAGTAAGGATTAGTGTTATTAATTTTAAAGCAAATGAAAATATATCATATCATAAATTGGAGCCAATTGTGAATCAGCAAGAGCTGAACGTCATTATAGAAAAATATAGGCACCTTCCAATCCCTTTTGAAATGATTGTATCATGGGAAAATAGTGAAGAAGCATGGAGCGTAAAAAATAATGAGATGCAATGTATTTATAGTAATAAAAATTACCTCGAATTAATTATGCCGGAAGAAAACAAATTAAACTCATCATTAACCTCAGTAAGCTCATCGATTAAACGACATCAGCAACTCGTCATCGATACTGGAAAAAAGATCGATGCTATAGGTATTATTACGATTTTACCAGAACACAATTACAAATCGTTTTACTTTGAAAGTATGCCACTTTATAACAAGAATGCTGAGAAAATAGGTGTAATCACTAGAGCGAAAGAGCTTATTTCCATTACCCCTCAGCATTTTATATTTAAAAATAAAATTGGGAGATTTAATTTTTCTGAGCCAGATGATCTATTTACTAAAAAGGAGTGGGAAATTATCTACTTACTTTTATCTGGCCTATCAGAAAAAGAAATATCTCAAACACTTAATAGATCTCTAAGAACGATAAAATTTCATAAGAATAATATATTCGAAAAAACACAGTGTCACTCGATACAAAATTTCAAATTAAAAGCCAGAAAAAAACAATGGGATTATTACATTCCACCTTCATTTGTCACATCACAGTATATATTCATTAACGCATAAAAACCTATACTTTAAGTACAGTGTGTTATTTATCTCAATAACGTATTTTGTATAGATGTTCCTCTAAATGAAAAGGAACATTCAATAGCTTAAATAGGAATTAGGCATGAAAAACCAGACCAATGAAGCCACTGTTATTCTTTACGCGTCAGAACATAATAAAAATAGCAATAGTATTATTGTCCAATTAAAGGAAGGCATGCAAAGAGAGGGATATGTAATCTTGCCAGAAACAAACAATGAGTCTGTATTAAAAAAAGTAAAATTTGATAAAGCTATCAAAGGGATAATGATAAACATTAATGCCGAAGATATGAGCACTGCAGAACATTTCCACAGAAAAAACTTATTATTAGAAATAAAAAGAACAAATCATTCATTACCAATATTCCTTATTAAAAAAAACGTCATTATCTCTTTGCCACCTAATAATGAAAGGAACATCATCATAGACACTTATTGTCAATGTGATAAAAAAAACATCAACATAGAAAGCCTTATCTTAAAAACCATAGATAATTACACCAATAGTAATCAAGAAAATAATCCATTACTACCAGAAGAACATACCCCTTATCCATCCACCTACTACGCCCTGTCTGAAAAAAATGCAGCGCATATGAAATCCCATACTCCGATAGAAAATGAATTCATTGACTATTTCTATAAAAAAATAGTAGAGGAAAAACCGCTCGTCACTCAACAAAAAAATTCATCTTCGGGAAAAACAAAAACATCACCGACATGTAACTCCCCAAAAAAACAAGATTGTTATGGATATACATGGCCACAAAACGAATCTAAAAACCATACCATACATACTCACTCCCATCGAGGTGAAACCTCTGTTGATTACTTTTCTACGATGAGGAATAGTTTAGGACTAAGTGGTTTAATTCCAGCGGAGCAGTTTGAAACAAAAAGCATACTAAACATATTAACTAACAACGATAAAAAACACGAAATGTGTAGAGAAATAAATTATGATATTATGCGCACATCAACAGCCGATGGATTAATTTATAATATAAACAAAATAATAAAAGAGATTTATGATGCTGAAATTAAAAGACAGTTCAATGAAGAGTGGGCACTATTCAATGACTACCATCCATTTTTTAATGGAGTATTTTCGAAAAGCATTCTAAGTAAAATGCACAGTTTGCCGCCACTCTATGCAGCAAAATCAGTGCATTATATTTTAAGCGCGCTTTCATGCTCTACCACTGAAAATAATGAAAAATACTTTAACACTAATGAAAAACCTATAGCATTGATAAAAACGATTATCAATGCTATTAAGTTTCGCAAGGCTATGCTAAAGGTTATTTATGAGATTAAAAGGAATGATGATAGCGACTGGTTTTTTGCTATATGGCAACCAAGTAAGATATTATTCAATCATACTTTAACATCTTTTGAAGACATTCCTGATGAAGCACTAACACTTGATGCCTATTTTTGGCAACTCACCCCACAAGATAAATGGCATGGATTTAATAATATTGCTAAGAATTATGCCATGCTTGACCCCACTAAAATAACGCTATTATGTCCAGGACAATGTACTGATGGAGAAATGACTGACTTTGGCATTCCTGCTATGGTTGTGGTACGTTTCATGGAAAACAAACTCGTTATGCCGCAGAAAAGTGGAAATTATAATTTTCTATTTGATATTTCAAATGACTCATCACCAGAAAAATGGAAAAAGATCATCGATATCTTACTAGATTTTAAACACGCATATGATACTAATGCTTCATTAAAGAAAACCTTTCCTACATTAATAAAAAAATCACCGTTTTATACCATTATGGGATTGCGTGATTTATGTGAAAAAATTCATATTACTATGACTTCGTTAAATATCCCTGCTCTTTTTAATCAAACATTATCGATTAAAAAAACTGGAATTAAAAACCAAGAAGACATAGAAAACAAGAAAGATGAACTCATTTCAATAGATAACGCCTTAAATAAAACTATAGCCATCACCGTATCAAATAGCGATTACAACCCGCCTTTTTTGATTCCAGGAGAAGTCATTACGGAAAGTAATAAAATCATTATCGATTATTTACTAGCTTTGCAGATTTTTGAACAAACTTTTCCTGGCTTCGAGTACCCTCTACAAGGCGTATGGCGAAATATACATGGCGAATATTTCGTTAAATGTCTGATCGATTGTTAGAAAATGATGCAGATAAAATATTTACGGTATTTTATCTGCATATTAATTATGCGATGAAGTAGCAATAGATATTGGAATTATTGTGCAACATATCCCCCGTCAACCAAGACAGAAGCACCGTTAACAAAAGAAGCTTCATCGCTTGCCAAAAACGCAACAACATTCGCCACTTCTTCTGGTTTCCCTAAACGGCCAATTGGATGCAATGCTTTCAACTTATCTTTGCCCTGTTCTCCGATCGCACTCAGCAATGGTGTATCAATATAACCTGGGCAAACGGCATTCACACGAATACCCTTAGCGGCATAGTCGATTGCCAGCGTTTGAGTGAGCAATTTGACGCCGCCTTTTGATGCAGAATACGCTGTCACACCCGATTTGCCGACCCAGCTGTGGATCGAGCCACAATTGACAATCACGCCTTTACGATTGTGCTTTAACCAGTATTCAATCGCATATTTATTTAATAAAAATACGCCAGACAAGTTAATATCCAGCGTTTTCTGCCATGCGCTGTAATCGAGGCTAGCAATTGGTGCATAGTGAGCGACACCGGCATTAGCGAAAACAATATCAACCTGACCAAAGGCTTCATGCGCTTTAGAGATCAGACTTTGGTTATCTTTTTCACTTGTGACATCCGTTTTAATAAAAATTGCCTGATGACCGGTGCGCACTAATTTATCGGCTAAAACTTGCCCGCTGTCACTAATATCAGCAATAACAAGCCTGGCACCCTGCGCGCTGAACTTAAGCACACTTGCTTCGCCAATTCCACTGGCACCACCCGTGACTATCACAACTTTATCTTGAAATTTCATTTCTCAATTCCCTATGTGATGAAGAACAAGGAAGACTTTAGCCTGCGTAATGAGAGTGAGGTTAGACATTAGGTGGCAAATAAAACTATCAAGCATAGATTTATTCTCAGCCATGTTTGCTTGCAAGCTCATAAGGTAAGGTCAAAAAATCACAGCAGCTTTACTTAACATTGCAATTGCCCGTTCTTATAAAGATCATAGTCTTAAAGTAAATCGCTTAGTATTCATGCGGCAGTGCTGGTTGTTTGAATTTTCAATCTCCCCTACATTATTTTCTTTTTTACTTGGAATTTTCTTATGCCATCAAGGATTATCGGTTTCTTCCTGACCAACCCGTCAACCTCACCAACTTATACTTTGACACTCTTACGTTTAGTATTGGGTACATTTTTCTTCTCTTCAGGTTTCAATAAAGTCTTTACCCTTCACGGCCAGCAGGTCATGTTAGAAACAATTACCAGTGCAGGTATTCCCTTCCCGTCAGTCATGGCAGTTGTGGTCGCAAGTGTTGAGTGTTTTGGTGGTTTATTATTAGCTTTTGGTCTATTCAGCCGCTTATGGGCCTTGGGATTGATGGTGATTAGCACGGTGGCGTTGTTTACGGTGGGATTAGGACAGATCCCCGGCAATACTAATTTTATTACCTGGTATAGCTGGTTCTTTTATTTACCAGAACCTCTATATATGGTCATCGCCTTAACACTCATTATCGAAGGCCCAGGAAAACTCGCGCTCGATAATGTTCTGGCAAGAAAATAATCAAAATATATAAAATCGTATTTTAAGTACTCGCCTCATTCATAAAATAAAAACCCGGCAACAAGGCCGGGTTGAAACTATCAGGTTATAAAGCGATTTAATTAAATCTGCTGTCAGCGGGCTTATTTCAAGGCCAGCGCATCTTTAATAGTGAAGAACAAGTCGGTCTGATCGGTTAACCCTACAACATTGGCACCATGCGGCCCGTAAGCGGCAATACGCAACTGTGTACCTGTGTGTCCCTGCGACTCTTCTTCAGAGTTGCCGTAACTGATGGCCATCGGCGCACCATCTTTAGTGGTTAAGGTTTGTGTCAGGCCCGGTGCCTTGGCATCGACTTCGATAATCTGACTAGAATGCGCATGGTCGGCAGTGACAATGACCAACGTATTACCATCCTGGCGGGCAAACTCTAATGCCTTCTGCACGGCTTCATCAAGATCAACAGTTTCACCAAACTGACCACACGGATTGGCTGCATGATCCTGTTTATCGATGGATGCACCTTCTACTTGCAGGAAGAATCCGTTTGGCTGCGTTTTCAGCAAATCGATAGCTTTTTCGGTCATCGCTGCCAAGGTTGGAATATCGCTGGTGCGCTGAGGATTGGCTTCGCAAGTGACAGCCGCTTTATCGATATTACCGTGATAGCTTGCTTTAGGGCCGCTCCAGCGTACAGGCATATTGCCGGCAGAGAACAATCCCAACAACGGCTTTTTCTGATCCGCCTGCGTCACGCTATTAAGCTGCTCGGCAGTATCTACCCATTGATAACCCTGAGCGGTGGCCTGATCTTTTAAGGTTTTGCCTGCAAAGTCACCACTTTTTGCTACCTGGTTGAACGATTTGGCTCCGCCTCCAAGCGTGACATCAGCACGAGCCTTGATCAATTGTTCGGTAATAGAGCCACGGCCGCCCTTCTCTAACGCATTAGTTGGGCACTTTTCGCTAGTCTCTTCTGGGCCATAACATTTGCGCGACGTTACGTGAGAGATTTGTGCAGCGGGTGTTGCATCCTGCAATTCGGCGGTTGAAACGTTACCCGTCGCTTTTCCTGCTGCTTTTGCAAGCTCGAGTAAAGTGACGTGATCTTTACCGTTTACATCGACACCCAGCGCACCGTTATATGTTTTAACACCGCTCGACCATGCCGTAGCCGATGCTGCTGAGTCGGTCACATAGCTAGGTTTATGGGTTTTCTTGTCAAGAGAGTAATGTGTGTATTGCCCGGTCAGTGGCAACGCATCGATACCTTTAAAGTAGCCACCCGCACCTTCGGCATAGTTACGTGCAGCCGTGATTTCAGAATCACCCATGCCATCCCCAATCAGCAAGATCACATTTTTAGCCGTTTTATTGGACAGTGACGCTTTCAACGCCTCGGTCTGATCGCCACTTAACCGGCGTGCGCCGCCAACTTCAGTAAGATTCCCTTTCGCGGCACGAGCAGTCAACGCGTCATCTGCCATGGCAGTCTGAGCAGAGGTAAGAACAAGAGCGGCAATCACCGAACGAGCAATTAAAGAAACAGACTGAGGCATAAAAAACTCCGTGTAATGAAATATAAGAAAACAAAAGATACATATTGTCTTAATTTGTTACATCGTAGCTTAAGTCAGAAGCATGACGGTTTTATGACGGGGTAAATAAAAACGGCTGAAGTGGCGAGATCAAATTCGCCACTTTTGATGAAATACGCTTTATTTTTCGCCCATAGATAGCTGGTTGAAAAACACAGGATAGAGCCTTAATAATCGCGAGCCAAGCTAATGTTCTCTCGTAATTTCTCGGCAACGTTATTGATAGACTCACTTTCCGATACCATCGCACCACCGACTCGCCACCAGCTAAAATAACCATGAATCATAGTCTTAGGTAATACTTTGGTATCAATTAGTGTTGATATCGTTTGTGACTTCGCATCACTCAGCGCCTGATGTAATTGCTCTATCGTCGATACCTGATACGTTTTACAGCCGTAGCCTTCGGCAATACGCGCAAAGTTGACCGGCACCAAATCACCATCGAGATTGTTAGTCGTGTTAGTACGGAAACGAAACTCGGTGTTAAAGCTGCCCATCCCATTGCCCATCTGCAAGTTATTAATGCAGCCATTAGACATATTGTCGAATAACACGATATTGATTTTTCGCCTCTCTTGAATAGAAGTTACCAACTCTGAATGCAGCATCATAAATGCACCATCGCCAACCAGCGCATAGACCTCGCGCTGAGGTTCAGCCAGTTTGACGCCAAGGGCGGCATTGACTTCATAACCCATGCAGGAATAGCCATATTCAACGTGATAACTGTTACAGGATGAGGTTCGCCATACTCGCTGTAAGTCGCCAGGTAAACTCCCCGCGGCGGCAACGATAATGGCGTCATCAGCAATAGTGTTATTTAGCACGCCCAATACTCGGCTTTGCGTTAATACTGATGCGGTTAGTTTTTCAAATTCGGCATAAACCTGTTTAGTATCTAAGGAGTCCTGCACTTCTGGGAGAAAATCCTCACCGCTGTATTCCACTTGGTAGACTCGCTGTGTTTCAGCCAGCAGCTGTTCTCTTACCTTGCTCACCCGATCTTCCCAGCCATGGCGGAACTGCATTTTCGTCAGCTCACTCCCCAAGGCTTCTAAACCTAATCGCGCATCGGCTACTAGTTGGACAGCATCAAGTTTATAGGCATCAAAACGATTAACGTTGATATTCAGGAATGACACATTCGGATGCTGGAACAACCATTTTGAAGAGCTAGTGAAATCGGTATAGCGGGTTCCGACGCCAATAATGATATCTGCGTCTTTCGCTAATTGGTTAGCTGCCAGCGAGCCGGTTTCCCCTATACCACCAAGATTCATCGGGTGTTCAGAGGTTAAGGTACCTTTACCAGCCTGAGTTTCGGCAAAAGGAATTCCATGTTTTTCCGCAATCTCTTGTAATGCGCGACCCGCGTCGGAATATTTCAAGCCGCCGCCACAGATAATCAGCGGTTTGGTTTTCCCCTTAAGTAATGCGATCGCCTGTTCCAGCGCCCCCGCGGTTACCGGATAGCGTTCAATATAATGCACCCGCTTTTGGAAGAAATAATCAGGGTAGTCATAGGCTTCTCCCTGTACATCCTGCGGCAGACAAAGCGTCACTGCTCCGGTTTCTGCAGGATCAGTCAATACTCGCATCGCACTAATACAGGCGGTCATCAGTTGTTCTGGCCGCACGATACGATCCCAATATTTACTCACCGCGCGAAAAGCATCATTGGTGCTAATACTCAGATCATGGCTCTGTTCAATTTGCTGTAATACCGGATCCGGCTGACGTGATGCAAATACATCGCCAGGCAGCAGTAATAAAGGAATACGGTTTGCTGTTGCCGTGGCCGCTGCGGTTAACATATTAGCCGCTCCCGGTCCCACCGATGCGGTACAAGCATAGATTTGACGACGCAATTTTTGCTTGGCATAGCCCGTAGCGGCATGCGCCATCCCTTGTTCATTTCGCCCCTGATGCACCACCAATTTACCGCTGTCCTGTTCCAACGCTTGCCCAAGACCTAGCACATTGCCGTGGCCAAAAATGGCAAAAACTCCGGTGACAAATTTGATCTCAGCACCATCGACATTGACATACTGCTGGTCAAGAAAACGCACCAGCGCCTGCGCCATCGTTAATCTAATTTTTTTCATGATGATCCCTTACGATTGCCGTCGTTGCGCATACTTAAGTCCATCTTTTGGGGATTGATGGAGAAGCTGCATCATTAGCTCGCGTTGAAACTTGGCAAGATTATAGGGTGGATTGCAGGAAGGAAAAATGACCGAATCGAACCTATTTTCCAATTTGAGATGCGCATCATGAAAATGAAACAAAAAAACCAAACATGAAATAGCCAAAAATAAAAACACAATCAAAATAAAAACAATGAATTAGATTAAATTATTTTCAACCTCCACCTTAAAGTTATCGGGATTTAATTTTCATTTAATTTGAAAATGAAATTTTCACTCCTCATAATGCAATAAGGTCTGTTTCCTTTCTCTATAGAGGCAATAATATGTCGACAGTGGAAAAAAATCTGGATGTCATCTGCATAGGGCGCATTGCCGTTGACCTCTATGGCCAGCAAATTGGCTCTCGCTTAGAAGATACCGCGACCTTTGCCAAATATCTCGGGGGTTCATCTGGGAATGTGGCCTATGGCACAGCACTGCAAGGTTTACGCTCCGGCATGTTAGCGCGTGTTGGCGACGAGCATATGGGACGTTTTTTGCGAGAGGAATTACAACGCGCCAAAGTCGATACGAAATTTTTACTCACCGATACACAGCGACTTACCGCACTGGTCATTTTGGGAATTAAAGATCAAGACACCTTCCCGCTGATCTTCTACCGCGACAACTGTGCTGACATGGCCCTTTGTGTAGAAGATATCGATGAGAGCTATATTGCCTCTTCTCGAGCGCTGGCGATAACCGGTACACACCTCTCACATCCAAACACTCGAGCCGCTGTCCTCAAAGCGCTAGATTATGCCGCTAAACATCAACTACGCCGTATTTTGGATATTGATTACCGCCCTGTATTGTGGGGGCTAACTTCGCTTGGAGATGGTGAAACACGCTTTGTCTCTTCTGAACGCGTAACACACCAGTTACTTGAAGTCTTATCCCACTTTGACTTAGTTGTTGGCACAGAAGAAGAGTTCCATATTGCCGGTGGCAGCGTCGATACCTTGGCGGCATTGAAAACGGTACGCCAGCACACCAAGGCAACCTTAGTCTGTAAACGCGGAGCTCTGGGCTGCTCAGTATTTGAAGGCGCTATCCCTGACTCTTGGGAACAAACACGCTTATATCGAGGCGTTAAAGTGGATGTTCTGAACGTGCTGGGGGCCGGAGATGCCTTTATGTCCGGTTTATTACGCGGTTATTTAAATGATGAAGGCTGGGAAAATGCCAGTAGATACGCCAATGCTTGTGGCGCACTCGTCGTATCGCGGCACGGCTGCGCTCCGGCCATGCCGACCAAAATAGAGTTGGATGATTACCTATTACGTGAACAGCAGGTTAAACGCCCAGATAAAGACCCTCGTCTGAATCATCTACATCGGGTCACTACCCGTAGGCAAACCTGGCCCGAGCTTTGCGTCTTTGCCTTTGACCATCGTAAGCAGTTAGCAGATATGGCGCATCAGGCAGGCGTAACCGAAGATAAAATTCCTGCGCTCAAAATGTTGCTGCTGCAAGCTGCTCGAGAAGCCGCAGAATTTGCCGGACTTCACCAACGCAGTGGCATTCTGGCTGATACCACCTATGCGCAATCGGCTCTGAATGCGATAAGTGGAGAAGGCTGGTGGATTGGGCGCCCCGTTGAGCTTCCAGGCTCCCGCCCACTGCAGTTAGAGCACGGTAATATTGGCTCACAGTTGATCGACTGGCCACTAGAGCATGTGGTGAAATGTTTAGTGTTTTATCATCCAGATGATCCAAAAACGCTGCGAGACCAACAGGATGCCTTGTTAAAAGAGGTTTATCACGGGTGCTGCAAGAGTGGGCATGAATTGCTGCTGGAAGTAATTTTACCGCACGAGAATCCAGACAAAAACGAGCAACATTATATCAGTATGCTGACGCACTTTTATCAGTTAGGTATTCAGCCAGATTGGTGGAAGTTACCGCCGTTGTTAGCCGATAAGTGGCAAGCCATTAGCCAGATTATTGAGCAAAACGACCCTTATTGCCGTGGCATATTAATACTGGGCCTGGATGCGCCGGAAGAGTCATTGAAACAAGGGTTTGCCGCCGCTGCAGATTGCCATTGGGTGAAAGGATTCGCGGTAGGCAGAACTATCTTTGGCGAGCCAGCCCGCCAATGGCTACAGGGCGAAATTAGCGATCCACAGCTCATTACACTGGTGAAACAACGCTATTTGAGTTTGATTGATTTCTGGCGTATTTATCGACCAAATAAAGATTAAGGCCTGTTGCCATAGTGAGAATCAACCTCACCTTATCGCCTGATAAAGTGAGGTTGAAGCAGTTAGCTTTTCGCCAACTTGGGTTTGCTATTGAATCCTACCATCAACAGCATAATGGCTCCGCCTAGTATCGCGATATCTGCAACATTAAAGACACCGGTACGAACATCCCCGAAGCCTAGATTCAGAAAATCTACAACGTAGCCGCCATACACAGCACGGTCCAACAGATTGCTAAATCCGCCAGAGAACACCAGTGCCAACGCGACAATAACCTGGCCATTGGCCGTTTTGTTGAATACGTTATATAGCAGTAACAATAACAAGAAAGTTCCGACGCCAATCAATAACAGCTTGTGACGCAAGTCATCAGGCAACGTCGAACCCAGGCTCAAAAATGCCCCGTCGTTGTGAGTGAGCTGCAATCTGAAAAGTCCCCCCAGATAGTTATTCGCCTGATATAAGGTTAACGTCGCTTTGGCAATCATTTTGGTCAGTTGATCGGCAACCAAGGTTCCAACCAATACGATAATAATCAGTTTCAATCTGCTTGCTACATTCATGGTTCAAACCTGTAAATATGGGGAGGCGAGTAACAACCTACATTAAAAGCCCTAATGGGATAGGCTCCAAGTGAAGGCCAGTATAGTGCTAACTTTACTCCGCATCCACAGTCGCCATAACTCGCTATTTCCGATCATTCCAATGAAATACAAATAACAAAGATAAAAATAATGAAATAAAAAAATTATTTTTATTACTCCACAGACTGAAAAAAAGAGCGCTATTCAGCCCAGAATATTTATTTAAGTTTGGAATGAATGTTCCAGATCTGTCCTAATGGCTGCACCGCATCCTTCTTCCCATGCTAAGCTCTATTGCGGTTACCATGATAGAAACTTGCACCGCCTCACATAAAAATAAAATTCAAAAAATAATATTTGAAATATTTATTTCAAAAAAGATACAGTGAAGAACGCTGTTTAATAAATCGACGAGGGTGAAAGATGAAAATCGTAGGCAACTTTATTGATGGGCAGATCGTGGTAAGTGAAAGCCGTAATACTGCCCCCGTTTATAACCCAGCAACCGGTAAAATCGAACGAGAAGTCACCCAAAGTACTGAACAAGAAGTCCGTCATGCCATTGAAATTGCGCATAAAGCCTATGCCAGTTGGTCAACAACGACACCTCTGCGCCGCGCCAGAATCCTGTTTACCTTTAAAAGTTTGCTAGAAAAACACCAGGATGAACTGGCCTCACTTATTGTTAGCGAGCACGGCAAAGTTTATTCCGACGCTATCGGTGAATTAACTCGTGGTCTGGAAGTCGTTGAATTCGCCTGCGGTATTCCGCATCTCAGCAAAGGTGAATACTCCGCCAACGTCGGGACGGGTGTCGATAGTTTTTCTCTCATGCAACCTTTAGGTGTGGTGGCTGGTATTACGCCATTTAATTTCCCGGCGATGGTGCCTATGTGGATGTTCCCCATTGCGCTGGCCTGCGGTAATACCTTTGTATTAAAGCCACCCGCTCTCGACCCTTCTGTTTCAGTACGCATGGCCGAATTATTGAAAGAAGCAGGGCTACCTGATGGCGTATTTAACGTTATTCACTGCGATAACGACCAGGCCAATCCATTGCTGACCGATCCACGAATTCAAGCCGTCAGTTTTGTTGGTTCCTCGCGAGTCGCCGAGCATGTTTATACCACTGCCAGCGCCCACGGCAAGCGAGTACAAGCTTTTGGCGCTGCTAAAAACCACGCCATTATTATGCCCGACGCCGATCTGGACGCCACCGTTAGCGCAGTGATGGGCGGCGCTTTTGGATCAGCCGGAGAACGCTGCATGGCATTACCACTGGTGGTGGTGGTTGGCGATGACACCGCAGATAAACTGATTGCCAAACTCAAGCCGCTAATCAACGAATTGCGTATTGGTCCAGGGGCTAAGCATTCAGCTCAGGAAAACGAAATGGGGCCACTGGTTTCCAGTACGCATCAGCAAAAAGTACAAGGCTATATCGACCAAGGCGTAAAAGAAGGTGCAAAACTGGTGGTCGATGGGCGAAATTATCATGTTGAAGGCCACGCAGAGGGCTTTTATGTCGGCGGTACGCTGTTTGATAACGTTACTACCGATATGCTGATTTATCGCGAGGAAATCTTTGGCCCAGTACTGGGTGTGGTTCGCGTGCCTGATTATGAAACGGCTATTAACACAGTTAATGGCCACGAATTTGGCAACGGCAGCGCCATTTTTACTACTAACGGTCGCTATGCACGGGATTTTGTCAGCCGGGTTGAGGCAGGCATGGTAGGGGTGAATGTACCTGTCCCAGTGCCGATGGCATTCCATAGTTTTGGCGGTTGGAAACGCTCAGTGTTCGGTGCACTGAACGTCCACGGAACAGATGGCGTTCGCTTCTACACGCGGATGAAAACCGTGACCGCGCGCTGGCCAGAAGGACAACAAACGGTGTCCGAATACAGCATGCCAACGTTGGGATAATAGAAGCGTTGGTGGTTAACCCTGCACAGGAGAATTCCATGACTTCACTGCTTGCCAAACATCAACCTGCTGATACTCAGGGGCGTATTCAACATATCACCCCAGAAAATGCAGGTTGGCGTTACGTTGGTTTTGATGTTTACCAGTTAAGGCCAGGCCAGCGCCTGCATTTAAACAGTGATAAAGAAGAGCTTTGCTTAGTTCTAGTCGCTGGAATAGCCAGCATGGCAACGCAAAAAACAGAGTTTCACAATATCGGTAAGCGCATGAGTCCATTTGAGCGAACGCCGCCCTATGCCTTGTATGTGCCAGACAATGACAGCGTTGAGATACAGGCGCAAACCGATGTGGAACTGGCCGTTTGTCGCGCCCCCGGCAAAGGGACTTACCCTGCCCGTCTTATTGTGCCAGAAGATATCGGCATTGAGCATCGAGGAAAAGGTCGTAATAAAAGGTTAGTGCATAACATCCTGCCCGATAGCGCTGAAGCAGATAGCCTATTGGTCGTTGAAGTTTATACCGCTGAAGGTAATACCAGTTCTTACCCAAGCCATAAACACGATACTGAAGGTGTCGAGCATGAGACCTATCTTGAGGAGTCTTACTATCATCGTCTTTCGCCACCGCAAGGTTTCTGCATGCAGCGCGTTTACACTGATGATCGCAGTCTTGATCAATGCATGGCCGTTTACGACAAAGACGTAGTAAAAGTGCCGCGCGGCTATCACCCCGTCGCTACTTTGGCCGGTTATGATAGTTACTATCTTAATGTGATGGCAGGCCCAATACGAAAATGGAGGTTTACTTGGGAAAAAGATCACGCCTGGATTAATACGGAAGACTATCCAAAGGAACGGTAAAACCAAACAAACGAAGCAACAGATTTAACCCTTTGCTCTGGTCATTGACCTTAAATCTGTTGCTCTTTAGTCCTTTGGACTATCAGTTGACCTTCAATAGCGCATTTTATCGGCCAAGCGAACGGCTACAGCGCAGGCCAGGAGTAATCGGCCACGGATGGTCGATTTAAAAAACGCTATTCACTGACATCTCACCCCCGCGGGGAAAATTCAGCCGTTAATGCTTAGTGGTTAATTTCTTCACGTTGCGAACGGCTAATGACATCATCAACGTTTGTGCCAAACACATTGAGGCAATTTGCGAACGGAATCCGTCAACCTGTGCTTCACGGACAATAAAACAAGTATCGCTGAAGGCCGCTAAAGGGCTCACTAAACTGTCGGTAATAGCGATTTGTTTGGCCCCTTGCGATGCACCGAGAGAGACTAAATCCACCACTTCCTGCGCGTATGGCGAATAACTGATAGAGACCACTACATCATTTGGTCGCACCATATTTAGCTGTTCAGTAAACATGCCACCCAGGCCATCGATAAGAAATGCGCGGCGTTCGAGATGGCGGAAAGCATAGGTCAGATAAGCAGCGATGCTGAAAGATCGTCTGAAACCAATGACATAAATATTGTCAGCCTCATCGAGTAGTTTCACCGCTTGTTCTAGATCTTCCGCTTTAATTTGTGCGGTCAGTTGCTGTAAGGCCTGTTCGTTGACCATGCTGAACACTTTTAAAATCTCAGAAGGCGTTTCTGGCTTTGCGGTTTCCTCCCCTGCCGTTTGGCGGTAAAGACTTGCACGCTCGTTGTAGTTAACCGTTCCTTCCATCAAATGCTGACGGAATACCTGTTTCATCTCATTGAAGCCGTCAAAGCCAAAATTATTGGCAAAGCGAATCAGCGTCGAAGGCGGAACGCTAGCCTTGTCTGCAATAGAAGCAATAGTTTCAAACGGGATGCTATTGCCATTATCCAAGATGTAGCGCGCGACCTGTTTTAGACGTTTGCTTAATGAATCATAACGGGTGCGAATGTCATCTTGCAGTACGGAAAGCTGAGAAGGATTATCCATAATAATTATTCTTACTCTGAGTAAAGAGAGAGGCTACGACGCGAGTGATGTCTCCTGTCATACCCGAATGCGGCTTTCTAGTTTAAAAAATTTCAGCCCAAAATCGCCCAAAATAGTTCGAAAATTTCAAAAACATGGCACTTGGCATTTTGGGCAATGACCATCTTGGGCAACGTTCCACTAGCAACATACCTTTCATCTTGAAGCATGGTGGGTATAGAAGGAATTATAGAGAGTTAGCTGGTAATTCGCCGAGAGTTTTTACACATTAAATAAAATAAAAAGTCAAAATACTGAAATTTTTGAATAAAAAAACCGGGCTTATTGCTGCCCGGCGAGTTTTTAATATTTTGATGTCAGATCTGGATGATAAATCATCTCATGCCGATTTATTCACCCGTCGTTTTCTTGGTCGGTAATAACCCATCAGCGCGGAACATCGCTTTAATCCCGCGCACTGCCTGGCGAATACGGTCTTGGTTTTCAATCAACGCAAAGCGAACATGCGTATCTCCGTAGTCACCAAAACCAATTCCTGGTGATACGCAGACTTTGGCTTCGGCCAGCAAACGCTTGGCAAATTCTAACGAGCCTAAATGTGCATAAGCTGGAGGAATTTTGGCCCAGACATACATAGATGCTTTCGGATTATCGACCATCCAACCGGCTTCATGTAATCCGCGCACCAATACATTACGGCGCTGGCGATATTGTTCAGCGATATCTTTCACGCACTGTTGATCGCCTTCCAAGGCAGCAATTGCCGCTACCTGCAATGGTGTGAAGGTTCCGTAGTCGTGATAGCTTTTGATTCGCGCCAAGGCACTGACTAATTCTGGATTGCCCACCATAAAGCCAATACGCCAGCCGGCCATATTGTAACTTTTAGATAAGGTGAAGAATTCAACCGCAATATCTTTCGCGCCGGGAACTTGCATGATCGATGGCGCTTTCCAACCATCGTAAACAATATCCGCGTAGGCCAAGTCGTGAATAACCAGCACTTCATATTGTTTGGCTAGCGCTACTACGCGTTCAAAGAAATCTAATTCAACACATTGTGCCGTTGGATTGGACGGGAAACCTAAGATCATCATCTTAGGCCGTGGAATGGTTTCACGGATAGCGCGTTCAAGTTCGTTGAAGAAATCAACGCCATCGGTTAATGGCACCGAGCGCACCTGCGCTCCTGCAATCACCGCACCATAAATATGGATCGGATAACTCGGGTTTGGTACCAACACGGTGTCGCCATGATCTAAAGTCGCCAGCATCAAATGGGCCAGTCCTTCTTTGGATCCAATGGTGACGATTGCTTCGCTTTCTGGATCAATATCAACCTGATAACGATCGGCGTACCACTTTGAAATTGCACGGCGCAGGCGGGGAATACCGCGAGACGTCGAATAGCCATGTGTATCTTCTCGCTGGGCGACGGTGACCATTTTTTCTACAATGTGCGGTGGCGTCGGGCCATCAGGATTACCCATACTGAAATCAATAATGTCTTCGCCGCGACGTCGCGCAGCCATTTTCAATTCAGCAGTAATGTTAAAAACATAAGGGGGTAAACGATCGATACGCGAAAAGCGGCGCTTTGGAGTTGAATCAGCCATGAAAACCTCGAGTGTACGTTAGCGCCCGGACCATCCGAGCGACGCTGACCACATTGTGGTCGGCTTTCAACATATCCTAGTGCGAGAAAGCTGTCGAGATGCCCAAACAAAATTTTTATCGCCTGACTTTTATCGCCTTACCGGTAAGTTATCGACTAATTCTTGGGCTTAGATATCTTTGGCAAGGCACCCTAATAACCAATCATTATGCCATTTCCCTCCGATGCAATAGCTCTCTCGCAGGCAACCCTCCAGCTGGAATCCGGATTTTTCCAGCACTCGGCGCGAGGACATATTTCCTTCTAATACATTAGCTTGCAGGCGATGAAAGCCACAGATCTTAAAAGCAAAATTCATGACTTCACGTAATGATTCTGTAGCGTAGCCTTTTCCATGAAACTCAGGATGCAGAATAAAACCGACTTCAGCCTGTTTATAAGTCTGCCATGCAGGGAAAAATCCCGTTAGTCCGACCGCTACGCCGGTGCTCTGTTCACGGATGACCAACGATAGCCAAAAATCAGCATACTTATTCCACTCCCCTAAACGTTGTTCGAAACGACAGCGGATTTGCTCTGGCGTATCGAGTTCACCGATAAAACGCATGACGGCAGGAGATTGATACAGCGATAGAAATAATGGCCAATCCTGCTCCTGTATTGACTGCATATTCAGCCTTGCCGTAGTCAATGAAATCATCAGCTTATCTCTCTACTTTTCGATTAAAAGCCTGCTTTTTATTAATACAATAATCACACGTATTAAGAGGAAATTTTGCCGCAATTTTAGCCCTTTTTATTTCCTCTTTACCCCGCATAATTGTAATTAAAATGTTAATAACGATATCAACAAGTCTTTGCCTCCTCCCCCTACAATTGACGAGAGAATCGACGATGTCATCATTGAAAATAGATAATATTCCTCAGGCCATTATCGACATAAAAAAACAACTTCGTCAGGCGCTGCCTAATTACAAGCAGGTTTTCCAACAAGTTGAAGCCGATATCCACCGACAAATTACCGTTATTCAAGAAACCCTTGCAAGGGGTGAGAACCCAATTCCGCAGTTACACGCCGATGACATCATTGCCCAACGCGTGAGCGAAAGTGATAAGGCATTAATTAAACAGCGTGGCGCTTGCGCAATCCTCGGTGTTTTCCCAGAAGAAAAAGCCGAAAGATGGAATTTGGCTATTGGTGATTATTTAGAGAAAAACAACTTCATTGAACGCTTAAAACATGCCGCAGAAGATAACTACTTCGGCACGCTGGCCGCCAGCAAACCACAAATTTATGGGATTTATTGGTCAAAACCGCAGATCGAAGCGCGTCAGGACCAAAGGATGCGAGCAGTGCAGTGCTTCCTCAACCAGCTATGGACATCGACCAGTAACGGTATTCAGCATTTTGATGCTAACCGAATCGCCACTTATGCCGATCGCACCCGCCGTCGTCCCCCTAATTCCAGCTCATTAGGACTATCACCACACGTAGATGGCGGCTCGCTTGAACGCTGGTTGGATGAGAATTTCCGCCATGTTTACCGCCATGTGTTCTCTGGCGAATGGCAAAAATACGATCCATTCGCCGCAGAAGGACGTACAGATGTCAGAGAATTTGCATCACCGGCAGTATGTTCGATGTTTCGTACTTTTCAAGGTTGGACGGCACTCACCCCACAGCGCCAGCACGCAGGTACATTAAACGTCCTGCCGATTGCCAATGTGATGGCTTATCTTTTGCTGCGCGCGTTGCAAGACGATGTACCAGAGGATTCATTATGCGATGCCGCCCCGGGAAGAGCGTTATCTGTTTCTGAAAAATGGCATCCCCTATTATTTAAAGGGCTTTCCCCCATCCCTAATTTGCAGCCTGGTGATACTGTATTCTGGCATTGTGATGTGATCCATAGTGTAGAAAATGAACATCTGGGCGAGTTTGATAGCAATGTGATGTACATTGCCGCCGCACCTTGGTGTGAGAAAAATGCCGCTTATCTACCGCAGCAATGGGCCAGCTTTGTCGCAGGAAAATCACCCCCCGATTTTGCTGCCGATGATTTTGAAGTAGATTTCATTGATAGAGCCGATGAAAAAATACTCAACCCACAGGGCAAAAAGCAGATGCAACAGGGATAGCGCTAAAAGTGGTAGACGCAGAGATGTTGCTAAAGGCTATCTCTTGATGGCCTTTTTTATCTCATGTTTTATTAAAATATTCGATTTTCATTAATCTATATTAGAAAGATCTTCCCAATAAATACCAAACACCTCGAAACTATTTCTATAAGAAATTATAAAAAACAAAAAAAAAGACACTACCTATTACAGTTAACCATTATTAGCTAGAAAAAATCATATTTAAAAAACAATCACACCAAAAATAAAAAAGTATATTTCAAACAATCAACCAAGAAACATCTCAATATTTGCACTCACAATCACAATCGTTATATTTATTTGGGTTAAAATAATCAGTTACTGGTTTTAAATTGACTTGGATCAATAAAAATTATCATTTCATGCCTATTATCGCCCCCTCTTGATTTATATATTTCACTTATGGATGAATGATGAAAAACAAATTAAAAATCTCTGCAATGGCTGCTGTATTAACTCTGCTGGCGGGTTGTTCTTCTTATAATACCAGTCAACCTACCTCTGCATTAGTAGGTAATGTTGAATCTTCAGTTAAAGCTAATATTACTGTTGGTGAAAAAATTGAAGGTCAAGCAACGGCAAACGTATTAATGGGCTTCATCAAATGGGGTGAAGGTAATAATTACGTTGATGGCGTAGACTACGGCACCGGTGGCGCATTATCTTTCGCTGATTCAACAGCTTCTGTAAAATCTGCTGCTAGTTACAATGCTGTTAAAGCCTCTGGCGCTGACTTGATTATTGCGCCTCGCTACGAAATCAATACTAAAGACTATGGCGTATTCAAAAAGATCCATGTGACCGTTACTGGTTACAAAGGTACTATTGCCAGCGTAAAATAAGTGCCAACATGAAATAAGACCTGTACTTATTTCTGTGTAGCTTTAGCGCGGAGAATAACTTCGCGCTAAATAGCATTCAAACCGTTATTTACATCAAAAGATCATCAAATGAACATTCAATTACGCAGGCTAGCAAACATAATAAAAAACTGCCCTCCCCTACGATAACCCCTAAATGATAACAACACGTCATTATAAAAAGTAAAACCATCCCCCCGTTTATATACCGAACCAAAACTTATACCTATTTATATTTATGAAAAATAAAAAAAATGCCTCAAACTGGTTAATCATCATCATAAAACAACGCTAATTACCTAGGATGAAATAAAATAAGATTCTCACATTATCATTTACTTCAACACCCTTTTCAGTCGATATATCCTGCCGTTCTCTTCCTCTTTTTATTAATTTAATAACACAACATTTTTCCGCTAAACAACAAGAAGCCTCCATCGCGGATAGCGCTGCCAATGGCATTTATCTATACTAAGCACCGAATCCATTACGCGCAGTAGCGTTTTTGCGCAGAGAGTCCGTCTTGCACGATATTTTTGATATGACACTGGCGGTATTTGACCGCGCCGCCCTGATGCTTATCTGCCTGTTTTTCCTGACGCGTTCGCGGGTATTTCGCAAACTGCTGCAAAAAGACAGCGCCGATCACACGGTACTTGAACTGGTTGCCGTTACCGCTATTTTCTCTCTGTTTGGCATTTTTGGTACGCTGTCCGGCATTCAGGTCGAGGGATCGCTGATTAATGTGCGGACTATCGCCATAATGTCTGGCGGGATACTTTTTGGCCCCTGGGTGGGGATCATTACCGGCATTATTTCAGGTGGCCACAGATTCTTAATCGATATCCACGGCGTGACGTCGATTCCTTGCTTAATTACCAGTGTGATCGCCGGTTTTCTTTCTGGTTACATCAACTTGCGGGTAAAGAAAAAAAACCTGTGGAAAGTCGGTATCATTGGCGGGATGTTATGTGAAACGCTAACGATGGTATTGATTCTACTGATGTCGAAACCTTTCTCGCTCGGGCTAGATATCGTCATGCATATCAGTGCGCCGTTGATTATTGGCGCAAGTTCTATTGGTTTAATCATCCAGTTAGTACAAAGCGTTGAAGATGAGAAAGAAGTGATTGCGGCTCGACAGGCAAAGCTTGCGTTAGATATCGCCAATAAAACTCTCCCCTATTTCCGCAATATCAATGCAGCCTCGCTATCCACTATCTGCGATATCATCCGTGAAGATATTGACGCTGATGCGGTAGCAATTACCGATACCAAAAACATTTTGGCTTACGTAGGCGTAGGGGCTGAACAGTACAATATTGGCCATGAGAAGATCAGTGAAACCACGAGAATCACCATTACTCAAGGTCAAATCACCATTAAAAATAATGATGAAATCGATAGAACGCCGCAGATTCACTCAATGATAATTATCCCTTTATGGGAGAAAGGTGTTGTCACTGGGTCGCTGAAGATTTACTACTGCCACGCGCACCGTATTACTTATTCCTTGAAGATTATGGCGATAGGCCTGTCGCAGATCATTTCGACTCAGATGGAAGTATCACGCGCAGAGCAACTACGTGAGATGGCGAATAAGGCCGAAATGCGGGCACTGCAAAGCAAAATTAATCCCCATTTCCTGTTTAATGCGCTGAATGCAATTTCCTCATCCATTCGCATTAACCCGGATATTGCCCGGCAACTGATCATCAATCTTTCCCGATATCTACGCTACAACCTTGAACTCAACGACGAGCTTATCGATCTGCGCAAAGAGCTACATCAGGTTCAGGATTATATCGCTATCGAACAGGCGCGCTTTGGTAGCAAACTGACCGTTATCTACGATATAGATGATGATATCTCGCTAAAAATCCCTAGCCTGCTGATTCAGCCACTCGTCGAGAATGCCATTGTGCACGGCATTGTTCCACGAAGTGGAAAAGGTGTTGTGGTCATCACAGTGAAGCGCCAGGGTAAGCAAATTAAAATTTCGGTAAAAGATACGGGTTACGGCATTAATCAAGATATTATTGATAGGGTTGCCAATAACGAAATGCCGGGTAATAGAATTGGGCTATTGAATGTCCATCATCGAGTAAAATTACTTTATGGTGAAGGATTGCAGATCACCCGCCTTAACCCAGGAACAGAAATCTCGTTTTTGATCACCCAAGAAGCTGGGCCGATTGTGAGCCAAACAGCCTTGAACCAGCGCCAAGATGCGTATTAATTTTAAGCCTTTTCAGTACCATCGTACCAAGGGAATACACCTGTGAAAGTGATTATTGTTGAGGATGAATTCCTGGCTCAAGAAGAGCTTAGCTACCTGATCAAAACCCACAGTAAACTCGATATTGTCGGCCGTTTTGATGATGGGCTTGATGTACTCAAATATCTGCAAAATCACCAAGTTGATGCAATATTTTTAGACATCAACATCCCATCGCTCGATGGCGTGTTATTGGCACAAAATATCAGTAAATTCGCTCATAAGCCTTACATCATTTTCATTACTGCTTATAAAGAACACGCAGCGGTTGCCTTTGAGATTGAAGCATTTGACTACATTCTTAAGCCATATCATGAGTCACGTATTGTGACGATGCTGCAAAAACTGGAAGCTCATTTTATCCGCGATAAGCAGCTGCAAAACCAACCACCCGCTGCCAATAATAACGCACGCCACAACAGCTACAGCATCAACCTCATCAAAGATGAACGAATTATCGTCACGGATATCAATAATATCTATTACGCAGCAGCGCATGAAAAAGTGACCAAGGTGTATACCCGGCGTGAAGAATTTACCATGCCGATGAACATCAGTGAGCTCTGCACCCGCCTTCCAGAAGAACACTTTTTCCGCTGTCATCGTTCATACTGCGTCAATTTATCCAAAATTCGCGAAATCGTACCTTGGTTCAACAACACCTACATTTTGCGTTTAAGCGATTTAGATTTTGAAGTGCCGGTAAGCCGCAGCAAGGTGAAGGAGTTCCGCAATCTGATGCGCCTGTAAGCGGAAAAAGCAGCGGGATATTAGAAAGAAAAATCGGAGCAAAATGCTCCGATTTTTAATAGCCAGAAAGCGGATCTGTTATTACAGCGTATAGCCAATAGATTGGCGCAGGTAAGCGCCAGCACCAAGCAGACCCGGCTGATCGTGAGTGATCATATAAACCGGGATATCCATCAGGTAGTCTTTGAAACGCCCTTTATCTTCAAAAGCCGCGCGGAAACCAGAAGCCTTAAAGAACTCAAGGAAACGCGGCACAATTCCACCGGCAATATAAACCCCACCGAACGTACCCATTGTCAGCGCCAGATTGCCGCCAAAACGGCCCATAATCACACAGAACAACGACAATGCACGGCGGCAGTCGAGATTGTCCTCTAATGCCAGCTTAGTGACGTCTTTCGGCTCCAATTTTTCCGGCTCACGGCGATCAGATTTAACAATAGCGCGGTACAGGTTAACCAAACCTGGGCCTGACAAAATACGTTCGGCAGAAACATGTCCCATTTCGATACGCAACTGCTCAAGAATAATATCTTCTTCTTCACTGTTCGGGGCGAAGTCAACATGGCCGCCCTCACCCGGTAAGCTCAACCAACGTTTATCAGCGTGAATCAAGTGGGCCACCCCTAAACCAGTTCCGGCACCATAAATCACCGCTGGCTTGCCGTCTTGTGGCTTCTTCCCCCCAAATTGCAACAGGTCACGCTCTTCTAACATCGGGACCGCCATTGAAACGGCAGTAAAATCGTTGATCACTTCGAGGTTAGACAGACCAAGACTCTTTTTCATCTCTTCAATGGAGAAAGCCCAAGTGTGATTGGTCATTGCCACCCAGTCACCAGTGATAGGGCAAGCAATCGCAATGCATGCGGCATCGACTTGCTGGTGTTGTTGGTCTAAATAGTAGCGGATTGCCGCTTCAAGGCTGTCATAGTCCAGCCCTGAAAATGTTTGCGCCTGAGAAATTTCACCATTCTCAAGCGCACAGAGTGCCAAACGACAGTTGGTGCCACCTACATCACCGACCAAAGCGTATTTGCTCATTTTATTCTCCGCTATAAGATGTCGCAGATCCTGGGCACAGCACTATCATGACGCGTATTTTCGCGCACAAGATTGAGCAGTAATAGCCAGCAGGATGTTGAGTACTTTAAGATTTAATGCAGGCAAAATAGCGGTAAACGCCAATAGCTGCAATGTTCATTTGAGCTATTACAGCTATACCCAAGAAACTTCGGATGCGTGCAGGCGGTAATCGAGAGACAAAGCAGGAAGAGAACCCGTCAGAAATGCAGCCGCAGACAGTCTAAAGCGCCGAAAATATAAAACTAGTGCATCGGAACGCCAGACACTTTTCTGCGGCTAATAAAGGTTAAATACGATCGCCGACTTTCGGCAACCCATTGCTTAATAAACGCTGGCGCAGCAAATCATAAACCCAGTTGTAGGCGATGGTATAAGGCAGGAAGAAAAGGAAGAATCCAATCTCCAGCATAAACGCCGACCATAATCCAATACCAAGCCACGCGGCAGCAATCGGCAGACCAATCAGAATAAATCCGCCTTCAAAACCCAATGCATGGGAAATCCGTATCGCTAAGGTCCTCGGAACCTTGGATTGCGGCCATAATTTATCAAACAAGCTGTTGTAAATAATATTCCATATCATCGCCGAAGTTGAGAGCATTAGCGCCAATGCCCCCATATCAAACATTGATTTATCCAACAGCCATGAGGCTATTGGTGCAGAAATCAGTATTGCCATTACTTCAAAGCCCACGGCATGAGCTACCCTCTCAGGAAAGGATCTTTTCTGATTGTTTGAGGATTGATGCGTAGACATATTTACCACCTTATTAATCTTTACTCCGACCTGAATTAGGCCAATGACGCAGATTTTATTGATTTTAAAGATAGATGAAAGATAGGAAGTATCGATAAAATAGATAGAACAAGATAAAAGGAGATAACATATTGCGCTACTCGCCTGAAGCATTGCTGGCTTTTATCGAAACGGCTGATACCGGCTCTTTCTCTGGTGCGGCGCGTAAGCTGCGTAAAAGCCAATCGACAATTAGTACCGCCGTTGCCAATCTTGAAATCGATTTGGGCCTGACGCTATTTGATCGCTCAGGCCGCCAACCGAAACTCACTGCGCAAGGGCTTCGAGTATTAACTCACGTCCAAGAGATATTGGCCGCCAGCGAGCGCCTTGATGAGCTGGCAGTCCGTTTATCAACGCAAATAGAAACGCGGCTGACATTTGTTCTGTCCGACACTTATCAGCCCACGCACCACGAAGCCTTACTTCGGCGCTTTGAACAACGTTATCCCGATATTGAATTTGAGTGTCTGATTGCCGAGGATCAAGATGTGATAGATCTGCTGCAAAGCGGCCGCGCTCATCTAGGTGTTATCACCGTGCAACCAAACTACCCGCCGGATATTGCCGTCGCCCGACTACCTGAACAAACTGAGATGTCCATTTTTGTGGCACAGGATCATCCTCTCGCCGCTATTGATGAGGTATTACCCGAGAGATTACATACTTTCCGCCAGCTCTACCTACAGCCTTACAGCCGCCCCAGCACGAAACAGGCACACGGCTTAAGATGGTCAGCGCCAAGTTATTTAATGCTTTTGGAAATGGCAGAACAGGGATTTGGATGGGCTATTTTGCCGCATTGGATGGTTAAGCAATTTGGTCATAATAAACTGGTTGCTATCAAAACGCGCGACTGGCCTAAATTAGTTTCCGTCGATGTTGCCTGGTCTAAGAATAACCAGCCGGGCCCGGCTGGTAGCTGGTTTATCGACCGGCTACTCTCGCCTTTACAGCCCGACTCGAGCGACAGTTGAAACAGCCCGCGAGCAGGCTATTTCAACATGCTAATTAACAGATAAATATTCAGGCTGACGACCAGCACGACGATGACCCAGCCGGTATATTGCATCGGGCGTGAGTTAACCATGTTCCCCATCAATTGGCGATTACCGGTAAACACCAGCAGCGGCAGCAACGCCAATGCAATACCAAAACTGAGCAGGACTTGGCTCATCACTAATATGCGCGTTGCATCTAATCCCGCCATGATCACGATAAAAGACGGCAGCATGGTAATCGTTCTGCGTATCCAGAGTGGAATATAGAACTTAACAAAGCCTTGCATCACCACCTGTCCAGCCATGGTGCCCACTACCGTGGAAGAAAGACCGGCTGCCACCAAACTCAGGCCAAAGGTTATCGCAGCGGCATCACCTAATAGCGGTTTTAAAGTGAGATAAGCCTGATCCAACTCGCTAATGCCGCTATGACCGCTAAAGTGAAACGCTGCCGCAGCCGTTGCCATCATTGCGAGATTCACAAAACCGGCAATGGTCATCGCAATGGCAACATCAAGCTTGGTCGCCGAATAACGCTCTGCTTTTGAGTTATCCTCTGAACGCTGGGTTAACGAAGAGTGCAGATAAATAACGTGCGGCATGATGGTTGCACCTAATACACCGGCGGCAAGATATACGGCGTCGCTACCGGATAACGTCGGGACCAACATCCCTTTGGTCAACGCACCTATATTCGGTTGCGAAAAGAATAATTCGACGATATAGGCGGCTGCGACAAACAGTAATAACCCGCCAATCACCAATTCAAGCGGTTTCTGCCCGCGATTTTGCAGGGCAAGAATAATAAAGGTCGCAATACCGGTGAGCACCGCACCTTGTAATAACGAGACGCCTAGCAGTAATTTAAAGCCAATGGCTGCACCAATAAACTCGGCTAAGTCGGTCGCCATGGCGATAACTTCTGCCTGTATCCAGTAAGCCCAAACAGCCGGACGCGGAAAACGGTCACGAATGTGTTCCGCCAGATTCTTATTGGTGGCAATCCCTAGTTTGGCAGACATGAGTTGAATCAACATCGCCATGATATTGGCCCACACAACCACCCATAACAATTGATAACCGTAAGAGGCACCGGCCTGAATATTGGTCGCGAAATTGCCCGGGTCGATATAACCAATAGCGGCAATGAAGGCTGGTCCCATTAATGAGAGCTTAATCTTTCTTGATGAGCGCCCAGAGGATCCAGTCTGGAGATTGGACATATCAACTTACCCTTACAGTTAGTACTATTACCAAGATTGCGATGACCGATAAGATAGCCAAATGATAATGATTATCAAGCATGTGCGCGATGTTATAAGTAATTGTTGTGATAGGTAATAAGCAAAAGCAATGGCATTGCTCAGCATCATTCATGTTAAATTTGTTTTTTACCTAACGAGCGGATTTAATTCCTTAAAACAGACTTTTGACCATATTTTGAACGTAAGACGTACATTCATAAAGTTAACATAATAAGCCAAATTATAATTATCTTTCTTAACATTCTGATTTTTAATGCTATATCAGAAGAAATATTGAGTTTTACGTCCTATTTTTCTATTTTTGCAATCTAAGTCTCGTTTTTAATGTACGCGTTACATAGAATGTCCGTCGAAATTTAGCCTGCCTCAAATTTGGAGCACCCATGTCCCGTATACTGCACTTCGTGTTAGCTTTGGCCGTGGTCACTATACTCGCTTTATTAGTGAGCCGTGACCGCAAAAATATTCGACTGCGATTCATTGTTCAATTGCTAGTCATCGAAGTCCTGTTAGCCTACTTCTTCCTTAATTCCGAAGTTGGATTGGATTTTGTAAAAGGTTTTTCGAATCTGTTCGAAAAACTTCTTAAATATGCAGCTGAAGGGACCGGCTTCGTATTTGGTGGTATGAACGAAAAAGGATTAGCTTTCTTCTTCCTTAATGTTTTGTGCCCTATCGTATTCATCTCTGCACTGATCGGTATTTTGCAGCATTTCCGTATTCTGCCAATCGTGATCCGCGCTATCGGTACTGTTTTATCAAAGGTCAACGGCATGGGGAAATTGGAATCCTTCAATGCGGTAAGCTCTTTGATCCTAGGTCAGTCAGAAAACTTTATTGCCTATAAAGACGTGCTGGGCAAAATGTCTGAAAAACGCATGTACACCATGGCAGCGACCGCAATGTCGACAGTTTCAATGTCAATTGTGGGCGCTTACATGACCATGCTGGAACCAAAATATGTGGTTGCCGCTCTGATCCTGAACATGTTCAGTACCTTCATTGTGTTGTCTTTGATCAACCCTTATAAAGTTGATAGCGAAGAAGACCTGCAATTGTCTAATTTGCACCAAGGCCAAAGCTTCTTTGAAATGCTCGGTGAATATATCCTGGCTGGTTTTAAAGTTGCAATTATCGTTGCCGCGATGCTGATTGGTTTTATCGCCCTTATCTCTTGCTTGAACGCAATCTTTACCAGCATTTTCAATATTAGCTTCCAAGGCGTGTTGGGATACGTGTTCTATCCGTTTGCCTGGATTATGGGTGTACCAAGCCATGAAGCGCTGCAAGTGGGCAGTATTATGGCAACCAAGCTGGTCTCGAACGAATTCGTGGCCATGTTGGACCTGCAAAAAGTGGCCGGTCAGCTGTCGCCACGCGGCGTAGGTATTCTGTCCGTATTCTTGGTGTCATTCGCTAACTTCTCTTCTATCGGCATTGTTGCTGGTGCGATTAAAGGTCTGAATGAAAACCAAGGTAACGTGGTTTCACGTTTCGGTTTGAAACTGCTGTACGGCTCAACGCTGGTTAGCGTACTGTCAGCCTCTATCGCGGGCCTGGTTTTGGCATAAGCCCTTATCAGCAAGATTCGCAATAATGACTTTCTAAAGGCGCTACGGCGCCTTTTTTATTGGCTGTTGTTGGCGATAGACAGAAAGAGAAATAACGTCAGAAGGGATTGATGATGACGCGTAAAAAAGGCGAAAGGAAAAATGGCGGAACGCAAAAAGCAAAAAACCGGCCAGAGGCCGGTTTCTTTAATATTTGGTGGAGATAAGCGGGATCGAACCGCTGACCTCTTGCATGCCATGCAAGCGCTCTCCCAGCTGAGCTATACCCCCACACGAGGTGTTCATAATTTAATTTCTTACGCTTATCCGGTAAACCGTCAAGCAACCAATCGTCTCTGAGAAGAGATTGGTGGAGCTAAGCGGGATCGAACCGCTGACCTCTTGCATGCCATGCAAGCGCTCTCCCAGCTGAGCTATAGCCCCGTTTCAGACAGATTAAACTCTGTGAACGGGGCGCATAATATGAAACCCAATCCATACTGTCAATGAGTAAATAGATTTATGCCGTCAAGCGCTGAAAAAGGCGTCAACTCGCGGGTATAACAGGAGTTTTTCATCTGATGGCAGATAAAATGTGATCTGTGCATGTAGCTGTCCCACATATATTGAATAATTGCAGATATACCCCTATTGGATTATTACAAGATGTGTATCCCACCTTGTCTTAAGATAATACTGAGATTACCCTGCTCTCGTTTTGTCCCTAACCTTACTATAGAGCACACTCATGTCCCTTAATTCACCTAAAGAAATCGCCTCGCTGGCCGTGACTTCTGGCATAAATAAAAGCCGGTTGTCCGTCACTAATTTGTTAGTCCTCGGTTTTCTGGGCGGCGCTTTTATCGCTATTGGCTTCTTACTCGATTTGCATGTAGTAGGGACACTACCTGCATCTTGGGGTACGTTCGGTGGCCTGCTCGGTGCGGCAGTCTTCCCTGTGGGTTTAATCTTAACCGTGCTGGCAGGTGCTGAACTACTCACGGGCAATATGATGGTTCTGCCTATCGCCTGGTTTGCCCGCCAAATCAGCCTATATTCAGTCATCCGTAACTGGTTCTGGGTTACTATCGCTAATTTAATTGGCAGCCTTGCCGTGGCTTACTTCTTTGGCCATGTGCTCGGTTTAACCGAAGGCGCATTCCTGGCTAAAACCGTTGCCACCGCACAAGCAAAAGTCAGCGCTGATTTTATGCATGCGTTTGTTTCTGGTGTTGGCTGTAACTGGCTGGTATGTCTGGCGGTCTGGCTGGCTTTCGCCAGTAAAGATGTTGGCGGTAAAGTGATTGGCATATGGTTCCCGGTAATGGCATTTGTGGCTATCGGTTTCCAGCACGTTGTCGCTAATATGTTCATCATCCCTGCGGCTATTTTTGCCGGCGCGCTGTCATGGTCACAATACCTGCCTAACTTCACGGCAGTATTCTTGGGTAATGCCGTAGGTGGCGCAGGCTTCGTCGCCCTGCTTTACTTTATCGCTTATCGTCCAAGCACCGCGGTTGAAGCACAAAGCTCATCTCGCTAAGCACTAGCAAGATCAGAAGCAAAAAAGCCAGCCTTTATTAGGCTGGCTTTTTTAATGGTAGGCCTGATTGAACAGAAAGGCTTATTGTTGCGCTTCACGCTCAGCAATAAAGGCTAATGCCTGGTCAATACGCGCCAACGTGCGGCGCTGACCGATAGCGTGAACAGTAACGTCCATGCCAGGAGATTGACCTGCGCCTGTTACCGCAACGCGCAGTGGCATGCCGACTTTGCCCATGCCAACGCCCAGCTCGTCCGCCGTGCCTTGAATCGCGTTATGAACGTTTTCAGCGGTCCAGTCAGTAATCGCCGCTAATTTCGCACGCACCGCTTCTAATGGTTGTGCTGCCACCGGACGCAGGTGTTTCTTCGCCGCATCAGCATCAAACTCGGTGAAATCCTCATAGAAGTAACGGCACGCTTCTGCCATTTCTTTCAGAGTCTTACAGCGCTCACCTAACAGTTGAACAATCTCGAACAGTTGCGGACCATTGCGGGTTTCAATACCCAGTTGCTCAACGTGCCACAACAGATGGGTCGCTACGTATTGCGGGTCCATCGTATTAATGTAGTGGTGATTCAACCATTGCAGCTTTTCGGTATTAAAGGCGCTGGCAGATTTGCTCACGTTCTCTAAAGAGAACAGCGCTTTCATCTCATCAATGCTGAAAATTTCCTGATCGCCGTGAGACCAGCCTAAGCGCACCAAGTAATTTAACAGGGCTTCTGGCAAGTAGCCGTCGTCACGATACTGCATCACACCAACTGCACCGTGGCGCTTAGAGAGTTTTTTACCGTCGTCACCCAAAATCATTGATACGTGTGCATAGACAGGTACCGGTGCACCCAGCGCTTTGAGAATATTGATTTGGCGCGGCGTGTTGTTGATATGGTCTTCACCACGGATAACGTGAGTAATTTCCATATCCCAGTCATCAACGACAACACAGAAGTTATAGGTTGGTGAGCCATCGGTACGACGGATGATCAAATCATCCAGCTCATCATTGCTAAATTCGATTGGGCCGCGGATCTGGTCGTCAAAAATAACCGACCCTTCTTGTGGATTGCGGAAACGCACGACGCAAGGCTCGTCATCAGCGTGATGATCGTGGCTATCACGACAGCGGCCGTCATAACGTGGCTTTTCATTATTTGCCATTTGCTCTTCGCGCAGCGCTTCCAGACGCTCTTTAGAACAGTAGCATTTATACGCTGTACCGTTTTCCAGCATTTGATCGATAACATCGTTATAACGGTCAAAACGCTTAGTTTGGAAATATGGGCCTTCATCCCATTCCAGATTCAACCAATTCATTCCATCCATAATCGCATCAATAGCGGCTTGAGTAGAACGCTCCAAATCGGTGTCTTCTATACGTAGTACAAACTCTCCGCCAAGATTACGAGCAAATAGCCAAGAGTAGAGCGCGGTACGTGCGCCACCAACGTGCAAATAGCCGGTTGGGCTTGGAGCAAAACGGGTTTTGATTTTCATCTGAAAACAGCCTTAATCTGGCAACGCGTAAAAACGTTGCTATCTATTAACTAAAAAGTGGCTGTCATTCTACCACTCTGCACTGAATCCTCAACGCTGTGACAGCTATCAAGTACTCGATTCACCCCATTGATGCATAAAGAATAGACTCGATTGCACGCAAAACTCGCGCCTTGCCTAAAATTACGACGAACAGGCAGTTTTGTTTTTAAAAAGCGTTGACGTAAGTTCAACTATCCCTATAATGCGACTCCATCACGACGGGCGATTAGCTCAGTTGGTAGAGCATCTCCTTTACACGGAGGGGGTCGGCGGTTCGAGCCCGTCATCGCCCACCAC
>NZ_JBMOUD010000023.1:0-37125 GCF_049319665.1 Rouxiella sp. Mn2063 | reverse complement strand
CCTGAGTAAAACGGTGGATCAATATTGAACCGTTGGTGATGATGAAAAGTGGATCACTTTTAACCCGTTGTTGACAGTATACATGCCTTTCTAAGCTGCCTGTACGGCAGTGAACTATGTAGTGGGAGGCTTAGCCCCGCAAACTATTTTCTAAGCTGCCTGTACGGCAGTGAACGACCGGGAACTCAGCAGCAAACCTATATTCAGTTTCTAAGCTGCCTGTACGGCAGTGAACCGTTATTGCTGTTTAGTTATTGCGCCGTTTTGTTTCTAAGCTGCCTGTACGGCAGTGAACCAACAAAAACAGTCCTGGTGTGGCGAGATAGATTTCTAAGCTGCCTGTACGGCAGTGAACCCAAAAATTGCCATCTGGGATAATTTTTCAGTTTTCTAAGCTGCCTGTACGGCAGTGAACATACAGTCGTCAGGTAATTTATTCGGGACGCATTTCTAAGCTGCCTGTACGGCAGTGAACATGTCAATTTGCACATTGGTGTTATCACCCAGTTTCTAAGCTGCCTGTACGGCAGTGAACCCATCGCTGCGATAATCTCACCGTCACTTATCTTTCTAAGCTGCCTGTACGGCAGTGAACATGTATCCGTAATTTACCGTCCGATTTGTTCTTTTCTAAGCTGCCTGTACGGCAGTGAACAATGGGCTACCTGGAACAACGGTTGTGCGATCTTTCTAAGCTGCCTGTACGGCAGTGAACGTGAAAGTATTAGGGTATGTTTCAATATCGTATTTCTAAGCTGCCTGTACGGCAGTGAACGAACATTGGAACCCGCGTTGTGAACCGCCGTGTTTCTAAGCTGCCTGTACGGCAGTGAACATGCGCCCGGGCCGCCTGCTGCTGCGATAATCTTTCTAAGCTGCCTGTACGGCAGTGAACCATCTATTTTATTTTCTAGGGAAGATTTATCATTTCTAAGCTGCCTGTACGGCAGTGAACACAGGGTTCGGTGTTACGATGTCCACCGGGACTTTCTAAGCTGCCTGTACGGCAGTGAACTCTGTGCGGGCTACCCAGCCAGTTTCGCCAGTTTTCTAAGCTGCCTGTACGGCAGTGAACGGGTAAGTTGCAGTTTACCGGTTCAAATATCATTTCTAAGCTGCCTGTACGGCAGTGAACGAGGATACCTGGATGGCTTGGCCGATGACCTTTTTCTAAGCTGCCTGTACGGCAGTGAACAAATTTATAATAAAGCAATGGGGCGCATAAAATTTCTAAGCTGCCTGTACGGCAGTGAACGTCAACCCACTGGGGTTAGAGTGGAGACTCAATTTCTAAGCTGCCTGTACGGCAGTGAACGTTACAGAATAGGAAATGTCATTATTGTTTCCTTTCTAAGCTGCCTGTACGGCAGTGAACTTTGTGACGCGTTAGTATTCAGTTTGTGGAAATTTCTAAGCTGCCTGTACGGCAGTGAACCTGTATGATAAAGAGTTTTTGCTTAACGGAATTTTCTAAGCTGCCTGTACGGCAGTGAACTGATTGTTGTTTCATATTCCACAAACTCACTTTTTCTAAGCTGCCTGTACGGCAGTGAACTCGACTTTTGAAAATTGACTATTTTGTAACCTTTTCTAAGCTGCCTGTACGGCAGTGAACCAACCCCTGTGTCGCCAGTGCCAGTTCCAACCGTTTCTAAGCTGCCTGTACGGCAGTGAACAGTTGTCGGCGTCTTTGCCTTCTGCGCCAATGTTTCTAAGCTGCCTGTACGGCAGTGAACATAGCTAGAGATAGAATTGCAGACAGCGAAGATTTCTAAGCTGCCTGTACGGCAGTGAACTGGGTGACTTCCACCACTGGCAGACCTTCATTTTTCTAAGCTGCCTGTACGGCAGTGAACACATCGTGAATCAGACTGACTCGGCGCGGATCTTTCTAAGCTGCCTGTACGGCAGTGAACGCCTTTCTGTATTTCTGAATTGAGGTCATTTCTTTCTAAGCTGCCTGTACGGCAGTGAACAGCGAGCATTGCTTGATGGGTTTTCAGCTTACTTTCTAAGCTGCCTGTACGGCAGTGAACACTCTTGAAGCTAAAGACATCACTACTCAACCTTTCTAAGCTGCCTGTACGGCAGTGAACGATAACTAGCGTAAGGATCTGTAGTGAAATCATTTCTAAGCTGCCTGTACGGCAGTGAACGCTCTGACAGTATTAATGCAAAATTGAGCAACTTTCTAAGCTGCCTGTACGGCAGTGAACCTAGAGGAAAAAACATGTCTATCTTCCGTAGATTTCTAAGCTGCCTGTACGGCAGTGAACGTTTGATAATCCACCAGGGAGCGGCATCTAATTTTCTAAGCTGCCTGTACGGCAGTGAACTGTTAGAAAATACCAAATAGCGATTAACTTCCAAAGAGTTAAAGCAAAAATAACGCTTTACCCCTTTTTTATTCTCAACGTTTTGCGTATCGAATTATCAATAACTTAGCGAGTGCCGAAAAAAAAGGGTCTGAACACGTTAACGTCCTGCTGATAAGCAGGACGTTAACGTAGAGGTTAGAACCAAGGCACGGTGGCGGTGGCGCTGAGCCCATAACTGCTGAACTCACCTGGGGTGGCCTGCTCCCGAATCTCACCCTGACGGATAAATAACGGGTAACGCTCGCCAGTAGACAGGCTTTTGACATTAACAAACGGCAGTTTGCTGCGCTGCGACACGTTGTCGGGGATGCGTTGCAGCGCTTCTTCTTGCGTCAGCCAGCCTTTTTTAACGGAACGTCGACGTAATCTCTCGGCATTGCTTTTCACCTGCACCCGGCAGATCGTCCGATGTTTGGCCGTCGCAGGCACCGGGAGTATTGCCGAGCATTCGGTATAATCCCCCAGCCCTTTTAGCCAGTTCAACTGCTGCAAGGCCGCTAACGCCGCAGAAGTGCCGTGCAACCGCAGTTTGTCGCCGAGGTTTTTGCCCGCCTGCGGAAAACTGATGCCGATGCCGCCAGCGGCATGTTGGCCTAACGCACGGTGCAATTTGGCGAACAGCGCATCAAGCAGAGCCTGAGCGGTAAACTCAGGATCGGGCAAGACACGAATATCCAGATAGCTGTCCATAGTGACCTCTTATTCGCTTTTCTCGCCAAATACGCCGCCGCGAATCAAGATCCCCATCACGTAGTGTTGTTGCACCACTTCCGGCTGTTGATTTTTCGTCACCCAGTTATCTAACAGGGTGTAGAAATCCATCTTTTGTTTTGGCTGGCGATACGCTTTACCGCGGCTGGTAACCGAACCATAAGGTTCAACCGCGATTGGCCCCAGCGCCAGTTCAACCGCATCAGGATACCAATCGTCAATTGTGCGCAGGGCATTACCAATTTTTTGTGAATGCAGCGCAGCGACATCGCCAACCTGATACAAAATTTTGCTCTTTTTGCTGTCACGGCTGTTGTCGAGCACCAGTTCCTGTGAGGGGAAGACTTCTTGCCCTGCGCCTAAACGGACAAAAGCCTCAACCGTTAACAAGTTCGACCCGTCTCCGCTTAAGCCTTGTTCAATCACCTTTGCCAGCTCGGCCAAATCACCCTGTGGCTGACTAAACTGACGCAGATTTAAGGTTGTCGCATCAAAATGCCAGCTACGATCGTTATGCGTGACCTTAACCGCGATATCCTCGGCACCGACACGGTTACGCCATAGGAAACGACCGTTGGCAATGTTTTCGGCATAACGCGCAGCCAATACCCCGAAACCGTGCTGTGTGCGATAACCGTCCACCACCTCGCTGAGGGCTGCCTGATAATCCTGATCGTTACAGACCGACGGCACAGAAAGGTTGCCCAATACGCGCAGGGTAAAGGTGAGTTTCAATGTATCAGCGTCAAACGGCAAAGCGGCAACATCAACACGTTGCAGGTTGGCTTTTTGGATCTCAGCATCAACCTTAAGCGGATCGCTGCTTAACGCCGTTTTCATACGGTTGGAAATGGTACCGCGCACCGCTTTTTCCTGCACGATGACGGCCTGCCAAGAGGCAGATTGTTCGCGCTGCTGCCAATTACCGGCAAACATCAAGCCGTCAGAATTGGCTAACTTGCGCTCAAAAGCTAAAACAGAGGCGGTTTTTACAGTTGCTTTGCTCATTATACTTTCCTTGTGCTTGATGATTAGTCTAAGTAGTCAAAAACTAAATGCTCTTCTGTTACCGGTTGCTGCGGGCCACATAGATAGCGCCCGTCATCATGCTGGTAGTGCCAGAACAGTTGGTTAATATCGTGAATACGATGCGGGCTGCGCCACTCGCCAACGCCATATAAGGCTTCAGCAAAGCAAAACGGCAGCGAAGGATCGCGGGTTTTATCTACTTCCCCGGGGGAATAAACCGGCGAAATGGCGCGGTAGCCGACCATAAGCGGCACCAGATAACCGTTTTGTGGTTTCGGCAGATATTCCCACTGCGCCTCGTCGCCCTCCTGCGGCTGCTCATTTCCCTCTTTGGCAATGGCATGCGTTTTCAGCGCGGCAAAATCGAGCCAGGCATCGAGCATCTGGGCATCCGGGTTCTGTTGTTGCAATTTGCTAACATGCTCGGCCAGATACTCGCTGCGATCCACCAGCGCAAATCCCGGCAGGGAGCGATACATTTCCCGGCGGGTGAAATCCGTCAAAGCATCATCACCGCTTGGCAAACTCATCACCCGCACTTTACCCATTGAAACAATGGTGCCGCCCGCCAATCGCTGCATCACACACTGAGTTTGTAGAAACTCGGCCACCTGCGCGCTACCGGCATCACCATGCGCGATACTGCCCTCACATTTAATAAACAGCGTGACCGTCATATGCATCCGGCCTTCTTCATTAAAGGCAGCGGTTTTGGCTTCTTTGGTTAACGGATTGCGAGTAAGCGCAAACGAGTAATCGCTCCAGTTGTTAGGGCGATAGGCTTGGATCTGCTGGTGATGGCACACCACGCCGCAGCCGGAAAGGGTTAGCTCATAAGCGGCCTGGGTTTTACGCGACAGCGCATGCATAAAACCCAGAAAATGGGTCATTGCCGGGAAGCCATACGTCAGCCCGGAAATAGCATTAGCGTTTTCTACCCGCAAATGAGGGATGACAATTAGATAACTCATGATGCAATCTCCAATCGACCGGCATCGAACTCACGCAACCGGCGATAGAAAAGGCCGGAAAGCTCCCTAAACTCCACCCTACCCATCGCCAACGTGTCGACTTTATTCAATCGGCGGGTTATCCAGTAAGCAAAATCGTTGGCGATCTCCTTCTGCCAGTCGCCCTTTTCGCGATCCAGTTTGAAAGCGGGGTCAACGTCTTGGCGAAGAGGATCGAGCCACAGCTGCTGCGATAACTTAAGCTTGCAGTCTTCTGCGCGGCTCCAGCCTTGAATACCGGATATGGATTGAATTTCAGCGACATAGTTGAAAATGATGCCGATAATGTCATCGACTAACTGCGCCCGCTGTTGACGAATCTCCATGGTATTGGAGAGCTTTGCGACGCTGATTAAATAGCGTTTAAGCTGCCAAATCGCCGTTCCCGCTAAACCCGATAATACATGGCTAAAAATCGAGTCGTGCTGCGCTGGCGGCTGCAAAACCTGCTGCCACTCCGGTGGCGCACAGCGTAATAAATAGGATTTACCGCCGCGGGTGCTATTTAGATAAGAGATATTCTGCGGTTTGGTGCCGCCGATGCTTTGCACCGCAAGCTGCGGGTAGTCCACCGCCACACCCTGTCGCCAGCGTTTCTCGCGCCGGGCTTTACGCAGTGCTTTCGACTCCTCGCTAAAGCGCGTGTCATTGATTGTTTTATACAGCGCATCGGCCAGAGAAGAGGAATAAAGCGGACTAAGAAGATGATATTCACCGCGCGCATTGAGCGGGAAATAGATCTGTTTAGCCAGTTTATGCGAGCTTAGCTGTTTATCAGAAAGTGATGCTTTAAAACCGCTCACCCACTGTTCAAGCTGCCCCGCGTTTTCAGCAAACGGCTGCAAAGCGCGGTAATCATCGCGGCGCAGGCTAGCCAGCAATGAGTCGCCCTGATATTCGGTTTGCAGCAGCTTGGCAACATCAAGAGCCGCGGCGTTCCCCACCGCATCAATTGCCGGTTCGCGAATCGTCAGGCTGGAGAGATAAGCGGTTTCATCGACTGAAAACGTGCTGAATACACTGCTGCCTTTAGCATCGCTGTGGGTAAATTTCAGCGCGTGCGTCACCAGACTAATTTGCCCGGCACGCGCAGCCGCATCACTCAGCCAGGCATTAGGCTGATAACGCTGCTCCAGCGCCAAACGCTCTTCCAGCCGTTGTTGCTTAAGCAACGCCAGCCGTTCCGGGTCGGTTTCTGCCGCCTGCATTTTTTCACTCTCTTTATCGAAAGCCTCAAGCTTGGGCTGCTTGCGGCCTGCGATATAGTCGGTGATGAACTGACTTAATTCACTTCCATCCATTGCGCCTCCTTTTAAACAACGTTAGTTATTCCAATGCGCCAAACACTCCTAACACCGGGTGCCAGCTCCATCGTTGTTTGTCATTGGTTGGCAAATTGAGCTCGCCAAATAGCCGGCTCACTTGCCACCACTCTTTATCAAGCTTATCGACCAGTTGTTGATAAACCCGATGGTAATCCGTTGCTATCCAGCAACTCACACCTGCTGCCATCGATAACTCAGTAGGCTTATCTATAAAGCAGGCGCTCTCTTTGCCAAATTCATTGTCCTTATCAAAGAATTTAAATTTCGGCTCCTCGTCTTCATCGTCAATCCATAAAAAGTGTTGCTCTTGCGGACGGGATTGACGAAACGGCTGGCGGCGCTGCATTTCACCGCACCAGCTGACTTTATTGCGCCACCATAGTGCTGCGCATTCAGTGTCAGGGCTGGTCATGCCTCGGGCGAGCAGCTCTCGCCACAGTCTGTCGTGCTCTAAATCCACCAGATTATCTTTAGGATTAGGCTCGCCACTTTCCAACATTCTCGGGATAGCCGTAATGGTTTCATATTGATCGGGGCGCAGAAGGTTGTTCATATCGTGGCTGGCTAGCAGCGTCGTTTTGGTTTCAAATCCCGGTTTGTTATAGGCAGGATGCTCAAGAGCCGTCTGTTTCAGCGCACGGATATTTTTATGCAAAATATGCACATTCGGCTGCGCGGGGGCTTGCTTGCGATGACGCTGAACACGCCCGGCTAACTGAATCAACGAGCGCATTGAGCTTGGTTCGGCTATCGCCCAGTCGTAATCGTGATCTCGCCCTACTTCGGCAACCGAGGTGGCAAGTACCACAAAGATATGGTGCTGTTCGGGGTGCTGCGTTAATGCCTGCTGAACTTCATCAACCCGCCACAACGCCTGTTGGTCGTGACGCATTAGCAACGCATCCAGGCGTTGCTCAATATAGGATCGCACCGCCAACGGATGACGGCTGTGATACACACAGTAATGAATACGGGTGTTTTCTACCGACGGCTGGGAAAATAAGCGTAGCGCCACCGCCACCAGCGGATTGATATTGGCAATACGTACCAGTCCGACTGATACGGTTTTGTTGCTGGTCGGATGGACTTGATAATGTTGTTGGCTCAGTTGCATTATCGACTGGCTGATGGTTGCGGCGACCGCATCCAGCACCTCGTTTTGCCGTGTGCTACTCTCTGTCACCGCAGCAATCATCCCCAAACGCAGCTTGGGCTCAGCTAACAGCTTTGGCACTCGTTGCGAAATAAACTTGAGGTGCTGCTGCTGAAAACTTTTGCCATCGGGATTATCGCTGGCTTCAACATGGAACTCATCAAACCAGGCGCAACAAATATTGACGGGTAATCCTGGGCGACCACAGGCGCGCTGATACTCTATTCGCCCCGCACGATAGGAGGCAAATAGCGCCTGAATTAATGCCGGTGGTAAGGTGGCAGAAGACACCAGCACCCGCGAGCCCAGCATTCCGGCCCAATTCACCAAGCGGCATAACGCGTGGCAATCGTTGATATCAAAGTCGTCCGGCTCATCGAGCACTAAATCGGAGGTCAGCAACCGCAGCATTGGGGCAATCTGCTTACCACCGCGCGTTCCTTCGGTCGCCGAAATCAGGTGATCAATAGTGGTCACCAGAATCGGCGCGCTGATCAGTTTATGTAGCTTATCGTCGCTTTTTAACCACTGACTTAATCGCCCGTCGTCAAGACTGCCGTCATAACGAACATATTGATGTTCAGCGAACAACGCTTCGGCCGATTGGCTACCAAAATCTGCCGCAATTACACTATCTTTAGCCAGTTGATGTAACTGCGTCACCGATTGTGAGCCGATCAATACCGCTAAATCATCGTTTTCAAGATGCAGCTTTTCGCGTAGCGCATCGCCGGTTTGCAGCGTTAAAGTACGCAGCCCCAGCGCAATAGAAAAACGACAGCCGCGCGTCTCGTCGGCTAAGCCATACATAATTCGCGCATTGGCCAGCGTTTTGCCGCAGCCGGTTGACGCCATATTAATGCCGAAAAAACCTTGTTCAACCGAGCGTTCCCGCAATGCACAGGCAGTATCGTAGGCATTGTCCTGCCAGCGAAAGGCTTTATTCTCGCTACGTTTTTTAAAATCTTTATGGCGGGTTATTGCCGGTAAACTCTCGCGCAAAGTCGGCAGGCTGCGCCCGAGTAAATAAGCATTCTGGCTGACGCCAATATTGTGCTCATCCAGCGCCTGCTTAAGCGCGCCAGTTTTACGGTCGGTATTGGCCCAGACCGGGTAACTCACGTCATGCCAACCGGTCGTCGCCTCGCGAGATGAGTAATAGTGATCGGCCAGCATCAAGGCCAGGCGCGCCATATGGCAGGTGAAAGGCTGAGTTAATAGCTGGCTAAATGCCGACAGCGAAGAGAGTTGATTCGCGCGCAGAGCAAATTTTTGCGCCTTGCTGCGCCAGGTTTGACTGCGCAGTGGCGTGCCGTGTGGGAACTGCCAGACGGCTTTTAACTCATCATCTCCCCAGGGTTGATCTTTATTAGTGCTGTTCCAATGGTGTTCAAAGCTAAAAGTCAGCCACTCATCGATTTTTTCTAGCGGGGGATGATTGTTATAACTCTCGAGATGCGGATATACCGGCAAGCGGTGGTGAGAGATAATCAGCCAGGCAACCACCTGGGCTATCGGCGGCAAACGATTAAACGGGCTGGCTATTTCCTCCGTTTGTCGTTTCAGTACTGATAATATCGCCGCTTCATCTTCGGCCTTAATATCCTGCAAAGCCGCTAGCCACTGTTGGTCATTTTTATCGTCAACAAACGCCTGAAAAAATCGCAGTGATATCCATTCATGGCGATAAGGCTCATAACGTTTACTGTTCGGGCCACCCGCTTTGTTTAATTTATTCTGAAATAAGCGATTGGCTTTACCAACATCATGAAATAACCCGGCAATCGCCGCTAATAAACGAATCGCCTCCGCGCTGTGCCATTGGTTTTCGCTCTGAGTTTTTAGTATATCGCGCCCGGTACGGTTGGTTGGCACGCTGCCTTTATCATTAAATTGGCGAATATTACCGACTATCCATATTACTTCAGATTGATTATTGGATTTTATCCAATGACAGGCCACAGCAGTATTTCGTCGCGCCGTTTTCTTTAATAACATGCGTAATGTTTTTAGCCCTTCTAATGTGATGGCCGTTTGCCAGGTTCTTTCCCCTTTTCTTTCGGCAAACTGATCTAACACGCGTCGAGTTTCCACCAAAGCTCTTTTATTACATTGCGAAATCAGCAAAATATTCATCGGCCAACCTGGCTATAGTCTTTAGCAACGCTTTGCAGGGAATCAATCATCACATCTAAGGCTTCTGCCTGCTGGAATCTATTCAGGCAGCGCTGACGAAACGCCTGCTCATCATCGCCTTCCATTGCGGCAATAAAGGCCTGCGGCAGAATCAATGCATCTTTGATGATATCCGCAACGTCGAACACTAATCCTCCGCGTCGGGTTTTTCCGTGCATCACCGCCAAACCGTGGGGTAAACCAATAACCCACACCGCCGTAGCCGCCAGGCCATAGGCCAAATAATTACCGTGGTCGAGATAGCGATTTGCCACATCTACGCCGCCGCCACGCTTAGCACGGGTAAAATCACCGTATCCGCTGGAAGTTGCCACCAGCTTATACAAGCCTTTGGTTAATACGGCTTCCTGGGCCATCAGATCATTGAGCGTGCTGCATTGCACAAAACTACGCTCAAAACGCTGTAATAATGCTTCAAGAGCTGACGCCTCTATGTGCCATTTGTCTTCACGGCTCATCGATAAGCCTAGCCATTGCGTGCGAATTTGCTGCGCGCGGATACGCTGAAACGCAATAGCAGCCGCCAGACGCTTTTGGTCATCAAACCAAAAGCTTACCCAATCTTGTAGATATTCCGTGGGGCGATATTCGCTTTGCGAGGTTAACCAAGAGACATTAACTTCCACTTCATTGGCCGCAAATAACGGTGTCCCGCCGCCGCCGCAAAAACCAACTAATACACCGGCGCGTGCAAATTCCCGCATTGCCGCCTGCGTGACCGATGTGCCGGTGCCCAGCATCACTACCGACGTATTAGCGATAGGGATATTCCAATACAGCGATTGTTTGCCTTCATCAGTGACATATTCAACCCGGCCACCGTTAACCAACACCCGGCAATATTGCAGATAATAAATATTCGCGCGCTTTGAATGCAGAATAGTTTTAAGTTCACTGGGCCGAAAGGCTTCACTCATGAAATAGGTTTCCTTACCGGGACTAAGATTTATTGGTTATCGGCATTAAATAAAAAGAGTTAAATATTCGTTTAATAAATACGACTATATTGGACATCAACGCAAAGCTAAATCGCCATCACTAAATGACCGATTATCACGTCGATAATAGTTATAGCTTATTTTTCTGCCTGTGCAGCAATGAACTGATTAATTCTTTTATATCTTCGTTTTGAGTTTTTCTAAGCTGCCTGTACGGCAGTGAACCTTGGTGATTTTCCAGATGTAAGTTTCGATGATTTCTAAGCTGCCTGTACGGCAGTGAACAGCGTGAAGCTCAGCGCCTACGTTAACGCGGTTTTCTAAGCTGCCTGTACGGCAGTGAACTTGTGCGTGACCAGATATTCCCCAAGCGCCTGTTTCTAAGCTGCCTGTACGGCAGTGAACTTAAGCCTAAACCTAAATTCATGACCTTGAATTTTCTAAGCTGCCTGTACGGCAGTGAACTGTATGTGGTATATCTCTTCCTAAGCTTCATTTTTCTAAGCTGCCTGTACGGCAGTGAACGTTTTCTTTATCGCCTCGCCCGCCGTGCAGCATTTCTAAGCTGCCTGTACGGCAGTGAACATGGCAATACCATACCCAGACTGGCTGCCATTTTTCTAAGCTGCCTGTACGGCAGTGAACACCCAATTGAAAATTTCCGATTAGGCGGAAGATTTCTAAGCTGCCTGTACGGCAGTGAACAATTTAACGCCTGGTACATACGGCAAGCTGTTTTTCTAAGCTGCCTGTACGGCAGTGAACGACTTGGAGTCGCAATTCAACGGTTGGCTGCATTTCTAAGCTGCCTGTACGGCAGTGAACTCATGAATGACTCACAACTGCATCAGCAGATCTTTCTAAGCTGCCTGTACGGCAGTGAACATCTGGAGACTCCGCATATTTTCCTGCAAGCTTTTCTAAGCTGCCTGTACGGCAGTGAACGATAGTATATAGCGTATAAAATTTTACCGATATTTCTAAGCTGCCTGTACGGCAGTGAACTCGCCCTATCTCCAGACCTTATGACAATTGATTTTCTAAGCTGCCTGTACGGCAGTGAACACTGTGTGGGTGTGATCGATTCTGACTATCGTTTTCTAAGCTGCCTGTACGGCAGTGAACGATCACTTTTCCGTTTGACTGCCCCTCAAGCATTTCTAAGCTGCCTGTACGGCAGTGAACTACAGTCGTCCTTTTGATGTACCTGACTCAGCTTTCTAAGCTGCCTGTACGGCAGTGAACCTTGTAATTTCGAATGTGGTGCTGTGCAGCCTTTTCTAAGCTGCCTGTACGGCAGTGAACATCTAATCGCCGATACTATCGAGGGAATTGAATTTCTAAGCTGCCTGTACGGCAGTGAACGTTTCCGAACCGTCTTCGCCAAAAAGCGTCACTTTCTAAGCTGCCTGTACGGCAGTGAACGGTACAACTCATAAAGGTCAATCGAGCTTTCATTTCTAAGCTGCCTGTACGGCAGTGAACTAGCTGGCGCGAGCTACGAAATATTTCAGCCATTTCTAAGCTGCCTGTACGGCAGTGAACTCAGTTTGAACAGCAGCGCGTAGAGGCTCAGTTTTCTAAGCTGCCTGTACGGCAGTGAACGTTTTCATGTTGAGCCTATTGATCCAGCGAAATTTCTAAGCTGCCTGTACGGCAGTGAACCCTACAGGTGGTGAGCAGTCATCAGCAGCACATTTCTAAGCTGCCTGTACGGCAGTGAACTTCCAGATCTTGGTGCTGATACAGATTGGTATTTTCTAAGCTGCCTGTACGGCAGTGAACAAAGATTGGCCCTAACAAAGAGCTATCATCGTTTTCTAAGCTGCCTGTACGGCAGTGAACAGGATGTGATAGCGTTAGCTTTGAATATTCACTTTCTAAGCTGCCTGTACGGCAGTGAACACTTACGAATGGATGTCCAAACTGACCTACTCTTTCTAAGCTGCCTGTACGGCAGTGAACTGATATTCGCAAGGCAGGAGTGATTTACAAATTTTCTAAGCTGCCTGTACGGCAGTGAACATGCGATGTTAACCCGGTCGGGTAGCTGATGATTTCTAAGCTGCCTGTACGGCAGTGAACTTTCCTGGGGTTATAAATAGGTTTTATCGATTTTTCTAAGCTGCCTGTACGGCAGTGAACCAATCAGTAAGGCCAACATCTGCGTTTACTACGTTTCTAAGCTGCCTGTACGGCAGTGAACCGTTATAAAACCCGGATAAAGGTATAACGGATAATAAGTTAGAAGCAAATTTCGTCTTTACCCCTTTTTTTAAACAGTAATATGCACAGCCTAAAATCAATGGGTTAGCATCGGTCGAAAAAAAAGGGTTAATAGAAAGCTGATGGGATTATCCATAACGCCACCAGCGGCGTTATGGAATTAAGGGGCTTATTGGGGATAGCGGGGATTAGCTTTCGACTTCACCGATGCGCTCTAAAGCATCGACGACTAAATCCCAGAAATAGCCGTGATTCAATTTTACCGCGACCTGCGTATGGCAATCTTTCGATGCGTTCGCCCTAAAGTCTGCCACCGTCATCCCTAGAGTTAACGTGCCGGTGAGTTCGATATTGACCGGCACTTTTTGCACGGTCATCACGTTCGGGTCAATGACATAAGCGACCGCGCAAGGATCATGTACCGGCGGGTAATCAAAGCCCTGTGCTTCTTTGCAGGTTTTGGTGAAGAAGCGCAGCAAATCGAGTACAAAGCTGGCGGGTTTGGTACCTACCGCGGCGATTTTTTCAATCACTTCTGGGGTGGCTAGCGCCTGGTGAGTAAGATCTAACCCAACCATGGTGATTGGCCATTTCTCATTGAAAACGATATGCGCCGCTTCTGGGTCAATCTTGATATTAAATTCAGCTACCGCGCTCCAGTTGCCGGTATGGTAACCGCCGCCCATCAGCACCACTTCTTTTACTCTTTCGACAATGCGCGGCTCTTTACGGGCAGCCAGTGCGATATTACTCAGCACACCCGTTGGTACTAAGGTCACGGTTTTCGGCGGGTGTGACATGATGGTATTGATAATTAAATCAACCGCATGAATCGGTTCTAAAGCTAACGTTGGCTCAGGCAGTTCGGTGCCATCTAAACCAGTTTCACCGTGAATGCTGGCCGCAACTTCGGCTTGACGCACCAGCGGACGCGTGGCGCCAGCGGCAAAAGGAACGCCGGTAATATTGGCAATACGCGCAATCGCTAAGGCGTTATGCGTCACTTTCTCGATAGTTTGGTTACCCGCTACTGTAGTGACAGCTAATAGTTCGATTTCAGGGTTACCGTGGGCCAACAAGAGTGCGATAGCATCATCGTGCCCAGGATCGCAATCTAGAATAATCTTCTTAACCATGTCTCGTTTCCTTGGTGTAAAGCACTGTTTGCAGCAATAATGCCTATTAGGATAGGCTCTTAGTATAAAAGCAATATCTGCATTTCTCAGCGATTCAGAGTCAATACCTCATCAAGCAACTGAAAATCCAGTCCTATAATGACTAACAGCCTCATATTTTACTAATAACAATCTCTTATCGTTCTCTTGCTATAAAAGATTATTCAAATCAATGGCATTGCATCATAGCAGTGCAAGATGACTGATTAGGTTAATGCCTTATCAAGCTCGAAAATGTGATGAACCTCATAATAAACAAATGATTACAAACAAAACAACAGGTTAACGATTGTTAAATCTGCAACATGCTGGCGGGCTGATCATCATTTTTTATTCACTTTTATATAATAGGTAAGAAAAAGTCCAATAATTAACATGACTCGCCATTAAGATAATTAATAGCTTATTTATTATAAAATATATGCGTTAATAAATATAAATTACAGAGCCTGATATATTTACCTTGGTTTTAAAATACATTGAAGGTGATGAGCAATTTTACATCATATTTGGCCTGCTTATGATTTCGGTGATATCTCCGGCGTACCAATTAGGCTAGAATCCTCCCCGCACGTTAACACGACCGATTATCTCACCTTGTCTGAAGCTCCTCCGTAAAGAGAGTATGTCATCATATTGCTTCAAGGCCCGGCCATTTAAGGACAACAAGCTATGGCTTATTCCAAATCTGAAGCGCCTCCCGCTCAACCACCCAAAAATCACTCATTGATGGGCGGCGTGATGATTATTAGCGGCACCATCGTCGGCGCGGGAATGTTTTCTCTGCCGGTCGTGATGTCGGGTATCTGGTTCTACTGGGCCATTGCCGTTTTAGTGTTTACCTGGTTTTGCATGCTGCATTCCGGGCTGATGATTTTAGAAGCTAACCTCAATTATCGGATTGGGTCGAGCTTTAATACCATCACCAAAGATCTGCTAGGCAACGGCTGGAATATTCTGAACGGGCTGGCGATTGCCTTCGTGTTGTATATCCTGACCTACGCTTATATCTCCGCCAGTGGCTCGGTGATTCAGCATACGCTTAATGAGATGGGGATAGATTCCTCTGCGCGAGCAGGTGGTTTAGTCTTTGCGTTGGCCGTCGCCTTTATTGTCTGGCTGAGCACCACCGCCGTCAGCCGCATGACCACGATTGTGCTCGGTGCTAAAGTACTGACCTTCTTTATGACCTTTGGCAGCCTGTTGCACCACGTCGAGCCGGTGAAACTGTTTAATCTCAGTGAAAGCAACCCGAGCTACTTGCCCTATTTGCTCATGACACTGCCTTTCGCCCTCGCCTCTTTCGGCTACCACGGTAACGTGCCAAGCCTGATGAAGCATTATGGTAAAAATCCTAAGCGCATCAGCACCAGTCTGATCCTCGGCACACTTATCGCGCTGGCGCTGTATATCATCTGGCTGATTTGTACGATGGGCAATATCCCAAGGCCCGAGTTTATTGCGGTTGCCGCCAAAGGGGGCAATATCGATGCGCTGATAAGCACCCTGGGCAGCATGCTCAATAGCAAGTCGATGGACCTGCTGCTGACTATCTTCTCTAACTTTGCTGTCGCCAGTTCTTTCCTCGGCGTGACCCTGGGATTGTTTGATTATCTGGCCGATTTGCTGAAATTTGATGATAGCAAGATGGGGCGTTTTAAAACCGCGCTGTTCACCTTTGCACCGCCGATTATCGGTGGATGGCTCTACCCGAATGGCTTTATCTATGCGATTGGTTTTGCGGGCTTTGCCGCGACCATTTGGGCAGCTATCGTGCCTGCGCTGTTAGCGCGCGCCTCACGCCAGCGTTTCGGCAGCCCGCGTTTTCGCGTGTGGGGTGGTACGCCAATGATTGTACTGATCCTGTTTTTTGGCGTGCTTAATATCGTGGCGCAACTGCTGGCCACCTTCCACCTGCTGCCGACGTATTCGTAATCGTGGCGCATCCATGCCAGTCAATCCTGACTGGCATTTTCAATCTCTTCTTGCGATGGGATTGCCTCATGTCCGCCAAAGCGCGATACCTTAATACCCGCCGCCACCGTGGCAAATTTAACCGCGCTTAATAAATCCAAATCATCGGCTAGCGCGCTGGCCAGCGAGCCGGCAAAACAGTCGCCAGCCCCCACAGTATCCACTGCGGTCACTTTCAACGCCGGAACAAAAGTAGATTGACCATCCTGGTAGACCAGACATCCATGCCCGCCCATTTTAACGATGACATCAGATGCACCCATTTGGTGTATTTTTTTAGCGGCTAACCGCGCGCTATCAACATCGGTGATTTCAATACCGGTAATGTGCTGGGTTTCATTGCTGTTTGGCACCACCAGATTGGCGTAAGGAAAGGCTTCAGGCGTGATGCCCTCTACCGGTGCGGGATCAAGAATGACGTACATGCCTTTTTCACGCGCTATCTTCATCGCCGTAATAACCGCATCTTGGCGGGTTTCCATCTGAATCAGCAGGATTTTAGCCTCGAGGTTGTGCAACGCATTGCGCACCTCTTGTTCACCGAAAGAGAAGTTAGCGCCTTTATTTACTAACAACGTATTGTCGCCACTTTGCTCGATTAACGCGACGCATGAGCCGGTTTCATATTGCGATGTTGTCATTAAATTGCCGGTGTTAATACCGCGCTTTTGTAGATTGTCGCGGAGTTGCTCACCGGTCGAATCCTCACCGACACAGCCAATAAAGCTCACTTTTTTACCATAGTGCCCGGCACTGACCGCCTGATTATTACCTTTGCCTCCCGGTGTCATACGAATAGATTGGCAAAATAAGTTATCACCACTATTAGGGAATCCCTGGCATTTAACGACAACATCCATATTAATACTGCCAAGAACGATAATATCAAACATGTTTACCTCTATTTATCGGCAATGAGATCTTTGCGAGAAATTAATAATGGGATACGTTGGACTTTCTTTACCACTGATATGTATTTCAATGAATAAACACAGGTTTATACTGATACCCTATTACAGCCACAAATAAGCTGTCAAACAGAGAGAACCCACAAATGACCGATATAAATAATTGTTTTTAATTAAAAAAACAAGAAATCCAATAATTACATCATTAACAGAACATGAGGGAAGTCACAATAAATCGAGGAATAACGCTACTTTTATCTAATAACGGTCAAAAACGGGTAAATGAAGAATTTTGACTCTAAAAATAACGGCATAATCTTAGGCTACGGCATAAAAAACCCACCAGATAATAATTTATCTGGTGGGTTTTTTTACCAGTTTAGCGTTTTTCCTTGGTAATTCAGGAACGCAATACCGCGCTGATTAAAATGGGTCATCAACATATTCGTTACGCCACGGGTGCTGGTTTCAATATCTAATATTGCATCAGGCCCTCCCATGTCGGTACGTACCCAACCAGGGGCGACGGCCGTAAGTGACCACAAAGCATCCGGCATTTCTGCCGCAAAACTGCGCAATGACTGATTCAGCGCCGATTTACTGGAGCGATACGGTTCCCATCTGCCCTTGGTGTTATCAGTAATACTTGCCAGCTCCGATGACATCACCGCCACCACGCCACCAGCACGTACCTGTGTGGAGAAATAACGCACGGCTGACATCGCCCCAGCAACATTTGTACGCATCACAGCAAGTAAGCGCTGCACAAAAGGTGCGTCAGGATCACCAAGAGTCCCTGCATTGACCATCACTAAATCGAGCGAACGTTTGGATAACCGATCGCGCAGCGCTTGCAGTGAAGCATCGCTATCCATATCCACGGTTTCTACGCTAAGGCGCGGGTCAGTTGCTGCAAGGTTTCTCAACTCAGGACGAACAGATCCTTCGCGCTCGGTTGCGATCACTTGCCAGTCTCGCTCCAGAAATCGTTTGGTCAGCCCTAATCCTAACCCTCGGCTAGCGCCAATAATCAACGCGACAGGTTGATATGATTGTGTATTCATGAAATCTCCTGGTGTTGGTCGCTTACGGCTCAGTTTGCGGCTCAGCGATGCATTTGTCGACAACGTGAATGTCATTTCACAAGTGACATAACATCATCAATAAGAGAACCTGGCTGATGATAAATTAAGCGGAAGGGAAATGGCTTTATGATTGGCGAACACCATGGTTCGATATGGAGCCAGAATTATCTTTGCGGGGAATATTATCCACCGGTATATTCCATAGATGAGCGTTCTTCAGAATATTTCTCTTCATAATATAACGATATCAATAGACTGGCTCCACAGCACACACGGAGCCAGAGTTATCCTCAAGCATCAATCAATGCGCGAAATAAGCAATAATGTCTTCTAGCGGACTTAGCGCATTAGTGTTTTTCTCTAAGTCCCAAAGACCGATTTTCTGGTTAGCATTCAAGGTGATGATATAGCGACACCCGCTTTTCAAGGCATTGGCATGTTGACGCTTGATCTTATTGCCGCTGCAATCGCTGAGGATTTTAAGATGACTCAGTTTGCTTCGTAGCTGATTCGCCAACATCAAAGCTTCAACGTTTTGCTTGTCGTTTTCGTAGGTCACTACGATATCAGGATAATTGCTAATGTGCTTGTCACCGCCAACGGCCTGGATCAACAACAATAGGCGTTCAATGCCGATGGCAAAACCCGATGCCGGTAAGCTTTTGCTGCCAAATAACTCCGCCAGGCCGTCGTAACGGCCACCGCCGCACACCGTGCCTTGGGAACCTAATTCATCGGTGATCCACTCAAAAACAGTACGAGTATAATAATCCAGCCCGCGCACCAAACGTGGGTTAACGATATAAGGGATCTCGGCAGCATCGAGTAACTGACATAACTCATCGAAGTGCTGGCGGGAGTCCTCCCCAAGGAAATTGAGCAAACGCGGTGCGACTTCAATCATCTCCTGCATCTGAGGATTTTTACTGTCGAGGATCCGCAATGGATTCGTCTCTAACCGACGCAAACTATCTTCATCAAGCAATGCTTTATGCTGATTAAAATAGCTTACCAGCTGCTGGCGATGCTCCAGTCGTTCAGGCAACGTCCCTAGTGAATTGATTTCCAGACGAACATATTGATCCACGCCCAAAGAGCGGAAAATATCGCGCACCATAAAGATCAATTCAGCATCAATATCCGCACCAGACATGCCAAAGGTTTCCACGCCGAATTGGGTAAATTGGCGCAAACGGCCTTTTTGCGGTCTTTCATAGCGGAACATCGGGCCTTGGTACCACAGGCGCTGAGTTTTGTTGTAACACATATTGTTTTCAATCACAGCACGCACACAACCGCTGGTGCCTTCGGGACGCAATGTGATGTGTTCACCGCTTTTATCATGAAAATTGTACATTTCCTTGGCAACAATATCGGTCGACTCCCCCACGGCTCGCTCAAATAACGCTACAGGTTCAAGGATCGGCAGACGCATTTCTTGATAACCGTAGCGATAGGTGATGTTGCGCACCTTGCTTTCTAACCACTGCCAAATGGGGGTTTCATCGGGGAGAACGTCTTTCATTCCTCGAATAGATTGAATTTTACTCATAATTATTCCTTCCTTGTTGATTTATAAGATGTTGCTTTCTTTGATAGCGGCCAGCGATCCGGCGGGTCGCGGTTGCTGGCAAGAGGCCGCCACAACGGATGCCGGCTGTGGCGAATCTTTTTGTGTGGGCAAGGGTTCAGCTATGGATAACGGTTCAGATATAGGCAAGTGCGCAGGGGCAGATGAAGGTTGCTGGCGTAGCAAATAGCATAGGTAAAGCGGGATCGTCAGGAGCTGGAGAAAAATGCCCCAAAATAGCGGCTGAGCACCGGCACTCAGCAGCGCCATCATCACAAAGCACAGCCCTGTCACGCTAAAGACGATGTAAAAAACAAAACGACGGTCACGACGGGTTTTCCTGGCGATCATCATCACTGGCAGCGCAATCACCGCGAATGCATAAGGCAATAAACAGGCAGAAACCGCCAGCAGGATAATAGTTTTGAACTGCTGCTGTAGGTTGGGAGATATCGTCAATGTAAGAACAACCGTCATCAATATTGCGGTACAGATAAGGCCTTTATAGGCCACACCAACGCGATTTTGTTCCGCAAAAAAACGCGGAAATAATCCAGACTCCGCAGCAGCGCGCGGCACTTCCGTTTGCAGAATCTGCCAACCGGGCATCGCCCCTAAACAGGCAATGACCGCCAAAGCAGAGATAATTTTTCCTCCCAGCGGCCCCCAAATAAGTCGGGCCGTGTCGGCAAAAGGCGAGCTGGAGAGCAGCAGTTGTTGATGGGGTAAAATACCCATAATCACATTGCTTGAGATGACATAGCACAGTCCGGCGATGGTTAATCCACCAAACGTTGCCAGTGGAATATTCCTTTTAGGATTGACGATTTGCCCCGAAGATACCGAAGCCGATTCAATCCCTAAAAAGCCCCAAGCTGAAATAGCGGCCGCGCCCATAATCGCATGAAGATTATTGCCGGAAGTCACATTGTAGGCGGCGAAATAACGTGTGCTATCAAATGATGACCAGCCAAACACCCCCACGCTGAGCACCACAAGTAGCATGCACCCACCGGTGAAAAATTGGCTATAACCGATAAAACGCGCACCACGTAAACCAAGCAGAACGAACAACCAAAGCAGAACAATACAGGCGATAGCCCCATAAACAGGGTTATGCAGCAGAGGGAAAAAATAAGATAAATAACCGACCCCGGTGAGTAGTAGCGCACAGTTACCAATCCAGGTTGATAGCCAGTAAAATAAGGTACTTTGCAGGCCAATATAGGGGCCAAATGCATGATGAATATGGGTAATAATGCCGCCTTTACACGGCGATATCTCGCTCATTTTGGCAAAGATCAACGCCAAAATCAGCACACCACAAAAGGTTAGCGCCCAACCCCAAATCGAAATAGAACCAATGCGTGCGAGTGAACTGGGTAGCATAAATACGCCGCTTCCCATCATATTTGACGCTGTCATAATGATTAGAGCAACAAGACCCATGCGGTGGGTGGTTTGGCAATTTGAGTCCATATCATTTTTTCTTCACAGGATAGATACAGCCTGGCGCTGACTTTCACCAATCGATTTTTCATTAAAAGTGATTGCATCATTAGCCGCAGCTGTTTAGGTTAGAGGCTGTTGCCGGTAAGTGGTCGAAGACAGACCGGCAACGTTGAGACAAGAGGCGGTGATAGTGACTATCACTGCCTTTTTTATGCGGCTTTACTTTTGCTATCCGCGATAACGTCATCGATCAGTTCATCGATTTTCTGACTATCAAGGTGGTGAGCGGTGGTGATGAGATGCGCGACCTCACCAGAAGTGGCGAGGCAATGTTTTTTCCACACCGCTTCGGAAGGGCAAGGGAACACGACGGTAATCGAGTTTTTATTACGCCATGCGTTAATCCCGGCTTTTTGCAGACGATCGACGGCATATTGCGCCATTTCGAGGCTATGGGTGATACGACGTTGCCAGTCTTGCAGGCTGTGACTTTTAATCGCCTGCCACATCATCATTGGCGTATGGCCGTTACGTGAACCGGTGATGGTTTTGTCGTGCGCTGAGATATAGTCAATTTCGACTGAAATCATATCAACATTCTTTCTCTTGGCGACCACGATACCGCAAGGGATCGGTGAACCAATCATTTTGTGGCCTGAGACGCCAATCGAGTCAATGCCCTCTGCGAAGGTGAAAGGCTGCGGGTTATCAACAAATGGCAAGATCATGCCGCTTAACGCCGCATCGGCATGCAGATAATAGTCTTCACGTTTGAAACCAGCCTGACGCAAGCGCTCCTGAATAGTGGCAATATTGTCAATCGCCCCACGCACCGTGGTACCAATGTTGGCGAAAATAATCGGATGCTGTTCTTTATCATCAGCAATTTTCTTCATCAGGTCATCGTAATCCACTTCACCGTTTGGTAACGACTCCACGACCTGGGATTTAATACGCAATAGCTTGACGATTTTCGCGACAGAATAGTGCGTATCTTTTGAATAATATAAGGTGCCATCTGGGAAGATTTCCCGGCCTAAATAACAGCCAAACATATTCCCTTCCGTCCCGCCGTTAGTCACATATCCCCAACTGTCTTCAAAAGGAATCTTGAATAAATCAGCGAAATACTCCATCACTTCTTTCTCAAACTCAAAAGAGTTCAATAGATAATTACAATACTCACTCCAGTCGCCGCAGTTATTAATAGAGAAGCGCATAAAGCGTTCCAACAAGGTATAATCAAAATCGGCAGATTCTGGATAACCAATATTGAAATATTGATTTTTCACGCAATAAGACCAAAACGCATCCAGTTTATTTTGATCGGCAATAGAAAGCGTCATTTTTATCTCCTTAGATAAATGAATTAGACAACCTGATTGTTAACAAGAAAAATAAGTTAATAAGACCAATAGGTGTATGAGAAATAATTAAGATTTTTTATCCAAATAAAGAACATCAACGCCTTTCTTACTGCGCCCCGCAGCAACAAAGGAGAATAATGGAATAGTAACCATCATCATAACAATGCCCCAGAACATCGAGTCGGTACCTGACCCTAATAGCGCGAAGATGCTGTAAATCATGCCGATGACCACCATTACGCTATAAAACATAAAGGTCGGGCCACGATTCATTTTCTTAGAAACCATAATGATAGGCAGTGAAATTAAGGCGTACATATAAGGCAGTAGAGAAGCAAAGACCGACATCAAAATAATCACTTTAAACTGTTCAGCCAAATTAGGTGAGGCAGTCATCAGCAATACGCCACTCATCAGTACGCCAGTGAAGATTAAACTCTTCATCGGTACATCACGTTTATTGGTATCAGAGAAGAATTTCGGGAATAAGCCTTGTTGTGCCCCAGCGCGTGGCCCTTCGGATTGTAGGATCAACCAGCCGGAGATAGAACCGAAACAGGCGATAATACTCAATGCAGAAGCAATATTCCCCGCGGTTTCGCCAAACATGTAGCGAGCAGCATCAGCAAAAGGCGCTGCTGAATTAACCAGTTCATCGTGTGGAACCAACCCCATAATCACCGTACAGCTGCCGACATAACAGACTGAAGCGATCAGCAGGCCAAACACCGTGGCGCGAGGTACCGTATATTCGGGTTTATCAACCTGGCCGGATGACACCACCGCCGATTCCACGCCGAGAAATCCCCACAGAGCAATCGATGATGCCGCAATAATCGCTGAAGAGTCGCTCTTACCGGTGCCATTATAGACTTGGCTGAACATATGCGGATCAAACCAGAACCAGCCGACAATCCCTACGCCAAGTACCACAACCAACATGCAACTGGCGGTAAAGGATTGGGCGCGACCGGCCACTTTGGCCCCAAAACTGGCGAGGAAAATAAAGGCCCAGGCGATAATAATGGCAGCAATACTGCCAATGGCCGGATTTTTAAGCTCCGGGAAGAAATAACTTAAATAACCCACGCCCGCGACTAATAACGCCACGTTGCCCACCCAAGCGCTAATCCAATAACACATGGTCGTTTGAAAACCGATAAAAGGGCCAAAGGCATCGCTGGCATAAGCGACAATACCGCCGCTGCGCGGTGTTAACAGACTGGTTTTAGCAAAAACCAATGCCAGGGCAATAACGCCGATAATAGTAAAGAGCCAACCCCATAAAGAAATATAACCAACGCCGGCAAGATTAGTCGGAAGCATAAATACACCAGACCCCATCATATTTGATGCAGTCACTAGCGTAAGTGCGACAACCCCCATCTTATGTGCTGAACTTGCACTGATAGATCCCATAATAATATTCCTACTATTTTCGTGAGAATGACGATAATTGTGAGTAAGCGTGTTGACGGAAGCGATTCTAATTTCAATCACTATCAAAATTGTGATCATAATCACGAAAAAATTTAATATGGGAAACAGAAAGCATAAAAACAGAATTATTTCGATTAAAAAATACAAATTGACTCCGTCCCCTTTTTATTTAAGTAATTAATCCACTGCGATTAATAAAATGATGCAATTACATTACAAAAATGTAATGAAAACATAATATTGACAACGCAGACAAATTAAAGGTATAGATTATTTTAATAATTGATTATTATTTGAGTCCTAAAAATGCCATAGGATGTATTTTAAAAAGTTTAGAGAATTATGTATGTCAAGAAGAAATCGACTCTTTATCCAGGGACTACCGCAGTTAATTCAATTAAAAGGACACAATCATGAGAGCATTTTTTACGACAGTCAGGATTATAGTAAATTTCTTTTCTTCTTAAATAAAGGCATCGAACACTACACAATAAATTTACATACTTACTCACTAACGCCAGGAGAAATACTATTATTGATAACACCAGATAATAAGGATTCCACAGGCCGGCTCATACAATATATTGGCCGAACCTATATCGCCTATTTTAATAAAAAATATCATCGCAGCGGCAGTTTATGGAATGGGCGCTATAACAGCTGTTTGATAGAACCTAGCGCTTATCTCCTTTTAGTACAAAAATATATTTTTTCCGTTCAACACGATTCTCCCCCTAAAAAAAACCAGACTACATTTAATCACTTAGAGTCGAGTCATTTAAAAATAAATCAGCAACAAAACAATGAAATTCATCACATCGATTCGACATCCTTGATTCAACTTACACCACACGATGAATATTTAAAGCTAGGAGAAACTGACACACAGCGTTCACTCGCCTTTCAACAATTTATGCGCGTTCCATTAAGTCATGCCGTTTTATCGAAGATTCAAAGTTGCCTGGCACAAAACTGCCTGCTCGGTACACAAGGATACTGTAAAGCACTCGAAAAACAGATTCATCGCTATCTACGTCCACGGCAATCCGGTCGGCCTCGTAAGGTATTTCACAGTCAGGTGGCAGATTGGGTATGGCTGGAGAATCAAGCTGCCCAACTGCTACAGCGTCACGCTTATCAGGAGATCCGCGTGCCGCTATTAGAACGCTGGGAACACGAGTTCGAACAACAGCCTGTAGGGTTACAACAGGCTCAGGAGGGAAATATTCTTTTCGACAGACAAGCCTTATTACGCGGAGAAGGTACTAGCGGCTGCTTAAGAGCGATCGCCCAACATCAGCATCTACAGTTAACCAGTAAACTTTGGTATCAAGGGCCTATGTTTCGCTCCTCTTATCTTAAGAGCGATCATATTGAGCAATATCACCAGTTGGGCATTGAAGCCTTTGGTTATCAAGGTGTTGATATTGAGTTGGAACATCTGATGATCCAATACGATTTCTTTCAATCCTTACAGTTGCGCCCTTTTGTGGAGTTAAAAATGAATACCTTGGGCAGCCCAAATGAATTCATGCAGTTTCGTTTGGCGTTACGGCACTACTTTCAGCCGTTCTCAGTCATTTTTTCAGAAACCTGGCTGACGTGGATCAACCAAGCGCCGGAGAAGCTCTTATGCTGCGAAGAAGGGATTTTGCCTTCATTGCGCGAATCTGCCCCCAAGCTGAACGACTTTCTTAGCACGACCTCCATTGCCCGTTTTCAAAAGCTGACCCAATCTCTCAGTAAACTAGGCATCCCTTATACCATCGACCCCCGGTTATTCCCCGCCAACGACTACTGTCACACCCTGTTTGAGTGGCATACCGATAAGCTGACAGAAAACACGTTGCTCTGTCGCGGCGGGCGTTATGACGACAATGCCAGCCAGCTGCTTGGCAAGCCCATCTACGCCTGCGGATTCGCCTTTATGCTCGAGCCTCTGATGAATCTGTTACAACTGACTCATGCCCATTTATTAAAACAGAAGCTGATCGATATTGTGGTGATCCCCAAAGACAGCAACGCCAATACCTCAGCGCTATTGGTCGGCAAGCGTATTCGCGAGCGCTTTCCACAGCTGAGCATTTCCAATGACTGCTCGCATATGAAAGTTCCACAACAGCTTAAAAATGCCGACAGATTAGGTGCGCGCTTTGTACTGCTGATCAATCATACCTGTGATCAAAACATTGAGGTGATCGACCGGGAAGCAGACAGCAATCAAAAAGCTAATTTTTATCAAGCCATTGGCTTGATCAGCCGTAGCCTGAACTAGTGCCGAGGAAATTTATGAAGCGAGTGTTTAAATCTGCCCCCAACAAATTTGAACACTCAATGACCCCTCATTTATGTTTCAGCACGATTGGGCGATGAAGCTACCCTCGTTCGGAGTTTATCAGCCATAGATTAATGAAATTAATATGAATTATGGGATAACCGCGAATGAAATATAATATTTTCTTATGTATGACGTGACAAAAAAATCACTAAATATGTAACGTCAATTCTACTGACAGTATTTAAAAACAAATAAAAATGAATATGTTTCATTGACAGTCGTTACTGTTCCTCTAGAATTAAACGTTGATGCAAAAAAAGTCCCGCCGAGCACAACACCAAGGAAGGAATAAGATTTTACTTATTTCATAAACTCTATCCTTTGGATACATGAGTTTATCTTTTATATATTAATAAGCATTCTAACGTAAATTTGATATACAAGGCCATAAGCCACTCCGTGTTTACCCGGCTGGAGCCTTATTGCAAAAAGTTCAATATTTTCATATGCATATTGAGGAGATGGAAATGTTTATCGATACAAAAAAGATAGATGTTAATAATCTTGCCGACCTGTTAAATACACGCACGCATTCATCACCCGATAAAGTTATTTATTCATTTTTAAATGGTTCCGATAATGTAGAAAAATCGATAACCTACAATGAGTTAAAAAGACACGTTACTTCCGTTAATAATTACCTTGCACATTATAGTGAAAAAAACGATCGTATTGCGTTATTATTTCCACAATGTTCGGAATTCCTTTATGCATTTTGGGGGTGTGTTTCTTCTGGCAGAATTGCCATTCCGCTTCCTCCGCCTCGCATGTCACATTTGCAAGAAACGCTGAATAAAATCAAAGCGATTATTGATTCAGCCACGCCTACTATTATTTTAACCACTCCCGAGATTAAACGAGCAATTGATGAGTTTCCCAAAGCGCTTAATTGCCTGTCCGATATAATTTGGCTGGCAGTCGAAGATACGCTTCAAGATCAAAGTGATGAGCCTTTACCTATCGCACCGGTCGCCCCTGATGATATTGCCATGTTGCAATATACCTCGGGTTCCACCTCTCTGCCGAAAGGCGTGGTACTTACTCATCATAATTTGCTGAATAATATTAAATATTTTGAGCAGGCGATGGTGCATGGCCCAGAGTCAAAAGTCTTAACCTGGCTGCCACCTTTCCATGATTTGGGGTTGATTTATGGGCTGCTGACGCCGGTTTATGCAGATATTGCCTGCTATATCATGCCCGGCCCGGTATTCGCTCAGCAACCTTCGCGCTGGATACAAGCTATCAGCGATTTTCGTATTACTCACACCGCCGCTCCCAACTTTTCCTATGACCTGGCACGTAAAAGCGTGTCAGCAGAACAGTTGGCTCGCCTCGATTTATCAAGCTGGGTCACCGCATTAAATGGCGGTGAGCCAGTACGAGCCAAAACTATGGAAGAGTTTAGCGACTTTTTTGCCCCCGCAGGTTTTGATAAGCGCGTCTTTAACCCTTGCTGGGGACTGGCAGAAGCCAGTTGTATTGTCACCGGAACGCATAACGGCAGCCCCTCATCGGGGATTGATGGACGCTCACCTCCGCGCGTCGTGATTGTCGATCGCTCGGCGCTGGCAGAAGGCATGGTCGTATCTTGCGACCAGAGTGCTGCTGAAGCACTGACTCTTTGCAGCTCAGGTTCGGCATTACTCGATACCCAGTTGGCCATTGTTGACCCAGAAAGCCACGTGCCCGTTGCCGCTAATCATGTTGGCGAAGTTTGGGTGGCGAACCAAGCAGTCTCTTCTGGCTATTGGATGCAGCCGGATAAAAGTGCGCTGACCTTTGGCTGGTCTGTGTCAGCAGAATCGGGGGAAAACGCAGCCCAACCGCACCGTTATATGCGTACCGGCGATCTCGGTTTCTTACTGGATGGGCAACTATTTGTGACCGGCCGCATTAAAGATACGGTGATTATTCGTGGCCGCTGCCACTATCCGCAGGATATCGAAGCTGTACTGGAGGCGGTACACCCGCAAATTCGCCAAGGTTCAGCTAGCGTATTCGCCCTGCAATCTGATGAACAAGAAGTCGTTGCCGCGGTCATTGAAGTCTCACGGCATTTCAAAGTGGATAAACACGCCACGGAAATATTTGGTCTGTTACGGCGGGCCATCGCCGATGAATGCGGATTACAATTGAGTGCGATCGCGCTTATTACCACCGGTACACTACCGCGCACCACCAGCGGCAAAGTACAACGCGCCAAAGCCAAACAGCAGTTTATTGACCAGACGCTATCAGTTAAAGCCCAGTGGGTCATGCCAGAATTGGCGAAACAGTTAGCGGCAGATAAACACGCTCTTGAGCCTCAACCACCGCAATCGAATGAGAAAAAGCCCACTCATTCTGCTGACACATCAAGCGCGGAAAAACAGATCAGATCATGGTTAACGACGTGGATTGCATCGACTAGCGGGCTGGCAGAGCAAGATATTCTGCCACATCTGCCCTTTAGCGACTTCGGCCTTGATTCAAGCTCGGTGGTGCTCTTAAGCGGTAACATCGCACAGCACTTTGGCTTGAGCAAGGTGCCTCCAGGCGTGGCTTATGATTTTCCCACGCTTGACACTCTCTCACGTTACATCGCCACCCAGTGCGCCAGTAATACTGCGGACAACACATCGCCCCGGATGACAAAACCGGCAGCAGAACGCAACACTGCAATCATTGGAATGGCATGTTCAGTGCCAGGTGCCAAAAACCTCAGCGAATATTGGTCATTGATAACATCGGGCCAGTGCTCTGTCGGTATTATTCCGCCAGCTCGCCATGCTCTGTTACAGCGTTTGGGTAGCGCTGTTTTTGAGATCCCCGGGGGTTATCTGGACAATATCGACCAATTCGACCCGGCTTTTTTTAACATCTCGCCGCGAGAAGCCGAGCAGATTGACCCACAGCAACGCCTGCTTCTGCAAACTGTCTGGCATGCTTTTGAGCACGCTGGCCTGACTCGCGAAACACTCGATGGCTCTCGTACCGGGGTGTTCGTGGCTATCTGTGCAACGGATTATGCCACGCTGTGTGCCAAAGAAGACATTGCCCTCGACGGACACGCCGGAGCCGGATTAGCCAGCAGTATTGCGGCCAATCGCCTATCTTACTACTTCAACCTAACCGGCCCGAGCATGGTGATTGATACCGCCTGTTCCTCATCGCTGGTTGCCGTCTATCAGGCCGTGCAAAGCCTTGAGCGCGGGGAGTGCGATCGCGCCGTCGTAGCCGGTGTAAATTTAATTCTCCACACGCAATTTAGCCACATTTTCCTAAAAGCGGGCATGCTCTCCCCCACCGCTCGCTGCCACAGCTTTGATAAAACAGCGGACGGTTATGTACGAAGCGAAGGCGTTGCCGCCATTATTCTGACGCGCGCGACCATTGCTCAGCTCAATAAACACCGCATCTTGGCGTGGATTGCCGGTTCAGCCGTCAATCAAGATGGCCGCAGCTTTGGCTTAACTGCGCCGAATGGCGTTGCTCAACGGGCGGTGATGCACAGCGCCCTAGCCAGCGCCGGTATCGACGCGACAGAAGTGAAATACGTTGAGGCACATGGCACCGGCACGGTACTTGGTGATGCCATCGAATACAGCGCACTCGCCGACGTTTACGGCGGCCAACATGCGGCGCCGTGTAAAATTGGTGCGGTAAAGGCCAATATCGGCCATCTGGAAGCGGTAGCCGGGCTGGCGGGTTTGATTAAAGTCGTCCTCTGTTTGCAAGAACAACAGGTCCCGCCGATTGCTGGATTTAAGCAACTGAATCCAACCTTCCCCCTTGCTGAAGGGCTGCAATTCAACGCGGGAGCTACCGAGCATTTTGACTTTGAATATGGCGGCGTTACCTCAATGGGCTTTGGCGGTACCAATGCTCATGTGATTGTACAACGGGCGGCCGCGGTGGAAAAAATAGCGTTAGTCGATGGCCCACGCGTATTGCCACTGGGCGCAGTTTCGGCCAGCAGCCTGGCGAGTTTAGCCGCCGCCAGCGTCGAGCAGTTACGTGCCGCACCGCAGCTCTGGCAGCACCTCGCTAGCGCCGCTTCGCAATATCGCTCGGTGTTCCCCTATCGTCTGGCCGTGGTCGCTAGCAGTGCAAATGAGATGATCGACGCTTTACAGGCGCAGGCCAATATAGCCGCACCTTCACCGGTGCATCGGCCACCAAGAACGGCGTTAGTGTTTAGCGGGCAAGGTATTCAGCAGGTCGATATGGGACGTGAATGGTATCAGCGTATTCCCGTATTTCGGCAGAAAATTGACGAGTGCGATGCGCTCCTTAAGGCCAGATGTGCTGTCACTGTGCGCGAACTCTTTGATGGTTCGCTATCTGATGAACAGGTAAAAAAACGTATTGCGCACACTGCCGACGCGCAGCTGATGATTGCCTCCTGTGAGCTGGCGCTGGCAGCCTGGCTGGAGGATTGCGGGCTGATAGCCGACTGTGTCTTTGGTCATAGTCTCGGAGAATATGTCGCCGCCCATGTTGCCGGTGCGTTAACGCTTAGCGATACCCTGTATCTTATCCACACGCGTGGACAGGCGATGAATGCCGCACCCGATGGCCGCATGTTAGCCGTTCGCACGTCTTCCGACGTCATCAATGCTTTGATTACCCAGCATCAGTTGGACGTTGAAGTCGCGGCGATCAACTCTGCCGATGACGTGACTATTTCCGGCACGCCCGAGGGAATAAGCGCATTAGCTACTCTGTGCGAAACTCAAGGATTGACGGCCATTGCTTTAGATGTCGCCAAAGCTTTCCATTCTGCTTCCATGAGCGACGCCGCTCAATTGTTAGAAAAAGCCGCCGCTGAGGTCAGCAGCTATCCAACGCGCATTACTTTGCTGGCTAATTTACAAGGGGATAAAGTCAGTGAAGTGGATGCTGCTCACTGGGCGAGACACCTTAGAGAAACCGTGCAGTTCAAGAATTGTGTCGAAAACGCACTAGCGGAAAGCTGCACACTCTTGGTCGAAATTGGCGGTCGGGCTTTGCAGCCTTTCTTACGTAAACTGGCTCAGGGTAACGCTGATGTCGTTGCTCTGGCGGCAGGTAAAAATGAGTGGGATAACGCCTTAACCACCGTTGCTCGCTTATACACCGCCGGGCTGTCGATTAACTGGTCTGCGATTTACACTGATGAGCAGGTCAGTCCCGATGTACTTCCAGCTTATCCCTTCGATCAACAATCTTACTGGTTAGATAAAACACCTGGCGTGGCCAGTACTGATAATGTTGTCCCTCTGCACCCGGTCACGCGCTCACAGGAAGAGACGCAACATCAGGCGGCAGGCAATACGCAGCACGTGTTGACGGAGATTTTAGGTCATTTATTAAAACTGCGCCCGGAACAGGTAGATCCTTCCCGCAGCTTTTTTGATCTCGGCGCAGACTCAATACTGCTAATAGAGATGGCGAGTATCATCGATAAACGCTTGGGCGTTAAGGTGACAGTGCCGCAGCTGTTTGGCCAGTACAAGACCTTGACGGCACTCACAGGCTTTATTGAGCTTGAGTCTGCAAGCGCTGTGCAGGAGAACTCTGTTTCTACTCTCTGGGCGGATATTGCGGTGAATGACGTGGCCGCGGCCTCGTATGACGCGCCATCTATTGTCGTGCCACACATACTACCCCCGGTGACAAACACCGCCGCTCTGCAACCAACGATCCATCTCAAGACAGCACCTGCCGCACCACTTGACGCTTATCAAGCTTTATTCCAACAGCAGCTCGATAGCTTCAGATCGCTGGTTGATGCTCAGTTAACTTTTTTAAAAAGCCATCCGCAGGCAGTTTATCAACCGCCGCATCCTGTAGCAGGCCAAACAGAACCACACTTCCCATCGAGAGCGCCCTTACAGCCTCAAATAGACTTAAGGCACAGCATTAATAACGCGGCGCTTGCCGGATTCAACTATGCACTAGCAGTGTTGTATCAATCTAAACCACAACATTTAGCGTTAAGTGTTGATGACTTAGGGCAACGGCTCGGCGTGCAACCACATCGACTACAATTATGGCGGCAACTGTGCGCGCATCTTGCCACAACAGACACGCTCGATATCGAGCAAAATAAGGTCGTGGCTGTTCGTCTGGCAGAGAGTCAATCCGCGTTGGCCGCACTAGAGCACAGGCTGGACATGTATCGACAAGCCTCGCCTGATGCTGCTCAAGCCGAACTGTGCAGCAGTATGTTACTGCGATGTGCGCGAGAGTTACCGGCGGTGCTTACTGGTGAAAAGCTTGGTACCGACGTGCTGTTTTGCGAAAATGGCATGCAGGAAATCGCCGCGCTTTATCAATCGGCACCAGGCACTGAAGAGGTACACAATGCATTGAGTCGGTCTGCCTCACAGGCGCTGGCCCAAACTTCATCCCATCAAACATCACGGCATATTTTAGAGGTCGGGGCAGGAACCGGCACCACGGCAAAACTACTGTTACCTACCCTCACCCAGTTACCCAATATCGACCCACGCTATCTGTTTACCGATATTTCCCACGCATTCCTCAATCGTGCACGCCATGCCTTTGCCGAGTGGCCTTGCGTAGAGTTTGCGATATTCGATCTTGAACGCCATATCGACGAACAGCAGCTTAACGGTCATAAATTCGACTTGATTGTGGCCGCCAACGTCGTTCATACCACGCTCGATTTATCCGTATCGCTCGATCAGTTGCAACGTAGGTTAAATCCTAACGGTGCAATTTTGTTGGTCGAATGTATTGAGCAACAACCCTGGCTGGATTTGGTTTTTGGACTAACCGATGGATGGTGGCGCTATGCAGATAGCGCATTACGCCAAAAAGGCCCGTTGCTGGACGAAGAGACATGGCGTGGTCTGTTAACCGTAAAAGGCTGGCAGGACATAGAGATCACTACCTTTGCACAAACTCAGGCGCTGATATATGCACGTTATCACTGACAACTGGTTTACTTCATTAACTCACCACCCGCATGCGCCAAGGCGCTTGTTTATCTTTCCATTTGCCGGCGGCGGGCCCGCCTCTTTCCGACAATGGGCAGGGTTATTTCCCGCAACCGACATTTTGGTCGCCTGCCTGCCAGGCCGAGAAAATCGCAGCGCGGAGCCTATTGTTACCAGCATGGACGAACTCATTGCAGCCTTGTTGCCTGCAATTGCGCCACTGTTAGACCGGGAGTTCTACTTTTTGGGTTATAGCATGGGTGGAACGGTTGCTTTTGAGTTAACACAGGCATTAAAACAGCACGGGCTACCTCAGCCAAAGCACTTCTTTGTCGGTGCCTGCCAGCCGCCGGATACACCGCCAATTAGCCAACGTTTACATCTGTTGAGCGATGAGCAACTGTTGCGCGAACTCGACGAACTGGGTGGTTTACCTCAGAGTGCACCTGAGGAAATTAAGCAGATGATCTTGCCCGCATTGCGAGCTGATTTATCCCTGCTGGCTCGCTATCCCTCACCTATCAGGCCACCGCTTTACGTGCCGATAAGTGCTTTTTGCGCTACAGCGGACGCACTGGTAACCCGTAAAAACATGCAGCGATGGCGAGACAAAACCGTCATGCATTTCAAGTTGCATGATATCGAGGGCGGCCATTTTTTCCTGCATACCCAGCGCCACCTATTGGCCGAAATCATGACAGCAGAAATGCCGCAAGCCTATATAGAGCCAGAACTTCTCGCACCAGAGCTTGCTGCACCGCTCTCTATGAGGATAGCCAAATGAGCCAAGATACCAACCTGAATCTACCGCAGACCTTTCTACAATCGGCGCAATTCCGCGAAAACGATGTCTATTTGCCCGAGATGAACTGGCAGCAACTGGTCGGCGATTTTTATCCAGACAACATCGCCAATCTAGTACAAGGCATGTCGAATATCACCTCTGCTTTTTACGGCAATATGCTCAGCATCGTCGGCACCAGATATGGCGTCGATCAAATTAACATTGTCTCCAGAGAAACCATCTATTCACTCGGACGCGCCACTGCTAAACGTTATCTGGCACAAAAAGAGATCCCACAGGATGCCCGCGGCGTGATGAACATTATCATCGCCGCTATCTATACGGCGAACCCCGAGTACCAATTTGAAATCACCGCATATCACGCAAACCACGCGGCTTTTCTACTCGGCGGTACCGATCGTTACCATAAGGTTGCGGTGGCACTCGGTATAGAAAAGCATCTCACCTGGCCGGCAATTGATGTCTTTGTTCAGGCGATACACGATGAACTGAAACTGGATTATCAGGTTAAAGCCGTCTTTAAATCACTGGATAGCGACAGTCGTTGTCTTTATGAGATCAGCATTGGGGAAGCGTGAGAAGAGATAAATCACACTGATGAATGCCATCTTGGTACACCGTCCTCGGATGACAGCTGCAAGGCCGTCATCTGGGGTGACGGAATTTTTTCTCCCAGTAACGTTGTGCTTGCGCGTTATCTTCTTGTGTTCTTTCCTTGTGCCACATATTACTGCATCCCGGATCGCTAGGAGTAAGGCAATATGTTGCCTGCTCGGTTTGCGACTCGGAGCTTCCCCAAGATAAATTTGGCTTTACCTTTGGTGAGGATAAAGCGTCTTTATCCTCATTATCAGGGAATATATAGGGCGAAGCTGATACGGCAACGCTTTGAAAAAGCAGAATAAAAAGCACATATACGTATTTTTTTAAGCATTCCATGAAATGTCACTCCTTTTAACATGAATACCTGTGACATCCCGTTAGAAATCTAAGTTCCTCAGAATTTGCCTCAATCTGCACTCAACGAGTGCAACACGCCGTTTAATATTTCGTCAGAAAGCGCCGGGTCATCCACGGCTCGCGCCAGGATTAACCCGCCTAACATGGTTGACCATTTCGTTATTGCTACTCGACGACGCTCCGCCTCACTAACCAAGGTCATGTTCTGACTCAGCCGGGCGATCAGATTGGTTAACGCCTGCGTTAAGGTGCCTCTTGCCGACGGCGGTAGCCTGAAGATTTCGCTAGCAAAGGCCGCATACATACAGCCCGTCGCGCGATTATCGACATGTTCCCGCGTGAGATAACTCTGGATAAAAGCGTCAATGCCAGCAGAAGATGGCATCTCTTCTTCAGGCTGTGCCAACATCACATGGACAAAAACCTTGGCGATCATGTCGTCTTTAGAACTGAAATGGTTGTAAAAAGCGCCATGTGTTAAGCCAGCCGCTTTTGTCACATCGGCAATTCCCACCTTGTCACAACCCTGCTCACGTAACAAACGTGCCGCGGCATCAAGTAAATTCTGGCGATTCTCTTCCAGGCGCTGCTGACTAATTTTCATTCTAATAATAGGCCTTGAATTTTATGAATGACGCGGATTATAGTACAAAACCTAATAGTGTTGGTAAACATCATTAGAGCTAAAAGGCATCATCTGGCCCCCGTTAACGCGAGCTTCCGATGAATCATTTTTCCTATAAGCAGGATTTTTTCGATGAAATTCAACGATACATCATTGCCACTCCCTAAACCGACAAGCCCGGCGCCTTGGTGGGCAAATATGGCGGAAGACGCCACCCTGGAAGGCACTGCGCTTAAACGCCCGGTGACCGGCCGTGCAAATATCGTGGCCATCCTGTCTAAGGCCATTACGCTTTATGACTATCAAGAATTCATCTATCGGGACTATGTCAGCAAAGATCTTTTTATGGAGTCATACCGTTCGACCGTGAACGGTGTACCGGTAGAGTGCGCGGTATTAGTTCATATGAATGAACAAGGCCAGGCAGATGCATTAATGATCAATCACCACCCTCTTAGCGCCGCCTTGTTATTTTCAAAATTAATGTGGGATATGGTTGGCAACTCAATGGGCGACCTGTATTTAACCGCCGATGAAGCGAAAAGCCTGGCTGCCGTTAACCCACAGCTTATTCCCGAATAACGCATTAAAAAACAGGAAACACGATAATGACATTATTCAAAAAACTCTTCGCCACCGTGGCTTTTATCGCGCTAACAAGCACTGTTTCTCTCGCTGTTGCTGCACAGCCAAGCACGCATAAAACATCGCTACAAGAACATAATAAAGAGATTGTATTAGCCTTTTACAATGCGGCATTAAATGAAAAGAATATCGATAAGGCACTCAGTTATTTAGCGCCAGACTTTAAACAACACAACCCAACGGCTGAAGACGGGCCGCAAGGTGTGCGCAAGTTTCTTGAGTGGGTCAAAAGCGATCACCCTAATTCTCATAGCGATATCAAACAAGTTTTCACTGATGGAAACTATGTCATTTTGAATGTCCATATGGTGCGCTTCCCCGGGCAACCAGGTTTGGCTATTGCAGAGTTTTTCCGCCTAAAAAATGGCAAAATCGCCGAACATTGGGACAGGATACAGGCAATACCCGATCAGTCTAAAAACACCAATACCATGTTCTAATTTCAACGTGCGGATATTATTCCTGCTTAGCTTTATCGTAAATTCAGCACCGGGGGGCGTTGAATAATAAATAAAGTGGGTAGGCGATAATAAGGGTAATGCGCTTGGAGGAAAGAGGACGCGGGGTTTTAGCAGGGATGCTCTTTATCTCGGTGTTATAAAGCGAGAACGCCGAACAGATTTGTTCGGCGTTCTCCGTAGATTAACGATAACTTACTTTAAAAACAGAATTAGAAATTCCAAGTAATGCCCGCGTTAACGCTGTTGTCCTGGTAATTCTGCGATAACAAACCACCGTAGCCCAGTGATAAAGCGGTGTTTTTGTTCACTGACGCTTCAACACTGGCCTTGATCACCGCGCCATCGCGCGAGGCAGAGACACTTTCTGTCACGAACGATGAGTTACCGCTGGCAAAACGTAATCCAGTGCCGCGATCCAGATAGCC
>NZ_JBMOUD010000022.1:0-55274 GCF_049319665.1 Rouxiella sp. Mn2063 | reverse complement strand
GGAGGCGCATTATAGGGAGTTTCAGAAAGCCTGCAACCCCCTTTTGATAAATAATCGCAAATAATTATCTGACCGTTTCTTTTTTACTCAAAACGCTTTATTTAACACCTTTGCGAATTGCCTCTGGAAGAGTGGCAACACTGTCGAGAACCGCGTCCGCCAAGGCTTCGCCCTCTTTTGTGACCGGTTTTCCGCTTCTGACTAAAATTTTGGTTCCAACGCCAGCTGCCACAGCTGCCTGCAGATCTTCGATTTTATCACCTACCATATAAGAAGCAGCCATATCTATATTTAGCTCTTCTTTAGCAGTAAGGAACATCCCCGCTTCCGGTTTACGGCAATCGCAGACTTGTTTGTATTCTGCAACGCTGGCCTCGGGGTGATGTGGACAGAAATAGATACCATCTAAATCAACGCCGCGGTCTGCCAAAGACCAGTCCATCCATTCGGTCAAAGTAAAGAACTGCTCTTCGGTAAACTTACCGCGAGCAATACCAGATTGGTTAGTGACCAAGACGAGCGCGAAGCCCATCTCTTTTAATTTAATCAGCGCTTCAATAACGCCATCGATAAATTGGAAGTCGTCAATTTCATGAACATAACCGTGATCGACATTAATGGTACCGTCACGGTCAAGAAAGATTGCTGGAACAGATTGTGTCACGTAGTAGCTCCTGGGGACTGGTTAACATTATCAGTATCGCATGATTACCGAGGTGAGAGAATGTCAACTTGGTTGACTTAGACGTCTAGACGCCTTAGCATCCACATCACGAAAAGGACTTATTACTAATGTATTTCTGTTATCGAGCTGCGGCTCTAAAGACAAAATAAGAAGAATATGATTAAACTTTCTAACATCACCAAAGTGTTCAAGCAGGGCTCGCGAACCATCACCGCGCTGTCTGACGTGAGTCTTCACGTTCCTGCTGGGCAAATTTATGGCGTCATTGGCTCTTCAGGTGCAGGTAAAAGTACACTGATACGCTGCGTCAATTTGCTGGAACGTCCAACACAAGGAAAAGTTCTGGTTGATGGGCAAGATCTCACCGCGTTTTCTGAAAAAGAACTGATCCACGCACGCCGTCAAATTGGCATGATTTTCCAACACTTTAACCTGCTGTCATCACGTACGGTCTTTGGCAACGTCGCCCTTCCGCTGGAGTTAGATAATCTTTCCAGTACAGAGATTAAAAAACGCGTAAGCGAATTACTAAAACTGGTCGGTTTAGAAGACAAGCAAGACGCTTATCCAGCAAATCTGTCAGGCGGACAGAAACAACGCGTTGCTATCGCTCGCGCCCTGGCCAGTAATCCTAAGGTTTTGCTATGTGATGAAGCCACTAGTGCACTGGACCCGGCAACCACTCGTTCTATTCTCGAATTACTAAAAGACATTAACCGCCGCTTAGGGCTGACTATTTTATTAATCACCCATGAGATGGACGTGGTGAAACGCATTTGCGATCAGGTTGCGGTCATTAGTAATGGGCAGTTGATCGAACAAGATAAAGTCAGCGAGATGTTCTCTCATCCCAAAACTCCGCTGGCGCAACAGTTTATTCAGTCAACGCTGCATCTGGATATTCCCGATGACTATGCACAACGTTTAGTACCTGAAGCAGCCTTGGGTCTTGTTCCTCTATTACGTTTAGAATTTACCGGACAATCTGTTGATGCACCGCTGCTTTCTCAAGCCGCGCGTAATTTTAACATTAACAACAATATTATCAGTGCGCAGATGGATTACGCCGGTGGCGTTAAATTCGGCATTATGCTGGCAGAAATGCACGGCGAAGATAAGGATACGCAGGCGGCAATCGCGTTCCTGCACGAGAATCAAGTGAAAGTAGAGGTGCTCGGTTATGTCTGAAGCAATGATGGCGTTAATGGGCCGCGGCGTACTGGAAACGGTAATAATGACGCTGACTTCTGGTTTCTTTGGTTTTGTTCTTGGCTTGCCGATTGGCGTACTGCTCTATGTCACTCGTGCAGGACAGATTGCCGAGAATAGAAACCTCTATCGGGTGTTATCGGCTCTGGTCAACGTTTTCCGCTCAATACCTTTTATTATTTTGTTGGTATGGATGATTCCATTCACTCGCGTCATCGTGGGAACCTCTATCGGGTTACAAGCTGCGATTGTTCCACTGACCGTTGGTGCAGCTCCCTTTATTGCGCGCATGGTTGAAAACGCCATGTTGGAAATTCCTAGCGGTTTGGTTGAAGCCGCACGCGCAATGGGTGCATCACCACTGCAAATTATTCGTAAAGTATTACTGCCTGAAGCCTTGCCTGGTTTAGTTAATGCAGCAACCATTACTCTGATTACTTTGGTTGGCTATTCAGCAATGGGTGGCGCGGTAGGTGCTGGCGGTTTAGGACAAATTGGCTATCAATATGGCTATATTGGCTATGACGCTACAGCAATGAATACGGTGTTAGTATTGTTAGTGGTATTAGTGTATTTGATTCAACTGTGTGGCGAACGCATTGTAAAAGCTGTTACCCACAAATAACGCAGCAATGACAGCAGAGTGAACACTCTGCTGTTTGCAATTAATCTCAACATAATAAATGTATTGAGGATAGGACATGTCCATTAAATTTAAATCTCTTGCAGTAGCGGGTGTACTTCTGGGTGCAGTTGCCTTAGTAGGCTGTGGTCCAAAGAAAGAAGATATGAACCACATTAAAGTCGGTGTGATTGTTGGTGCCGAACAGCAAGTTGCAGAAGTTGCGGCTAAAGTCGCGAAAGAGAAATATGGTCTTGATGTTGAACTGGTGACGTTCAACGATTATGTCCTGCCTAACGAAGCTCTGAGCAAAGGCGATATCGATGTTAACGCCTTCCAGCACAAGCCTTATTTAGATCAACAGATCAAAGATCGTGGCTACAAACTGGTACCCGTTGGCAACACCTTCGTTTACCCGATTGCTGGTTATTCTAAGAAAATTAAATCCATCAGCGAATTGAAAGAGGGTGACCAAATTGCCGTCCCTAATGATCCAACCAACTTAGGTCGTTCTCTGTTGCTGTTGCAAAAAGAAGGTTTGATCAAACTTAAAGATGGCGTTGGTTTGCTGCCAACTGTTCTTGATGTGACTGAAAACCCTAAGAACCTGAAAATTGTTGAGCTTGAAGCACCTCAATTACCACGCTCTCTGGATGACAACAAAATTGCTCTGGCTGTGATTAACACCACCTATGCAAGCCAGATTGGTCTGACTCCAGAAAAAGACGGTATCTTTGTTGAAGATAAAAACTCACCTTATGTAAACATTATTGTTGCTCGTGAAGACAACAAAGATGCAGAGAACGTGAAAAACTTCGTCAAAGCTTACCAATCTGATGAAGTCAGCGACGCGGCGAACAAAGTCTTCAACGGCGGCGCGGTTAAAGGCTGGTAATACGACTAAGTCGTAAGCAATAAAATCTGTTTATGCGACAAATCCCTCCTCGCTTGCTTCAAAAAGCGGCCGACAGCCCAACATCTTACCGGGCTACAGGGATAGATAAATAACAAGGAGAGCTTCGGCTCTCCTTGTTATTTTTCCAATACCTTGCTTCAATAACGCCTCTTTTACCTCATATCAAAAAGCAGAGGATACACGATGCGCGCTTTACCTCTCTGTTTGTTAGCGCTTTTACTCGCGGGATGTTCCGCTACGCATAAAACACAGCCAGTTACTGCAACACAGCCAACAACAGTAGAACCAAAACCTGAAAAACGTAAACCCGTCGTCGCGCGGCCTGTCCCAATCAAACTCTATAAAGACGCCGGAGATTTAGTGGGAACACCTTTCCGTGATTTAGGTGAAGTATCGGGTGAGTCTTGCCAACCGAGTATGCAAGATACGCCGCCAAATATGCTTACCGCACGCAAACGTATGTTGTCACACGCGGCGTCAATGAAAGCCAATGCGGTGCTATTGCATCAGTGCCAAATTATTAGTGGTGTCGCTGGTTGCAACCAGCAGGCCGTCTGTCAGGGTTCGGCGCTTGACGTCACCTTTAAATGACCGCCTTTTCATTTAATCAAATAGGGGTGATTCGTTCCCCTTATAAAGAAAAATTTGCCGTCCCTCGCCAACCAGGCCTGGTTGAGGATGGTACGGGCGAGTTGCATTTGCTTGCTCCTTATAATCAACCAGAAGCCGTCAGAGGCCTCGAAGATTTCAGTCATCTGTGGGTGATGTTTATTTTTCACCAGACAATGGAAGGCGGCTGGCGTCCAACGGTTCGACCTCCTCGTTTAGGGGGTAATGCGAGACTCGGCGTTTTCGCTACCCGTTCAACCTTCCGCCCCAATCCTTTGGGAATGTCGTTAGTTGAACTAAAAGATATTCGCTGCCAGGGGCAAGAGGTCATACTGCAACTGGGCAGTCTCGATTTGGTTGACGGTACGCCGGTGGTGGACATCAAACCTTATTTGCCTTTTGCCGAAAGTCAGCCAGCAGCAACGGCCGGATTTGCCCAACATGCGCCAGCCGCGAATATGCCAGTCGAATTTTCTGAGCAAGCAGAATATCAGCTAGAACAGAACCGGCTACGTTATCCGCATCTTCGCCGTTTTATTAGCCAAGTATTAGGCCAGGATCCTCGTCCAGCCTATCGTAAAGGCGAAGATAAAGAACGAGATTACGCGGTCTTGCTACTCGAGTTTAACGTTCGCTGGAAAGTCATTGGCGAACGGAATAGGGTTATCTCTCTGGACAGAAGCTAAATTTCTGCCTGCTCTCTTTTGACAATCCCCAGTCGCTGGTAAACTAGCGTACTTTTACGTTTTTGGCTGTCATCAGGCAGCCCGATGCAATTTGCAGTGCTAACGGAATCAACACATCATGCGTACAACTCAATACCTGCTCTCCACACTGAAGGAGACGCCAGCCGATGCAGAAGTCATCAGCCACCAGCTGATGCTGCGCGCCGGGATGATCCGCAAACTTGCCTCCGGTCTTTATAACTGGATGCCGACCGGTTTGCGCGTACTTAAGAAAGTCGAAAACATCGTGCGCGAAGAGATGAACAACGCGAATGCGATTGAAGTCTCTATGCCCGTAGTACAGCCTGCCGACCTGTGGCAAGAAAGCGGCCGTTGGGAACAATATGGCCCTGAACTGTTGCGTTTTGTTGACCGCGGCGACCGCCCTTTTGTTCTTGGCCCAACGCATGAAGAAGTTATCACCGATCTGATGCGTCATGAGATCAGCTCTTATAAGCAATTGCCGCTGAATTTTTATCAGATCCAAACGAAATTCCGTGACGAGGTTCGCCCACGTTTTGGTGTGATGCGTTCTCGTGAGTTCGTGATGAAAGATGCTTACTCTTTCCACGCCACACAGGAATCATTGCAAGAAACTTACGATGGCATGTATGCCGCGTATAGCAAAATCTTTAACCGCATGGGGCTGAACTTCCGCGCCGTGCAGGCTGATACTGGCTCTATTGGCGGCAGCGCCTCGCATGAGTTCCAGGTTCTGGCTGAAAGTGGCGAAGACGATATCGTCTTCTCTACCGGTTCTGATTTCGCCGCTAACATCGAGTTTGCAGAAGCAGTAGCACCAGCTGCAGGTCGTGCACAGGCGAGCGAAACAATGCGCCTGATTGACACGCCAAACGCCAAAACTATCGCCGAATTGGTTGAGCAGTTCCAGGTTCCGGTTGAAAAAACCGTAAAAACCCTGATGGTTAAAGCCAGCGATGAAAGCGGCCATGTGCTGATTGCTCTGTTGGTTCGTGGCGATCATGAGTTGAATGAAGTGAAGGCAGAGAAACTGCCGCTGGTTGCTGCGCCACTGACTTTCGCTACTGAAGATGAAATTCGTGCGCTGGTTAATGCCGGTCCTGGTTCTCTGGGACCTGTTAATCTGCCAATCCCAGTCATTGCTGACCGCACTGTCGCCGCAATGAGTGATTTCAGCACTGGTGCTAACATCGATGGTAAACACTATTTCGGTGTTAACTGGGAGCGCGATGTAGCGTTGCCTAAAGTTGCTGATATTCGTAACGTGGTCGAAGGCGATGCTAGCCCAGATGGTCAAGGTACCCTGTTGATTAAACGCGGCATCGAAGTCGGCCATATCTTCCAGTTAGGCACCAAATATTCTGAAGCGATGAAAGCGACGGTTCAGGGTGAAGATGGCCGCAATCAAGTTGTGACGATGGGTTGTTACGGTATCGGGGTAACTCGCGTCGTTGCTGCTGCTATTGAGCAGAATCATGACGACCGCGGTATTATCTGGCCAGATGCGATCGCACCTTTCCATGTGGCTATTTTGCCAATGAACATGCACAAATCCTTCCGCGTGAAAGACGTATCTGAAGAGCTGTATCAGACGCTGAAAGCAAAAGGAATTGATGTGATCCTTGACGATCGTAAAGAGCGCCCAGGCGTGATGTTTGCCGATATGGAACTCATTGGCGTGCCGCATCAAATTGTTATCGGCGATCGTAATCTAGATGCCGAAGAAGTCGAATACAAAAACCGCCGTACCGGTGAGAAGCAGATGCTTAAAACTAGCGAAATCGTCGATTTCCTACTCACCAATATCAAAAACTGATAACGCCAGTAATAGTATAAAAAAATGCCCTGTTTAACAGGGCATTTTGCTATGGATCACGCGCTGAGCTTTAAGACTCAGCGTATGTTCTATTATTTACTGTCGCAGTTCTTGCGTTGATCAAAGGCTATTTGCCCATCAACCACCAATGCCTTTTGCCACTGACGATCGTCATCTGAAGGCTCAACAGTGAAATGACCATCCATTGAAACGAAGATCAGTTGGTTAGGCGTACTTTGCGCTTTCACATACTCTTGATGCAGTTGCACGTTGACAGCCACTGGGATTAATTTTCCCGTTGTGCAATCAATGAAGGATGCCTTATCCGTATTGAACTGTAACATTCCGGACAACGCCATCGGTGTTTTAGGCATGCTTTGCTGCACAGGTTTCAATTGATAGTTGAACGATGACTTAATCGCATTGCCATCTACATCGAGCATATCCAGGTTCTCACCGTTAGGATGGAAGTAACGCTTTCCACCTTGCTTATCGGTCAAGACCAGTTTATCTGCCGTACGTGCCCAAGTGCCATAATCTGCCCTGCTGAATTCTTTTCCTGGCGTACCTTGGTAGTGCTGGTTGAGCACATAGGTACCATCTTCTTGCAAGAACAGCGACGTCTCAATTCCCGAGCAGTCAGCACAAGGTAAAACCCCCATAAAACTCTGTTGCATCGGGCGTAACGGTTGCTCAGGTTCGATAACTTTATTGTGGCAACCAATCAGCGAAAATGCCCCTAATGCCAATACTGCAGTAAGAATTAGTTTTCTCACAGTTTTCTCCTACTGTGTTGTATCCCTGCCATTCCGAAATCATTACCTGTATTTAATAAATATCTATACCCGTCATACGTCAAGTTGCAGAGATGCTAGCCACATCCCGGCGTTTTTTAGGTATATACTCGCCATACTTGAAGTTTCCTCTGCGTTGACTGCAGTTGCTTACCCGAATCACTTGACCGTAGTAAGCTCATCGAGATGCGCTCCCTTGTCGCCCTGATGTAACTCCAATTATTTTGGGTATAGGTATAAATTGGGCAAATGTTCAGATTTGACGAATTTTTCCTCTCAGAGCTTTCGTTGTTCCTTTGCGAACTTTACTTTCAATCCGTCGAATTTTAGAACCTTTAGTTGGCTTCGTCGCTCGTCGAGTTTTTTCAACAATCATAGCTTGCTCAATGAGCGCCGCTAGTCTGGCTAGCGCCGCTTCTCGATTGAGTTCCTGACTGCGATGTTCTTGTGCCTTGATAACCACTAGCCCATCGGCGGTAATCAAATGGCTTTTAAATGCCAACAAACGCTGCTGGTAATACTCCGGTAAACTGGAGGCTTTAATATCAAAACGTAGATGGATAGCGGTTGAGGTTTTATTAACATTTTGGCCGCCCGCACCCTGCGCACGAATGGCCGTTAAATCAATTTCGCTATCAGGTATTTCTAACCGTCCAGAAAGTATCAACAACCTTACATTCCTTCATGTTTCCAGTCAGACATCTGCCATTCAGTAAAGTGAAGCTCCAGATTACTCTGAGCATCAGAAAGCCAAATAGTTCCATCTTGCAGTGTGGCTTGCAAAGTCATGCTTCGGTTAGCAAAAGTGACCAGTTGCGCTAACAACTCATCATCAATGTAACGGATAGAAAGGTTGCTAAGCCCTTGTAACTTAGACTGTGCTTGTGCCCACCACACTTTAGCCGCTCGCTCGCCATACGCATAAAGCACGACATTACGCGATTGATTGCAGGCCTTTTTCAGACGTTTCTCATCGGGTAAACCTAATTCAACCCACAGCTCAATACCGTTATGGTCGTTTTTACGCCAGATTTCCGGTTCGTCTTCAGCGCTCAAACCTCGAGTAAATATTAAACGTTCATCAGCGTGGCATATCCAAGCTAGTAAACGCAGCATCATCCTTTGCTCTGTTTCTGAAGGGTGCTGAGCCAGAGTCAGGCTAGCATCGTAGAAAAAATTGCGATCCATATCGGCAATATTTACAGCAGCTTTATAAATTGTCGCTTTTAACGCCATGGGAAACCTCTAAATCAATGAAGCCACAGTGTACTTGAAAGCCGGGACGGGGATCACATGTTGTTCACCGGTCTTAGCGCTTCTAGTACAGAGTAAAATTTAAAATGAATAGGCAACTTCTAGCGTTTCGGTCACGTTATTGCGCTGGTCAATAATCGGGCTATTAGCTGCTTTATCATTAAGATAGGTGTAATCCACCGCAACCACGGTTTTCCAGGATTTAGAAAATTGGTGATTCCAGCTCAATATGAGTGATTCACCATAAAGGCCACCGGCTGCATTATATTGTTTGAAGTTTGAATCAGCACTTTGCTCAGCAGACACGCCGTAAAACAGCATATTGTTTCGGTGGTCACCAAATAGAATATCGGTTTCAAAATCAATCTCATCGGCGTTTTTCTGCCACAGAATTCCCTGCACAGTCGCCTGATACGCCACGCCCTGACTTGCAGTCAGTGGCAATGTCGCCATCACATCAGCCGCTAATTGCGGGCTGAATTGGTACCCCAATGAAAAAGATGTATTAAGTGCGCCTTTAATATCCCCCATTCCGCGCAAATTATTGGAACCGTCGCGCCATAGGTTATTTTGCTCAGAGCGACCAAAACTGAATCCCAGCGAATGCTCGAGATAAAAGCCGCCGACAATCGGCAGGTCATAACCCACGCCTTTCGTTGAGTCGACAAACATCGCCCCTCTTTGCAGTTGGATAACTGGCATTAGGCGAAATTCACTCTCAGATGATCCCAAGTAACGTGGCGCGTACTCACCGGCCGCACCGAGAGTGACATCAGTATGATCGCCAAAGAAGCTTTCCTGGCCCGCTTGCGCGCAAAAACTTATCCCACAAATGGAGAGGATAGATATTGAAAGTATTAAAGGGTTTTTCATGCTAACGACATTCTCTGGATGTACTTTTATCTGGGCGATAAATTACCATAATCAGCATTAGTTAGAGAAAGAATGTCGGTGAAACATCCATTTTGTTAACTCGCCGTAACGATTTCTGCCAACGTATTAGCCCGCCCGGTAAGTTCTCACTCCCCCAAAATGCCCTCTCCTTATAAAGGATATGTAAGTAGTGATTAAAGCCATAATCGACGGCTAATATCTCATTAACTCCTGTGCTATAGTCGTTGCATATGCCAAGTTTATGTCGCTAGGTCTCCAAAAAATAACCATGCGGTATAAAGGGTTTTAGAACACGTTTGGAATCGATTTTAAGCAGTAGATTTCAAACCGCTCTAAAGGAGGATCTATGCAGCACTACTCTGAGTTAGTACGCCGTAAATATGCCGAGATAGCCAGTGGCGATCTTGGTTATGTGCCCGACGCATTGGGCTGTGTACTAAAGGCATTAGACGAAATAGCAGCGAATACTGATATTGCGTCTTCCGTCCGGGAACAGGCGGCTTATGCCGCCGCTAACTTATTGGTGAGCGATTATGTCGATGAATGATGAGTACCAACCCATCAATTGCGATGATTACGATAATCTCGAGCTTGCCTGCCAGGGGCATCTGGTTTTAACGCTTACATTACGAAGCGGAGAAGTCGTGGAAGCTAAAGCTAATGACCTGTTGATGCGCAAGAAAGTGGAATATCTGATCGTTGAGGCCGCAGGGACAACGCGTGAGCTACGATTGGACCATATTGAAAGCTTCAGTCATCCTAAAATCGGTACTGTTGTAGTAAGCGCAGAATAGGTTCCTCCACTCGTAATCTGAATCATAATGGGCAATCGCAAGATTGCCCTTTTTATTATCTTTTTCTAGCGCTCGCTAGTTTTTCTCCCAGACAAGATACCATTCGCTTTCTTGTGGTTCTGGCTGAGCTTCACGAGTAACAAACACGCCCGCCGCAGCGATAAGTTGTTCATTATAAAAAATTAGCGGGATACGGTCACGCTCCCAAGGCGGAATAGCCAGCTCTTGCCAAAGCTTCTTAAGCTCCCTGGCATGCTGTCGACCAACTATTTGAATTTTCTCTATCGCATAAAAATGGACAGATAGTTGCTCGCCTTCTCGCAGCTGCCGCACACACTGCGCATTGCCTTCTTCCTGCCGTAACAATCGTAATGTGCCTAAGTTATCGGGCAATACCAAATTCTGATTAGGTTCCCAAGAAAACTGGACGTCTTTGTAACCTGAAATCTTACCGACCACATATAAACGCTGGCGGAAACGGCGGACGGTTATTGCGCCGAGCTGTAATTGCGGCGTTGCATCATCCCGACTTAGCGCCACTTCATCCCAAAGCCGCTGTAACTGCTCTCTGGCCGGCATCGGTAAATGATGGCGGCCAAGCCAGCGGCGTAATAGAGCATCGCGCCGCGAAGCCGACATGCAGAGCATCTCATCTACAGATAAGCTCCCCTGTTGATCGATTAAGCGGTTTAATGACTCTTCAAGCAACTCATCAAGCAGGGCTTCTTGTTCTGCACACAAGCTGGCACTCCGCGCCGTTGCTTGAGCAAAGTGCGGCCAGCGTTGATAAAGCTGTGGTAATACTTGCAGGCGTAAGAAATTGCGGTCAAAACGTACATCCCGATTACTGTCATCTTCAATCCAGCGGATAGCGGAAAGCTGGGCATAAGCTTCCAACTGCTGACGGCTACATGACAGCAATGGACGTAATAAAAGGTAATCATGGTTCGCCTGCTGGCGCATGGCTGATAACCCGGCAGGGCCACTGCCGCGTTTTAATGCCAGCAAAAAGGTTTCACACTGGTCATCAAGATGCTGCGCAGTAACCAGAGTCTCTGCCGGCAGCAAGTAATCAGAAAAAGCCTGATATCTGGCGCTGCGTGCTGCGGCTTCAATTCCGCCATGCTTGGCATCAACCGTCACCCGAGAAACCTTGAGTTCAACCTGCCATGAGCGGCAAATTTCTTCGCAATGCGCTGCCCATTGGTCAGCAAACTGGCTCAACCCGTGATGGATATGAATGGCTCGCAGTTGCAGTTGCGGCAATTGTGTTGCTCGCAAGCTAACCAGCGCATGCAGTAACACCGATGAATCCAGCCCACCGCTAAACGCCACGCATAATTGCTGCCGCCCGGCGATCTGTTGTGCCAGATTATCCAGCAGAGAAAGAGACATCTTCGTTTCCTGAAAGCGCTGCACTCGACTTATCAGCGAGTTTGATAAAGTTCTAGCGGTAGGTTATCCGGATCGGCAAAAAAGGTAAATTTCTTGCCGGTATAAGGGTCAATACGCACAGGTTCACAGATAACCCCAGCGGCATTTAGCCCGGCTATCGCCACATCAATATCTTCTACACTGAAGGCTAAATGGCGTAAACCACAGGCTTCAGGACGGCTGACGCGGGCAGGAGGCGTAGGAAAACTAAACAACTCAATAATATATTGCCCATTAAGCGCCAGATCTGCCTTCCATGAGTCGCGCTCTTCGCGATACACCTCAGCTAACAAGCTTAACCCCAAAGTGTCGCAGTAAAAACGCTTGCTGGTTTCGTAATGGCTGCAAATGATGGCGATATGGTCGATATGACGTAGATTTAGCATAGCGTTTCCCTGAATGTTTTGACGAATGAGACGTTACCCATCGGCTCAGCTGCCGTCAATAAAAAGCCCTCATTTATCGAGGGCTTGCAAGCAAAGTTTTACGCCGGCTGTTTCAGTACTTTCACCAGATATCGACCATCTTCTGTCAATTTAGCACCGTGAATATCGGTCTCAAACCCAGGATAATGCTCGCCAATCGAGCATAGCATCAATAAGAAATCGAGCACCGCTCGGCTCTCTTGAGTGATCATTTCACCCGGCATCACCATCGGGACTCCCGGCGGATAAGGCAGGATCATATTGGCAGAAACTTTGCCTACCAGTTGGTCGATTTCACACTCTTCAATGTTGCCACGAACCTGGTGCTGGAACATTTGATACGGCGTCATTTTCATTTCTGGCAGTACATCAAAGGCTTTGAACATCAAATGCGGCAGATCATGGTGGATAATTAATTTATGGATCCCTTGAGCCAAGTCCTGAATACGCATGTGTCGGTAAAAATCAGGATCTTCAGCGTAGAGATCTGGCAGCATGTTTTTCACACGCAAATTAAGATCATACGAACGTTTGAAATCAGTCAGCCCGCGCATTAACCCCATTGCTTTGGTTTTGTCGATACCGATACTGAACAGGAAAAGCAAATTATAAGGGCCAGTTTTCTCGACCACGACACCACGCTCATCAAGGAATTTAGCCACCAGCGCAGCGGGGATCCCCTCTTCTGCCAATGTGCCTTGCTCACTCATTCCCGGTGTCAGAATGGTCACTTTGATCGGATCAAGGTACATATGATCGGCATCTGCCTGAGAAAATCCGTGCCATTTATCCTGTGGTTGTAGCGGCCAACACTGCGCCTCATCGATCTGTTCCGGTTGCCAGATATCGAAGAACCATCCTTCAGATTCTGCACGCAAACGCTGGATCTCTTTTCTAAAATGCAGCGCCCGTTCCACTGAGCGATTGATCAAACGGCGTCCCGGATTACCCCGCAGCATCGCCGCGGCTGTCTCAGCGGAGGCCACAATACTGTAATTTGGCGAGGTGGTGGTATGCATCATATAGGCTTCATTAAAGGTATTTTCATTGTAATCACCTTTAATATGAATCATTGATGCCTGAGAAAAAGCCGCCAGTAGTTTATGCGTGGACTGCGTTTCATAAAAAACCTTGCCTGCCATTCTCTCGCCGCTCATGCCACTTTTCCCGCTATATATCGGGTGGAAATTGGTATAGGGCACCCAGGCAGAATCAAAATGGATCGAAGGTACATCGAGCGTCTGTTTAATAAAGTCGGTGTTGTACAGCAAACCATCGTAGGTGGAATTGGTAATTACCGCGTGAACCGGCCAGCTAGCATCTTTTGTATCAGCCACTTTCTGAGCAATGCTTTCACGGCTGAATTCACGTTTGGGAATGCCGCCTAATATTCCATAAGCATTTCGAGATGGGCGCAGATAAATCGGGATAACATCGGTCATCATCATTAGATGCGCCAATGATTTATGGCAGTTGCGATCGATTAATATCGTGCTACCAGCGTGTGCGGCATACATGCCGACGATTTTGTTAGCCGTTGAAGTGCCATTGGTGACGATATAGCTCTGCTCTGCGTTAAAAGTACGAGCAATATATTCTTCAGCTTCCAGATGAGGTCCGGTGTGATCAAGCAGAGAGCCCAATTCCGTGACTGAGATAGATACATCGGCCTTGAGAGCTTTCGCGCCAAAGAAATCATAAAATAATGTCCCAACCGGGCTTTTCAAAAATGCCGTGCCGGCCATGTGTCCCGGGGTGCAAAAAGTGTATTTCCCCTCTTCAACATAAGTGAACAAAGCCTTGGTCAAGGGCGGTGTAATCTCATCAAGATAATCGTTGGTGTACTGGCGAATACGTTGAGCGATGTCCTCTGCCGCATTGAGCGCATACTCAAAGAAATAGAGCACCATACGCATATCATTGCTGCTGACATCTAATGAAGAGTGGGTATTAATAAAGGCGTAAAGCGGCAGATATTCGTTCAGCTCGTTAATTTCAGCACACAGGTCTTCGCTGTGCATATCCCAATCAAAGACGACGCCACAAATACGCGCGTTGTTTTCAATAAGCTTGAGTAAATCGGCTTGATCATGGGGATAAATTGTTTTGAACCCGGCCTGCGTCAGCGCTGAATCCAACTCTCTCATCGGCTCATCTTTATAATAAGCGCCGGGGGGATGCATGATGGCGATAATATTCATCTGATGGCTCCTTGCTGATATATCTGATTCCTTGATTATAGGAATAAACATCGTCGCGTTAAGCTCTTATTCCACCTTTCCCTGCCATTACGTTTAATTATCAGAATTTGGCGGATATAAAAAAGGCAGCCTCGCGGCTGCCCTTTCACATAATTCTGACAAATATCAGCAGTAGCCGTAAGTCATCAGTCGTTGGTAACGACGGTTACGCAATTCTTCGACAGTCAACGCATCCAAATCACGAAGATCGGCTTCAAGTTGAGCACGCAAAGAAGCTGAAATTGCCGGAACGTCACGATGTGCGCCACCCAGAGGTTCTGGAATAACGGTATCGATAAGTTTCAACTCTTTCAGACGAGGAGCGATAATGCCCATCGCTTCTGCCGCCAGCGAGGCTTTATCCGCGCTCTTCCACAAGATTGACGCACAACCTTCCGGCGAAATAACCGAGTACGTGCTGTACTGCAACATGTTAACTTTATCGCCTACGCCAATCGCCAACGCACCACCGGAACCGCCTTCGCCGATCACCGTACAAATAACCGGTACATTCAAACGAGACATTTCACGCAGGTTACGTGCAATAGCTTCAGACTGGCCGCGCTCTTCCGCACCTACGCCCGGGTAAGCACCTGGCGTATCAATGAAGGTGATGATTGGCATTTTAAAACGCTCAGCCATCTCCATCAGACGCAAGGCTTTACGGTAACCTTCTGGCGCCGGCATACCAAAGTTGCGACGGATTTTCTCTTTGGTTTCACGACCTTTCTGATGACCAATGATCATCACAGGACGTTCACCCAAACGAGCAATCCCGCCAACAATAGCTTTATCGTCAGCGTAAGCACGATCACCCGCTAGCTCATCAAAATCAGTGAAGATATGTTTGATGTAATCCAAGGTGTAAGGACGACGTGGATGACGCGCCAATTGGGCAACCTGCCAGGCTCCCAGATCAGAGAAAATCTTGCGAGTCAGTTCAACGCTTTTCTCACGCAGGCGTCCCACTTCTTCATCAAGATTAATATCCAATTTTTCGTCTTGACGGCTGACTGCAGTCAGCGAGTCAATTTTCGCTTCCAGCTCCGCAATCGGCTGTTCAAAATCAAGAAAATTCAGACTCATAGCATTCCTATTTTAGTCAAATTCCAGTTCCACCTGCTCATTACCGACTAAAGTACGTAAATCCAGTAATAAACGGTCGGTTGGTGTAACACGCCAACTCGCACCGAATCGCAGCCGGGCTCGTGCGTTCTCTCGTTGATAGTACAAGTGCACTGGTATCGTCCCCGATCGATGAGGTTCCAACGATTCGCGGAGACGGTTCAAAAGCTGGTCATCAATTTGCCTGTCAGTCAGCGAGATAGCAAGACCGCGAGCATATTTTTCACGCGCTTCACTGATGTCCATTAGATCACGGGCCATCATTTTAAGCCCGCCGTTGAAATCATCAAAGCTGACCTGTCCTGTGGCTATCAGGATACGGTCTTTTTCCAATAAATGCTGGAATTTTTCCAACGCTTCAGTGAATAACATGACTTCGAGACGACCGGAACGGTCATCCAACGTACAAATACCAATACGGTTACCCCGTTTGGTAATCATCACCTTCGCAGCCACTACCAAACCGACTGCGATGGTCATTTTTCCCCGATCCGTTGGGTGCATATCTTTTAAACGCTGGCCGCCGCCATAACGTTCAATTTCTTTTAAATACTGGTTGATTGGATGGCCGGTGAGATACAAACCTAAGGTTTCTCGCTCACCATCCAATACCACCTGCTCTTGCCAAGGCGTTACGCTAGCATAAGATTTTTCAACTTGCTCGGGTTCTTCGGCCAGCACACCAAACATATCTGCCTGACCAATCGCTTCTGCTTTGGCATGTTGATCGGCAGCTTTTAGCGCATCGCCCAAAGAGTGCATCAACGCTGCACGGTGTGGGCCAAGACGGTCAAATGCCCCGGACATGATCAGCTTTTCAAGAATACGGCGATTAAGTTTTTTGGTATCTGTGCGAGCACAAAGGTCAAACAACTCTTTAAAATAGCCCCCCTGATTTCGCGCTTCAATGATCGCTTCAATCGGGCCTTCACCAACGCCTTTAATCGCGCCGATTCCGTAAACTATTTCCCCCTCGTCATTGACGTGGAAATGATATAGCCCACTGTTGATATCCGGCGGCAGAATTTTAAGCCCCATCCGCCAGCATTCATCAACCAAGCCAACCACTTTATCGGTGTTGTCCATATCAGCAGTCATTACTGCCGCCATAAATTCAGCCGGATAATGAGCCTTTAACCATAAGGTTTGATAAGAGACCAGCGCATAAGCAGCAGAGTGCGATTTGTTAAAACCATAGCCCGCAAACTTTTCTACCAGATCGAAGATTTTAACCGCAAGTTCACCATCAACGCCGCGGGATTTAGCACCGTCCTCAAATCCACCGCGTTGCTTAGCCATCTCGACAGGGTTCTTTTTACCCATTGCACGACGCAGCATATCCGCGCCGCCTAACGAGTAGCCCGCCAGTACCTGAGCAATCTGCATAACCTGTTCTTGATACAAGATAATGCCGTAAGTTGGCTCAAGCACAGGTTTTAGTGATTCATGCTGCCATTGGATATCAGGATAAGACAGTTCTTCCCGCCCGTGTTTACGGTCGATAAAGTTGTCTACCATCCCCGACTGCAGCGGCCCAGGGCGGAACAATGCCACCAAGGCGATCATATCTTCAAAGCTGTCCGGCTTCAGACGCTTGATCAGATCTTTCATACCGCGTGATTCAAGCTGGAATACCGCTGTGGTTTCCGAGCGTTGCAGCATATCGAAGCTTTTCTGATCGGTAAGTGGGATCGCGGCGATATCTATTGGCTCTAATCCGGTCTTAGCACGGCGAGCGTTTATCATCTGTAACGCCCAGTCGATGATCGTCAGCGTACGCAAGCCAAGGAAGTCAAACTTTACCAGCCCTGCATATTCCACATCATTTTTATCAAACTGGGTAACCGGGTTATTCCCTTCGGCATCGCAATAAAGCGGGGCAAAGTCAGTAATTTTGGTTGGAGCGATAACAACACCACCGGCATGCTTACCGGCGTTACGCGTGACGCCCTCCAACTTACGCGCCATATCAATGAGCGCCTTAACCTCTTCGTCAGCCTCATAAATTTCAGGCAACTGCGGCTCGGCAGCAAAGGCTTTTTCTAGCGTCATTCCCGGATCGGGCGGGACTAATTTAGATATTCTATCGACAAAACCGTAAGGGTGGCCCAATACACGACCTACATCGCGGATCACCGCTTTGGCCGCCATGGTACCGAAAGTGATAATTTGCGACACGGCTTCGCGGCCATACATTTCAGCCACGTGATCGATCACCAGATCGCGTTTTTCCATGCAGAAGTCGACGTCAAAGTCGGGCATTGAAACACGTTCTGGATTGAGGAAACGTTCGAATAGTAAATCGAATTCCAGTGGATCGAGGTCCGTAATTTTTAGCGCATAAGCCACCAATGATCCCGCACCAGATCCGCGCCCCGGCCCAACAGGAACGTCATTATCCTTAGACCACTGGATAAACTCCATCACGATCAAGAAGTAACCTGGGAAGCCCATTTGGTTGATCACTTTGAGTTCAACATCCAAACGATCATCATATTCTGGGCGTCTTTCAGCCCGTACTTGCGGATCTGGGAACAAGAACTCAAGGCGCTCTTCCAGCCCTTTTTGCGAACAGGCGACGAGGAAGTCTTCGGTGGTCATATCACCGGTTGGGAACTGCGGCAGGAAATATTCGCCCAGGCGAATTGTGACGTTACAGCGCTTGGCAATTTCAACGCTATTTTGCAACGCTTCAGGAATATCTGCGAAGAGTTCGCACATTTCCTCTTCACTGCGCATATATTGTTGCGCCGTATATTTTTTAGGGCGCTTAGGGTCATCAAGCGTAAAACCATCGTGGATCGCCACGCGAATTTCGTGCGCGTCAAAATCACTGTCGACCAGAAAACGCACATCATTGGTGGCGACAACCGGCAGTTGCCGCTCGGTTGCCAACGCGACTGCTGCATGCAGATAGTTTTCTTCATCAGCGCGACCGGTGCGGATCAATTCAAGATAGTAGCGGTCGGGAAAATATTGCTGATAGAAATCCAGGCACTGCTCAACCAAAGGGGGATTGCCACGCAGCATAAACTTGCCTACATCCCCCATTCGGCCACCGGATAGCAACAACAGCCCGTGGTTTAATTCAGCTAACCATTCGCGATCGATGATTGGCCCTGCTGCGCCGTAACCATTTTGGTAAGCCCGGGATATCAGCAACGTCAAATTCTGGTAGCCGTCATTATCCATTGCCAACACGGTCAATTGGGCCAACTCATCGCCCAATACATCGCTTTGGACATTGAAATCAGCACCAATTATCGGCTTTATCCCAGCACCGTGCGCTGAACCGTAGAATTTTACTAGCCCACAAAGGTTAGTAAAATCGGTGATAGCTAACGCTGGCATCGACAGCTGTGCCGCTCGTTTTACCAACGGGCCAACTTTGGCTAATCCATCCACCATGGAGTAGTCACTGTGAACACGAAGATGAATAAAACGAGGTTCAGCCATATCAAATTACCAGAAATGTGAGAGTTGAAGTTATGCCAAATCCAGCACGCGTCTGACGGGCGCAAAGCTACGCCGATGATATTGTGTGGCACCAAATTTTGCCAACTGCTCAAGATGCAACGGCGTTGGGTAGCCTTTATGCTGAGCAAATCCGTATTGCGGGAATTCGAGATCCAACGCAACCATTTCACGGTCACGCGTGACCTTAGCCAAAATTGATGCGGCGCTAATCTCGGCCACTTTACTGTCGCCTTTAACCACCGCCATAGATGCCATTGGCAAGCTAGGGCAGCGATTACCGTCAACCAACACCATGTCAGGCGTTACCTGTAAACCAGCTACCGCTCGCTGCATCGCCAACATTGTGGCATGCAAGATATTCAGTTGATCAATTTCTTCCGGCTCGGCCCGCCCCAAACTCCAGGCCAGGGCTTTCTCCGTTATCTCAATAAACAGCGCATCGCGACGTTTTTCGCTGAGCTTTTTTGAGTCAGCCAAGCCGATAATTGGCCGCGCAGGGTCGAGAATCACCGCAGCCGTTACTACCGCACCAACCAAAGGACCACGGCCAACTTCATCCACACCAGCAATATAATTTGCCTGTGGATAGACAAAAAGTTCGGTCATCATCGCTGAGCTAACTCCATTACCGCCTGAGCTGCCTGTTCATCAGCACCGCAACGAATGTTTTGATGTAATTCGAGGAATAAATGTTTCAATTCGGTACTTTTCTCACCACCGGCCAATAGCGGCAACAGCGCAGCACTTAGCTTATCCGGCACACACTCAGTCTGTAGCAATTCGGTGACAATCTCTCGTCCGGCTAACAGATTTGGCAGTGAAACATACGGCGTTTTGACCAAGCGCTCGGCTATCCAGAAAGTGAAAGGTTTCATTCTATACCCGACCACCATTGGGCACTTCGCCAACATGCATTCCAGCGCCGCAGTACCTGACGCCAATAATGCAGCATCACTGGCAATCATTGCAGCTCGTCCTTGCCCATCGAGTAAATGAGCAGGAAGGTCTGGTGCAATTTCAGCTTTGATGCGTTCAAACTGCTCACGGCGCTTGGCATTAACCAAAGGCACCACGATATGCAAATCAGGATAAGTTCGACGCAGCTGTAGCGCCGTTTTCAGGAAGTCAGCGCTTAACATCTCGACCTCTGAATGGCGGCTGCCCGGCAGCAATGCCAGACAATGTACATCTGGCGGAATACCTAATTCAGCGCGAGCTGCTAGCTTATTAGGCTCAAGCGGCATTGAATCCGCCATCGTATGGCCAATAAAGCGACAAGGCACATCAAATCTATCGTAAAACGCTTTTTCGAAAGGAAGAAAAGCCAGCACCATATCGGTGGCCTTACCAATTTTGAAAACACGCTTTTGACGCCAGGCCCAAACGGACGGGCTGACATAATGAATGGTGCGTATCCCACGCTGCTTTAATCGTCCTTCGAGCGTGATGTTAAAGTCCGGCGCGTCAATTCCAACAAAGACATCGGGCTTAAGCTTAGCAAAACGCTGAGTCAGGTCTTTGCGAATCTTCAACAGGCGTGGTAAACGCTCTACGACTTCTACCACGCCCATTACCGCCAGCTCTTCCATTTCATACCAAGCTTCGCAACCTTCGGCTTGCATCAGCGGCCCAGCGACGCCAACAAAATGAGCGTCAGGATAGTGATGCTTAAGTGCACGGATTAACCCTGCACCTAAAATATCGCCAGAGGTTTCACCCGCGACCAAACCGATAGTTAATGCAGGTCGCTCCTTATTTAGCAATGGCATAAAATCCCTGGAATTAAATCAACGGATGATGCCGCGCGTTGAGCGGGCAAAGAAGTCACTAAATGGCTTAACCGCTGGGAACTCATCGGCAATAGCGGTAATTTCCGGCAGAACTTCTTCCAACGTCTTACCACTGCGATATAACAGCTTGTATGCTTTATCAATCGCCTGTCGGGATTCTTTATCAAAACCGCGACGTTTCAGTCCAACCCGATTGATGCCGAAAGGTGTTGCATGGTTACCTTGAGCAATCAAGAACGGTGGCACATCTTGAGCAACCCCAGAACAGCCACCCACCATCACATGAGCACCAATGATGCAGAATTGATGCACCGCGGTCATCCCACCAATAATGGCAAAGTCGTCAACCTGAACATGCCCAGCCAAGGTGGCGTTGTTAGCTAAAATACAGTTATTACCCACCACACAATCATGCGCAACATGGGCATTAACCATAAGTAGGTTATTACTGCCTACTTTAGTTAGACCGCCGCCATCTACAGTTCCACGGTGAATCGTCACGCTTTCACGAATGTCATTATCGTCGCCCACTTCAACACGCGTAGGCTCACCAGCATACTTCAGGTCTTGGTTCACTTCACCAATACTGACGAACTGGAAAATACGGTTATTGCGACCAATTTTGGTCAAACCGTTTACGACAACATGTGATTTCAGTACCGTCCCTTCGCCGATTTCCACCTCGGAACCCACGATACAAAAAGGGCCGATATGAACACCAGCGCCAATAATGGCACCGTCTTCGACAATAGAGCTCGGATGAATAAAGGCGGTTTTATCAATCACGGATTACCCCTCTTGACTACGGGCGCACATCATCTCTGCTTCGCAAACAATCTCACCATCAACTTTAGCGACACCTTTGAAACGGGTGAGTCCACGACGCGTTTTAAGAAACTCAACTTCCAGGATCATCTGATCCCCAGGTAACACAGGGCGGCGGAAACGCGCTTTGTCGATACCTGCAAAATAGTACAGCTCACCCGGCTCCAAACGACCTACGCTTTTAAATGCCAAAATACCGGTCGCTTGCGCCATCGCTTCAAGGATCATCACGCCTGGGAAAATAGGTTTACCCGGGAAATGGCCTTGGAAACACGGCTCATTAAAGGAAACGTTTTTCACAGCGCGTAAAAACTTCCCTTCATCAAAGTCCAACACGCGATCGACCAACAAGAACGGATAGCGGTGTGGCAGTAAATCCAATATCTCTTCGATACGCAGAGTATGAGTTTCGGTTGTCAAAATACTCTTCCTGTCTATAAAAAACTGATGTCATCAATAACACGGCCTGCTTGCCTCTCAAAGAGAGACATTGTGCAGGCCGCAAATAGGAACTTATGTTAACACAAACCTTGATAATACAATGAATCATCAAAGCTTAAGTGATTATTGTCAGCAGTAAATTAGTCTTTTTCGATTTTACGCTCGACAGCTTTTAAGCGTTTGTTCATCTCATCGATATTCATTACCAACGCTGCGGTCTTACGCCAAACTTTGTTCGGCTGTAGTGGAATGCCGGAGGAGTATACCCCAGGTTCAGTGATTGGACGCATCACCATTCCCATACCAGTGACGACTGCTTTGTCACAAATTTCCATATGACCATTAATCACGCTGGCGCCACCAATTTGGCAGTAGCGGCCGATCTTCAGACTACCAGCCATGATTACACCTCCAGCAACCGCTGTATTGTCTCCAATCACAACGTTGTGTGCAATCTGGCATTGGTTATCAATGATCACACCATTGCCAATAACGGTATCATCTAACGCGCCACGGTCAATGGTAGTACAGGCGCCAATCTCTACGCGATCGCCAATTAGGACTGTTCCTAATTGCGGAATTTTGACCCAGTTACCACGGTCATTCGCATAGCCAAACCCATCAGCACCGATAACGGTACCTGACTGGATAAGACAATGTTCACCAATTTCAACGCGATGATAGATTGATACATTCGCCCAAATACGGGTACCTGCACCGATGCGTGCATGTTTACCAATAAAGCAACCTGCACCGATGATGACGTTGTCTCCGAGTTGTGCCCCGGATTCAATAACTGCATTCGCACCAACCGAAACCTGCTTACCCAGTACCGCATCTGGAGAAATCACTGCACTTGGTGCAATATTTTCTGCAGGCGTTGGCGTGGTATCAAGCAATTGCGCCATACGGGCATAAGTCAGATACGGATTTTTAACAACGAGTGCCGCTGTTTGGCAAAATGGCAGATCCGCTTCCGTCAACACAACAGCACCTGCGGTGCAGGACGCTAACTGTTCACGGTAACGGCTGTTTGATAAAAACGTGATTTGCTCAGAGTGTGCGGAATGCATTGAAGCAACGCCGGTGATGACGATATCGCCATCACCGTGCAATTGTGCATCCAACTGCTGTGCGAGATCAGCAAGTCGAATTGAAGACATGTTTATTTAACCTGTTTCAGCACATCAGCAGTAATGTCTTTCGCGTCCGCTGCATAAGCAACAGCGTTAGAATCGATTACTACATCGTAACCTTCTTTGCTTGCTACAGTTTTCACTGCGTCCTGGATACGACCCAGAATTTTATTACGCTCTTCACCCTGACGGCGACGATTGTCTTGCTCAAAAGCCTGAGCTTTAGCAGAGAAATCTTCACGTTGAGCCATGACAGATTTTTCTAACTTAGCACGGTCGCTAGCTTTCATGGTTGAACCATCACGTTGCAACTTCTGCATTTGAGTTTGCAGAGCAGCTTCCTGAGATTGCAACTGAGTTGCACGGCCTTTGAACTCGTTTTCCAACTGTTTTGCTACCGCTTCACGAGCTGGCATTTGTTGGAAAATTTGTCCGACATTGACAACAGCGATTTTGTCAGCAGCCATAACGCTTGCTGAAGAAGCCATAACTAAACCGAGGCCTGCGGCATACAACCACTTTTTCACTATAAACTCCTTCCATACACCCGTTTGCGCCATTTGGCACAATAAATTTCACAAAAGTCTTTGCCAATTTAATGGCTCAGACTTTTGCGCTCCTGCTTAAAATCTTTATGCGTTTAACGCATTCAGCAACAGATTACCACGTTTTACCGATGTTAAACTGGAACTGCTCCGATTTGTCGCCTTCGTATGTCTTGACTGGCTGCGCATAAGAGAACGACAGTGGACCCAATGGAGACTGCCACTGCAATGCGATACCGGAAGATACACGAATATTGCCTGGTTTACTGTAGTCAGGAATGCCGGCAGCAAGACTCTCCGCAGTATTTTCCCAATTAGTATCCCAAGTTGTACCACTGTCCACAAACAGAGAAGTACGTACTGAGTTAGCATATTTTTCGCTGATAAACGGCGTAGGTACGATCAACTCAGCACTGAGAAGGCCCATGGCGTTACCGCCGACGGCATCTGTGGAGTTAATAAGCGGACAACCGTTATAAGACGTTGCACCCTGAGGACAAGCATAATAAGCCGCTTTAGGACCAATCGTATTCGATTGGAAACCACGAACGCTGCTTGAACCACCGGCGTAGAAGTTGTCATAGAACGGTACTTCTTTACCGCCCAAGCCATCCGCATAACCCGCGCGAGCACGTCCCATCAGAACCCACTGATGACTCTCGGTCAATGGCAGGTAGCTGGTGGCATCAAAGGTAATTTTATAGTATTCGTTATCCGAACCTGGCACCGTGACTTTACCGGTCAGGCTAGCTTTAGAACCAGCGGTCGGGAAGAATCCACGGTCAAGGTTGTTATAACCCCAACCTAAGCTCAGGAAGAAGTCATCGGCACTGAAGTCAGAATCCGAGTTCTCTTGATAGCCAACCACATTAGGGTTAATCCCCATAGAGTTCAGATAACGGAACATACTGACCTGAGGTTCCATATTGGACAGGTCGTTATGAACGTAATCCAGACCCAAGCGCAATGAGTTATTCTCATTGACAGGGAAGCCCAAGTTGCCACCAATACCATAACTTTTATTGGTGTACTCAGACAGGTCAGCATCATCGGCTTTAAAGTCGTTATAGAATATACGACCACCCAGACTCACACCGTCAACAGTGAAGTAAGGATCGGTAAGCGTAAATTCTGCGTAGGTCTGGTAGTCATTTTTGGTACCGCTGATACCAACAGTGTTACCTGTACCCAGCCAGTTATCTTGGGTGACACCAACCTGGAAACTCACGCCACTTTCAGTACCGTAACCAACACCAAAGTTGAAGCTACCGGTGTTACGTTCTTTCACTTTATAGACAACGTCAACCTGGTCAGTTGTTCCCGGCACGCGCTGAGTATCAACATCAACGCTCTCGAAATAGCCGGTACGATTAAGACGTTCTTTGCCTTTATCGACTAGATCGCTACCTAACCAAGCCCCTTCCATCTGACGCATTTCACGGCGAAGAACACTGTCTTTACTGGTGTCATTACCTTCAAAACGTACGTGACGAACGTAGTAGCGATTGCCCGCATCAACGTTGACATGCAGTTTGACGGTTTTATCCGCGTCATTGATTTCTGGTTGAGTATTTACCTGCGGGTAAGCATAACCATAACGGCCCAACATCGCTTTGATGTCGTTTTCCATTTTGGTTACTTTCGCGCCGTTATACAGTTCGCCTTTATCAATCTTGGTCAGATTCTCAACTTCCAGAGAATGTCCGGCCATGTTCCCTGCAACTTCAACGCCAGACAGTTTGTACTGATCGCCTTCATGAATGTTGAGGGTGATATAAATACCTTTTTTGTCCGGCGTCAGGCTAACTTGCGTCGAGTCAATGTTGAAGCGAGCATAGCCACGATCCAAGTAGAAACTACGTAACGTTTCTAAGTCACCAGCAAGTTTCTGCTTCTGGTATTTACGATCGGCCACCACGTTCCACCAAGGCACTTCGTCACGAAGTTGGAAATGTGAAACCAGTTCATCAGTGCTAAAGGCATGGTTACCAACGATGTTGATCTGCTGAATTTTCGCAGATAACCCTTCGGTGAACACTAGCTTCAAGTCAACACGGTTACGTGGTAAAGGCGTAACAACCGCTTTTACTGAAGCACTGTATTTACCGACGCTGTAATAAAAATCTTCCAGGCCTTTTTCAATGCTAGAAATAGTGGTCCTGTCGAGCGCCTCGCCAACCCGGACGCCAGAGGCTTCCAGATTTTGCTTAAGCATATCGTCTTTCACGGATTTATTACCCGAGAAAGTAATACTGGCGATAGTAGGACGTTCTTTAACTTGAACAATCAGAGTATTACCATCGCGTAAAACGCGGACATCCTCAAAGTTGCCAGTGGCAAACAGAGCACGAATAGTATTACTGATGTCATCATCTGTGACCGTATCGCCTACGCGAACAGGCATATTGAGTAACGCCGCACCGACGGCAACTCGCTGCAGGCCTTCGAAATGAATATCTTTCACTACGAATCCATCTGCACCGTATACGGTGGCGCTGCCAAACAGCAGCGACGCTATGAGCAACTTTTTGAGAGCCATCGTTGTTATGCGTTCTTCCATACCTAATCCCCTGCCCTTACAGACGGGAGAAATCATTGAAAAGTGCAAGCCCCATTAATAACACCAGCAATATTGAGCCAATGCGATAACTGAAGTCCTGAACTCGCTCGGAAACTGGCGCACCTTTAAGCTTTTCTATTATCAGAAATAGCAGGTGTCCACCATCTAACACCGGTAACGGGAACAGATTGATTATCCCGAGATTGACGCTAATCAGCGCCAAAAACATAAGATAATAAACCAACCCATACTCAGCTGACATCCCAGCGCCCTGTGCAATGGAAATCGGGCCACTCAGATTATTCAGCTTTACATCCCCGGTTATTAACTTGCCCAGCATGCCTACTGTTAGTTTCATCAGTTGCCAGGTTTTATCCCCAGCCTCATAAAACGCAACAAAAGGCCCATACTGGCGAATTGTTTTGTACTCATCAGGTAACGGAATTACTTTAGGTACAACACCAGCAAACCCTTGTTTCACACCTTTACCCAGAGTTTTAGTGTCTGGGATTAACGTTAAGTTCACTGTTGAACTGTTGCGTTCGACTTCCAGCGCGATCGACTTACCTGGATTATCGCGTACCTGGACGACAAAAGCTTGCCAGCTAGCTAAAAGCTGACCATCGACTTTAACGATCCTGTCCCCTGCTTGCAAACCTGCTTTTTGTGCGGCCGAATTTTCTTGTACCTGCTCGAGCACGGATTCAATTTGCGGCCCACGGGGAATAATCCCTAACGCAACAATGGGGTCTTGCTTCTCTGGGTCAAAATGCCATTGGCGGAGATCCAGAGTTTTCTTGGTCACCACCTCTGAACCAAAAGGAGCAACACCAATCGTGGTTTCGCTATCGCCAATCTCGCCAACCAACGCTAAGCGAGCAGAATCCCAATCAGGCGTTTCGATACCGCCAACAGATTTAAGTTCCATCCCCGGCGAAATATTCGCTTGTGCCGCGACAGATTGTGGCGTGATTTCACCAATCACCGGACGAACACTGGGCACGCCGATAATAAACACCAGCCAATAAGCAACAATGGCAAACAAGAAATTGGCAATAGGCCCCGCGCTGATAATCGCAGCGCGCTGCCAAACAGTTTTGTTGTTAAAGGATTGGTGGCGCAATTCGGGGGCAACAGCCTCGACACGCTCATCGAGCATTTTGACGTAGCCACCGAGTGGAATCATCGCTAATACGTACTCAGTACCAAGCTTATCTTTGCGGCGAAAAATCGCCCTACCAAAGCCGACAGAGAAACGTTCAACACGTACACCACAACGACGAGCAACCCAGAAATGACCAAACTCGTGCACAGTGATAAGAATCCCTAATGCAACGATAAAGGCGGCCAAGCTCCAGAGTATGTTCATCATATTACCAACAATTCCTTAAAAACGTCCCTGAGCAAGACTGATTAATACACTAACAGCATCAAGCAAGCGAATACAGGTACCGCCGCCGTTAAGCTGTCAATACGATCTAAAATGCCGCCATGACCGGGTATTAAATTGCCACTATCCTTGATACCGGCTTCACGTTTGAACATGCTCTCAGTCAAGTCGCCCAACACCGAGGCGAGTGTAGCAACTACTGAACAAATTAGTAAGGTTGACGGGCTCAGGCTCAACGGAACAAAAAGACTGAATAGCCATGATATCAGGGCCGAGGTCAGAAGACCGCCGATTAATCCTTCCCATGTTTTACCTGGTGAAACTTTAGGCGCCAATTTGTGTTTACCAAACAGCTTACCAAACAAGAAAGCACCAGAATCTGCTCCCCACACCAGCAACATTACATACAATAACCACCACGCACCGGTGTGATGGTTATCGGCATAGCCATATTGGCGCAACGAAACCATACCCCAGAAGAAAGGTACGATAGTCAATAAACCAAAAATGAGTTTCAATGCCCGAGAATGGCGCCAAAGCGCAGCAGAAGCGGGATATCCAATAACCAGCAAAAAGGCCAGTACCCACCAAGCCAACGATGCCCAAAGTGAACCCGTAACCTGCACAAGCTCAATCGCTCGTTGATATGCGGGCAGGCTCAACATCATGGCCGCCAGAATAAAACCGCAAAGAATAGCCAGCCAGATACGCTGGGTACGCGAATGAAATCCAGATAATGGCCCCCACTCCCAAGCTGCTAGCATGCAAACCACTAGGGTCACAATGGAGAAACCCACCGGCGGCAGCAAGAAAAGCGCCGCAATGACGATAGGAATTAAAATCAGAGCCGTGATAATGCGATACTTCAGCAAAAGTTCTCCCTAGGACGCATCGACGCCAATAGGTGTTGTTCCGCCGAAACGACGCTCGCGTTGTGCAAAAGCATTCAGCGCACCTTCAAAGACAATTTCATCAAAATCAGGCCAGAGGACATCAGTAAAATACAATTCAGCATAGGCAATTTGCCACAGCAGAAAATTGCTAATGCGATGCTCCCCACCGGTTCTGATCACCAAGTCAACAGGAGCAAGTTCACTCATGCAGACAGACGCATTTAGCGCTTCTTCTGTGATTTGCTCGGCTCTCAGTTTACCAGCCTCGACCTGCTCAGCCAGTTTTTTTACGCCCTGAATAATATCCCATCGACCACCATAATTAGCAGCGATGTTAAGCGTAAGCCCGTCGTTATTTTGTGTAAGGGTTTCTGAACGACGAATTCTTTCTTGTAAGCGCGAGCTAAAACGACTGACGTCACCAATTACCCGCAGCCTGACATTATGCTTGTGCAGATTTTTGACTTCACTATCCAATGCGCGGACAAACAACTCCATTAACGCGGTAACTTCCTGCGCAGGACGGTTCCAGTTTTCACTACTGAAGGCATAAAGCGTGAGCGCATCAAGATGATGGTTGGCAGCAAAGCTCACGGCTTTACGGACGGATTTGACTCCCGCTTTATGGCCAAAAACACGCATTTTACCCTGAAGTTTAGCCCAGCGACCATTGCCATCCATAATAATAGCAACGTGGCGTGGAGACAGGTTAGCAGTATCAGCCATGTGTTGGTTTTCGAGCGACATAACTCGTACTCATTCCCTAATAATAAGAATACAAAGATTTCCACCGATACTCAGGCAACGGCAACACAACGGTTAACCCACGGCAAAAACACCAAGGTCGACTTACAACATGCTGTTTACTGCGCCATCTCGCTATAACGCTTAAATCACTTCTAATCCATCATGCGTTATTCGACGGCGCAGACTATATCATTTCAACGTTGCACGAACAAACTCTCGAAAATGCAGTGATATAGATAACGTTAATTCGCCAGAGTTCGTAAGCGCTCACGCGCCAGTTCGCGCGCGCGGCCATCAAGTTCAATGACCTCTTCAACGCTACGTGGTTCTGAGGCAACTAGCTTTTCCATTACATGAGAGTTCAGGCTGGCAATATCAGTAAAACGAATCTGACCATCAAGGAATGCGGCGACAGATATTTCATTAGCAGCATTTAGCGCAGTGGTGGCCGCCTGCCCGATGCGACTGGCTTCAATGGCTAACTGCAAGCATGGGTAGCGGCTATAATCAGGCTCGCTAAAAGTCAAAGCCCCCATTCTACAGAAGTCCAGATGTTCAACGCCCGATTCAATACGATGCGGGTAAGCCATCGCATGTGCAATTGGCGTTCGCATATCTGGTGATCCTAACTGCGCCAATACACTGCCATCACGGTAGCGAACCATCGAATGAATAACTGATTGAGGATGGATAATCACTTCCATTTGCTCTTGCGAGGCGTTAAATAACCAGCGAGCCTCAATATATTCCAGCCCTTTGTTCATCATCGTGGCGGAATCAACAGAGATTTTTCTACCCATTGACCAATTTGGGTGAGCACAAGCTTGATCGGGAGTGACTGAGGCAAATTTATCCATAGGCAATTCGCGGAACGGGCCGCCAGAACCGGTGAGAATGATACGAGACACGCCGTATTCTTCCAGCGAGGCATAGCCTAGTTGTTGCTGGATTTTCTCAGGCAGGCTTTGGAAGATAGCATTATGTTCGCTATCAATAGGCAGGAGCTGGCTACGACTATGCTCAACTGCCTCCATAAAAATACGCCCGCAAGTCACTAACGACTCTTTATTCGCCAGTAGAACCTGTTTTCCAGCTTTGACTGCGGCAAGCGTAGGCAGCAATCCGGCCGCCCCAACAATCGCTGATAGCACTAATTGTACGTCATCCAGCGCAGCAAGCTCACAAGAAGCCTGTTCGCCGTATAATACTTCGGTCTGCAACCCTAGCTCATGGAGATTGATTCGTAACGCTTCAGCAGCCTGTCGATTTGCCATTGAAACATAGCGAGGACGAAACTCGATACATTGTTGCGTCATCATCTCGACATTAGTGCCCGCGACCAAAGCACAAACAGCAAAATCCTGGGAGTTAGCGCGAACGACGGCAAGCGTGCTGGTACCGACAGACCCTGTCGAACCAAGAATAGTCAGTTGCTTCATGAAAATGCTCAGTCTAACTAAAATGATGTTTCTAAATGTGCCACAGTCTGGTACCTCTTAACCCACTTGTCTATGGGAATTAAGACCTAGCCCTCAAAAGTTTATTGCTACCAAAAAGAAAGCGCCGCAATTGCGACGCTTTCTTAGGCATGGTAGCGAGGATCAGAAGTCCATCAGCTCAGCTTCTTTCTCAGAAAGTGCAGCGTCAACTTTCTTGATAAAGATGTCAGTCATTTTCTGTACATCTTCCTGGCAACCGCGCTCTTCATCTTCGCTAATCTCTTTATCTTTGAGCAGCGCTTTCACTTTATCGTTAGCATCACGGCGAACGTTACGAACTGAAACACGACCTTGTTCAGCTTCACCACGAACAATTTTGATCAGGTCTTTACGACGCTCTTCAGTCAACGGTGGCAATGGAACACGGATAACCGTTCCAGCAGACATTGGGTTCAAACCAAGGTCAGAAGACATAATCGCTTTTTCAACTGCGCTGCTGATAGAACGGTCGAAAACGCTGACCGCCAGAGTACGAGTATCTTCAACAGTGACGTTAGCCAATTGGCGCAGAGGGGTTGATGAACCGTAGTATTCTACGTGAATACCATCGAGCAAGCTCGGGCTTGCACGACCGGTACGAATTTTGCTGATATGATTTTTAAAAGCTTCAACGCATTTTTCCATGCGGATTTCAGCGTCTTTTTTAATGTCGTTAATCACGTTGCGAACCTTTAGAAACGGGTAACTTGGCAGACTATCCAGTCATGGTAGTCCCTGTATATTCCACGCTGCCGGCACTCTCACCGACAGCTTATAGAGATAAAGGTTAGACGCCTTTGGAGATCAGCGTACCTTCATTCTCCCCCATCACCACGCGGCGCAGTGCGCCAGGCTTATTCATGTTGAAAACACGAATCGGCAGGTTATGGTCACGAGCCAGCGTAAAGGCTGCCAAGTCCATCACTTTCAATTCTTGTTCCAACACTTCCTGATAGGTTAAATGTTCAAACATTGTCGCATCAGGATGCTTCACCGGATCGGCGGAGAATACACCATCAACTTTAGTGGCTTTCAATACCACATCGGCTTCAATTTCGATACCACGCAGACAAGCTGCTGAGTCAGTAGTAAAGAAAGGATTACCGGTACCGGCAGCAAAAATTACCACACGGTTATTACGCAATTGGCTGATTGCTTCAGCCCAACTATAATTGTCGCATACGCCATTCAATGGAATAGCAGACATCAGGCGCGCGTTCACATAGGCACGGTGCAGAGCATCACGCATTGCTAGTCCGTTCATCACCGTAGCCAGCATTCCCATGTGATCGCCCACTACACGATTCATCCCGGCTTGTGCTAAACCAGCACCGCGGAACAAGTTACCGCCCCCAATGACCACACCAACCTGGATGCCCAGCTCAACCAATTCCTTCACTTCCTGAGCCATACGGTCCAGAACGCTTGCGTCGATACCGAAACCTTCACTGCCTTGTAAGGCTTCGCCACTAAGTTTTAGCAAGATACGTTGATAAACGGGTTTCGCATTGGTAGCCATGGTGTCTGTCCTAAGAAGCAATGTGTTGAATGGGATATTCAGTCTCATTATCAAAAATCGACAGCCTCAAAGGCGGCCAAAATAAGATAGTTTGGGCATGAATTTATTAAAAATATGGGGCCAGATATAACGGAACCGCCAGTTAAGTAGCGGTTCCGTTTTTATTGCATCAAACCAGTATTAAGACTGTTTGGTCATTGCTGCAACTTCAGCAGCAAAGTCAGCTTCAACTTTCTGGATGCCTTCGCCCACTTCAAAGCGGATGAAGTTAGTCACGTCAGCACCGTGCTCTTTCAGAGCTTGGCCAACAGTTTTGCTTGGGTCGATAACGAAAGGTTGACCAGTCAGAGAAACTTCGCCGGTGAACTTCTTCATACGGCCTTCAACCATTTTCTCTGCGATTTCTTTCGGCTTGCCAGATTGCATCGCGATGTCCAACTGAACTTGGTATTCTTTTTCTACCACTTCAGCAGATACGTCTTCTGGTTTAACGAACTCAGGCTTGCTCGCTGCTACGTGCATAGCAACTTGCTTAATCAGTTCTTCATCAGCGCCTTTAGCGGCAACCAGAACACCGATGCGAGCACCGTGCAGGTAGCTACCCAATACATCGCCTTCCAGAACGGCAACGCGACGGATGTTGATGTTCTCACCGATTTTCGCAACCAGTGCAACACGTTCTTCTTCGAACTGTGCTTTCAGCACTTCAACGTCAGTCACTTTACCTGCAACAGCTGCGTCCAGAACTTTGTCAGCGAATGCCTGGAAACCACCGTCTTTAGCAACGAAGTCAGTCTGGCAGTTAACTTCCAGAATTACACCAAAGTTGCCTGAAACCTTAGTTTTGATCACGCCATCAGCAGCTACGTTGCCTGCTTTTTTAGCTGCTTTGATCGCACCAGATTTACGCATGTTTTCGATCGCCAGCTCGATGTCACCATCAGCTTCAACCAGTGCTTTCTTACAATCCATCATGCCTGCGCCAGTACGCTCACGCAGTTCTTTTACCAGGGCAGCGGTAATATCAGCCATTGTTTTTTCCTCGGTTATCTCACAGCGAAATGGGTTTCGCCAAGAGACATTTCTCGCATTTAAGATAAGCAAAGGGGGCCAATCAAGGCCCCCTAACCAACATATTCAATACCTGGTTAATAAGGGCTCTATACTCGTCATAGTTCAAGTTGTGTGTTCGTTGGCTACGTTCGTTCCCCCTAGCCACATAGTTATCTATGCGTCTAGGGATTCTCTCTTGCCGTCTTCCTACAACTCGAAATATTAAGGGTATATACGAGAGCCTGTCTTATTATTCAGCTTCTACGAAGCTTTCTTCTGCCTGAACAGCCAGATCTTGCGAACGGCCTTCACGAACAGTGGCAGCAACAGCGCTCAGGTACAGATTCACTGCACGGATTGCGTCATCGTTACCAGGGATAACAAAATCAACGCCATCCGGATCGGAGTTGGTATCAACAATAGCGAATACCGGGATACCCAGGTTGTTAGCTTCTTTGATAGCGATGTGTTCATGGTCTGCATCGACAACGAACAGTGCATCAGGAAGACCACCCATATCCTTGATACCACCCAGGCTGTTTTCCAGCTTCGCAAGCTCACGAGTGCGCATCAGCGCTTCTTTCTTGGTCAGCTTTTCGAAAGTGCCGTCTTGAGACTGGATTTCCAGATCTTTCAAACGTTTGATGGACTGACGAACGGTTTTCCAGTTAGTCAGCATGCCGCCCAACCAGCGATGGTTCACGAAGAACTGGTCGCAGTTGTTTGCAGCGTCTTTTACCGCTTCGCTTGCTGCGCGTTTAGTACCAACGAACAGGATCTTACCTTTACGGGAAGAGATCTTGGTCAACTCAGCCAGAGCTTCGTTGAACATTGGTACAGTTTTTTCCAAGTTGATGATGTGAACCTTGTTACGAGCGCCGAAGATGAATGGCTTCATTTTCGGGTTCCAGTAACGGGTTTGGTGACCAAAGTGCACACCAGCTTGGAGCATATCGCGCATGGAAACAGTTGCCATGATAAAACCTCTAAATAGTAGATATTGGGGTTATGCCTCCACGTATCCCATACAACCGACCCTGAAAGAATAAATTCTTAGGGCACCCCGGCGCAGGTGTCGATACGTGTGTGTTATTACTTATTTGTTCAATAAGCACACAAAAGAGTGAGTGTTCGGTTTTATCCATCCTCAGAGGGCAAACATTGCTATTTGCAAACTCTGTAGAGCGGATTACCGGCGCGCTTTATACCATAATTTCGCCGGACACTCCAACTTTTGTTGTTATTTTTATGCCTGAGCGCTTCGTGCGACAAATGGTATTTGGCAGAGAATATCTGGGCTGATACCATATCTCAAAGCTTATTTATTGGTGACATTGGGGTAAAAATACCGGTCACAGGAAAACGGGATAAAACTAAAACATCATGGCTATTTCAATCAAAACAGCAGCAGATATCGAGAAAATGCGCGTTGCAGGCCGCCTGGCTGCAGAAGTGCTAGAAATCATTGAGCAGCACGTACAGCCGGGTATCAGCACCGGCGAGCTTGACCGCATTTGTGCGGATCATATCGAGAACTCGCAAAAAGCGATTTCGGCTTGCCTCAACTACCATGGCTTCCCGAAACACGTTTGTATCTCTGTGAATGAAGTGGTCTGCCACGGTATTCCAAGTGATGACAAAATTCTTAAAGACGGTGATATCGTCAATATCGACGTCACAGTGATTAAAGACGGTTTCCACGGCGATACTTCCAAGATGTTCATTGTCGGCAAACCGACCATCCTTGGTGAACGTCTGTGTAAAATCACCCAAGAGAGCCTCTATCTGGCACTACGTATGGTAAAACCGGGTATCCGTTTACGCACTCTTGGTAAAGCTATTCAGCAATTTGTTGAAGCTGAAAAATTCTCTGTGGTTCGCGAATACTGTGGACATGGCATTGGTGAAGTGTTCCACGAAGAACCTCAGGTTTTGCATTACGATGCCGATGACAGCGGCGTAGTATTGCAAGCGGGTATGGCCTTTACCATTGAGCCGATGGTCAATGCTGGTGATTTCCGCATTCGTACCATGAAAGATGGTTGGACAGTCAAAACCAAAGACCGCAGCCTGTCTGCTCAATATGAGCACACGCTGGTTGTGACCGAGAATGGCTGTGAAATTATGACGCTGCGTAAAGATGACACCATCCCCAACATTATTACGCATGACATGAATGCCTAATTAATCAGTGAACATCAAGCCGGCGTAAGCCGGCTTTTTATTCGGTATTTTTCGCTTAATACGCTGTGTTCTGAGAGTTATTTTTTCACTTTTTATATAAGTAGCTATTACCGTTTTCGAGTTTGTTGTTGCCGTTATAGAGTTTGTGCTCGCAGTTATATAGATTGTTCTTACCGTTATAGGCTTTGTTTTCACGCTACTATGGGCGACGCACTTATGTCTGACTCTCTACATCCAGAAAATTCTTCCTCGAGCCAGCGTACTGGCGCAACAGTTGCCTCATCGCCACTCCCAAACGAGATCAATCGGTTTCTCCTGCAGTCACCGCTGTCACCAATGAATTACCCAGATGAAGACCTAGCCCGTCAAACGCTAAAACAGCGGATGGAAGCTTTTCATCAGTGGCTAAGCGATGCATTTAAAAGCGGGGAACAAGTAGAAACCTTGATTGCAGCGCGATCATCTTTTATTGATCATCTGCTGCAACGCCTATGGATATTCTATGGTTTCGATAAAATCCCGGAAACGGCTATCGTTGCCGTGGGGGGATATGGGCGAGGCGAACTCCAGCCATTATCTGATATCGACATATTGATCCTCAGCCAAACGCCACTGAGTGAAGACAACGCACAGCGGGTCGGCGAACTCATCACGCTGCTTTGGGATCTGAAACTCGAAGTTGGCCATAGCGTACGTACGCTTGAAGAGTGTTTGCTAGAAGGGTTAGCGGATCTAACCGTTGCGACCAATTTAATTGAATCGCGCCTGATTTGTGGCGATGTCACGCTGTTTCTTAGCATGCAGAAACAAATTTTCAGCGATGGTTTCTGGCCGTCGCCGAGTTTTTTCCGCGCCAAAATAGATGAGCAAAACGAACGTCATCAGCGCTATCACGGCACCAGCTATAATCTGGAGCCAGATATTAAAAGCAGCCCAGGTGGCCTGCGCGATATCCACACCATTTTATGGGTCGCCAGACGCCATTTTGGTGCGACCTCACTCAATGAAATGGTCAATTTCGGCTTCCTTACCAAAGCCGAGCGTAATGAAATTAACGAATGCCAAAGCTTCTTGTGGCGCATCCGCTTTGCCTTGCACTTAATTTTGACTCGTTATGATAATCGTCTGCTGTTCGACCGTCAGCTCAGCGTTGCTCAATTGCTGCAATACCAGGGTGAAGGCAATCAACCGGTTGAGCGCATGATGAAAGACTTTTATCGCATGACTGGCCGAGTCAGCGAGCTCAATCAGATGCTGCTACAACTCTTCGATGAAGCCATTCTAGCTATTGGGCCAAATCAAAAACCACGTCCGTTGGATGAACACTTCCAACTGCGTGGCGACTTGATCGATCTGCGGGATGAAACACTGTTTACCCGCAGTCCGGAAACCATCATGCAGATGTTCTATCTAATGGTGCGTCATCCTGAAATCAAAGGTATCTATTCCACAACTGTCCGCTTGCTTAGACATGCGCGCCGTAATCTACAGAATCCGCTGTGTACTATTCCCGCTGCACGAGAAACCTTTATGGCAATCCTGCGCCATAAAGGGGCGGTTTCACGCGCGTTGCTGCCAATGCATCGCCATAGCGTGCTCTGGGCCTATATGCCGCAATGGAGTTTGATCGTCGGACAGATGCAGTTCGACTTGTTCCATGCCTATACGGTCGATGAACACACCATTCGCGTACTGCAAAAACTAGAAAGCTTTGCCCACGAAGAGACACGTCCGCGCCACCCACTGTGCGTTGAACTCTACCCTCGCCTGCCGCAGCCGGAATTGCTGCTGATGGCCGCGCTGTTCCACGATATTGCCAAAGGGCGCGGTGGCGACCATTCCATATTGGGTGCTGAAGATGCGCTAGAATTTGCAGAATTGCACGGCTTGAACTCGCACGAAACCCAGTTGGTTTCCTGGCTGGTTCGCCAACATCTACTGATGTCGGTAACTGCTCAGCGTCGAGATATTCAAGACCCGGCAGAAATTCAAAAATTTGCTGAGGCGATGCAAACGGAAAACCGCCTGCGCTACTTAGTGTGTCTGACCGTTGCCGATATCTGTGCCACCAATGAAACCCTGTGGAATAGCTGGAAGCAAAGTTTGATACGCGAGCTCTATTTTGCGACTGAAAAACAGCTGCGCCGCGGAATGAAAAATACCCCCGATATGCGTGAGCGTGTTCGCCACCACCGTCTGCAGGCGCTGGCGCTGTTACGTATGGATAATATCGATGAAGAAGCTCTGCACAGTATTTGGAGCCGCTGCCGTGCTGATTACTTCTTACGCCATTCGCCAAATCAACTCGCCTGGCACGCGCGTCATCTGCTAGCACATGACTCAGCTAAACCGCTGGTACTCATCAGCCAACAGGCTACCCGCGGCGGTACAGAAATCTTTATCTGGAGTCCAGACCGCCCTTACCTATTTGCCACCGTAGCGGGTGAGCTAGACCGGCGTAATCTGAGTATTCACGATGCACAGATCTTCACCAATCGTGACGGTATGGCAATGGATACCTTCATTGTACTCGAGCCGGATGGCAGCCCGTTGGCGCAAGACCGCCATGAGGCTATCCGCTTTGCGTTAGAGCAGGCGATGACTCAAGCCTATCAGCCTCCACGTACACGCAGGCCATCGTCTAAACTGAAAAACTTTAGTGTGACTACAGAAGTCAGTTTCCTGCCGACCCATACCGATCGTCGCAGCTATATGGAATTAGTCGCACTCGACCAACCAGGCTTATTGGCCCGGGTCGGTGAGGCATTTTCTGATTTGGGTATTTCACTGCACGGCGCACGCATTTCCACCATCGGCGAGCGCGTAGAAGACTTATTTATCTTGGCAAATAGCGATCGTCGAGCACTTGATAAGCAGACGCGCAAGGAAATCTCGCGCCGATTGGTTGAGGTGCTCAACCCCAACGAAAAAATGTGATACAAGTAGGGACTGACGATTAATTTTCACCATCATTAACCAGGTAAAAGAACAGTATGTCGCAATTACAAACCATTATTGAACAAGCCTTTGAACGTCGCGCAGACATCACGCCAGCCAACGTTGACAGCGAAACCCGTGATGCAGTTAACCAAGTGATCAACAAGATCGACAGCGGCGAACTGCGCGTGGCCGAGAAGATTGACGGCGAATGGGTGACCCATCAATGGTTGAAGAAAGCGGTATTGCTCTCTTTCCGTATCAATGACAACGTTGTGATGGAAGGTGCAGAAAATCGCTTCTATGACAAAGTTCCAATGAAATTTGCCGATTACGATGAAGCGCGTTTCCAACGTGAAGGCTTCCGTGTTGTCCCACCAGCAGCCGTGCGTAAAGGCTCGTTTATTGCCCGTAACGTGGTGCTGATGCCTTCTTATGTCAATATCGGCGCTTACGTTGATGAAGGCACCATGGTTGATACATGGGCAACGGTAGGTTCTTGTGCACAAATCGGTAAAAACGTGCACTTGTCTGGTGGCGTAGGCATCGGTGGCGTACTGGAACCACTGCAGGCTAACCCAACCATCATCGGTGACAACTGCTTTATCGGCGCACGCTCTGAAATCGTTGAAGGTGTGATTGTTGAAGACGGTTGTGTCATTTCAATGGGCGTTTATATCGGCCAAAGTACCAAAATTTACGACCGTGAAACTGGTGAAGTGCATTATGGCCGTGTGCCAGCAGGCTCCGTTGTTGTTTCCGGCAACCTACCTTCTAAAGATGGCAAATATAGCCTGTATTGCGCAGTTATCGTGAAGAAAGTAGATGCCAAAACATTGAGCAAAACCGGTCTGAATGAGTTATTGCGTTCTATCGACTAAAATAAATTGGGCGGGTTTATACCCGCCATTTTTTGGGTATTACTCGTAATCAAAATCATAAAGGTGCTGCTATGTATGACAACCTGAAAAGCCTGGGTATTAATAATCCTGAAGATATCGACCGCTACAGCCTGCGCCAAGAAGCTAATAACGATATTCTGAAGATCTATTTTCGCAAAGATAAGGGTGAGTTTTTCGCCAAAAGCGTGAAATTCAAATATCCTCGTCAGCGTAAAACTATTGCTGCGGATAATGCCGGTCAGGGTTATAAAGAGATCCACGAGATCAGCCCAAATCTTCGTTATATCATTGATGAATTAGATAAGATTTGCCAACGCGATCAGGTTGAAGTCGATCTGAAACGCAAAATCCTTGAAGACTTACGTCATCTGGATTCAGTCGTATCAAATAAAATCGCTGAAATTGAAGCTGATTTAGAAAAACTGACTAGCGGCCGCTAATCCGGCTCGCGGTGCTTTTAATAACGGAATTAAGCGATGAATCAAGCGATATAATTGCTACAAAAATTTTCGCTATTACTGGCATAACTCTGACTCAAGGAGATTCAGCTCTTCCTGAGTCAGAAAATTATTAGCATCACATCTTAAGCTTTATTCTTTAGCTTTTAACGAGTGTTGCCCACTTCTCAACCCAAGGAAGCGCAACAACTTCTGGTTCAGGCTGCTCGATAGCATCTATTTCCAGCAATTCGCCAATACGGTTTGCACCTTGCTCTTGCAGCAAATCATCGATTTTATGCCCGCCGCCACAGAAGAAATCATAGCTGCTATCGCCAAGCGCAATCACGCCATAACGCAGTTCTGGCTGGTAGCCAACGTTATCACGGATTTCTTGGAATAAAGAACCGAGGCTATCAGGTAAATCGCCCTGTCCGGTAGTAGAGGTAATAATCAAAGCGAAATGGTGACGATAATACTGCCACGCTTCCAACGTCCCTTCTTCAAACACCTTAACGTCATGTCCATGTTCTTTTAGAACAGTTTCAGCTTCTTCAGCAACCAATAATGCATTTCCATAAACGGTGCCAACAAAAATACCAATCTCAGCCATTCTTCTCACTCCCCTGTATCACAGAAATTGTTCGCTATCCTGACTGGAGTCAGCAGCAAACTCAACCCTTTCAAGCTCTGGAACCGCGTCTTTCCAACCAAATTGTGTCATCACACTTTGCCAGCGTTGATCCCATGGCGCCTTGATAGACAACATCTCACCGGTTGCTGGATGTGGAAGCTGCATATGACTGGCGTGTAGCATCAATCCAGAGCAATTAAAGTGCTGCACCATACCACGGTTTTGTTTCAAATCGCCGTGGGTGGTATCACCAATGATTGGGTGACGCAGATGGGACATATGCCGACGCAATTGGTGCTTACGCCCGGTCTCTGGCTTGAGTTCAACCAGGCTATAACGCGCCGAGTCATAACGACCAATGGCGACAGGCATTTCAGTTTGTGCCAGCACGCGATAGTGGCTCACCGCAGGCTGAGGCGCTTTATCTGGCGAGGCAAATTTATCGGCAATTTTGTCGAGTTCTTCGGTGAGCGCATAGTCAACTGTCCCGGCATCAGATTCCCCCTCACCGGATAAATAACCGCGAACGACAGCATGATAAACCTTCTGCATCTGGTGCTGTTCCAACTGCTGAGACAACATGCGGGCGACGTCACTTGATAACGCCAGCAACAATACGCCAGAAGTCGGTTTATCCAGGCGGTGTACGGTAAAAACATGCTGACCAATCTGATCGCGCAATGTTTGCATCACAAAAACGGTTTCATGCCTGTCCAGCCAACTGCGATGGACCAACATCCCTGCCGGTTTATTCACCGCAATCAGATATTGATCCTGATATAAAATTTCCAGCATCTCAGTCTTCTATATTTAATAAATCATCCAGACGCTGCAATGCAGTTAGCAGCCGCCCGTGTTGAGGTAAGGCGACTTCAAAATAAGGGGTAATAGAAAAACGCGTTGGCAGCGTCGCATTAGCATCAAGTAATGCATAAAAGCGCGGCAGCAATATCCACTGCAACCATTGCTCCCCAGACATGGTGTCCACAGCAAAAGGCTCTTTGCTTTCAAATGCCTCAGGCTCTGGGGCAACCTCTTCCCACAGCGCCAAGTCACGCATTACCTGTTCAATATCCTGCAAAATCTGTCGGACCTGATTTTCTATCATCATCGTCTCACTATATTGATTATTCGAAGGCCAAACATCCTGCCAAAAAAGGCGCAAAGCATAGCATTGAAGCCCGGAGTAACCCAACTTTCAACAAGTAACTTATTATGCTCAACCCATTAGATTTTCATACTGGTGCAGCAGGTGTCATACGTGCAAAATAGCGGCACTTCACACTTAATTGATTTTTATTATGTCTTCGCACACACCAATGACTAGCAAATCAACCAATAACAAACCCAAAAAAATTCGCCCACCCCGGCTAAAGCGATGCTGGCATCAGTCACAGGCTATGCAATGGACGGCTTTGACCTGCTGATCCTCGGTTTTATGCTGCCCGCAATCTCCAGCGAGTTAGGGTTAAATGCCTCACAAAGCGGCTCATTAGTCACCTGGACACTCATCGGTGCAGTATTGGGAGGCGTAATATTTGGTCCTATCAGCGATCGCTTTGGCCGCATTCGCGTTTTAACTTTCACTATTTTGATGTTTTCTCTATTCACCGGGTTATGCGCCTTTGCTCAAGGATACTGGGATTTACTCACCTATCGCACGCTGGCAGGCGTTGGCCTCGGTGGTGAATTCGGCATTGGTATGGCATTAATTGCCGAAGCTTGGCCGGCTGAAAAACGCAATCGCGCATCGGCTTATGTGGGTATGGGTTGGCAACTTGGCGTGCTTCTGGCGGCATTCCTGACGCCATTACTGCTTGGCGTCATAGGCTGGCGCGGGATGTTCTTGATAGGCCTTGTTCCAGCACTGGCTTCGTTTTTAATTCGCCGCACTATGGGAGAACCAGAAGCTTTCGAGAAACAGTCTCCTCAACAACACAACAGTTCGCTGTTATCGCGTATTGGTATGCTGTTTAAGGACCGAACCACCAGCAAAGCCAGTATTGGTATCCTGATCCTCTGTTCGGTGCAAAACTTTGGTTATTACGGATTGATGATTTGGATGCCAAGTTATCTGTCGAAGAACTTCGGCTTTACTCTGACAAAATCTGGTTTGTGGACGGCCGTGACGGTGATCGGCATGACTTTTGGTATCTGGCTGTTTGGCACATTATCTGACCGCTTTTCGCGCTGGAAAATCTTTATTGTTTATCAGATCGGTGCCGTGGTGATGGTCATTGTTTACGCCCAGCTACGTGACCCAACCTTGATGCTCTTTGCTGGCGCGGTGATGGGAATGTTTGTTAATGGCATGATTGGTGGCTATGGCGGCCTGATTTCTGACACCTATCCGGTGCATATTCGAGCTACGGCACAAAATGTCTTATTTAACGTGGGGCGAGGTGTGGGTGGCTTTGGCCCACTAGCGATTGGCATGCTGGTATCAAACGTGTCTTTTGTCGCGGCAATCAGCCTGTTAGCAACCATCTATCTATTGGACATTTATGCCACGCTATTCTTACTGCCTAAAAAACAGGGAAAAGACGACACATTGGGTGCGATTGGCTAAGCGAAGTAAAAAGAGGATGAAAGATGAAATGGGTCGCGCAAAGCGTCGCGACTTATTGCACTAAACGATTAGAAACTAAAACGCGGCACAAAAAGTTGGGGGTACTGTTTTCACAGTACCCCCGGTTCGTTTTATAGCAATCCAGCTACCTGTGTGCTCCCTGCTCAATCCCTGAAAACTTTTCCTGCGGTTATCCTAACCTAGCCTTCCTTTGCTGCGTCCTTCTTTCTTCCTGACACATCATCCATAAGTCTTCCAGACTGTCATCCCTTGGTCTTCCTAACCTACCTATCATCCGTTACAGGCTCTCAATCTCCTTCCTGGAGGTGTCCCTTGTTTCATCCTGAAACATCCTAGCATGCTCCGATGCTGTCCTTACTCATCAATGAGTATTCCCCTTCTTTATGAAACCGCCATCATCCTAATGTTCGGTCTCACGCCATCCCTTTGGCCTGATAAGAATCGTTGATTTCGCACCGCTAAACAATATGTCGTGTAGGAAAATAAAGTGAAATTATGTAATACCTTTACATAACAAATATCCTAACCGATTGTATTTATTTATAAATAAATACATTACATGGATATCACTCAACAGATTAAAGGTGATCTCTTACAGTGTTTGTGAGAGATCTCTCACAAGGGCGTGAGCCAATCTTGCCATTTATTTTCGCCGTTAATCAGGCAAATTGCGGTTAATCAGGAAAGCGTGGAACTATCGTACTTAAAAACTCGGACAACGAGGGGGATAGTATAGTTCGTTTTTTGCTGCCGAATTGCTCTAATACGACTTCACCACTCAAATTACATAGTGAAATCAACATCAACTCAGACTCTGTAGTCGCCAGGAATATTGTTGGTGAGAGCTTTAAACGTTTTTGCGTCAGCAGATGGCCAATAAGATTTTCCTGCAGGCGGGTAAAGTCATCCTGACTCCAAACCTGGAGCAAAGTGAAATCATGCTCACCAAGCCTGGCGGTCATATCTCCAGCAAATTGACTGGTGAAATAATCATGCGCTTCTGGACGAAGAGAGATATCTAACGCTCGCTCAACATTATCCAAGCAAGATGCCGGTATAAAAGGCTGAGTTTGCCAGTAAACCGCCGTATCCGTGCTTTTCACGACACAAGGTGAATCCACACCAAGCAGCTCTTCACTGGAAGGAGGGAAACCGCTCTCGCTTTGCCACATATCGACATAGCGCTGAGTAAATTCACGTAACGCCTCTGGTACTTCTGAATACATAATTTTCTCTCATCTCAATCAAGCAACTTCCAGATACAATAGGCGGCCAACGCCCTGCATCTTGAAGGGTAAAGGATATAAGTTACAATATCGCCAATTGTACCTATCTCTTTTCAAGGCGACAGCATGTCTTCCTATCAGAATAATCCAGCACTTTCACAACTGACACTCGGTAAAACAACGGCTTACCACGAGCATTATGATGCCAGCCTGCTCCAATCGGTACCACGCAGCATGAACCGTGAACCATTAGGACTTTATCCCGATGCACTACCTTTTCACGGTGCCGATATCTGGACACTGTATGAAATCTCATGGCTCAATGCTAAAGGACTGCCACAAGTTGCCGTTGGAGAGATCAGTTTACAAGCACAAAGTCTTAATCTGGTAGAGTCTAAAAGTTTTAAGCTTTATTTGAACAGTTTCAACCAAACCCAGTTTGAAGATTGGGAAAGCGTACGCAGTACCATTGAGCGCGATCTCAGCCACTGTGCGCAAGGTGACGTCACGGTGACACTGCGAAAAATTAGCGATGTTGAAGGCACGGCAATCGGCCATTTCAGCGGCGAATGTATTGATGAGCAAGATATCGAGATTAACAACTACAGTTTTAGCACCGACTATCTGCACCAAGCAACAGAGCCAGAACACGTCTCTGAGACTTTAGTCAGCCATCTGTTGAAATCCAATTGCCTGATCACCAACCAACCTGATTGGGGTTCAGTACAAATTGAATACACTGGTGCAAAAATCAATCGCGAAGCTTTGCTACGTTATCTCGTGTCTTTCCGCCAACATAATGAATTTCATGAACAGTGTGTAGAACGTATTTTTAATGACCTGCTACATTTCTGCCAGCCTGAAAAACTCGCGGTATATGCACGTTATACTCGTCGTGGCGGTCTGGATATCAACCCTTGGCGCGCAAACTTCCCGTTTGTTCCTGCAACAGCGAGATTAGTCAGACAATAGCATTGGCTAATCAAACAACATTGCGTGATGGCGCTCAATTAATGCGCTAACAATCAAGCAGTATTGGTAAAAGCCAAGGGAGAGCATTACTGTTATAGCCAATAGGCTTCGAGATACCGTCAATAACGCGGTAACTCGAAGTATGACGGGTAGACATCATTATCCCTACGAAGGTAAAGGAGCACCATTGATTACACATATCAGTCCCCTTGGCTCGATGGATTTATTGTCACAGCTAGAAGTGGACATGCTCAAACGAACGGCAAGCAGCGACCTTTATCGCTTATTCCGTAATTGTTCACTTGCTGTCCTTAATAGCGGTAGCCAAACCGATAGCAGTAAAGAGCTGCTTGAACGTTTTGAAAGCTTTGATATCAATGTGCTGCGCCGCGAACGTGGCGTGAAACTTGAGCTGGTTAACCCACCAGAAGAAGCTTTTGTTGATGGGCGAATTATTCGCTCTTTACAGGCTAACCTGTTTGCCGTGTTGCGCGATATCTTGTTTGTTAACGCGCAAATCAATAATGCTGAGCGTTCTCAGGACCCAAATGGGCAGAATTCTGCTTATCTGACCAATATGGTGTTTTCCATTTTGCGTAATGCGCGCGCATTACACCTTGATGAAGACCCAAACACCGTGGTTTGCTGGGGTGGGCACTCTATCAATCCTATCGAATATCAGTATGCCCGCAATGTTGGCAGCCAGTTAGGCCTGCGAGAACTGAATATCTGCACCGGCTGTGGCCCGGGAGCGATGGAAGCGCCAATGAAAGGTGCTGCGGTTGGGCATGCGCAACAGCGTTATAAACAAGGCCGTTTTATTGGCATGACTGAGCCGTCTATTATCGCCGCCGAGCCACCGAATCCGCTGGTTAATGAATTAATCATCATGCCGGATATCGAAAAACGTTTGGAAGCATTTATCCGTATTGCTCACGGCATTATCATTTTCCCAGGCGGTGTAGGCACAGCAGAAGAGCTGCTTTATCTGCTTGGTATTCTGATGGACCCAGAAAACAGCAATCAAATATTGCCGTTAATTCTCACCGGGCCAAAAGAGAGTGCCGAATACTTCAACGTTCTCGATGCTTTTATCCGCGATACGCTCGGCGAAGCGGCAACTCAGCATTACACCATTATTATTGATGACCCAACCGAGGTCGCTCGCCATCTGAAACGTGCGATGCCACTGGTGAAAGAGAATCGCCGTAACAGCGGGGATGCCTACAGTTTCAACTGGTCAATTCGTATTGCACCAGATCTGCAACTGCCGTTCGAGCCGAACCATGAAAACATGGCAAATCTCGATTTGCACCTCGACCAGCCGCCAGAAAAGTTAGCCGCAGCCTTGCGCCGCGCGTTCTCAGGTATTGTTGCCGGTAATGTTAAAGAGTTCGGTATTCGAGAAATCGAAAAACATGGGCGCTTTAAATTGCATGGCGATCCACAATTGATGAAGAAAATGGACAGCCTGCTGCAAGATTTTGTTGCCCAACAACGGATGAAACTGCCGGGCAGCGATTACATCCCTTGCTATGAAATCTGTTCCTGACAGCAGAGCGCTCCCGTAGGCAAGGATAGCCAACTCCCCTGCAACTTGAGTACCCAATAAACTTCTAGATGCAGGGGTATTAAGGCGGCAATTGCCGCCTTAATACTGAATGGGATAGTATTAAATTATGAAAATTCATCTCCTTATTATTGACGCACTCAATCTAATTCGACGCATCCATGCGGTACAGGGTTCCCCCTGTTTAATTGCTTGTCAGAATGCTATTGCTCAACTAATTCAACATACCGAACCAACGCATGCCGTTGCTGTATTTGACGAGGACGATCGCAATGACAGCTGGCGTCATCAATGCCTGCCGAACTACAAAGCAGGTCGGACACCGATGCCAGATAACCTGTTCCAAGAAATGGAAAGCCTCAAACAAGGATTCGCTGCACGCGGTGTTACCTGCTGGCATTCTGCGGGTCAAGAGGCAGATGATCTGGCGGCAACCCTGACGGCAAAAGTTGCCGCAGCAGGGCATCAGGTGACGATTGTTTCAACAGATAAAGGCTATTGCCAATTGCTGGCGCCTAATGTGCAAATCCGTGACTATTTCCAAAAACGCTGGTTAGATTTACCCTTTGTACAAAATAGCTTTGGAGTATTACCCACACAACTCACTGATTATTGGGGGCTGGCCGGTATTAGCAGCAGTAAAATTCCTGGCGTACCGGGTATGGGGCCGAAAACGGCAGTGACATTATTACAACAGGCAGAAACTTTGGATGCGCTTTATGAAAATATTGATGCTATCCCAGAGAAGTGGCGGGCTAAATTAATTGAACATCAAGAGCTGGCATATATTTGCAAACGCGTCTCCACTCTGCAAACTAACGTTGAGCTCGATGGGAACTTGCAACAATTACGGCTGAAATAAAACAGGGAAAGTCAGAAAGAGTTTACCAAGAAATATCTGGCGACGATTGCCGCCAGATTATGTTTCAAGCCAAGCAGAGTTTATTCGCGCTCATCACGACGGCCGCCAACGGCTGACCAGCGACGGCGAACATGCACGGTGATCTCTTCACGGTCGTGGTACAAATGCTTAGCAAACACCTCGGCGTTAATTCCATTCTCCTCAAGACGCGCTTTCATACGCTCAAGAATTTGCGCCACTTCTTCATAACGCTTTTTCATTGGTAATTTCAGGTTGAAAATCGTCTCACGGCACCAACCGTTGACAATCCAATCCCCCATTAACGACGCTACTTTGGCGGGCACTTCTACCATGTCACACACCATCCAATAAATGTTGGTGCGAGTCGGCACGTGGCGGAAGCCATCCTCACGCAGGTGGTTAACCTGCCCGGTTTCCATCAAGCTTGGCGCCATCGGTCCATTGTCAATGGCATCAACCATCATGCTGCGTTTGACCAGTTGATAAGTCCAACCACCTGGACAAGCACCTAAATCGACTGCACGCATACCGCTAGCCAGACGCTCTTCCCACTCATCAGCAGGAATAAACAAATGGAAAGCCTCTTCGAGTTTCAGCGTTGAACGGCTCGGCGCATCGGCTGGCAATTTCAATCGCGGAATCCCCATATAGAAAGGCGAATTGTTATTGCTGTACGAATAACCAACATAACAGCAGCCCGGTGCAATAAAGAACACATGTACAACTGGGCGTAATGGATTTTCTTTCTTACCCAACACACGTTGCTCACGCATTGCAGCGCGCAATGGCACAGTCAATTTACGGCAGAACTTGGTCAGCTCTTTACTTTCGTTGGTATCCGGCACTTCAACCCGCAGCTCACCACCGTTGGTGATCACGCCGTGCAACATACCAACAATTGGCGAAACGCGATCGTCTACCGGTAAATCTTTCAATAGCTCACCGACTACAATCAACTGGCGCGCAAAGATCAATTCACGGAATGGGATCTCTTTTGCCAGGCGATCGGCATTTTCTTGCTGATAACACTCAAACAGGACATAACCACTGTTTTCTTTCACCCGTGCGAAACCGAAGATTTCAAGTTCCGCGGCTTTTGCGGTGATCTCGGCCGCACACTCTTTCTCAAAACCTGCACGGCAATACAAAGCAACTTTATTCATGGCGTTCTGCCTTTTTTCTCAGACGCAGAGCGCCGACTAACATCAAAATCCAACCAAGCAGGAAGAACATTCCCCCTACTGGCGTAACGAAAACCCACAGCTTGAGGTCAGACAACGCAAGACAATAAAGACTTCCGCTGAAAAGTACTGTGCCTAACGCCAAACAGGCGCTGCTCCAGTAAAACCACAGGTTACTGCGACGTTGCATAACAGCAGCCAATGCCAGTACAGCGATGGTATGGATGCTTTGATAATTTAACCCAGTCTGGATCCAGGCCATTTCAGCCGTCCCCAGAGATTTACTTAATACATGCGCCCCAAAAGCACCAAATGCGACATAAACAAAGCCGCTAATGGCGGCAAAAATCAACATTGAACGACTGGTCATAGAAGGTTACCTACTCTCGTTGTTGTTCATCTCTTTTAGATAACATCCCAAATGGGCTGCTTTCCCTTTTCGGTAGTATTTTATTAACGAAAGCGCAATTTCTCTTGCTCACTCGCGGCGCGAGCCAAGATCCACTGGCGAAAGGCGGCTATTTTACCCAGTTCTGCCTGACTGTCATGACAAACCAGATAAAAAGCATTTTTACTGATTAATACTTCATTAAAAGGACACACCAAACGCCCGGCTTCGATCTCGGTTTGCGCCATGACGTTATTCGCCAGTGCGACCCCCTGACCATGCACTGCAGCTTGTACCACCATTGCGCTATGGCTGAAAATAGGCCCTTGTTGCACATTGATATGCTGCAATCCCAGCTGTTTGGTATAAGCCATCCAATCTCGGCGAGAAGCATCATGTAGCAGGGTATGTTTACTGAGATCCTCAGGAACTTTCAGCCCGTTTTCTCCCATTAATAGTGCCGGAGCACAAACAGGCAGCAGATATTCAGCGTATAAACGTTCCGCTCGTAGGCCCGGCCAATTGCCGCGACCATGGAAAATAGCGACATCAACATCATCCGCTAATTTATCTTCTTCGCGATCAACAGCTTGAATACGAACATCAATGCCCGGATAAGCTGAGTTAAAGCCAGACAAACGCGGCACCAACCATTGAATAGCAAAACTTGGTGGCAAACTGACCGTCAGCGCCCCCTTGGCACTTCTGGCCTGCAGTTTACGTGTGGCTTCATTTAAGGAAGAAAAAATCTCTTTAATATCCAGATAATAGCTCTGCCCTTCTTCCGTCAGTAACAAAGAACGGTTACGCCGACGAAACAGTTTTAACCCTAAAAAGTCCTCAAGTGACTTGATTTGGTGGCTTACTGCCGCTTGAGTGACGAACAGTTCTTCAGCCGCCTTAGTAAAACTCAGGTGCCGGGCAGCCGCGTCAAATACACGCAACGAGTTTAAAGGAGGTAGACGTTTTGACATGGAATAGATGAATCTCGTTGGATAGCAGTCAATCAGACTGGCCGCTAGTTTAGTTATTAGTTTTTTTAATCCGAGACATTATAAATTGTCCATTGAGGAAGTACAGGCAAAATCCTATAGTTGCGCCACTTCCAAGGGCCGGAACGGAAAGTAGATTGGTATGAGGATGCTGAGATACTTTTGGCTTGTGGTTGTGATGTTGTGTTTGCATTGTCTGGAATTCCAGACCGTAGCCTAGGGCTACACAAATTTTCACTTCCTGTACATTACCCTGTCTGTCCAAAGTGATTTTTTAGCACCGCATTTTGCGGTGCTTTTTTTTATCCAAAATTCAGGCTGATGACATTTTAACCTGTAACGATGTTAAGTATGGATAAGTATATAAAATGGTGCTTCCCGCCTAGGAAAGACACCCGGTGAAAACAATTTAGTGAGTTTTCACCATTAGTTAGCTTTCGCCATCTCTTTCACATCTGCCTTATTGATCTGCTGTTTGTTACCATACGCATCGGTGTAGCTGATCATGCCAGTATCCGTATCGGTAGTTGGTTTACCGTTGGCAACAATAGTGCGGCCGTCATTGGTATGCATAACATAGTTGCTTGAACATGCAGCCAGGGTCAAAGTCAGTGCAACAGCGGAAACTACGGCGGCAATTTTTTTCATCATAAACTCCTGTAGATTAATATGCTTAAAATGTCTGTTAAATTATCGAACAATAGTTCACAGCCTCATAATTGAGCATAACAAGCTTCTGGTATATTTCCAGTTAAGCATTCCTAAAAATGATATATGCCTAAATCACACCAAAAATTCGGCTACGTCAGCCGTTTCTTGCAGTGAGTAGATGATAACGTTATTGATAGACTTTGATTCCAGGATTTATTTTCGCTATGACTCTTTTTGATTTCGAGGCTTTTCGTCGTGAATTCCCCGCGTTGGCAACTCAAGGGGATGAAAGCTCTTGCTATCTTGATAGCGCCGCTACCGCGCTAAAACCTCAGGCCGTCATTGATGCCACCATTGCCTTTTATCAACAAGAAGGCACGGTGCATCGCAGCCAGCATAAAGCCGCGCAATCTCTTACCGCTCGCTTTGAGCATGCCCGCCAGCAAGTGAGGGATTTTATTCATGCGCCAGCAGCGGAAAATATCGTCTGGACACGAGGTACAACCGAGTCCATCAATCTGGTCGCACAAAGCTATTTACGGCCAATCCTGCAACCCGGCGATCAAATCATCGTGAGTCAGGCCGAGCATCATGCCAATTTAATTCCTTGGTTAATGGTGGCAGAACAATGTGGTGCGCAAGTGATTACGCTACCGCTTGATGCTGATAACTTGCCTGATATGCAGGCACTTCCTGCATTGCTGACGCCAAATACTCGCTTACTCGCTTTAGGGCAGATGTCTAACGTCACCGGCGGTATTGCGGATATTGCTCAAGCGATCAAGCTGGCACATGCCAAGGACTGTAAAGTGTTGATTGATGGTGCGCAGGGCGTAGTGCACTGCCCGGCCGATGTTCAGGCGTTGGATATCGATTTTTATGCCTTCTCCGCACACAAACTCTATGGCCCAACCGGTATCGGCGTGCTGTATGGCAAAACAGAGTTATTAGAAGGTATGCAGCCGTGGCAAGGCGGCGGGAAAATGCTCACTCAAGCGACTATGCAAAGTTTTGTTGCCCAACACGTTCCACAGCGCTTTGAGGCTGGTACTCCTAATATTGCCGGCGTATTGGGCTTCGCTGCCGCACTGGAGTGGCTGAGTAATTTTGACCTGCAACAAGCCGAGTATTATTGCCAAAACCTGGCCACGCTCGCCGAACAACAATTAGCCAGATTACCCGGTTTTCGTAGTTTCCGTGCAAATAACGCGTCGCTGTTATCTTTCGATTTCGCAGGCACACATCACAGCGATATTATCGCTTTGCTGGCTGAACAAGGCATTGCACTGCGCGCAGGACAACACTGCGCGCAGCCATTGATGCAGGCATTAGGCGTCAGTGGCACCTTACGCGCCTCTTTTGCGCCTTATAATACGCCACAAGATGTCGAGCGCTTAGTGACCGGCGTGACTTATGCGTTGGATTTATTAGGGGAATAACCTTTACTATTGGCGCAAAGAAATCGCCCTAAAGAGAGAATACGATGTTAGCTCCTCATCCGTTCGGTCACGACATCACGCCAGAGACGCTGATTGAACGTTTCGGCGCATTCCAGCAGTGGGAAGACCGTTATCGGCAATTAATTATGCTCGCCAAAGCGTTACCAGCGTTAGATGACGAGCTTAAAGTGCCTGCAATTGAATTAAGTGGTTGTGAAAATCGGGTGTGGCTCGGCTATCAACGCAACCCAGACGGCAGTCTGCATTTTTACGGCGATAGCGAAGGCAGGATAGTAAAAGGGCTGCTGGCGGTGTTGCTCACGACGGTAGAAGGGCAAACTCCACAGGCCATTTTAGCCAGCGAACCTTTAGCGCTGTTTGATAAGCTCAAGCTGCGCGACCAGCTTAGTGCCAGCCGCGCCAGTGGATTGCATGCCTTAGCAGAAGGCATCAAGCAGATTGCGCGTCTTGCTGACGCTGCGCCTTAGCCATCATCTTCTTCAGTACATGTGAGACAGCGACAAAGCCAAAGGTCGCTGTCACCATCGTGGCCGCGCCAAACCCCGAAGCACAATCCATTCGTTTCGGACCTTCAGCCGTGGCGCGGGAGGCGCAAACGGATCCATCGGCCTGCGGATACATCAGCGGTTCGCTGGAAAATACACAGTCGATACCCAACTTCCCTTGACTATTTTTAGCCACGCCAAAATCACTTTTTAACCTTTCACGCAGTTTAGCCGCTAAAGGATCTTGGATCGTTTTAGCCAGATCCACCACCTCAATTCGCGTCGGATCAATTTGTCCGCCCGCGCCACCGGTAGTCACTACCGGGATTTTATAACGTCGGCAATAGGCCAGCAGCGCCGCTTTAGGCCGCACGCTATCTATCGCATCAATGACATAGCTGAAGTTGCGATTCAGCATCTCAACCACGTTATCTGGCGTGATAAAATCATCGATGCAGGTCACCTGGCATTCAGGATTAATAGCCAGAATACGCTGAGCCATGATTTCCGTTTTCGATTGCCCGACATTCCCCTTCAAGGCATGGATCTGACGGTTAGTATTAGTAATACACACATCATCCATATCAATCAGGGTGATAGCGCCAATACCGGTACGTGCTAAGGCTTCAGCAGCCCAAGATCCCACGCCACCGATGCCTATTACGCAAACATGGGCAGAAGAGAACAATGCCAGCGCCTGCTGACCGTATAAACGAGCCGTGCCGCCAAAGCGTTGTTGATAAGCTTCGGAGTAACCTGCTGCCATGACCATCTAACCTCTTGATAAAAATAGAATGAAGCTGGGCATCACTGTTTTCGCCACACCCAGCTTCGATAACTCGTAGATATTAACTTTGGAATGGATTTTGGGCCGCAGAGGCGGATTTCAATACCCATACGCGCCCATAGTGATTGTAATATCCCGCAGCATGGCCAGCATCAGCACCAATACCTTGGTACATATCAAAGTGCTGACCTTTAATTGCGCCACCAACGTCTAGTGCAACCATCAGGCGCAAATGATATTTACCCGTGAATTTACCTTGGTTATTCAGCTCAGGCACTTCGGCTAAAATTGTGGTACCCGTTGGGATCAATGAGCGGTCAGACGCCACAGACGCTTTGGCAATCAAAGGTACTGCTGCTGCGCCGCGCACCGGAGTGAAAGGTTCTGGCTTGAAGAACACGTAAGACGGGTTCTGTTCCAGCAACTCTTTCACCTGCTCAGGGCTATGGTTATCGGCCCAATTACGAATAGCTTGCATCGACATGTCGGCGCGGGCAACTTCACCGCGGTCGATCAGTACCTTGCCAATGCTACGATAGGCGTGGCCATTCTTGCCAGCATAACCGAAGAAAGTCAGTGGGCGACCATCACCGTAATCGACATAGCCGCTGCCCTGCACTTCCATCATGAAGTTATCCATCAGCGAGTTGCTCCAGGCAATCACCAGATTTGGGCTTAAAGCACCATTATAAATAGCGGAGCGATCGGGTAAACGTCCACCGCGACGTTTTGGCGGCATGCGATAGAGAGGATATTGAAACTCACCTTGTCTGGTATAACGCGCTTGAACCACCGGTGTGTAATAACCCGTAAATTGCACGTTACCAAAATTATCAGCGCCTTCCATCTGATAAGCATTGATGCCGTATTGTTTCAACATCCGGGTATCTGCACCAGCGCGAACCCACTGCTCAATCGCATTATATGTGCTGCTATTTCTACCATACAGTGCCGAAGAAGCCGATCTCACCTCAGATACCTGATCGACAAAATCACGAGCATTGACAGGTTTGCCTGTAGCATTCGGCTCATTGACATATTCAAGCGCATTGTCCAATCGACCATCTTTATACTGCTGTCCGCGATCGGTAGGCCGCGATGAACATCCAGCCAATATGGCTATCAGCAGACCACCCAGCAGGTATTTACTAAAACGTCCTTTCATTAATGCGCTCTCTTGCTTACGGATAAGGTTTTTACCGGCGGAAAAGATAACAAAGGGCTAATCAGAAAGGAATTGCCCTATACAAAAATATAAACTCAAAACAAATGGCGGAAATAACCACCAAAATGAATAAAATTAAAGCAATAAACACTTTTATCTCTACTCAGAGACAAAAAGGGGTTGCATCAAATTCAATGCAGAGTATAGTTCGCCTCCATCGGACGCGGGGTGGAGCAGCCTGGTAGCTCGTCGGGCTCATAACCCGAAGGTCGTCGGTTCAAATCCGGCCTCCGCAACCAATTCAATCATGTGTTATTCACTGAGCATGCATTGACGGTAACGATGAAGCCTTTAAGGCTAGCAATAAGCAGTAGACGGACGCGGGGTGGAGCAGCCTGGTAGCTCGTCGGGCTCATAACCCGAAGGTCGTCGGTTCAAATCCGGCCTCCGCA
>NZ_JBMOUD010000021.1:0-55962 GCF_049319665.1 Rouxiella sp. Mn2063 | reverse complement strand
CTGCAAGGAATTTGTGGTGAAATATACGATGCAATAGCAGCAGGAAAAATACCGGGTGTCAAATTGGAGTAACTATGTCTCCTGAATCTGAAGCAGAACGCAATGCCCTTCGCTCTGCCGCACGAAAATGCAACGCAGAGCTACACGAAGCAATACAAGCAAATCCCAAAACCCCGTTTGATCATCTGCCCGGCCCAATCATAAAAAAACATCACGCGCCGATTGCACCGCGATTCAGCTTACCGCTGTTTCTGTGGACTATCGGCGTTCTAAATGGTCAGTTTGAAGAGAGGTAAATATGCAAATAGTTGAGAAGTTTTTGAAAGCAAGAGGCGTATGCGAGACGCTCGGGATTAGCCGGGCTACGCTATACAGAAAAGTCGTAGCCGGTGAAATAGACCAGCCAGTCCGTAACGGGGCCAGGATGTCTCGCTGGCCTGAGTCGAGCATCGTAAAATATCAGGAGCGAGTCAAAGCAATGAATCAGGCATGAAGCCTCGTAGCCACTCGTCATACACTTCCATCATTTCCCTTCTCTCCCTTAGATATTCGGCGTGATTATAGGCGGCGACAACGCGGTTAGTTTCCGCATGTGCCAGTTGCTTTTCTATAACTTCGCGCCGAAATCCCATCTCATATAAAGTAGTCGATGCCGTTGCTCTAAAGTCGTGACTAGTTATCAGAGTTCTTTCAAAGCCCAGATACTCTATAGCTCGATTCACAGTAGATCTGCTCATCGACTTTCTTTTATCTTTAATGCTCGGAATCATTAAATCATTATCACCAACAACCGATTTTAATTGAGTTAGCAGTTTCAATGTCGTGTCAGTAAGCGGTATTGAGTGCGAACGGCTCATCTTCATGCGACTTGCAGGTATCACCCATATCGCTTCGTCAAAGTTTACCTCTGACCAAAGGCCATTCCTCAATTCTCCCTGTCGAAGAAACAAGAACGGAAGGAGAAGCAGGGTTATTTTAGTCTGCGGGAATCCAGAATAATCAGCAAGGGCATTGAAATACTGCCGCAGCTCATCATGTGTTAAGCAGCGAGAGTTCTTGGTTTTGGGTTGTATTATTGCCCCTTTCAGCGCGGCGGCGGGGTCAGATTCAGCTCTTAGTGTCGATACGGCATAACAGAATATGGCAGAGCACCACTGCCTCACCTTTAAAGCTGAAGATGCTGATCCGCGCCTTTCCATCGACTGGAGCACAAAGAGTATCTCATGAGAGGTAACATCACGAATCGGTTTTTTGCCAAATGCCGGATAACAGTTTACTTTTAAAAAAGTTTCCACCTGAACGCGAGTTCCAGCCGTCCAGTTTGGCCTCTTCTTTTCTATCCACTCTTTTGCGACTAATTCAAAAGTGTTTGATGCTTCCGCTATGTTGCTAAGCTTCTCTTTCTTTCTTACATCCGTCGGATTAAACCCAAGCTTTACTTGCTCTCTAGCCCACTCCCTTCCCCTTCTTGCGTCAGAAAGAGACACGGATGGGTACTCGCCGATCGTGTAACGACTATCTTTCGTCGGAGTTAGCCAGAACCTGTAACGCCAAAATTTTGACCCCGTGGGCCTAACCTCCAAATAGAGGCCGTTGCCATCTTGAAGTGTGTAGGGTTTATCTTGGGGTTTTGCGTTTTTTATTTTCGTGTCTGTAAGAGCCATGCCGGACAAGCCATCTGAGAATTAACGTTGTCCTGTACGTTGTCCTGTTTTTTGTGAGCTGTCAATAAACAACATGAGACAACATGAGATTGACTGTTTGAATTTAAAGGCGGGGTGATTGATGGGTGATATGACATGAGACTACATGAAACAAGAATGCGCATATCTCAGCAATATGCGCATGTAAACTGCCGCCCTTGGTTTTATTTACGCTTAATCCTGCGCCTGCTCGTGTTCTCGACCAAATGGTTGTTTGACTAAACTGATAATCAGACCAAATAGCAGATACAACTTAATATTGAATGCGCGGCATACTGCCTCATTCGCAAGGCTAATTAGTGGATTATAACCTCTGTTGCCAAGGTTTCTACCGCCAAATACCGATGTATACCCGTCATACTTCAAGTTATAGGGTTGTTGACTGCAGTTACTCGGAGATATCAGCTTCGATATCGCCCTGGCGCATCAACTCGCGCACTACGCTGGTCGCGAAGCTGCCGGCCGGTAACCAGAACTGCAGTTTCAGCGTCGTCTCATCCAATCTTGACCAGCCAAGGTGTTGCGGTTGCAACATCATGGCCCGGCGCGCAGGTTCTACACGCTCACGCTTGAGTAGCGACATCAATTCGGTTTGGTCAGCGATGCAACTCAGCTCAAAGGCCTCGGCCTCTTCTTGCGTTCCCAGCGGGCCATCACCAGGTAATGGCGCTGTCACCAGCAGTTCACCACTGAGCACTCGCTCTTGCACTGACGCCATTTCTTCTGCTTTGGCGACAAACCAACTGCCGCGACCGCTCAGTTGCAATGCATCACCTAACATGACCTGTTTATCGCCATGCTCAGCTAATCGCTGGCTACTAATCAAATTAAACAGCGCGCTACGACTGGCTGACAGATAAAAACTGCGTTTAGGGCGTTCTTTGACACGGATATCGTTGTTCGCCCAACGCTTGGCTTGCACCAGATTGTTTCCGCCGCGGCCAAAACGCTGTACGCCAAAATAGTTCGGCACGCCCTGCACGACAATTTTTTGCAGACGTGCTTCTACATCGCTGATATCGCTTAGCTGACGCAACACCAAGGTAAAAGAGTTGCCTTTAAGTGTACCGATACGCATTTTTCTCAGATGGCGAGCAAAACGCACGACTTCGCAGCCTTCCAACTCAAAACGGCTAAAATCGGGATTTTCTTTCCCCGGCAAATGCAGGCAGAACCACTGCTCCGTTACCGCATGGCGATCTTTCAGACCGGCGTAGCTGACAGAACGAGCAGCAATACCCGCAAAACGCGCCAAACTATCGGCAACAAACTGGGTATTACACCCGGTTTTACGGATGCGGACTAACAGGTGCTCACCTTCGCCATCCGGCTCAAAGCCGAGATCTTCTTCAACCAGAAAATCTTCAGGGGTAGCTTTTAACACGCCACTGGATGCAGGTTCTCCATGCAACCAGGTGAGTTTATTCATATCCATTGCATCAAACCTTGACGAGTAACGCGACAGCTTCGCAGGCAATACCTTCGCCACGGCCGGTAAAACCGAGTTGTTCGGTCGTGGTCGCTTTAACGTTCACATCATCCATATGGCATTGCAGATCTTCTGCAAGGAAAACACGCATTTGTGGGATATGTGGCGCCATTTTCGGTGCCTGCGCAATAATAGTGATATCTAAATTACCTAAGCGATAGCCCTTATCGCAGATGCGACGATAAGCTTCACGCAGCAACTCACGACTATCCGCACCTTTGAAAGCAGGATCGGTGTCAGGGAACAACTTGCCAATATCGCCTAATGCTGCCGCGCCAAGCAGCGCATCCGTCGCCGCATGCAGCGCAACGTCACCATCAGAGTGAGCCAGTAAGCCTTGTGGATAAGGAATACGCACACCGCCGATCACCAGCGGGCCTTCTCCGCCAAATTTATGTACATCAAAACCGTGACCGATACGCATTATGCGTTCTCCTGTTGTTCTCATTTGGTTAAAAATTAGATTATTTGGTCTAACTGGGTGAGATAAAACGCAGCCAGAGCCAAGTCTTCAGGGCGAGTCACTTTAATATTATCAGCCCGGCCAGCGACTAATACTGGATGGAAACCACAATATTCGAGCGCTGAAGCCTCATCCGTCACATTGGCACCTTCATCCAGCGCACGTTGCAGACAGCTTGTTAGCAAAGCTCGCGGGAAAAACTGCGGCGTTAGCGCGTGCCACAAGTTTTCTCTGTCAACAGTACAGGCGATGGCCTCAACGCCGGGCTCACCGCGTTTCATGGTGTCGCGAACCGGTGCCGCCAGAATACCGCCAATGTCGCTATCCTGCGCCAAAGCCAACAAGCGGTTTAAATCATCATGGTGCAAACAAGGGCGCGCGGCGTCGTGCACCAGCACCCATTGCGCCTCCCCTGCTTGTTGTAAACCTGCCATTACCGACTCAGCACGCTGGCTACCGCCAATCACCGTTTGAATACGCGGATCATCCGCCAAGGGTAAGGTTGCAAACCATTGGTCATGTGGACTGATTGCGATAATAACTTTGTGAATTTGCGGACTGCGCAATAGCGCATGTACCGCATGTTCAAGCAGGGTTTTCCCACCGATAGCAAGATATTGCTTGGGAAACTCACTTTGCATGCGGCTGCCGATACCGGCTGCTGGGATTACCGCGACGATCTCTGGAAGGAGGCGACGGTGTGACTCATGGACTGTATGACTCATGGATTGTTATTTTGCTTAACTTGCGTGACCGTCGAATTGCGTTTGTTTTGATCTGGCACCAGACGATAGAACGACTCACCTGGCTTAATCATGCCAAGTTCATTACGTGCGCGTTCCTCGATCGCTTCCTGACCGCCATTCAGATCATCAATTTCTGCAAATAGCTGATCGTTCCGTGATTTGAGTTTGACGTTATTGGCTTGTTGCACCTGTACGTCATCGTTCACACGGACATAATCGTGAATACCATTCTTCCCTAGCCACAGTGAATACTGGAGCCAGCCAAGAATTATTAATAATAGCAGCGTTAGTTTGCCCATCCCGCCCCCTAAAAAAGCCGCTCAATCATCCCACAACTTTGCCTTTGACTCCACTATGAAGGGGAAAATGCAGCAGAGATTAGGAATCAAAGTGAGAATAAGGCAGATAATGACACAAGGATTTACAGTAATGCAGACTTTAGTGGCCGGAAAACACGGTGGTTAAGATATTTGAACTAGCCGAAACGAAACTCATATCCAGTCGGAAAATGAGTATCGAATGAAAAACTACCACCCCGTCAGAAAAGAGAAGACGGCCCAGAACATCGCCACAACCAACAATCCTGTCAGCAAGGCTGTTTTCCATAAGTTGCCTCGACACAGCATGCTAACGCCAACGCCTATCAGCACAGAGATAGGCAACAGCGCCAGGAAAAATGGCCAGGTATACAAGAGGAAAAACAGCGTATTGGAGCCATAAACGACAAACGGCAACGCCAAAGCAAGCCAATAGAAAACAAAGCCTGTCGTGCCGCCTAGCAACGAGTAAGAAGGCTCTTCTTTATCGCTAGCCGCCCTCCCGCCATGCCCGGTGCGGTTTAAGATCCTGTTTAATGATATCTGCATAAATCATCCCCTTATACTTCAAGTGTCATCGGCACATCTATACCTTAATACTTCAAGCTGCAGGCTTATTAACGACATTCAATTGTCGCCTGCCTGCATCTTAAAATTTATCGGGTATAGCCGAGCACATTTAGGGATTGATAATAGCGCGCTGGCGCAGTACAGCTAATAATTGGGGGACTAAATGTGTTACTAATTGTTCGCCATCTATATGGATTTCAGGCTTTTCTGGGGCTTGATAAATAGAATCAATACCGGTGAAATTCTTCAATTCACCCGCTCGAGCTTTTTTGTATAACCCTTTAGGATCTCGCGCTTCACAAGTCTCTAAAGGTGTATCAACAAAGATCTCGATAAACTGACCTTCAGCAAGCTGAGCTCTGACCATTTCACGCTCAACTTTATGCGGAGAGATAAAAGCAGTCAGCACCACCAGCCCGGCATCGACCATCAGTTTGGCCACTTCACCTACACGACGAATATTTTCACGGCGATCTTCGTCAGAAAAACTCAAATCACGGCACAAACCATGACGCACATTATCGCCATCTAATAAATATGTGCTTACACCCAAACTGAAAAGTGCCTGTTCCAGTGCGCCCGCCAGTGTCGATTTTCCCGAGCCAGATAGCCCGGTAAACCACAGCACAACGCCTTGATGACCATGCTGTGTTTCGCGATCCGCACGCGTTATCGCGTGCGGATGCCAGACGATATTTTCGTCCTGCAAGGCCATCTTATTTGCCTCCCAGCAAATCACGCGCACCCCAGTGCGGGAAATGGCGGCGAATCAAACCGTTTAGCTCCAGCTCAAACGCACTGTATTTATCTTGCTCTTGATACACCTCTTCCAACGCTTCACGCACCAACCCAGCACCAACAGTGACGTTGCTCAGACGATCGATAAAGATCAGTCCACCGGTCACCGCATTCTGCTGGTAGTTATCGAGCAGTAAAGGCTCATCAAAGGCCAGTTCAACCAGACCTATACCATTCAACGGTAGGTTTTCAGCCACTCGTTGAGTCAGCGAGTTGATCTCAACCTGGTATTCGATATTTTCTACCCGGGCACGTGCTTTCTTGCCGCCGACTTTGATGTCATAGCTCAAACCAACGCTCAGCGGCTGCTCAGCCATCCATACCACATCAACTTTGGCATTTCTGACCGCTTTTACTGTTTCAGCCGCATCCACCAGCGTATCACCACGGCTGATATCAACTTCGGAGTTTAATACCAACGTAATAGCATCACCGGCCCAGGCTTGTTGTAAGTCGCCATCGAAGGTAACAATACGCGCAATGGTCGATTCAACACCAGACGGCAGCACTTTAACTTTTTGCCCAACCCGCACAGAACCGGAAGCCAGCGTACCGGCATAGCCGCGGAAGTCGAGATTTGGACGGTTAACGTATTGCACCGGGAAACGCATCGGCTGTTGTTCACGTACATTAATGACGTTGACGGTTTCCAGCACATCGAGCAGTGTCGGGCCTTGATACCACGCCATTTTCTCACTTGGCGTTGCCACGTTGTCGCCTTCCAGCGCCGACAACGGCACAAATTTGATATCGAGGTCGGTCGGCAGTTGCTGAGCAAAATCCAGATAATCTTGCTTGAACTGCTCAAATACTGTTTCGCTGTAATCAACCAGATCCATCTTGTTGACGGCAACCACCAGATGACGAATGCCGAGCAACGTAGCGATAAAGCTGTGGCGGCGAGTTTGATCCAATACGCCTTTACGCGCATCGATCAACAAAATAGCCAAATCACAGGTTGAGGCACCGGTTGCCATATTACGGGTGTACTGCTCGTGCCCTGGCGTATCAGCAATAATAAATTTGCGTTTTTCAGTCGAGAAATAGCGGTAGGCCACATCAATCGTAATGCCCTGTTCCCGCTCAGCCTGCAGGCCGTCAACCAGTAAGGCCAGGTCGATCTTCTCACCTTGAGTACCGTGACGTTTGCTATCGTTATGCAGTGAAGAGAGCTGATCTTCATAGATTTGGCGCGTATCGTGTAACAAGCGGCCAATCAGGGTACTTTTACCGTCGTCAACGCTGCCGCAGGTCAAGAAACGCAGCAGACTTTTATGTTGTTGAGCATGCAGATAAGCTTCGACGCCACCCTGCTCAGCGATTTGTTGGGCAATTGCATTGTTCATAGTGACGTTTCCTTAGAAATAACCTTGGCGCTTTTTGAGTTCCATCGATCCGGCCTGATCGCGGTCAATGGCCCGGCCTTGGCGTTCACTGGTGGTCGATACCAGCATCTCCTCAATGATCTCCGGCAGCGTTTGAGCTTCAGATTCCACAGCCCCAGTCAGCGGCCAGCAGCCTAGCGTACGGAAACGCACCATTTTTTGCTCAATAACTTCACCGGGTTGCAGATCAATGCGATCGTCGTCCACCATCAGCAACATGCCATCACGCTCTAATACAGGACGCGGTGCGGCAAGGTACAAAGGAACAATCTCAATATTTTCCAGATAGATGTATTGCCAGATATCCAGCTCGGTCCAGTTAGATAACGGGAAAACACGAATGCTTTCACCCTTGTTAATTTGGCCGTTGTAGTTGTGCCATAGTTCAGGGCGTTGGTTTTTAGGATCCCAACGGTGGAAGCGGTCACGGAACGAATAAATACGCTCTTTAGCGCGAGATTTCTCTTCGTCACGACGCGCGCCACCAAAGGCAGCATCAAAGCCATATTTATTCAGCGCCTGCTTCAGCCCTTCTGTTTTCATGATATCGGTATGTTTGGCACTGCCATGCACAAACGGATTGATATCCATTGCGACACCTTCTGGATTCTTATGCACTAGCAGCTCAAAACCGTAGTTTTTCGCCGTGCGATCGCGAAATTCATACATCTCGCGGAATTTCCAGCCGGTATCAACGTGCAACAGCGGGAATGGCAGCGTACCAGGGAAGAAAGCCTTGCGTGCCAAATGCAGCATCACTGAGGAGTCTTTACCAATGGAATACATCATCACTGGGTTGGCGAATTCAGCCGCAACTTCACGGATGATATGAATGCTTTCCGCCTCCAATTGCCGCAAATGAGTGAGTCGTTTTTCGTCCATATCAGTTCCTTAAGCCAAATTCACCACCGACGGACGTTGAACGCCCTCGGTTTGAGGTTGATGCCCGAACCAGGCAAGTTGTTGATGAAGCGCAACGACCTCGCCCACTACCAGCAGCGCTGGCGTTGGTGCCTGTTGAGCCAATTGTTCAATATTCTCTAGCGTACCGGTGAAGACTTGCTGATCTTGTCGAGTGCCTCGACCAATTACCGCAACCGGCGTCTGTGCGGAGCGACCGTGAGCGATCAGCTGTTGGCCAATCTCTCCGGCTTTCATTGCCCCCATATAAATCGCCAGGGTTTGCTGACCTTTTGCCAACGTCGCCCACTCCAGCGTATCGCCATCGGGACGAGCCTGACCGGTAACAAACATTACGCTCTGCGCATAATCACGATGCGTCAGTGGAATACCGGCATAAGCCGTTGCTCCGGCAGCCGCAGTCACACCCGGCACCACTTGGAAAGGAATACCCGCAGCGGCAGCAGCCTGTAGCTCTTCACCACCGCGACCAAAAATAAAGGGATCGCCGCCTTTCAGGCGTACGACTTTCTTGCCCTGTAAAGCGAACTCCACCAGCAGACGGTTAATCTCATCTTGTGCGACAGAAGAGCCACCGCCACGTTTACCTACACAGATTTTCTCAGCGTCGCGGCGGACCAAATCAAGCACTTCTTCGCTAACCAAGTAGTCATAAAGCACTACATCGGCTTGTTGCATCACCTGCAAGCCACGCAATGTGAGCAATCCTGCATCACCCGGCCCGGCCCCAACCAGTATCACTTCGCCGTTCTGCGAGCTGACTTCTGGATTATCAAGTTGCTGCTGCAACACTTCTTCGGCTTGTGCGAGTTGTCCCGCAGCGGTAAGCGATGCAAAAGGTCCATTGAATGTTTGTTCCCAGAAGCGACGGCGCGCCGACATCGATTTAAAGCGCTCTTTAACACGCCCACGCCATTCACCGGCAATCTCGGCCATTTTGCCAAGGCTGGCGGGTAGCAGCGTTTCGAGTTTTTCACGCAGCAGGCGCGCTAAAACTGGCGCCTGACCACTAGACGAGATGGCAACAACAAGTGGTGAGCGGTCGACAATAGAGGGAAAGATAAAGGAGCATTTAGGTTGATCATCAACCACATTCGCCAATACACAACGTTGATTGGCCTGTTCAAACACGTCGCTATTAAGCGCAGCATCATCAGTTGCGGCAATGACCAGAAAAACATCGTCAAGTTGTTCAGCACGAAACTCTCTCGCCAGCCAGATAACCTCTCCAGCCTGATGGCGTTGTTCAACTTCAGGGGAGAGCGTCTGTGCGGCTATTCTCACCTCAGCCCCCGCCCGCAGAAGCAGGTCTATTTTGCGTGCGGCAACATCACCGCCACCGACGACCAACACAGGCCGTTTTTTCAGGTCGGCAAATAAGGGTAGATAGTCCACGAGAACCTTTCATTACTGTCACAAATCAATAACCAAACTATACGGCGTGGGGTTGTTGCGAATGAAATGACTAAATGGAATGAATAGTTCTATTTTGGAATATAGACCGGAATAATAAATCTAAACGCGCTTGGCATTGCCCGCAAGTCGCCGTTTTCTCTACAAATGGCACAAAAAGCACCACTTTTGAGAACGCCGGAAATTGTCTAATCTGGCTCACAATCGCATACTGTGATGCTTGTAATTGTGACGACTTGCCATTAAGGACAGCCAGATATGTTTTCCCTCCGACACATAAGGACAGCCCTAATCAGCCTGACATGTTTAGGCCTATGTGCCGCACAAGCAGCTGAACCAAAACTTGATGCACATTTAGGCAAAATTGCCGCCTGGCAAACACGCCACATTGCCACTTATTTCCCGGGTCGCATGGCGGGCAGTCCTGCCGAACTTATCGCTGCTGATTATCTGACTCAACATTTCAGCCAAATGGGTTATCAGAGCAGTCTGCACAGCTTTAAGACGCGCTACATTTACACCAGTGAGAATGGCAAACAGTCTTGGCAGAACATTAATGCTACCTCAGTGAACGCACTGCATGCAGGCGAAGTTCCTCAACAAATTGTGGTCATGGCCCATTTTGATACCTATATGCCGCTCAGTGATAATGACGCCAACCATAATCTTGGCGGATTAACATTACAAGGCGTTGACGACAACGCCTCTGGCGTAGGTGTCATGCTTGAACTGGCGCAGCGTATGAGTAATGTGCCGACGCATTACAGCCTACGTTTCGTTGCACTTAGTGCCGAGCAAACCGGGTCGCAAGGCGCCAAAGATTTTGTCGATAACATGACGCCGGAAGAGCGAAAAAATACGCTTTTAGTGGTCAATCTCAACTCATTGATTGTTGGTGAACGACTCTATTTCAATAGCGGTGCACATACCTCGGCTGAAGTGACCAAGCTCTCGCGCAACCGCGCGCTGGCACTGGCTCAGCGATTAGAGATTCCAGCCGCAAGCAGTCCTGCGACAGCCAATAGCGATGGAGACTTACAGCCGCTCGATGATGCCAATATTCCCCTGCTGCTGGTATCTGCCAGTGATTGGACGCAAGGCAATAAAGACGGCAAGCAGCAGCGCGCCATCAGTACACATTTCCCTGAAGGCACCAGCCGTAAACAGGGGCAACTGGATAATTTGCAGTATCTTGACCGTTACTTGCCCGGGCGCATTGCCAAGCGTTCAAGCGACAGTGTGAAAATCTTGCTGCCATTGCTGCAAGAGCTAGCCAATCCGAGCAGCGTACAGCGCAGTTAACAGGGTGATGACTGCGAGTCATCGCTTCGTGGGGATGAGGCAAACTCTATCAACGTTGCGCAGGTTCGGTCCCTCATTAACCGGACCTGCCCCGCAAGGTCAAAAACCAAACACTTCCATAAAAAACGGGCGCATTTTTATCTGCGCCCGTTTGAGTTTATCAATCTTTCCTCATTAACCTTCGTGCAGACCACATTCGCGTTTAAGGCCGAAGAAGCGCGTTTCTTCTTCGCTCATCCCTTCTTCCCATTTACGCGTTGTGTGCGTATCACCTACCGACAAGTAACCTTGATCCCATAGCGGGTGGTAGCTTAAACCGTGCTCTTTCAAGTATTGGAAGATCTGACGGTTATCCCAGTCAATGATCGGCAGGATCTTAAACACGCCGCGCTGCACGGCCAAAACGGGTAGATTGGCCCGGCTACCAGACTGCTCGCGGCGTAAACCCGCGAACCAGGTTTGTGCACCCAGCGTTTCCAATGCCCTGTTCATCGGTTCAACCTTGTTGATCTGGTTATAGCGCTCGATACCTTCCACGCCCTGCTCCCACAGTTTTCCGTAGCGCGCTTCCTGCCAGGCTGGCGATTGGGCCGCTTGGAAAACCTGCAAGTTCAGGTTGAGCTGTTCGGTCAGCGCATCGATAAACTGGTAAGTTTCCGGGAACAGATAACCGGTGTCGGTAAGGATCACCGGGATATCGGCTTTCTGGCGCGTCACCAAATGCAGGCAAACCGCCGCCTGAATACCAAAACTGGACGATAAAGTGAACTCGCCCGGCAGATTTTCCAGCGCCCAGCTTACGCGCTCTTGCGCAGAAAGCTTTTCCAGCTGTCCGTTTACTTCCGCCAAGGCCAGTGCCTGAGCGGACTTAGGTAACGCATTCAATTCTGCTAGAGAGAGAACACTCATATCGCCTCCTGTCAGTCGTAGAAATCGCGGGCTGGATCAAGCACCGGCTTAATGATGCCAGCGCGGATCACATAATCGCCGAAGCCTTCGCCCGCTTCCCGCTCTTTGGCCCAGCGTCCGACCAGTTCGTCGATAACCGTCAGGATCTCTTCAGAGCTAATGTTTTCACGGTACATGCGTGGAATACGCGTACCTGCGCGGTTGCCGCCCAGATGCAGGTTATAGCGATTTAGCGCTTTGCCCACTAAACCAATTTCTGCCAGCAACGCACGGCCGCAACCGTTCGGGCAACCGGTAACACGCAAGACAATATGCTCATTACCTACGCCATGTTGATGCATGATGCCTTCAACTTTGGTGACGAATTCCGGCAAGAAGCGCTCGGCTTCAGCCATCGCCAGCGGGCAAGTTGGGTAAGAAACACAGGCCATCGAATTCTTACGTTGCTCGGTCAAGCCATCATCAATCAAGCCGTGATCGCGAGCCAGTTGTTCAATAACAGCTTTATCGTTTTCATTTACACCCGCCACAATCAGGTTCTGATTGGCGGTAAGGCGGAAATCGCCTTGGTGAACGCGGGCAATTTCGGCCAGCCCGGTTTTCAACGGACGGCCCGGATAATCCAGAATACGCCCATTTTCGATAAACAGCGTCAGATGCCATTGCTTATCGATGCCTTTTACCCAGCCGATGCGATCGCCACGGCCGGTAAATTCATAAGGACGCACGTTTTCAAAACCAATACCGGCACGCTTTTCAACTTCGGCTTTAAAAGTCTCAACGCCCACGCGTTCCAGCGTGTATTTGGTTTTGGCATTTTTACGATCGGTACGGTTACCCCAATCGCGCTGCGTGGTGACAACTGCTTCAGCGACTGCCAGCGTATGTTCCAACGGAATATAGCCCAGCTCGCTGGCCGTACGCGCATAGGTGGCTTTATCACCGTGAGCAATAGACAAGCCACCGCCAACCAATACGTTAAAACCAACCAGTTTGCCATTGTCGGCAATGGCCACAAAGTTGAGGTCATTGGCGTGCAAATCGACGTCGTTCTGCGGTGGGATCACTACCGTGGTTTTAAACTTACGCGGCAGATAGGTCGCCCCAAGAATAGGCTCTTCATCGGTGGTTTCGACTTTCTCTTGATCCAGCCACACTTCCGCATAGGCACGAGTGCGCGGCAGCAGATGTTCAGAGATCTTTTTCGCCCATTGGTAAGCTTCCTGATGCAGCTCGGATTCTACCGGGTTAGAGGTACACAGCACGTTACGGTTAACATCATTAGCCGTTGCCAGCGCATCCAGCCCCAGTTTATTGAGCAATTGGTGAACCGGCTTAACGTTCGGCTTGAGAATACCGTGGAACTGGAAAGTCTGACGGTTAGTAATACGAATACTGCCGTACAGAGTACTTTCAGCCGCGAATTTATCGATACCCAGCCACTGCTCTGGCGTCATGACACCGCCCGGCAAGCGGCAGCGCAGCATCATTGCATGACGAGGCTCCAGCTTCTGTTCGGCACGTTCAGCACGAATATCACGGTCATCCTGCTGGTACATACCGTGGAAACGGATCAGCAAGAAGTTATCGCCGGTAAAACCACCGGTCAGACCGTCGCTAAGATCCTCACGAATGGTGCCGCGCAGATAGTTACTCTGCTTTTTTAAACGCTCAGCGTCCGATAGCTTGCCTTCGACCACTAAAGGTCCGGGGTGTTTTTCGCTCATAAGCTCATTATTCGTAGTCATTAATACACATCCCGCTGATAGCGGCGATCGAGACGCAGTTCACTGAGGAATTCGTCGGCGGCTTCTAAATCCATCGCGCCATGTTCGGCAATAATATCCAGTAAAGCCTGTTCAACGTCTTTCGCCATGCGATTAGCATCACCACAGACATAAACGTGCGCGCCTTCTTGCAGCCAGCGCCATACTTCAGCGCCCTTCTCTCGCAGTTTGTCCTGTACGTAGACTTTCTGTGCCTGATCGCGTGACCAGGCTAAATCGATATGGGTCAGTAAGCCATCTTTGACATAACGCTGCCACTCAACCTGATAGAGGAAATCATCGGTAAAGTGTGGATTGCCAAAGAACAGCCAGTTTTTGCCGCTAGCGCCATCGTTATCGCGCTGCTGGATAAAGGCACGGAACGGCGCAATACCGGTGCCCGGCCCAATCATAATCACCGGCGCATCGGGATTAGTCGGCAGGCGGAAGTTGTCATTGTGTTCAATGAACACTCGTACTTCACCATCAGTTTCTAAGCGATCGGCCAGATAACCCGATGCACCACCGGTACGCGCGCGTCCATCAATGTCATAACGCACGACGCCGACGGTAATGTGCACTTCGTTTTCATTCTCAGCCTGTGAAGAGGCAATCGAATAAAGGCGCGGCGTCAAAGAACGCAGCAGGTCGACAAGTTGTTGCGCTTCCAGCTCAACCGGAGCCTGACGCACCATATCTACCAGCGGCGTATTATGCGCATAGTGCTGCAACGCGCTTTTATCTTCGACCAGAGTCAGAAGTTCGTCGTCACGCGATAGCGCGGCGTACTGGTTAACAATAACCGTGGTATTTTGCGTCAGCTCGATATGATGCTGTAACGCCTCATTCAACGAGTATTTTTTACCCTGCAATTCGACCTGCTCATCGCCTTTCAGCCACAGCAGTTCGACTAATTCTTTGACTAATGCCGGATCGTTTTCATACCAAATACCCAGCGCATCGCCTGGCTGGTAACGTAAGCCAGAATCACCCAGATCGATTTCGATATGGCGCACGTCTTTGTCTGAGTTACGCCCAGTAATTTTCTGATTCACCGACAACAACGCCGTCAGTGGCTGCTCTTTGCTGTAAGGCGAGCTATCAAGCTGATCAACACTGCCCGCCTGCGTTGCGGCAATGGTCGCTGGTGCATCAGTAGGCACGCGTTTTTTCAGCGTCTCAACCAGTTTATTACGCCACTCTTGCGCCAGCTCTTGGTAATCAACATCGGCATCGACGCGATCCAGCAAACGCTCTGCGCCCAGCTCACCCAAACGGGTATCAAAATCTTTGCCGGACTGGCAGAAATAGTCATAAGACGTATCGCCCAGCGCAAACACCGCAAAGGCGGTATCTTTCAACTGTGGCGCTTTCTTCGATTGTAGGAATTTATGCAGCGCGACGGCTTCTTCTGCCGGTTCGCCTTCCCCTTGCGTTGACGCCACGACAATCAGCAGTTTCTCTTGAGCTATCTGCTTAAATTTGTAATCACCAGCGTTCACCAAAGTGACGTTAAGTTTGGCTTCAATTAAATCATCACGTAATAGCTCCGCCACGCGACGTGCATTTCCGGTCTGCGAAGCAGAAATTAGCGTAATAGAGGCCGCAACCGGGGCCGGAGCCGCTACGGGAACGGCGACTGCGCCAGGCTGTTGATTAACCATTCCCCAAAAATAACCGGAAAGCCAAGCTAATTGGGTTGGTGAATATTCACCAATTGTCGCCTGCAACCGGGCTAATTGCTCCGGAGTAAGCGGGAGTAGAGATGTAGGTGGTGCCTGAATCGTCATCGCGGTACGAATTCCCTTGTTGCTTAAGCCAGTGTCAGCCCGGAAAAAGAGGCGGAGAGTTTGTAAGGTTAACCAGCCAAATGATAACAATTAAATAAGTGATGGAAATATTAAATAACCAAAATGACTAAGTGGTTTTAGCGATAAAATCTATCACCAAAAGTGATAAGCCTTTATCAGGGGAGCTGGTTTTGGAAAACCAGGGAAAACTGTTTTTAAAACCAGAGCGGTGAGTATTTCAGTGGGGAAGCAATAACCGTGCTTTAGCGGTTTTGTAAAACTAGAACGGTGTAATGTTCGGTTGAGGAAGCAATGACCGTTGCTTTGGCGGTTTTTAAAACCAGTACGGTGATTTTTCGGTTTCCGAAGTACGGCGTTCAATGCTGCCGTGCAGCCTAAACCGAGTAAAGGAACGAAGGCGCGTTCCTTTACAATCCTGCGCCTTTTCATGGTGTTATATCTCATTCCAATTAGGCTATGTTTCAGGTGCCACAGCGACAGGCGCAAATTTCATGGCTCCGCCATGCCTTCCTTCGGGTTCGAGCCAGCTTTGCCGTCTCTCCACCACTCGTCAGTGAAATTTTGAGTGCGCCACCAGGCTTTTTTAACGTCAAAAACTGCTTCTGCCTTTGACCTTAAAAGCCGCTAAGCGCACTCAAAATGCCACCGTCGGAGTGGTGAAAGACAATGGAATTATCGTTGGCTTGAACCCGCAGGCGGGAAGCCCGGAGGGCTGGCATTTGCGCTATAACGGAAGCCCCCTGAAACATGGCCTCCGCTGGACTCGATATAAAAGTTTGAAAAGGCCCGGGATTCGCAAAGGGGGCGGCCAGCCTCCTTTCGGCGGTTCGGTCTATGAAGCTACATTGAACACTACATTTGAAGAACCGAAAATTACACTGTTCTGATTTTAAAAACCGCTAAAGCAACGGTCATTGCTTCCTCAACCGAACATTACACCGTTCCGGTTTTAAATAGCGATATCAACGCTTCGCAAAAGCGTTAAAAAAAATGCCCGGTCAGCATTCTCTGACCAGGCATTTTTAACGTGCGTGAAACGCGAAACTTATTTCAGTAAGCCTTGCGCCTTAGCAACAATATTCTCTACGGTGAAACCGAACTCTTCGAACAGCAGCTCCGCAGGCGCCGACTCACCGAAGGTGGTCATCCCAATGATGGCACCATTCAGGCCAACGTATTTGTACCATGCATCAGCGATACCCGCTTCAATCGCCACGCGAGCAGTCACGGCTGCTGGCAGCACAGACTCGCGGTAAGCGGCGTCTTGTTTGTCGAAAGCGTCGGTAGACGGCATAGACACCACGCGCACTTTGGTGCCCGCAGCGGCCAGTTTGTCAGCGGCTTCAACAGTGATACCCACTTCTGAACCGGTCGCAATCAGGATAACGTCCGGGGTGCCTTCTGAATCTTTCAGAATATAACCACCGCGGTACACGTTCGCCAGTTGCTCAGCGGTACGTGGCTGCTGGGTCAGGTTCTGACGAGAGAAAATCAGCGTGGTCGGGCCGTCGTTGCGCTCGATACCGTACTGCCAGGCAATCGCTGATTCTACCTGGTCAGCAGGACGCCAGGTGCTCATGTTTGGCGTGACGCGCAGGCTGGCGATTTGCTCAACCGGCTGGTGCGTCGGGCCGTCTTCGCCCAGACCAATAGAGTCGTGGGTGTAAACGAACACGTTGCGCAGTTTCATCAGCGCCGCCATACGTACCGCGTTACGCGCGTATTCTACAAACATCAGGAAGGTGGCAGAGTACGGCAGGAAACCGCCGTGCAGCGCGATACCGTTGGTGATGGCGGTCATGCCGAATTCACGCACGCCGTAATGGATGTAGTTACCCGCAGCGTCGTCGTTCAACGCTTTAGAGCCAGACCACATGGTCAGGTTGCTTGGTGCCAGGTCAGCAGAGCCGCCGAGGAATTCAGGCAACACTTTACCGAAGGCTTCCAGCGCGTTTTGTGACGCTTTACGGCTGGCGATGTTCGCCGGGTTAGCCTGCAGGTGCTCAACGAATTTCTTGGCGTCAGCTTTCCAGGTGGCAGGCAGTTCACCGTTCACACGGCGTTTGAACTCAGCAGCCAGCTCAGGGAAGGCTTTTGCATAGGCGGCAAATTTCTCATCCCATGCCGCTTCTTTCGCTTTGCCTGCTTCTTTCGCATCCCACTGTGCGTAGATATCCTGTGGGATTTCAAACGGCGCGTATTTCCAGCCCAGCGCTTCGCGAGTTGCGGCGATCTCAGCATCACCCAACGGTGCGCCGTGGCAATCGTGAGTACCGGCTTTGTTTGGCGAACCGAAACCGATGATGGTTTTGCACATCAACAGGGAAGGTTTGTCGGTTACTTTACGGGCGTCTTCGATAGCCGCTTTGATGGAATCAGCATTGTGACCATCAACACCGCGCACAACGTGCCAGCCGTAGGCTTCAAAACGAGCAGCCGTATCGTCGGTGAACCAGCCTTCTACGTGGCCGTCGATAGAGATACCGTTGTCATCATAAAACGCGGTCAGTTTGCCGAGTTTCATGGTGCCAGCCAGTGAACAGGCTTCGTGAGAGATACCTTCCATCATACAACCGTCACCCAGGAACGCGTAGGTGTGGTGGTCAACGATGTCGTGGCCTGGTTTATTGAACTGTGCAGCCAGCGTACGTTCTGCGATAGCAAAACCTACGGCGTTAGCAATACCCTGACCCAATGGGCCCGTGGTGGTTTCAACACCTGGGGTGTAGCCGTATTCTGGGTGACCTGGAGTTTTAGAATGCAGTTGACGGAAGTTTTCCAGTTCTTTGATTGGCAGCGCGTAACCAGTGAGGTGCAGCAGGCTGTAAATCAGCATAGAACCGTGGCCGTTAGACAGCACGAAGCGGTCGCGGTCTGCCCAGTGTGGGTTGGTCGGGTTATGGTTCAGGTAGTCGCGCCATAACACTTCGGCGATGTCCGCCATGCCCATTGGGGCACCAGGGTGGCCAGATTTTGCTTTCTGCACGGCATCCATACTAAGTGCGCGAATAGCGTTCGCAAGCTCTTTACGAGAGGACATGTTCTACTCCAGGTCGGATTAAAAAATCAGTCAAGAATTGCATTTTCTCAGACTAAACATTGAATCGGCAATATCTATTAATGCGCGTTACCAACTCGATGACGGTTAACCAAAGGGTTTCTCCACCAAACCAGTCGAAATGCGTAAAGTCTATCCCGGTAAGCCTGATTATTCGGTCAATCAGACCCAAAATGCACAAAAGTCAGGCTTATCGGGATAAACTTTCTACTAAATAGCTAAGCGTTTTCAGGCATCCACTATAGATCGCAGCGCGCCAAAAGCCTACCCTTACGCAGCAGTTATCAGTTTCAACTTTTTAACCTATTTATTAACTATTTCCAGGAAGGAAATCAGATGAAAATAAAACCAATTTTACTTACTCTGGGCCTTGTATCTTTAGTATCAGGTTGCGCCAATCTGAATGCTGACAGTTTAATGCAATCAGGTGCACAAGCTTATCAAGCGGCCACACTAACTGACGCTGATGTTAAAACGCTCAGCGAGAAATCTTGCGCTGAAATGGATGCAAAAGCACAAATCGCGCCAGCTAACAGTGAATATGCACAGCGTCTACAAAAAATCTCCGCGGCTCTGGGTGATAACATCAACGGGCAGCCGGCTAACTATAAAGTTTATCTCACCAAAGATGTTAACGCTTGGGCGATGGCCAACGGCTGTATTCGCGTCTATAGCGGGCTGATGGATATGATGAATGATAATGAAGTCGAAGGCGTACTGGGCCACGAAATGGGCCACGTTGCATTGGGCCACACTCGTAAAGCCATGCAAGTCGCCTACGCTGCAACCGCGGCGCGTACTGCCGCCTCTTCACTGGGCGGCATCAGCGCCAGCCTTTCCCAGTCACAACTGGCAGATTTAGGCGAGAAGCTCGTCAACGCTCAGTTCTCGCAAAAGCAAGAATCCCAAGCCGATGATTACTCTTTCGATCTGCTGAAAAAACGCGGTATTGATCCAACAGGCCTGGCAACCAGTTTTGAAAAGCTCGCAAAACTGGAAGGCGGTAATGAGAGTAGCGTGTTTGCCGATCACCCAGCTTCACAGGCGCGCGCTCAGCATATCCGCGATCGTATCGCCAGCGGTAAGTAATCAGAGGATATCTCTCTGACGGCTAAACCATCGTGGTAAAAGAAAGGCGCGGATTTTATTCCGCGCCTTTCTTTCTTTAACGACCAACATTCCAACTTAAGCAGGAATGAAGATCGCCGCCCAGAAGCACAGGTTAAGCACAATACCTGTGATAATAACGGCAACGACCGGAGCGGCAATTTTCAACACCGGTCGACCCATCGCTTCATTAAGGAAGTAGATCGCCGTCGTCATGGTAAAGCCGGTATAGCCTGCCATTTTGATCGAGGCAAAAATGGCGCCGATTAATAAAGCGTACTCCATCAACAAATTCATGGCATTACGAATATTATCGGAGGCATTACGTACCGACGGGAAGCGTCCCATCCACTTGCCAATTGAGCGCAGCAGCAATACTTCCAAACTGATGACAATCGCCCCGAGCAAGGCTGCCAGCCAAGGGTTTGGCACTAAATAACCCACGACAAACACGAAAGTGAAACCGGCAACGGCATAAACGCCGGTCGCTAATGCGGTAGTCGCAATCATCGGCACGAAGCCTAAACCACGCATGAACTCTGCCAATGCCGCCTGATGAATTAAGCTGGTAGATTCAGCAGGCGTCACGCCTGGCGCATAGGCTTTAGCTAAGGTATAAATCGACACTTCGCTACCGCCAAATAACTTCATGCTAGCAACCGCGGAGATCAAGGCTCCGACGATAGCGATAAGCGGTAGGTTTTTAATGATGCGTGATGTTCGCTCTTCAAACATCGACTCACCGCCCCCACCAAGATGAGCTTTAGCGCGTACATCTTTCACTATCGCAATACCGATCAACATAATCATGCCGACGAAAATCTCGATAGATTCCGGCGAGAGCTTGGTGAATTTCACGATCAACAAACGTGTTAGCACCACGACTAATGAGGAGAACACCGCGGATTTCCAGCCAAACTGGTAGAAAATCGCCACCAGTGGGAACAGCGCAAAGGCAGAAATCACCGGCGAACTCAGCTCACCCAATGAACCGATAAAGTTGACCGGTAGTGAAGTCAATACACTGTTCACCGCAGGCAGGCTGGTAAACACCAGCACGCCCCACAGCGCGCCAAGGCCAAACGCCAGATAGATATTCACCGCCAGCACGCCGATAATATCGGTAGACAGGAACAGCAACCAAGAGTTGAGCAAACCCGTAGATAAGGTAAAAGAGATACCTACCGAAGCAATAAAGCCAACGCTGAGTCCAAAAGCGATGCTGCCTGCTTCGCGGCGGCTCATATTTCCCTCGACCAACTGAGGCAAAATCGGCCGGATACCATCATGGAAAACCGCGACAGATTTGTGCGCCAGCAACGCCGTCATACCGGTAAGCAGCGCAACGACAATAATATGTATGTAGTCCATCGTGATTATCTCACTGTCAACGGAGCTGGGCAGTCAGCAAGGGAACCGCGTGTTCCACATGCTCAACGGATAAACCAAATGCCACTTTGCCTTCGGCAATAAACTTGGCAATCTGGTCGGCTTTGGCCTGAATCCCTGGCTTGGCAATAGTGGCGCATTTGTTGTAGCCAATAATGGCTATCGCCATCGATAGCGCAGCACCCGCACCGGTATTACAGGCACCGATGTAATAATCTAGCTCGCCCTTTTTCACTTTTGCCGCGGCATCCATATCAGTGAGGATGTGACACTCAAACTCACCAGGCGCGGTCTGCTCAACCAGTTTTTGAATTTGTTCACGTTGGAGTCCTGCAATACCGATCTTTTTCATTATTATTTTCCTATGTAGTCCGAATACTTATCGGGAATAGCCCGAAATAACCAGATGTACTCAATAACGTCAGAGTGAAGCCGAACCGCCGAAAAATACTGCCGGGTTATCGCGTAGCAAGGTATCAACCTGTTGTTGGCTGATGCCGGCAGTCAGTAACATTGGTACAAAGGTATCGACCAAATAATTGAAGCCAATACCGCCGTTAGCCTGTAGGTGAGAACGACGAGTGATATCCATCGACAACATGATTTTATTACCAAACCCGCGTTCAATCAGGGCTTGTAACATCTCAACGCGCCGCGTGTCAGGGAAGTAGCTGTTTTTACCGATAGTATCAAACTGCACATAGGCGCCTTTATCGAGCATATGCAGGATCTGTGCGAGATCGTCTTTCAGATCACAATGACCGATCACCACACGCTCTAAATCAACGCCATGTTTTTCCAGCAACACAATCTGTTCCGCGCCCATAGTGCTAAAGCTAGTGTGGGTCGAAATCGGTAAGCCGGTCGCGTGATGCGCCAACGCCGCAGCATGGAACATTTTGGCTTCATCATCGGTAACGCGATTTTCACTGGTGCCGATCTCGGCGATCACACAAGGTTTTAACGCCGTCCCATCAAGACCATTTTCAATCTCGTCTATCATCTCCGCCGCCAACTGCTGTGCACTCATGCCGCGCACATGATCAGGGTAGAAACTATCGGTGTAATAACCGGTTGAGGCCAGCACATTAATCCCGGTATCACGCATCAAATCGAGCATGAATTGGGCATTACGCCCCATATAACGGTTAGTGACTTCGACAATATTGAATACGCCATTTGCGACCAGAGCACGCATCTCATCGCAGAGCGGTTGGTATTGGTCCAGTCGGCAATCGATATTGTCTTTGAAACCGGACAAATCGATATGCAAATGCTCATGCGCGTAGGTATAGCCCTGCGGATTGATCATGATAGTTTCCCCGGTGTTGGCGACAGCAAAGGTAAGAATGAGCGGCCGTTTTGTGGCATCGGCGCGCCGAAGAAATCACAAGCACTGGCACCTACGTCTGAAAGCGTAGTACGCCAGCCAAGACTTGTCGGAGCCAGATTATGCTGATAAACCAGCAGCGGTACCTGTTCCCGAGTATGGCGACTGTGTCCGATGGTCGGATCATTACCGTGATCGGCAATCACCACCAGCATATCCTCCGGCTGCATCGCCTCGATAAATTGAGCTAATGCACGGTCCACCACCTGTAAACGATCGGCATAACGTTCAACATCTTCAGCATGACCGGCAAGATCGGTTTCCTGAATGTTAGTACAGATAAAGGTATCACCCGGCGTGCGAATCTCATCAAGAGTAATATCAAGAATAGTCTGAGAATCAACTAGCTGCGGGTAACTACGCCCTTGTGAATTGCTGACAATATCCGCTACTTTACCCACTAATACCGTCTTGATACCCAATGTATCCAGCTGAGCTGGCACCTGGGTTTGCGGGTCAACACCGTATCCCAGATGCACGACCTGGAAGTTATGCCGATACAAACCTGAGCGCGGAGAGTTAATCCCAATATATTTACCATCACGAACTTCAGCCGCCGCGCGGATAGCGCTGCTATCGTCAATTTCACCGCCGAAAGCAATCACTCGTCCTACTTTGACGCAGGCACGTACACAGCGCCCAATTTCTTGGGTTTGGGCAAAGCTGACTTGCGATAAGTTAGCGCTGATATTGTAAACCTGCCCAACGTCAGCCTCTAAGTTGTCACCAATAGCCACCGCGTTATTGACCCACAGGTAGCTGAGATCATCTAGCGTAATGCGTTCGACGATATAGCCTTGACGTTGTAATGCCTGTTCAACCCGATCAATCACCGCCGAAAACGGCTGGCTGAGTGGAGGCAGCGGCAGCGTGCCCATAATCTCCTGATGCCCCACAAAAGTATCGCCGCCTTCATGTTGCAAGCCGATGCGGCCAAATGTCGCCGAATCCGACGGCGTCATGCATCCCACCACATAGCCCAACGCATTCATCAGCCCCAGTTGGCGCAATACCGGCAAATTAAGTTGCGGCAGGCGTTCAAGGATATGGCCACAGGTATTCGCCCCAATATCCTGCGGGCGTACCTCTGGTACATCGGGCATTTCACCGATACCAAAGCTGTCGATCACCAGTACGATAAACTTACTCATCACGCCTCCCCCTTCACTTCATTGCCCAGGCTGTCATAAAGCCCAATCAATAACGGCTTACCACTCGCTACCCCGCTCACTAGCGCAACATCGCTACGGGTGACAAAAACCTGGGTTCTAAAACACATCACCACCGCGCTACCAACCGGATGAGACTCACTGAGTTGCAAGCAGTAATCGATACTGGTGATGTCTGGTTCGATCACCTTATCGCGTTGGCGATGAGCACCATCAATGACCAGCGCATGTTCCAGATTGCCGCGGCGGTAATAGCCGCCACCAAAGCAATAGGCACGTCCGGCAAACTGATGAGAGACTTCTGAGAGATACAACATGGCGATTTTCTCACGTCCTTCGCCATGTTGATTTGCCGGTGTCGTGCCGGTCAGCGCATGCCCAGGTTCAGCGTGGGTCACTCCCAACGCCGCCAGCTGCGGTAAGGTTTCGCAACTCGAGGCGCTGGGTGCATTAATCTGCGTCGGCACAATGCCTTGTGCTATTAGCAAATCTCGTGCCGCCAGCAGCGTGGCCATATTGGCGGTAGGTAAGGTGCTTTGGCGCAGCGGGTTGTATTGCATACAAGGGAAATGCGTCACACCGGCAATGCGGATGCCAGGTAGTTCGCGCAGTTGGCTAATGACTTGTGGCAGATCGCTAAGATCAAAGCCACCTTCCTGCCCACTGTATAAGGCATCGCCAGCACGAGTGACTTTCAACAACAGCGGTTGCACGATACCGAGTTGCTGTGCAACATCAGAAATACTGCGCGCTTTTTCCAGCGAATAGACGGTGATGACCTCTGGGCGATGTTGCAACATTTCGGCCAACATACTTTGCGGCGGTTGCACAAGGTGGCCGATATGCGCCACCGCGACGCCATGGCGCAATAGCTGGCGAGCCTCTTTAAAATCTACCGCCACAATGCCGTGATAACCGAGGTCGAGCAGCATTTGGCACAAACGTGGGTTGCGCCCAATCTGCTTGCTCATCGCATAAAGTTGTATGCCGTGACGCTGCGCTTCACTGAGCAGTTCACGGGCATTTTGCAAAAACTGATCGACGTCGATCACGCAGGTGTCGGGTTTGATCTCGCCGTTACGCCACAAGGTAACGGCAGCATCAATCAAAGCTGGGTTTTGTTGTTCTAGCGCATTCAGGAACATATGACGGTTTCCCTTTCGACTGGCTATCTAAATCATCATTTTTTTGAATATTTAGGTGCAAATAAAGCACAATGAATTATTGAGACTGGCACTCCGCTCGTCCTTCATACCGTCCATTTTTCATACCGCCTTTCCTTCATACATCGCGGCAAGGTTCACCAGTAAGTACCCCACTTCATATTCAGGTACAGCCAATGGAAAATGTGCCATCACATCCTGATGAATAGAAAAAATCATTGGAAACGTCTCCAGTGATTCCAATTCTTGACGCAATTCGTCGTCAATTCCTTGGATCACCTCGCCACGCCGCGCCCGCATAATCGCGTTAGCCAGATGAGTTAAGGCCAAGGTGCCCTGCTCGGTTCGCACTGGCAACTGCCAATGCTTTTCCAGACGCAGAGTGACCTTTCTCATTGCTTGATGAATATCTTCATCAATGACACCAGCCTCAGCCAGAATAGCCAGTCGCGTTTCCATGATTCCCCTTTAATACCAATCAATAGCGGGGCTCAATTGCCCCCTGTTCTACCGCTTGCTGATGATCTAGCAAGGCGGCGGTATCAACCAACGTTGTCAGTAAGCGTTGAATCGGCGCATTATCTTTGCGCACTAAAATCACCGCCTCCGACGCCTGTTGATAACGTGGATTGCCGTTTAACCGGTGCGCTTCAAGCTGCGGACTCGGCGTTGCGCTCCCCACGTTCCACACTGCGGCATCGATCTGGTGAGTTTCGATATGCCGCAGGCAGTCGCTATAAGGTGTTTCCACCCATGTAACTTGTTGTCCAGCGAAGACGACCTCATTGAGTAGTCGCTGATCCGGTGAGGCTGGATCGAACCCTACTCTTTTTATTTGCTCAGCTTCGCCCTGTCGGCAAATTAACTGGTGGCCGTCAACGTAAGAACATTTCCCTAGTGCCAGCGCTATGGCGACATTTCCCTGCTGTAGATAACTCTCCGCAGCCAAACGGGAAACCACCGCCATATCGTAAATACCTTCGATCAAACAATTAATGCGTACTTCGGCTCCACGCATATGTGCAAAGTAGAGCGGTACAGTAATAAATTGTGCTTTTAGCCCGCTCGCCAACCCTTCATAGAGTTTGGTATAAGGCAGCGGCATGGCACATACCAAGTTCCCCAGATCGGCTTGTTGTAGTAATTTGGCCATATCTAATTGGGTAAGTACGGTACCGTTACGCCCACGCCGTTCCAATTTTATTGATTCATTGGCTTCCAGCGTTTTCATGGCATTCTGTACCACGCCGACAGAAAGCAAGAATTCTGCCGACATTTCATCAATAGTGCGTAAACGTTCACCTTCTTTCATGACCAGTAAATATCTGGCAAGGCTGACGAGTGCTATCCCTTCTTTTTTGATGAAAGTTCTGCTCATAGTGGTTGTTTTCCCGGCGCATAAGACATGCAAAAATGAACCAAGAGTATAACCAAAAATCTTCATTAATTTGATGATTTAAATATTCAATTATTTGAAGGTATAAATCAAAGATGAAAAACTTATCGTGTGGACGGGATCACAAACATTATTTTACAGCTTGTAGGAGTCATAGCCTCGCTGACAGCCTGCGGGGCGAAAGCCGTCGATAGAAAAGAAGCTTATTTTTAATAGGTTACAGAAGACAAATTCTCAGCATGCGGTCATAAGTAAAGGCTATTACGATGAGAAAATCGACGTAAAAAAACCCGGCCTGCTATAACACACCGGGCTTGTTATCTTATCGATTCGGAGATTATTTGGCTTTTTTAGCTGCCTGCACATGCAGCATTTCCAGCGCTAGCGTGGCTGCCGCCAATGCCGTGATTTCTGACTGGTCATACGCTGGTGCCACCTCGACGATATCCATCCCGACAATATCCAGATCCAAATCTTTCAGGCCACGCACCAGTTTCAGTGCGCGATCTGTCGTTAAACCGCCGATGACTGGCGTACCGGTGCCCGGTGCATGCGACGGGTCCAGACAGTCGATATCAAAACTCAGATAAACCGGCAGCCCGCCGACGATTTGTTTCACCTGAGCCAAAATATCATCGACGCTGCGATCGTTAATCTGCGCCGCATCCAACACCGTGAAACCTAGATCCTTATCAAACTCGGTACGAATACCAATCTGTACCGAGTGATTGGCATCGATTAGCCCTTCATTTGGCGCATGATAGAACATGGTCCCGTGATCAAATTTACTACCGTTCGAATACGTATCGGTATGCGCATCAAAGTGAACCAGCGCCATTTTGCCAAAGTGGCGAGCATGAGCACGCAACAGCGGTAAGGTGACAAAATGATCGCCACCAAAAGACAGCATACGTTTGCCAGAGGCCAACACTTTTTCCGCATGTTTTTGTACTTTGTCGGTCAGATCCTGCGCGTCACCAAAGTTGAATACCACGTCGCCACAGTCGATCACTTTCAGACGCTCACGCAGGTTAAAATCCCACGGCCAGCGTTGACCTTCCCACGCCAGATTCACTGATACCTGACGAATTGCCGCCGGGCCTAAACGTGCCCCGGAGCGCCCCGATGTTGCCATATCGAAAGGAATGCCGGTAATCACCCAATCGGCGTCAGCTTCATAAGGCTGAAAATTCAGTGGAAAACGCAGAAATCCAAACGCGTTGGAAACCAGAGAGTGATCGGCTTGATGATCTAATGTACTCATTACAAATCCTTTTTAGCGTTCCAGGCAGGTAGCAATCCTGCAAATTTAAGTATTTAAGGTGAAAAAAAATCCCTTTCACGTCGTTGACCCGACACGAAAGGGATTGCTTGAATTCAGTGACTATCAGCGTATCTACCGGCCGATGGTCTATAAGGACGGATTATCACCGCATTTTTTTAATGCGGCAAGCCCTGAAAAAATAAAATCAATAGCGGGAAAATTAAAGTGAACATTGTACTGATACAACTATTAACAAGAACAATCATGTTTACAAAAAAATATTTAACACCACCACGAAAAAATTCGTACCACAAAACAGGCTAAAAGGACCAATATCAATATAGTTAAAACCCATCATGCAAAAAATCAAGAACACAGCACCTCATAATATAAACATAAAAAACAAATAAATAGAAAAGCTAATTAGCAATATCATTCAAATAAAAATGCAAAACAAATAGCAAGTAAAACAAAAAGTTGAAATCGGATTATTTCAACTTCACTCAGATGTGGAACTTATCGTTAAATATACGATACAAAAACATAATAATAGACACTATAGTGCCAAGCTTGAAATTAACAACACACACTAAGTCTCATTAAAATAACCACTTCGCTTTATCGTCGTAATTTACTGATCCACACCCCACGAATGGACGCATGTTAATGAACAATACAACATTTAAACATTCAAAGTTTAAAATAAAAATATTAGCTAATATCCTATTTTCAATATTAACCCCAATTTATGCTCACGCCAACGACATCACGGCTTCGGTGACTGATGGCACAAACCTACCGATTTCTGGCAAATATAGTACGTCGAAAAAAGCGACTCACGCACTGACAGCCAGCGGCACGAATAGCACGTTGACAAGTAATGGAGAAGTATCAGTTACCACCGGTGGTAGCGCGGCTTACAGCGCCTATATTTATAACGGCGGGAATCTTAACCTGACAGACTCGAGCATCAATACTTCGGGTGGCGCAGCTAATGGCGTCGTGCTCAGCAACGGCTCGGCGAAAATTACTGGTGGCAGTATTGCGACATCAGGAAGTTCCAGTACAGCGGTTCGCATCAATAATCACTCTCACCTTGATATTAATGGAACCACGATAAGTACTAAGCAATATAGCTCGTCTGCTATCGATGCTAGCGGCGGCTCTCAGGTTACGCTAAACAACAGTAATATATCGATTGCGGGAGGCGGTTTACCCGGTATTAACCTAAAAGATCAGGGGACAACGTTAAATGGTGCAAACAACCATATTAGCCTGGATGCCTATAGTGATGGCATCGATTTGAACTCAGGGAGCAGCGCCGATTTACAGGATACGACCATTAATATGAATGGTGGTTTATCCGCTATTCGCAGCAATGCAAATACCTCGCTCACCATGAAAAATCTGACCGTTAATGGCTCTACGACCCATGCCTTAAATATCGCCGATTCCGCGTTGATAGATAATGGCAGCATCAACCTGACCCAAGGTTCCGTGGCTATTGCGATGGGCAGTACTGACAAATACGCGAACCTGGTCTTGAATAACGTTAACGCAACCTCGCAATCACGCGCTGGCGCCATGATTGATGCTAATAACTACTCAAAAATTACGCTCAATGGCGGCTCTTATCTTCTCAAAGGAGACAACGATACCGGAGCATATATTGCTGATAATACCGCGACATTAGAGGCTAATAATACCTCCATCACCACCGAGGGAAATGCGTCAGCGGCCATAGAAAACCACGGAACCACGAATATAAAGGGCAGCTCGATTTTGACTAAAGGCAATAATGCCTATGCACTTTATTCTGAAGGTGCCCTCAATGCCAATGATACAAATGTGGAAACCAACGGTAGCAGCAGCGCCGCAATTACCGCCGCCAGAGGCGGGATAATTAACGTTAAGAATTCGACGATTAAAACAACCGGCAACCTTGGGCATATGCTGCTCAACTTTGGCAGTTCGACCATTAATGCTGACGGCATTAGTGCAGAATCGTCAGGGAAAAATGCCTACGGTGTTTACGCGCTTGGCGGCAGTACGACCAATATTCTCAATAGTACTCTGAGCATGACAGGTGAAGGTGGCGGCGGCATATATGCTCAAGGTACCGCCACAAAAGAGACCACTATCACACTCGATAATAGTACTTTGCTACCGACATCAGGCCCTGGCATTAACGCTGCCGGCGCTAAGTTGAATGTGAATCTTAAAAATGGCTCAACGCTTCGCGGCGGCAATAATGTATTAGCAACCGTCGACAGCGCCTCAAATAGCGATAGCCTCGTCAACATTACCGCCGCTGACCAATCAACGCTGGAAGGTGATATTACTGCTACCGATAATAACCAAATAAATCTGTCCTTAAGCAATAAATCTATCTGGAGTGGCGGTGCGCACAATACCAACGATATCGAGATTAGCCCAGATAGCCAATGGGTATTAACCAGCGATAGCGATACCAATACGCTGAACATGAATGGCATTCTCGATATGTCGCAAAACAACAGTGGCTATAACACGCTAACGGTTAAAAATAGCCTGCAAGGCAATGGCGAATTTGCCATGCGAGCCGCCATGGCAGAGCAGCAGGGTGATCTATTAGTCACACAACACAGTACTGATGGACAATTCCGTCTGGATATTAAAAATGATGGAGGGCAACAGACTAACGGTAGTGAACAACTCACGATGGTTAAAACAGCGGAATCTGGCGGTAGCTTTGCGCTGTCTCATGAGGTTGAACAAGGTGGCTACCTTTATGGTTTACGTCAGGCAGCTAATCCCAATAATTGGGAGCTTTATTCGCTAGGGGAGAAACCCACCACAGAAGACCCCGTTGAACCGGGCACACCAGAGCAGCCCTCTACCCCATCAAAGCCGCCTGCCGGACATGGTGCGCTCACCTCAACGGCAAAAGCCGCGGCCAGCTTTGCCAATACCACTTATCTGATGAATTACGCCGAAACGCAGACATTGATGCAACGTATGGGGGAATTACGAGGCAATGATAAATCCATCGGACTTTGGGGAAGAGGCTTCGTCGGTCGCTTTGACAATTTCTCCAATGGCAAGCTTAGCGGCTTTACCATGAACTATCATGGCTTCCAATTCGGTGCGGATAAAAAACTCACTCTTCAGGATGGCGTAATGTACTTAGGTACATTTATGGGATTGGGAAACTCCAGTCAAGCCTATCAAGATGGCGATGGCTCACTCAAGAGCACCAGCGTTGGCCTATACAGTACTTACCTCACACCAACGGGTTTTTATGTCGATACCGTCTTAAAATACTCCAACATGAGAAATAGATTCAGCGTACTCGACACTGCCGATCAATTGGTCAGAGGAAAAGACTCGGTCAACGGATTTGCCGCCTCCGTCGAGTCTGGAAAGCGTTTTTATTTCAATGAGAAACCAACAGGATTCTACCTGGAACCCCAGGCACAGCTGAGCCTAAGCTATCAAAGTAGCGAGTCTATTCACGCCTCGAATAACCTAAAAATCAATATTGATTCTTACAACTCTACGCTCGGACGCGCCAGTCTAGTGGCCGGTTACAATATTAGTGACGGCAGCATGCCGACCAATATTTATCTGAAGAGTGGCTATATTCGAGAGTTCTCTGGGAAAATAGATTATCGGCTCAACGGCTCGAGTGAGCAGTATTCAAACAAGGGCGGCGGTTGGAATAACGCTATCGGTATTAGCACCGAAATTAAAAAACAGCACAGTTTATATGTCGATTTAGATAGCACCAGCGGTGGCAAATTCGACCAGCGGCAATTTAACGCCGGTTATCGTTACAGTTTCTAAGTCGCAGCAGCTTTTGAGCAGCTTTTCTCGCCATAGTAATGTGGGGGATGATTCCCCCACATTTTCAATACGCTTACCGATATTCAGTAAGACTTACTCGTCTTCTAAATAAGTGTAGCCATATAGACCAGATTCAAACTCTTCCACAAACTGCGCTTGCAGTTCAGCATCCAAGTCAGTCTGTTTTACCTGATCACGGAAACGGCTCAGCAGGACATTTGGATCCAACTGCACGTATTCGAGCATATCTGCCACGGTATCACCCTCGTCAGATTGCTGTACTTCAACGGTGCCGTCAGGGAAGACGAAAACATCAACCGCAGAGGTATCACCGAACAAGTTGTGCATATTCCCCAGAATTTCCTGATATGCCCCAACCATGAAGAAGCCCAACAACGGAGGATTTTCCGGATCATATGGCGGCATTGGCATGGTGGTCGCCACGCCATCACCATCGATGTAATGATCGATAGTACCATCAGAATCACAGGTAATATCCAGCAGTACAGCGCGTCCAACCGGCGGTTTATCCAGCCCTTCGAGTGGCAATACCGGGAACAGTTGATCAATGCCCCACGCATCCGGCATTGACTGGAACAGCGAGAAGTTAACGTACAGTTTATCCGCCATACGCTCTTGCAGTTCGTCGATAATCGGACGGTGCGCACGATTACTTGGATCCAGTTGATCCTGAATCATGTTGCAAATATTCAGATAGATATCTTCAGCCCAAGCGCGCTGAGTCAAATCCAAAATCCCGTGTGCATATTGGCTGTGAACGTCATGCAAATCCATCTGACTGTCGTGCAGCCATTCGCGTAATGAGCGGCGATTTTCCGGGTCATGCATTTCATTCCAGGTGTCCCACAGGCTGCCAAGTGCGCGCGGCGCGTCATCTTCTGGCGCAACGGGTTCACGGAACTCATTACGCTCAACGCCGATAACGTTAGAGACCAACACCGTATGGTGCGCGGTCACCGCACGACCTGATTCTGTGATCACCGTTGGATGCGGCAAGCCATGCTCATTACACGCATCGCCGATGCCCCAGATAACGTTGTTGGCATATTCGTTCAGGCCATAGTTAACCGAGCAATCAGATTGGGAACGCGTGCCTTCATAATCGACACCCAAACCGCCGCCGACGTCAAAGCACTGAATATTCACGCCCAGCTTATGCAACTCAACATAGAAACGCGCAGATTCACGTACGCCGGTGGAGATATCACGGATATTCGCCAGCTGTGAACCTAAGTGGAAGTGCAGCAGTTGCAGACTTTCCAAGCGTCCAGCGGAACGCAGCATCTCAACCAGTTGCAGCACTTGCGAAGCGGCCAGGCCAAATTTGGATTTTTCGCCACCGCTAGACTGCCATTTGCCAGAACCTTGCGAGGACAGACGCGCACGCACACCCAAACGAGGGATCACGTTCAGACGTTCAGCTTCTTCGAGTACCAGCTTAATCTCGGTCATCTTTTCGATAACCAGATAGACCTTGTGGCCCAGCTTTTCACCGATCAGCGCCAAACGAATATATTCACGGTCTTTATAGCCGTTACAGACGATCACCGAACGGGTCATGCCAGCATGGGCCAGTACCGCCATTAGCTCAGCTTTCGAGCCAGCTTCCAGTCCTAATGGCTCGCCTGATTCCACCAGTGATTCAATCACGCGGCGGTGCTGGTTAACCTTGATTGGGTATACCAGGAAATAATCACCCTCGTAGCCAAAAGAGTCACGCGCACGTTTAAACGCGGCGTTAATCGAGCGCAGACGGTGTTGAAGAATTTGTGGAAAACAAAAAAGCGCCGGCAGACGTTGACCATCCTGCTCTTGCATCTCTTTGACCAACTTAGCCAAATCAACACGCGCAGCAGGCTCATCAGGGTCTGGGCAGACGCTGATATGACCTAACTCGTTAACGTCATAATAGTTGTTGCCCCAATAAGCAACATTGTAGGTGCGCAGCATTTTGCTAGCATCACGGTCATTCACGGCAACCTCCTGCATGGAGCGTAGAGAAACAGATTCGCCCGCATGTGACGGACGGTGGGAGTGCATGTCATCAGACATAATTAAGCCCTTTTTTTACACTGACAACATGGCCAGCCACTAGCACAGTAACAATAGACCAGAACAACCCAAACTGGCTAAACGAAGGTACAAGAAAATCCCGTAACACATCGCTCAATGAGGATGGCTCTTTCATATAATTGTGAATCACGTTGTCAGACTCCGCGAAACGGGTCAGGAGAACACATGGAGCAAAGGCTCCACTTATCTGCAAGCTACAACAATATTTTTCAGGGTGATGGCGTTAACCGGCCCGGGAATCTTGTGTAGCGCTCAGATGTCGGCTGCTGGGCTGTCTATAATGAGCAAGCGTTGCGGACAACCGTTTATAACATCTGTTAGATGACAGAAATTTTTCAGAATGGCGTGCAGCAGAAAGTAAAAGCATCTGCTTAGAGGATTGTTGGAATGTAACAAGCGGTAAAAAGTAGGTCATTAACCTCACCACCTCCACACGTGCCACGCGACACGAGCGGGCAATCGAACCTAAGTAAACAGTAATTACTGGAATACACTGCATTATTAAATCCAACAGCGCGCGCTGTTTATACCGACAACACCGTCTAAATGCAAAATGAAATTGCCCTCGAAGCTGTTTCTAAGCGTGAATTTCTCGGGAAATCGGCACAATATGCATAAGCCGATTGTAAAAAAGCGCTGGTAATCGCATTAAGAGCTATCCTAGAATAGCCATCCAGATGTTAATCCGTCCAATCGGATTAACCGTCAAACTGCTTTTGAGCTCTGCCCTGCCATCATGTTTAGCGACTGTGCTATGTTCCAGCCGCCAACATTGCAGGTATCTCTTCGGCCGCTCTCATCCGCCGTAATGCAGAAATTTTTCACCCGTCGCATGAAAGGTAAAGAAGATAATGGCTAAACACCTGTTTACGTCCGAATCTGTATCCGAAGGACATCCAGATAAAATCGCAGACCAAATCTCTGACGCCGTTCTCGACGCGATTTTAAAGCAAGACCCAAAAGCACGCGTGGCGTGTGAAACCTATGTCAAAACCGGCATGGTTTTAGTTGGCGGTGAAGTCACCACCAGCGCTTGGGTTGACGTTGAAGAAATCACCCGCCAGACCATTCGTGAGATTGGCTATGTCAATTCCGAAATGGGCTTTGATGCCAATTCTTGCGCCGTATTGAGCGCGATTGGTAAGCAATCACCAGATATCAATCAGGGTGTAGATCGCGCCGATCCGTTAGAACAAGGTGCGGGCGACCAAGGTTTGATGTTTGGTTATGCCACCAACGAGACCGACGTGTTAATGCCAGCGCCTGTGACCTACGCGCACCGTTTGGTAAAACGTCAGTCAGAAGTTCGCAAATCTGGCACGCTGCCTTGGCTGCGCCCGGATGCGAAAAGCCAGGTAACCTTCCAATACGACGAAGGTAAAATCGTTGGTATTGATGCGGTTGTTCTGTCTACCCAGCATGCTGAAGATATCGCTCTGAAAGACCTTCAAGAAGCGGTAATGGAAGAGATCATCAAGCCCGTTCTACCGACCGAATGGCTGAATGCGTCTACCAAATATTTCATCAACCCAACCGGCCGTTTCGTTATCGGCGGGCCAATGGGTGACTGCGGCCTGACCGGTCGTAAAATCATCGTTGATACCTACGGCGGTATGGCTCGTCACGGTGGCGGGGCGTTCTCTGGTAAAGATCCATCAAAAGTTGACCGTTCAGCAGCTTATGCCGCGCGTTATGTGGCGAAAAACATCGTTGCTGCCGGTTTGGCTGACCGTTGTGAGATCCAAGTTTCTTACGCTATCGGCGTAGCGGAACCTACCTCTATCATGGTGGAAACCTTCGGTACCGGTAAAGTTTCTAACGAGAAACTGACTCTGTTGGTGCGTGAGTTCTTCGACCTGCGTCCATACGGTTTGATCCAGATGCTGGACCTGCTGCACCCAATCTACCAAGAGACCGCAGCTTATGGTCACTTTGGTCGCGAGCACTTCCCTTGGGAAAAAACTGACAAAGCTGAACTGCTGCGCGAAGCCGCTGCACGTTAATCTCTGCTTAGTCTGTACAGTTCGACTAAACCTGCCCTCTGCGGCAGGTTTTTTTTGCCCTGTTATCACCAATCACTAAGATTGATGAAACCGTTTTCATGAAATTACACTCTATAAATTAGTCTATTAGAATAATAGTCAAGCTGGCCGAAGTAAGAATTTATTGATTTGCTTCAAACAATGAATTATTACTCTTCGCCGCTCACCTTTCCCCGTTTCCCTGTACCGCACATTTCTCAATAGAGATGAGTGGCTATGAGTGCGATAAATGTAAGCGATTACAACAGTGTGACCTGGCGCACTTTCTGATGCAGTCAGGCTAAATAACATAGCAAAGTAAGTATTTTTGTCATTTTGGAGGCAAGATGAGTAACTCAACGACCTACAAGTCAGGGAAACGGTCAAACAAAAGCGTGACTTTTTTTGTCTGCTTTCTCGCCGCTTTAGCCGGCCTGCTGTTTGGACTCGATATCGGTGTTATTGCAGGGGCTCTGCCGTTTATCGGCCATGAATTCCAAATTACCAGCCATGAACAAGAGTGGGTAGTCAGCTCAATGATGTTTGGCGCCGCGGTGGGTGCCGTTGGCAGCGGCTGGCTGAACTTCCGTCTTGGGCGTAAATACAGCCTGATGATTGGTGCCGTGCTATTCGTGATAGGTTCACTTTGCTCAGCTTTAGCCCCTAACACCGAAGTATTGATCTTCGCGCGCGTATTATTAGGGCTAGCGGTGGGTATTGCTTCTTATACCGCACCAATTTATCTGTCTGAAATCGCACCAGAAAAAATTCGCGGCAGCATGATCTCCATGTATCAGCTCATGATCACCATCGGTATTCTCGCCGCCTATTTGTCTGATACCGGCTTTAGCTACAGCGGCGCATGGCGCTGGATGCTGGGCGTTATTACCATCCCTGCACTGTTATTACTGATCGGTGTGTTCTTCCTGCCCGATAGCCCGCGTTGGCTGGCAGCTCGCGGCAATAATGACAAAGCACGACGTGTGTTAGAAAAACTGCGTGATACCAGCGAGCAGGCAAAGAAAGAGCTGGATGAGATCCGCGAAAGCCTGAAAGTAAAACAGGGCGGCTGGGCGCTGTTCACTAGTAACAAGAATTTCCGTCGTGCCGTTTACCTCGGCGTTCTGTTGCAAGTGATGCAGCAGTTCACCGGTATGAACGTCATCATGTATTACGCGCCAAAAATCTTCGGTATCGCCGGTTTCGCCAGCACCTCTCAACAGATGTGGGGCACGGTTATCGTTGGTCTGGTTAACGTATTAGCGACCTTTATCGCCATCGGCCTGGTTGACCGTTGGGGCCGTAAACCTACGCTGAAACTGGGCTTCCTGGTGATGGCGATTGGCATGGGCGTGTTAGGTTCCATGCTGCACATTGGCATTGATTCTGTCACCGAGAAATACTTCGCCGTTGCCATGTTGCTGATGTTTATCGTTGGTTTCGCCATGAGCGCCGGCCCGCTGATTTGGGTGCTGTGTTCAGAGATCCAACCGTTGAAAGGCCGCGATTTTGGTATCACCGTCTCTACCGCAACCAACTGGATTGCCAATATGATCGTCGGTGCGACCTTCCTGACCATGCTCGACAGCCTGGGCAACGCGAATACCTTCTGGGTTTATGGTGCGCTGAACATCGTATTTATCTTCATTACCATGGCGTTGATTCCTGAAACGAAAAACGTTTCATTGGAGCATATAGAGGCTAATTTGATGGCTGGTAAGCCGTTGAAATCCATCGGGGACGAATAAATCTAGACCGAGATTTTGGCGGTTTCTAAAACCGCTAAAAGCAGAATAGTGAATATTTCGGTTTATCAGCTGCGGTTCTCAATAGTAGCCCGCAGCCTAAACCGACCGAAGGGGCGGTAAGCGCCGCCCCTTCCGGCTTCCCGCGCTTTTTTGCCACTTCAATATCCAGTCCAGCGGAGGCTATGTTTCAGGTGCCTCTACGATAGGCGCAAATGTCGCTGCTCCGCAGTCCCTTCAGTCGGGATTCGGACTCGCTCAATAAACACTTCGCGATTTCTCACCTCTCCTTCAGCGCCATTTCGAGCGCGCCTCGCTGGCTTTTTAATTCAAAAGTAAAAACTGCCTTTGCCTCTAACTTTCTATTTTCTGTTGATTTAAAAAGCCAAGACCACGTCATTGAATGCGTTTTTTTAAATCTGGACCGAGATTTGGGCGGTTTCTAAAACCAGAACAGTGAATATTTCGGTTTATCAGCTGCGGTTCTCAATAGTACCCCGCAGCCTAAACCGACCGAAGGGACGGTAAGCGCCGTCCCTTCTGGCTTCCCGCGCTTTTTTGCTACTTAAGCACTTGCTCTAAGGGAGGTCATGTTTCAGGTACTACAGTGACAGGCGCAAATTTCATGGCTCCGCCATCCCTTCCTCGGGTTCGAGCCTGCTCGCTAAAAACGCTCGCCGTCTCTCCACCACTCGTCAGTGAAATTTTTAGTGCGCCACCAACCTTTTTACGTCAAAAACTAAACAGCCGTTGCCTTTGAACTTGATTTAAAAGCCGCTAAGCGCCCTCAAAATTTCACCGGCAAGTGGTGAGAGACAATAGTTTTATCATTGGCTCGAATCCCGCAGCCGGGCATCCCGAAGGGATGAAATTGGCGCTATCACGGAAGTTTCTGAAACATGGCCTCCGCTGGATGCGATGTTTAAGTATCAAAAAAGCGCGGGATTCTTAAGGGTAGCGCGCTACCCTTATGGCGGCTTCGGCTGCAATGCCAAATTGAACACTGCATTTGATAAGCCGAAAAATTCACCGTTCTGGTTTTAAAAAACCGCCAAAATCTCGGTCTAGATTTAAAACTAATTTTAATTTTCCTAGTTTTCTAAAAACTGATCCCCTTTATAATGCTGAAATGAAAAATATTCGCCTTCCTATTGCCTTGCAGCAAGCCGTCATGCGCTGTCTGCGTGAGAAACTCCAGCTTGCTAATCAGGCTCTGGGTACTGATTACCCTGAGCCGGACGTTTCTTATCAGCAACGCGGTACTACAGCGGGAACGGCCTGGCTGCAAGACTGGAAAATCCGCCTTAATCCGGTGTTGTTGCAGGAAAATCAGCAGCAGTTTATTGATGAAGTGGTACCGCATGAGCTGGCACATTTACTGGTGTATCGCCGTTTTGGTCGCAAAGCCGCGCCGCATGGTAAAGAGTGGCAGTGGATGATGGAGCAAGTGCTGGGCGTGTCGGCCAGTCGTACCCACCAATTTGAAATCTCCTCTGTACAGAGTAAAACCTATCCCTACTTATGCGGCTGCGGGGATCATCAACTGACTATCCGCCGTCATAACCGCGTACTGCGTAAAGAAGCTGAATATCGCTGCCGTCGCTGTGGAGAAATATTGCGTTTTAAGCTTACTTAATCCGCTTACCCGTTGAGTTTTATGGATAAAAATAGCCTTATTCCTGATTGTCACACCGCCTGACATCCGTTACCCTGCCCCCCTTTGCTTTATCAGGTCGTTTTGGAATATGTCTCGCAAAATTCACTTTTTTATCCTCGCACTTAGCCTATCAACCTCAGTCAATGCGCTAGCCAAGCCCATCAATAATTTCACGCAGGCAAAAGCCGAGGCGGTGAAAATCAATCAAGATGCCCAAGAGTTTTACTGCGGCTGTCAGGTAAATTGGCAGGGTAAGAAAGGCACGCCAGATTTACAATCTTGCGGTTATCAGACGCGTAAAGGCCAGCAGCGGGCTAATCGTATTGAGTGGGAACATGTGATGCCTGCCTGGCAGTTTGGTCATCTGCGCCAGTGCTGGCAAAATGGTGGACGCAAAAACTGCGCCAAAGACCCGGGTTATCGCCAAATAGAAGATGACCTGCATAACCTGCAACCTGCTATTGGCGAAGTGAACGGCGACCGTAATAATTTTATGTACGGCCAATGGAACGGGCCCGCGGATCAATACGGGCGTTGCGATATGAAAATCGATTTTAAAAACAAAGTTGCCGAGCCACCGGCCCGCGCTCGCGGTGCCATTGCGCGCACCTATTTTTATATGCGCGACCGTTATCAGTTACCTTTATCTCGCCAGCAGACTCAGCTATTTACCGCCTGGGACCGCCAATATCCGGTGACCGACTGGGAGTGCGAGCGAGACAATCGTATTGCTCAGGTGCAAGGCAATCATAATGAGTATGTATTGCGGGCTTGCCAGCAGAGAAAAGCCTAACTTAGTATATCCATCGCATTTCAATTCGCAGCATTGTTAGCCCCAAAGACAAGTTATCTTCGCTTTGGGGATTGATTCGCTTGCTATCAACCCACATATCGAACTCTATTGAGTCTTAACTCAACCAGATTATTCTTAGGGGACTGTACGTAACGCCCCCTATTTGACCAAAGGATCACAGCTGCGCATGCGTATACCTCGCATTTACCACCCGGAACCTCTGACTGACTTTAGCGAATTATCGCTTAGCGAAGATGCTGCCAATCACGTTGGCCGCGTTCTGCGTATGCAGCCGGGCCAGTTGCTACAACTCTTTGATGGCAGTAATCAGGTATTTGCAGCGACCATTACTCAGGTGGATAAAAAGAGCGTGCGGGTTAAGCTTGCCGCTGGTGAAATCAGTGATAACGAATCTCCGCTGAATTTGCATCTCGGGCAAGTGATGTCCCGTGGTGAAAAAATGGAGTTCACTATCCAGAAATCCATCGAGCTGGGGGTAAATACCATCACTCCGCTGCTTTCCGAGCGTTGTGGCGTTAAACTCGACGGCGAACGTTTGAGTAAGAAATTGCAGCAGTGGCAGAAAATTGCCGTTGCCGCTTGCGAGCAATGTGGCCGTAACCGTGTTCCTGAAATACGCGAAGTCATGTCGCTCGAACAATGGTGCGCAGAGCAAGATGACAGCCTAAAACTCAATCTGCATCCGCGCGCTAGCCACAGCATTAATACCTTGCCACTGCCCGTTACCGATGTGCGCTTGTTAATTGGTCCAGAAGGCGGCTTGTCAGCCGATGAAATAGCCATGACCACCGGCTATGGATTTACTGATATTCTGCTGGGGCCTCGTGTTCTACGAACAGAAACGACGGCACTTACCGCGATTACGGCCCTGCAGGTCCGTTTCGGCGATCTGGGATAATCCCAGGCTCTAGGAGATAAGAATGATTAAGCTCGGCATTGTTATGGATCCCATTGCATCCATCAATATAAAGAAAGACACCAGCTTCGCCATGCTATTAGAAGCGCAAAGTCGCGGTTATGAACTGCACTATATGGAAATGGATTCCCTCTATCTGCGCGGTGGCGAAGGTCGTGCAACGACGCGCAAACTGTCAGTTAAGCAAGATTACGCCGAGTGGTATCAGTTTGGCAACGAGCAGGATATTGCGCTGCACGACTTAGACGTCATTTTGATGCGTAAAGACCCGCCGTTTGATACTGAATTTATCTACGCGACCTATATTCTTGAGCGCGCAGAAGAAAAAGGCACCTTGATCGTTAACAAACCGCAGAGCCTGCGCGACTGTAACGAGAAGCTGTTTACCGCTTGGTTCCCTGAGCTGACGCCAGATACATTAGTGACCCGTAATGCCGCACAGTTGCGCGCATTCCACCAAGAACACAGCGATGTGATCCTCAAGCCGTTGGACGGCATGGGTGGCGCATCTATCTTCCGCCTGAAGCCAGAAGATGCCAACGTCTCGGTGATTATCGAAACCCTGACCGAACACGGCAGCCGCTTCTGTATGGCGCAGAACTACCTGCCAGCCATTAAAGACGGCGACAAACGCGTATTAGTAGTGGACGGCGAGCCGGTACCTTATTGCCTGGCGCGTATCCCTGCACAAGGCGAAACTCGTGGTAATCTGGCCGCCGGTGGCCGCGGCGAAGCCCGTCCATTGAGCGAAAGCGATTGGGCAATTGCTCGTGCCGTTGCGCCAACCTTGAAAGCGAAAGGGCTGATTTTCGTTGGCCTGGATATCATTGGCGATCGCCTGACTGAAATTAACGTCACCAGCCCAACCTGTGCACGTGAAATTGAAGCCGCGTTCCCCATCTCCGTCACTGGTATGTTGATGGATGCCATTGAGAAGCGTCTGGCGGCTCGCTAAGCGTAGACGTCTTGTTTGAAGCGGATATATTTGAAGGCAAGTTGCTTTGAAAATATCTTGTTTGATGGGGGCTTGCCGATTGAACCGCGCAAGCCCTCACTCAATAGAAAAAGTTTCCCCTTGTTCCATCAGTGCCAACGGCTAAGTATCTTAATTACTATGAACTTACAACATCACTTCCTTATTGCGATGCCCGCACTGGATGAGCCTTTATTCAAACGTTCCGTCATCTATGTCTGTGAACACAATGAAGAAGGCGCAATGGGCTTAGTGATTAATAAATTGGTGGGTGAATTCACCGTCGAGAACGTCTTGGACAAACTCGACATCCACCCAACGCCAAGAGATCCGGCTATTCGTCTCGATCGCCCGGTGTTCTCCGGCGGCCCGCTGGCAGACGACCGTGGTTTTATTCTGCATTCGCCGCATGACGGTTTTGCCTCAAGTATCAGTATCTCTGAGCAGACCATGCTGACCACTTCAAAAGACGTGCTGGAAACCCTCGGTACGCCAGAACAACCAAAAGACGTACTGGTCGCACTCGGTTACGCAGGTTGGTCGCAGGGGCAACTCGAAGAGGAAGTGCTGAACAATAGCTGGCTGACTGTGCCGGCCACCAGCAGAATTCTCTTCGACACACCGATTAACGAGCGCTGGCGTGAAGCGGCAAAAATGATTGGTATTAATGTCAGCCAACTGGCAACCCACGCAGGACACGCTTAATGGCTAACCGCACATTATTTGCCTTTGATTTCGGCACCAAAAGCATCGGCCTGGCTATTGGTCAAGAAGTGACGGGCACAGCTCGTCCACTGGCGGCGTTTAAAGCGCAAGATGGCACACCGGACTGGCAAAAAATCGAAAAACTGCTTAAAGAGTGGCAACCCGATTTAGTGGTCGTTGGACTGCCATTGAATATGGACGGCACCGAGCAGCCGTTGACCGCGCGTGCGCGCAAGTTTGCCAATCGGCTGCACGGCCGTTTCGGCGTTCAAGTCGAACTGCACGATGAGCGCTTAAGCACCGTTGAAGCCCGCGCCGATTTGTTCTCACGCGGTGGTTACAAAGCGCTGGATAAAGGCAGCGTAGACTCCGCCTCCGCGGTGATCATCCTCGAAAGCTGGTTTGAAAATCAGTGGAATAAACCGCAGGAATCTTAGAGATTCGAGATTTCTGGAGCTTGGGTTAACAGCAACGCCAAAAGCCAAAGTCTTAGCCACTCGCTTAAGAGTGGCTAGCATTCTTTCTAGTTATTCGTTATTTATTATTTTCTTTATGGTTAGCTTCACAGCCATAAACAATACCAATGCATACAAAGTGATCATAAACATCAGCGTGGACGTCGTTATAGGATCTAAATCCATTTCATAGCTTTGTGTGAGGGTGTGTTTAAACTCCTGATATGAAAAATCCATCACTGCTGACGTGATGGCATAAAGCGGCTTTCCGTAAGAGGAAAGCCAAAACGCCACAAAGAAACAGACGATGAAGAGCAGGATGTTTTTAGTTACTTGCTTTACCATCTTCAAAATTACTTACTCCCTGTATATCCACCTAATCGAACGCTATTAGGCCAGCCTTGGCATTTCAGATTCATGCTCTGATACTACTCTGCCTGGCGCTATAAGTGGAATAAACCGCAGGAATATTAAAGACTCGATGTTTCGGGGGCTTGGGTTAACAGCCCCGCGCTCACCCGCTGTTGTCTGCTTTGTTCAAATGTCTGCATACCGGCCTGTGCGCCGGTTTGTAAAGAGTCTAACAGCTGATGTGTTTTCCCTTCGCGAATCAAACTGGCGACGGCGGGTGTGGAGGTGAGTACTTCATAGAGCGCAATGCGTCCGCCCTGCTGGCGTGTTACTAATCTTTGTGCCACCACACCGGCGAGGCTGCCTGCCAATTGTGCCCGAACAAAGGCTTTCTCTTCTGCCGGGAAAACGTCGATCAGCCGGTCGACCGCCTGCGTTGCGCTGCGCGTATGCAAGGTTGCCAGTACCAGATGACCTGTTTCAGCCGCCGTTAGCGCCAAACGAATGCTGTCGCTATCGCGCAGCTCGCCAAGCAGCAAAACGTCAGGGTCTTCACGCAACGCGCCTCGTACCGCTTGGGTAAAAGAGTGAGTATGCCGACCAAGTTCTCGCTGTTGGATGAGACATTGCTTTCCTTGATAGATGAACTCGATCGGGTCTTCCAGTGTAATAATATGCCGCGATTGCCGTTGATTGAGGTGTTCGATCATCGCCGTCAACGTAGTCGATTTACCGCTACCGGTGGCACCGGTCACCAAAATCAAACCGTCTTGCCGCTCAACCAACTGCTGTAAAATGGCTGGGGCATCGAGCTGTTCCAGCGTGAGGCTGTCGGTGGCAATACGCCGCAATGCTATCGATATCCCTAAATTTTGTTGGAAGATATTCACCCGCATTCTCTGGCCCTCGCTCAAGGTTATGGCGAAATCGACCTGCCCTTGCTGTTGCAACTCTAGTTGCTGGGCGCGATCCAGCCATTGTTCCGCCAATGCCTGCATGTGCCGAGCGCTAAGCTCTGGGTCGGTTTGCCACTGGCATAACTGGCCATCAATACGGAACATCGGCCGATAACCTGCACAAAGGTGCAGATCGGAGGCGTTTTGCTTTACACTACGTACCACATATTGATCGATATCCATTTCTACTACTCCTGAGTCACTATGAGCCAAAGCCAGCACCACGCAATTTCGAAGAATCTACAGGATGTTCAGGCACGTATTGCCGCTGCTGCACAGGATTGCGACAGGTCTTCAGAGGAAGTTACTCTGCTTGCAGTGAGTAAAACCAAACCTGCGAGCGATGTCGCATTAGCGATTGATGCGGGGCAGTTGGCCTTTGGTGAAAACTATGTGCAGGAAGGCGTCGATAAGATTGCGCATTTTGCTGGACATCAGCCGCCGCTGGTCTGGCACTTTATCGGTCCGTTGCAATCGAATAAGAGTCGTTTGGTGGCAGAGAACTTTGACTGGTGCCACACTATTGACCGGCTGAAGATCGCACAGCGTCTCAACGATCAGCGTCCGGCATCGCTGCCACCGTTGCAGGTGCTGATTCAGGTCAACATCAGCGATGAAAGCAGCAAATCGGGGATAACCTTAGCGGAAGTGCCAGCGTTAGCGGCGCAAATTTGTGAGATGCCTCGCCTGCAATTGCGCGGGCTAATGGCAATCCCCGCACCCGAGCCGGATAATGCGCAACAGCTTGCCGTGTTTAAGCAAATGGCGGCCGCATTTACACAGCTACAACTCAGTCACCCACAGGTCGACACGCTGTCGATGGGCATGACCGACGATATGCCAGCCGCTATCGCCGCTGGCAGCACTATGGTGCGCATAGGCACCGCGATATTTGGCGCGCGTGATTATTCCGCGGCGACAAAATCATAACAAATTTGACGTTATCCACCCCCTGCGAGGTCTATAAGGATCACCATGCTATATCGTAAAATCTGTTTTATCGGCGCGGGCAATATGGCGGGTGCCATTATCTCTGGCTTGGTTGAGAATGGCTATCCTGCGGATTTAATCAGCGTCTGTGCGCCCTCGACTGCGCGTCGCGATGTGCTGGCACAGAAATACGGCGTAAAAAGCAGCGATGACAATATTAGCTGCGCCAAAGAGGCCGATGTGGTTGTACTGGCAGTCAAACCTCAGTTAATGGCCGAGGTGTGCAAACCATTACATGAGCACGTCGATTTCAGCGCTAAACTGGTGCTGTCGATTGCTGCTGGCATTAGCGTGGCGCGTTTTTGCGAGATGTTGGGCGAGTCACTCAATATTGTACGCATTATGCCAAATACCCCGTCATTGGTGGGTAAAGGCCTCAGCGGCTTATATGCACCCGATTATGTCAGCCAGCAAGACCGCGATTACAGCAGTGATTTAATGAGTTCAGTCGGCAAAATCTGCTGGGTTGAAACCGAAGAAGGTATTAACCATATTATTGCGACCGCAGGCAGCGCACCGGCTTATTTCTTCCTGTTTATGGAAGCCATGCAGGCAGAAGCCGAGCGTTTAGGCTTTAGTCCAGAAACCGCACGAATGCTGGTCGAGCAAGCCGCCAGCGGGGCAACGGCCCTCGTTGCCGCCAGTCCAGATAAACCTTTGTCCCAACTGCGCGAGAATGTCACCTCTAAAGGCGGCACCACCTTTGAGGCGCTACGCACTTTCAACGAGCAAAAATTGCCTGAGACCGTTTCTCTGGCAATGCAGGCAGCGATTGCGCGTGCACAAGAGATGGAAAAACTTTTTTGAGTCAACACAGCTAACCACCAAGGAATAAAGTACTTATGCTCACGCTGACTTTTCTGGTCAAAACACTGATTGACCTGTATGTCATGGTTCTCCTGTTACGTATCTGGATGCAATGGGCGCGTTCAGATTTTTATAACCCCTTCGCACAGTTTGTGGTGAAGATTACCCAACCGATTATTGGCCCGTTGCGCCGAATTATTCCGCCATTAGGCCCGATCGACAGCGCGTCACTGCTGCTGGCGTTCGTGCTAACGACCATCAAGTTCCCGCTATTACTGCTCATTCAAGGCGGTGGGCTGTCGATTAACCTAATGAATCTGCTCTTTGGCCTGATAGCGCTAGTCAAAGCCGCCGGTTATCTGGTGTTTTGGCTGATCATCATTCGCTCATTGATGAGTTGGGTCAGCCAAGGCCGCGGCGCGATGGATTACGTGCTGATGCAACTTACCGAGCCGCTAATGTCCCCAATTCGCCGGATTATTCCTGCGATGGGCGGCATCGATTTCTCGGCAATGGTTGTGGTGTTAATCCTCTATATGCTCAACTATTTGGGCATGGATTTGCTGGGCGAGCTGTGGATTATTCTCTGACTTAAGTATTTCACGGGCAGAAAGCTTTTCTGCCCGTTCACTCTCTGCACTTAAGCGTGTGATGCGCTAACCGTAAAACAGTCTTTTAGGAATTCTCATGCAAAAAGTCGTTCTGGCTACCGGCAACGCTGGCAAAGTCCGCGAACTCGCTCATCTATTAGCAGACTTCGGTCTTGACGTAGTCGCGCAAACCGAATTGGGCGTTGATTCTGCTGAAGAAACCGGTTTGACCTTTATTGAAAACGCCATCCTCAAAGCGCGTCATGCCGCACGTATTACCGGATTGCCGGCAATTGCTGACGATTCAGGTTTAGCGGTGGATTATCTTGGCGGCGCGCCGGGTATTTACTCTGCTCGTTATGCCGGTGAAGACGCGAGTGACCAGCAAAATCTTGAAAAGCTGCTGGTTGCCTTACAAGATGTTCCAGCCGCCGAGCGCGGCGCACAGTTCCACTGCGTACTGGTTTATCTGCGCCATGCCGATGACCCAACGCCGCTGGTTTGTCACGGCAGCTGGGCCGGTGAGATTACGCTAAGCGCAGCAGGTGAAGGTGGCTTCGGCTATGACCCGATCTTCTTTGTAGCAGAGCTGGGTAAAACAGCGGCCGAACTGACGCGTGAAGAGAAAAGCGCGGTATCTCATCGTGGTCAGGCGTTAGCGTTGCTGCTCGAAGCGATGAAAGGGAAACACGCTCAACATGCGTAAGTTGCCGCCGCTTAGTCTGTACCTGCATATTCCGTGGTGTGTGCAAAAGTGTCCGTATTGCGATTTTAACTCTCACGCCCTCAAAGGCGAGGTGCCACACGATGATTACGTGGCACATCTGCTGGCCGACCTGGATGCAGATTTACCGCTAACTGCCGGACGTAGCGTTGAAACCATCTTTATCGGTGGCGGCACGCCGAGCCTGTTAAGCGCCGAAGCGATGCAAACGCTGCTTGATGGCGTGCGCTCACGCCTGCCGCTGTCGCCGACGGCGGAAATCACCATGGAAGCTAATCCAGGCACGGTTGAAGCAGATCGTTTTAGCGGCTATCAGCGCGCTGGCGTCAACCGTATTTCTATCGGTGTACAAAGCTTTGATAACCAAAAACTACAGCGTTTAGGGCGAATTCATGGCTGCGATGAAGCTAAACGCGCGGCGAATCTGGCAACCGGCCTTGGGCTGCGCAGTTTCAATTTGGATTTGATGCACGGCTTACCGGATCAAACGCTGGAACAAGCGCTGGATGATTTACGTCAGGCGATTGCACTTAACCCACCGCATTTGTCGTGGTATCAGCTGACTATCGAGCCGAATACCATGTTTGCTTCACGCCCACCGGTATTGCCGGATGATGATGCGCTGTGGGATATCTTTGAGCAAGGCGACCAACTGTTAACGGCTGCAGGCTATCAACAATACGAAACCTCGGCTTATGCGAAACCGGGCTATCAATGCCAGCATAACCTCAACTATTGGCGTTTTGGTGACTATATCGGCGTAGGCTGCGGTGCGCACGGCAAATTAACGCAACCTGACGGTACCATTCTGCGTACGGTAAAAACCAAGCACCCGCGCGGTTATATGCAGGGACGCTATATGGACAAACAGCATCAGGTTGAAACAGCAGAACTGCCTTTCGAGTTCTTCATGAACCGTTTCCGTCTGCTAGAACCTGCGCCACGCGATGAGTTTGCTGTTTATACCGGATTAGATGAATCCGCCATCCGTCCCCAGCTTGATGAAGCCATCGCCAAAGCCTATCTGCTGGAAACCGAGCAGCACTGGCAGATCACTGAGAAAGGCAAGTTATTCTTGAACTCGTTGCTGGAGCTGTTTTTAAGTGAAGAAGCGTAAGAGTTTTGCTTCTATGGCATAGAAAGTCTGGAAGGAAACATTACAGGTTAGAATGTCATTAAACTGATACGACGCGCTAACGCGTCGTATCAGTTTCCATAATGTGTTAAGCCAGCAATTTATCCGAATCACTTCCCCCAGTAAGCTTATCGGAATTATGAGCACCATCCGTAGACTCACACTGCGGGCCAGCGCAAAGCGCTATTCAAATCAGTTCCAGACTGGTTTTTCGCGCCTTTACCGTTTTAAAAAAACTCTAATTACCTTGAGTATCAATGCGTTACTTTACTTTTTTTCGCATCTTAGGTGTGAATAAAAGATCAAGGATAGGATGTTTATCCTTAAGTTTAAGAAACACAGAGATAATGACAAGTGTAATAACGAAAACAACTCCAGGAATAAGTGAAGAATTGACGCCTTTAAATGCATTAACCAATATGAACAATATAAGCATATGAGTCAGGTAGAAATAAATCGAGTTTCTCCCAACAAATCTTATAAAGACTGATAAAAAACCAAGTCTGGATTCTAAAGCTCTAGACGCACAAACAATTCCAGGAATTGAAAGTAAAACCAAGGGCATGAAGACAATATTATTCTTATATAAGAACATTGCCAATGGAATGGTAAGAACAATCAAACATGCTACGACCGACACAGCAACAAGAATTTTATTCTTTGAAAGAGACTCAACTTTACCCGCCCCCAATTTAATACCACAAACAAAGAAGATAAAATAATAAAAGAAATCATTAAACCGGAGAAACTTACTGTAGTAGTCCCCATAGTACATTAATATTAAATCATATTTATCGAAGGCTAAATAAAGCAGTAATGATACTCCAATGAGAACATTATTATTCACCTTAAAATTAAATGCTAGCTTTGCAAGCACAAAGAATAAAAAGATAAAATACAGGAACCAGGTAAGGTCAGAAATACCAACAAAAACGCCAACAACAGACTTAACAATCTCGTGATACTCTGAATTATAAAAGTAATCACCATGCATAACCAATAAGTATGGCAATGACCAGACTAAATATGGATAAAGAATATTATTAAACTTCCCTTTAAAATAATCAATGTTGTTTTTGTTTATTGACTTACTGGCTACCAAACCAGAAAGGAAAAATAATATCTGCATTCTATATGGTGAAAGTATATAGCTTTCAATATCTAAAAAACCTCCAGATCGCAACCACCCCGACAATAACAAAGTATGAAGCTGAATAACTAAAATTATACAAACTCCCCTAAGGAAGTCCATCCATTCAATTCTTTCTTTCATTTACTTATCTTTCCCAAAAAATGGTTATGTATATACCAATCAAGTAGTAATAAAATATAAACAATATATATATCTATTTGCCATAACGTCTTCCTCAAGCGCTTAGGGCAAAGCTCCGCCATAGTCGCCATGATTTTTTGACCGGCAACGTTACGGGTTCCATGGGATTGACTGCCAGGACTCAATCATTAGCTGGGTATATATATTCCCAATCTTCATTGATTTTATCTTTTAAGCGAACAGCGCTCCCAGTAACGCTATTTTTCTCTTCAAAACATCTACTTCTGATATATATAGTCATCAGAACTGACGAGCATTAAAGGAGCTGCTTGGGCTTCTTTTTCCGCACGTAATCTTCAGTTCATAAACCAAAAAAAACCGCCCTGCTGGGCGGTCTTTCGACGATTAAATTAGTTGGGGAACTCACTTAACCATCTAACAGACTTATGTGAAACTCGTCACAAAACTGCATCTCGAGTGTAGCCGCACTCGAGTATTTACTTCAAGACATCTCGACACATCTTTCGTGCATTCTTGTTACCAATAGTTACCGCCAGAAGCGTTACGTCACGTGCTTCATGAATCTAGAGAGATTCGACCAAACGCAAACACGGTAAAAAAACAAAACATCACATAAATATCAATAATTTAAAAACAATTCGCAGTACCATTCCGCGTGAAAAAGAGAAAAAGATAAATCAGTATTTATCTAAGCATTCGTCTCAAAAAATGAGACGGGAGGAGGCAAGCTTTTTCATATCTGTTGGAGAGTAAAATCATTCTTTATTTTCTAGCACTTCCCCATAAAGAATGGTGACTAACTCAAGTGTGCGGCGCCATAGCCAACACGCTATGTGTCCCACACTTAACGCCCTTTTATTCACCGTCCACAACAGGAAATGATCATGAGCAAACCGACTCATACGCGCATTCGCATGTTCAACACCAAAGACACCTACCCAAACCAAGCGCTGAATAACGATTTGTGCCAAGCAGTACGAGCAGGGAATACCGTTTATGTCCGAGGTCAGGTAGGCACAGACTTTGAGGGTAACTTAGTCGGATTAGGTGATGCGGGAAAACAAGCTGAACAGGCGATGAAAAACATCAAGCAACTGTTGGAAGAAGCCGGTAGTGATCTCAGCCATATTGTAAAAACCACCACCTATATTATCGATCCGCGTTATCGTGAGCCGGTTTATCTTGAAGTGGGAAAATGGCTCAAAGGCGTGTTTCCGATCTCTACCGGTTTAGTGGTTTCTGCCCTAGCGCAGCCACAATGGCTCGTTGAGATTGATGTTATTGCCGTCATCCCCGAGGAGGATGCATGACATTTTCAATTGCCGGATTTTGCCCGCGAACCGGGCAGTATGGTATTGCATTAAGTTCTTCAAGTATGGCGGTGGCGGCACGATGTCCTTGGTTGCAAAGCGGCGTAGGTGCCGTATCTAGCCAAAACGTAACCTTGCCTTCGCTCGGCCCGCAGATCCTCGTCAAGCTGGCTCAAGGCAATACCGCGCAGCAAGCGCTGGATGCGGTGATAAACGCAGAACCTTATGCCGACTGGCGACAGGTGACAGTGCTCGATAATCAAGGTAATAGCGCGGTATTTTCAGGGGCAAAAACGCTAGGTGTGAATAACACCGTGCAAGGTGCCCACTGCGTTGCTGCTGGCAACATGCTGGCCAACAGCGAGGTTATTATGGCCATGGTTGAGGCTTTTGTCCTCGACGCGTCACTGTCTTTAGGCGATCGACTGATCGCGGCTTTGCAAGCCGGGTTGCACGCCGGTGGCGAGGCAGGTCCGATTTATTCTGCCGGGTTAAAAATCGTCAGTACCGAGAGCTGGCCGTTGACCGACTTGCGAGTGGACTGGCATGAGCAAGACGCCATCGGCGAACTCGCTCGTTTGTGGCAGCTATGGCAGCCGCAAAGCCAAGCCTATTTAACTCGCGCAATTAATCCTGTGGAGGCACCAAGCTATGGTGTTCCCGGCGATGAATAATCCCACCACCCGAGACATTCTGGCCGACCTTATCGCTTTTGATAGCGTCAGTCGTAATAGCAACCTAGCGCTGATTGATTATGTACAGGTGTATTTGTCGAGTTATGGCGTCGAATCGCAGATTATTCACGACGCCAGCGGCGAAAAAGCCAATCTATTAGCCGTCATTGGGCCGCAAGATTTGCCGGGCATCGTGCTATCGGGTCACACCGATGTCGTACCGGTTGATGGTCAGGATTGGCACAGCGATCCTTTCTTGCTTACTGAACGCTCAGGTAAGCTTTACGGACGCGGAACCGCCGATATGAAAAGCTGGCTGGCGGCAGTGCTGGCGTTGGTGCCGCGCCTTGTTGCCGCACGGTTGCGAATGCCCGTATGGATTGCCTTTAGTTATGATGAAGAGGTCGGCTGTAAAGGCGTACACGGTTTGCTGGCTCAGTTGGATAAATTGCCGGTCTTGCCCGCGGCATGCATCGTCGGTGAACCCACTGAAATGTACCCGGTGATGGGGCATAAAGGCAAAATCGCCGTACGCTGCAATGTGACAGGATTAAGCGCGCACTCCGCCTACACGCCGCAGGGCGTCAACGCCATTGAGTATGCTGTGCGCATTATGCAGCAATTGATGACGCTGGCGAACCGACTAAAGCAGCAGAAAAACTTGGACTTCGACCCACCTTTTTCCACGCTGCAAACCGGGCTGATTAACGGCGGCAAGGCTCTAAATATTGTGCCTGAACATTGCCAGTTTGATTTTGAAATCCGCACTTTACCGCAAGTTAATGCCCAGCAATTAGTCGATGAAATTACCACCTGGACGCAAGCAGAACTGCTGCCAGAAATGCAGGCAATCTCACCACAGTGTGCCATCACCTTCAGCACACTAAGCCGTTACCCTGCTCTGCAAACACAATCTGTAGACATGATTGATGCCTTGCTTACCCTGCTACCCAAACCGCAAATACTGCAAACTGTGGCTTATGGTACCGAAGGCGGTTTATTCCAGCAGCACGGTATTCCAACGTTGGTTTGCGGCCCCGGCTGCATGGAGCAAGGACACAAACCAGACGAGTTTATTACCTTGGAACAGTTGCAAGCATGTGATGCATTTATGCTACGCCTCTGGCACTGGCTGCAAGATTGAACGGTTACGCCGACAGGCGTGATACTTCGGCCTCGCTAAGATGACCTGGTGTTAACTCCTGCGTGCGGCAGTAATCCATAAACAGCCGCGTCGGACGCGTGGGTTCGGCGTGGCGTAAATATGCCATCACCAGGCACGATGAACTGACTTCATCACGAATGGCAACACGCGTTACCCGCTGACCATCGTAAGTCACGTCAGAGTAAGGTCGTGTCACCAATAGTGAAAAGCCAAAGCCCTGTGCTACCATACAACGCACCATCTCAATCGAAGGCGAGCTGAAAGCAATATTGGGTTTCAGCCCTTTCTCTTTAAAAATATCAAGGAAGTAGTTACGGCTTGGTACCACATCAAGCAGAATCATCGGCTGCTGGCTTAGCTCCTCGATACTCACGCTGTCACGCATAGCTAAAGGGTGGTCTGCGGGGAACAACGCGTAAGGTTTTTGTGGGGCGTTAAGCGCTTCAGTTTGAATGCTCGAATCGAGTTCGTGGTTGTAGACAATCGCCATATCAAAGCGGCCGCGATGCAAACCATGCATGAGTTCGTGCTGCTCACCATCATAAATCTGTACATCAATTTCGGGATAGATGGCCTTAAACCCTGCGATCAATTTTGGCATATAAAGGGGCGCAGCTGTTTCATAGCAGCCCACCGAAATCGTACCGGAAACCAAATCATTATCTGCCAGCGTGTTTTGCTCAAACTGATAGGACATACGCAATAACTCAGAGGCTTTTTCATAAAAACGTCGGCCACTCGGTGTTAGAGAAACGCCCTGCGCGTGGTGGCGTATGAACAGCTGCTGTTCGAAATTTTCTTCCAGCCCTTTAATTGCACTCGATATCGAGGGCTGAGCAATATGAAGGTGACGAGAGGCTTCAGCAATACTTTGATATTCAACCACCGTAACAAAGTATTTGAGCTGCCTTAACGTGAAATGAGCCATGCCTTTAACCTCTCTTTTGTTATTCAATAGCGACCTCTGCATAGGAAAATACGAGGCTTAATTAACAAGCAAACTCTATGCCAGCCATATAGCTGGCACGCAAAGAGATACTGTCGCATTAAGAAAACGGACCAAAGGCAAGATGACAGAGTGTAGCCAGTAAGAAAGTGATTGGTGATCACAAAATAAAAACGCACCTTCATCGAGCGGCATAGCATGATGAAGATGCGAAGTACATCGACTAAATGAAGTGTTCTGCCTAATGAAGTGCAACCATTAAGCCGGACCTTTCATCACCCAACTAAACGAATGGCCTGCGCATCAAAACTGCGTGACGATGCCATACGCCACATACGGGCATAAAACTCGCTGTCGATCTGTTTCTTTAGCAAGTCGCCGGGCTGTAGATAGTAATAGATGTCGGCAAAGACTTTTATTTCAGTGGCCGTAATACGCCGCAGCATATGGTGCGATGTTAAATCTTCCGGGCGGCTAACGCCCGCTGCTGCCAGCATTTCTGCCAAGGCTTTTACTGTATTTTGGTGGAAGTGATACACCCGTTCAGCCTTACTTGGCACCACCAGCGCTTTTTGACGCAGCGGATCTTGCGTCGCCACACCCGTTGGACAACGGTTGGTATGACAACTCTGCGACTGAATACAACCAACGGCAAACATAAACCCGCGCGCTGAGTTAACCCAATCCGCCCCCAGCGTCATAACACTGGCGATATCAAAGGCGCTGATCATTTTACCGCTCGCTCCCACTTTCACTTTGTCGCGTAGCCCAGCGCCAACCAACGTGTTATGCACAAACAGTAAGCCTTCACGCAGCGGCATGCCCATATAGTTGGACAGTTCCAATGGCGCAGCGCCGGTGCCACCTTCTTTGCCGTCGACAACCACAAAATCTGGCGTAATACCGGTTTCCAGCATGGCTTTCACAATGGCAACAAATTCCCAAGGATGACCGATACAAAGCTTGAAACCGACCGGCTTACCGCCGGACAATTCACGCAGTTTGGCGATAAAACTCATCATCTCCAGCGGGGTATTAAAGGCGCTGTGTGACGCCGGAGAAATACAATCAACACCCTGTGGCACACCACGAGTTGCGGCAATTTCCGCATCAACCTTCTTCGCCGGCAAAATCCCACCGTGGCCTGGTTTAGCCCCTTGGCTGAGTTTTATTTCGATCATTTTCACCTGCGGATCTTTGGCCTGGCGGGAAAACGCCTCGGGATCAAATTGCCCGGTGGCGGTGCGACAGCCGAAATAACCGCTGCCCAATTCCCATACCAAATCCCCTTTGTGCTCGCGGTGATAGCGGCTAATGCTGCCCTCGCCAGTATCATGATAGAAATCACCCATTGCCGCGCCAAGATTAAGCGCCCGAATCGCATTGGCAGACAGCGCACCAAAGCTCATCGCCGAGATATTAAAAACGGATGCTGAGTAAGGCTGAGTACAATCTGGTCCACCTATGGTGATACGGAAGCTTTCAGGATCGGCAACGGGCACCGGTTGCATCGAGTGACCAATACATTCGTATCCGGTTTGATAAACATCAAGCAACGTACCGAAAGGCTTCTCCCCCATCTCATTTTTGGCCCGGCGATAGACCAAAGAGCGCTGAGTACGAGAGAAAGGCACTTCGGCGTTATCTTCTTCCAATAAATACTGACGTAGTTCTGGACGGATAAATTCAATTAAGAAGCGAATGCGACCAATCACCGGATAGTTGCGGCAAATCGCATGGGGTTTCTGCAACACATCATGGCAACCGAGCAGGGTTAATGCGCCAAAAATCAGCGTCAGAATCCACATGCCCTCAACATGATGCAGATAAAACAAGCTCACAATGAAAATCAAAATACACAGGGCAAAGCACGTATAACGGCTAAACAAAGACAATCTCATAACGACTCCTGTCGCTTTATCATTATTAAAAATAAGAGTACTTACTGAGAATAGTCAGATTAATGATTGAGCAACAATGTTATTTGTCTGTTATGGCGACATTGTTATTTTTTACAAAAAATAAACAAAAAGGGTAAATCTAGACCGAGATTTGGGCGGTTGTTCAAGCCATACCGGGATTGGGGCGTTTTTTAAGCCAGACCGGACTTAGGCGGTATTCAAAGCTAGAAAGGTGAATTTTTCGGCTTTTCAAATGCAGTGTTCAATGAGGCGTTGCAGTCTAAGCCGCCATAAGGGTAGTGCGCTAAGTGGCGTTTGAATCAACGCTGGGATTTTTTAAAAATGGATTAGTGAATTTTTCGGCTTTTCAAATGCAGTGTTCAAT
>NZ_JBMOUD010000020.1:0-62209 GCF_049319665.1 Rouxiella sp. Mn2063 | reverse complement strand
GGCGGTGTCCACGGTTGCGTCAACGGCGGAGTTGGCGGCGGTGTCCACGGTTGCGTCAACGGCGGAGTTGGCGGCGGCGTCCACGGTTGCGTCAACGGCGGTGGTGCAGGAGGCGCAGGGGGTAATGGAGGAGCAAGAGGCCTTACCGATCGACAAGGTAAAGGAGGTAAACAACCAGGTCTACAGCCAATTAATCCTATGATTGCGCCCAGGCAGCCAAACAACCACAAACCACCGAAAAAACACCAAGGGCGAGGATTTAAATGGATCTGCCCTCCGCGGACAATAACTTTACAAGAGCCGAGGATCTTCACAACTCGGGCACTAATAGTCAGTACTCCGCAAGAACTTAATGAAAAAGCACCACCGGCGGATATTGATGCAGCCCCGCCAGAAGAAAATTGATGAGATCCACCGACACTAACCCAATGAGATCCCCCCACGCTTAAAGATTTGCTAGCACCTATGGTGCATGAATAACTTAAACCGACCGTTTTGGTAGCGAGAGCAGCGATATTTTTTACATAATTCGCAGAGACTTGAACATGTCGATTGGCGCCAATATTCAGCGTTGAATTGGCTCCAATTGTTTGGTGTTCATTTTTTTTGGTCAAGCGACTCATATTGAGTTCAGCTTGCTCCCAGTACTGTTCCTGACCAGGTTTATCCTCAAAACGAATACCGTTGAAGTTATGGCGTCCTCCACCAACGGTTCTACTCACCAGTCCACTTTGTGTTGCATTGGCGGGCAAATCCCAAGGTGGCATAGTGGCATTATTATACAAGCTACCAATTATAAGAGGCCTGTCGGGATCCCCATTGATGAAGTCCACAATTACTTCGTGACCAACTCGTGGTATATAAATGCCACCAAAGTTATTTCCGGCCCATGCTTGGCTAACTCTGATCCAGCAAGAATCAAATTCGCGATTTTCCCCGTAACGGTCCCACAGGAATCTAACCTTGACCCGACCATATTCATCAGTCCAAATTTCTTCTCCTCGTGGCCCCACAACAATTGCAGGCTGAGGCCCGCTGGTTTTAGGCTTATGAGCTAATTGAGGAGGACGATAGATTTTTGTCGTTGGCTGAACGGTAAATTTACATTCATATTTAAATTGAGCCTGGCCGGATAACTGCCCGACGTCTGATATAAGTAATTTGCTTGAAATAACCATATACTCACGATTGGCTTTCTCAACGGGAAATCCAACCAACTCAAAGTTAGTCCCGCATACAATGCCTCTAATCGCACCAGCCCCTTCAGCTCGATGACCTAAAGCACCTAGCTCCTCAATACGTATTTTCGCTAACTGTTCCCCTATGGCCGGATGATCATAGTCGCCAGGCCAGTGATAAATTTCAGATTGATTGAAACTGGTCTTTCGAGGCTTATTATCAATAGCTAATATATCTGCTCGCGATTTTGTAAAATCGTAATCGTTCGTTACCCATCGACCGGACGTTATTGCCTCTTGCAAATGAAATTTATTAATATGCTCTGATTCAAACTTCGGATCATCAGGATAATAACGAATGACATGATAGGCGTCACTAAAGTATCGTTTATGAGCACCTACATGGTCGACTAAGACCAATTTATGTTTTTGTTCATGATGCTCAAAGAACCAATATATCCCCCACTCTTCCATTATTCTCTGGATGAAGTTGAAATCACTTTCACCATACTGCACTTGGAAATCCATAATTGGATAACTAGCTGAAAGCCTCTTTTCAAACGGGAAGTTATACTCAGAGAGCACCTCATCGATAATATCTACAACATTTTTTTGTTGGAATATTTTGAAGTCAGAGGTCAAATCAGTGAGGTATAACCATGGGCGGATAATCAATTCAAATATTGCTTGATTAGCATCACGGCCGAGATATCTAGCACGTTGTACCAAGCCAGATATTTCTCGGTGTCCTTTTCCCAAGTTTATAAGGTTGCCTAATCCATTGCCATCCAGCTCTAACGTAACGGTCATTTCTTTACCAATCAGTGCCTTTAGATCAACATTCGACGCTGACTGCCATGGAATCGCTGGGTTAGCCGGTGTTTTTACCGTAAGAGCGTATGTATATAATGATGAAAATGATTCCTCACCATCTAAATCTGACAATATTAAAGCAGGTTCACCCAGCAAAATAGGCATTGCTGAACTACTCAAGCTAATTGTACGTGACATTCCAACACCTACTATTTAATTTATATTTTAATAATGACTAAGTTATGATTTATCATCGCTATCCAACTTGATTTTTTGAGAGTCGATTATCCTGCCATACCTACTTTGCCTCCAAAACCATGCATAATCTTCTGATTGAACACAGCCAGGCCAATCCGTCCATGGCATCATTTCAACCCCGCTACCAATATCGTGTTCGTAATCCAATTGAGTTAACTCTGAAAGCAATAAGGTAGATCTACTTTTAAATTTAAATTTTTCATTCAAAAAAATTGACTCCCATATAGGTGAGTATGATCTCTTTAATGCACGAACCCATGCCTGGACTGATGAAAAATCCTGATCTTCAATTTCCTTTTTAGATATATTTGCTAAAACCCTAGCCAACCAAAATGCAATATGAAAATTTGATTGTAAGTTTTTAATTAACCATTCATAAGAAACCTGAGAATGCAATACAAAAAAAGAGTAGGCACCAAATGAATCATGTAACATCAGCAGCGCACCAATGGTGTAGCTTTTACTTCTTGGGTAAAATGGAGGCAGCACAAAACACCAAGGGTAGAAATCAATACATCCTTTGTATAACCTCGAGTCAGAAAAATTAGACTCAAGTATGCCTTCAAAGAAATCGTGAATTCCCTTACTTTTAAACGCATGAGATTTCCCTTTATTAGAATAATTTTCTAACAAAGAGATGTGCATTGTCATATATTCCTCCATGGCTTGAAGATTATAAATATCCTATGCAATGTCATACAGTTCCCGGACATCTAAAACTTCTTAATAATTTCACACTTAAATCCCCATCATAAGATAGGCCAGACGTATCGATATAAATTCTTCTGTTATCTAATTTAAATGTTAAAAGCTTTTTTCCGCTAGTCGATGTTTTCACCTCCTGTGCACGGTCAATCCAATGTAATAAAGACCACGATCCTGTCATCATGACATTAGATGTTGCGGGTGAAACAGCGGGCTTTGCAGTTAAATATACAACGGCACCGAAACGGCTACCCGGCCATTTGAAGAAATTTGGAGTAACAGGGCCGTGTGCGTATCTCATATTTTCCCCATCAACATTAAGATTTATTTTTGTAATAGATGGATCCATGTAAGGAATATCAAGTGAGAAATTGATAGCCATTTTTTTCCTGCCATCATCCTGGAAAAAAGCACGTCGAATTTTCTCTGCTTGTTCAAAAACCTCTAAGTTGCCAGAACTAGCATCATCCAAATCCCCCTTATATCGCCAAGGGTGAAATGATGTATCAACTTTGTCTGCCAAATTTTTTTTAAAATATTCATCCACTAAACCATCTTCCGCAAAAAATCGCTCAAAATCGCTAACATTCACCTCTCGTTGGCTATTAGCAAATGGGTAACGACCTTTTAGGGTTTTCTTGCATACCTCACCGAGACTTAGTTCAATTGTTTTATTACTATTGGAGACAATTTTTTGATTAATTCTTTTATGAACGCCAATTAATAATGGCTCGATAATATTTCTGAATGGTTCTGGCCATGTAGTTGACTCCACACTGAGTTTTTGCCCAGAATCCGATAAAGACGGAGAGGTATCACCCTCTTTGATAGCATGGTCAGAAATAACTAGTTGGGTATATTGATCCCTTAACATACCCAGCAATGTGCTTAGCTGAGTCGCGTTGCTTGTTACATCATTACTGTCTTTTTGAGTTGATTGTACATTTCCCGAAACAAATTCTCTTAGAGCGCTAAAATGTCGATCGACGCCTTCAACGAGCATTTTTTTGTCACGAAAAGCGAGCACATTGTTAATTTTGGCAGCATTATTTAATGCTTGGCTATTAACATTAGGAATCTTAGGAACATTAACAGTACTTTTTTCTTGTACTGCTAATGTCGTTTCTTTGACAGCTTGCTTCGCCAAATTTACCAACGGTGAGTCAGCGGAAACTAAAGCGTGTAAAGCATAAATATCGAAAGATAGCCCCGCTCCTTTTTTACTCTGAATAGCACGATCTGATTTTAGCTGGATGCTACTCAACAGCATCTTCCATTGATAGGTATATTCCCGAAGATAAAGATTTAACACCTCATCTTTAACCGGATCAGACCATTGAGCCTTCGCTTTTCCAGCCAAATCACTTACGGTATGAAGTGAGGAGTCGTCTTTTTTCCCCATAATCCAGTTATCTTCCCCATGTAATTTTCCAACTGAATCATTAAGTTTTTTTTTAAAAACCTGATGATAGCCGGCATAAGTAAATAGCCCTGGAATACCATTATTTTTCAAATTAGTGTTAGCAACAGTAAGGATTTCACTGGTTTGCTCGCCAGTCATTTTACTTAATGTCATATTTGTCGGCGCATCGGCTTCCGAAATGACTTTGATTCTTTCATAAAGCCTCGTTGCCAACGTCTTTTTGTCTATAACATTTCTGACATATTTAACCAATTCGGGATCCATAGGTTGCCCATAAATGTCCCAATTAGGATGACCAAATAAATTATTTAAATGCGAAACAAAAATGCTCTTCTCTTCGTATGGTTCTATTTTCCCTGATGTTTCCCATTGTTGGGTGATGTTATTGACCATGTAATTTTGATCAAATTTCCCATCATTGAAAACCATTAAATACAGTTTAAACTTTTCATATATATCAGCGCTATTATCCCCTTCAAATACGGAGTTCTGCAGAAAATCGCTCGCACTTTTTTGAATCAATGGAAATAGCAAACGCTGTAAAAGATAGTGATATAAACCATCAGAGTCTTTTACGACATCTGAACCGGCGTATAAACCGTATCTAAAGGCCAGGTCAGGGTTAAGTACATTCAAGCCAGTAAACTCTGGCAAGCTCATAGACATTTTTAACAGAGAAGGTAATAGACTCTCATTAGATTTTTTAACAAATCCTTGTAGTCCATCATTAAGGTCATCAACTTTAATGTCAACCGCTCGAAGATAACGGGTATTATTGTAGTAGCTATTAACTATGCCATATAACAAAAAAATAGCTGCCGCGATACAAGCAGCATGCCCAAAGATGTTTTGGAATCTATATTGTGATTCAACTTTTAAATTATAACGTGCAAGTCCAGCATCTTTGATGATGATTTCTGAGAAAAGTTTTTTAAGAAAATATTGCCGACCATAAGCAACACCCGTTACTAACATCTCTGTATCATCAACCTGTTGGGATAAAGATGCTATTGAAGACGTTTTCTTATGATCCGCATAATTACGCCACTTTTGGATCAGCGTGCTATTATTTAATAAAGAAAGGTTGGCAGGTTGGTTACTGCTGGTAAAGTATATGCCTCGCAAAGTAGTATAACGCTGGGTTTCGTCATACCGGGATACAGAAAATATATTTTGTAGTACATCAGCAACACCTTGCGATAAAGCCCTAAAGTCCTGCGGTAGTGAATACATTTTTTTTCTGTCCGCAGTTTCATACTCTTCTTGCTGGCGCACATTCATATCATTTTCGATACGATTCTCTAATAGAGTAAGCTCTGCAACTACATGCTCTCTAAGTTCTGCGACCGAAGCTGTCATTTCCTCACCATATGGGAAGGTAACGCCCCAGATTTGCTCACGGTCTTCAGAAGTTAATGTTCTAAAATATTCAACAAATCCTGGAATTTGGTCCAACTTTGTCATTAAAACATAAACAGGAAAACGAACACCTAGCACGTTGCGGAGATCATCCAAACGCGCTCTTATTTTTGAAGAGAGATCGACCAATTCTGTCTTATTTCGCCCCATGACATCTGAGGCTGAAATGGTCACAATAACACCATTAATTGCCTTTATTGGACGATATTTTTTAATAGATTTAACTAATGTATCCCACTCAGGTTTATTTTCTTGAGTGTTATCCAAGTACTTTCCGGCCGTATCAATAAAGAGGGCATCATTGGCAAACCAGCATTCACAGTTTTTGGTTGGTAAGCTTTCTTTGCAAACTCGATTTAACTGCTCTGGCAACGGGAAATCTTGCCCTGACGACAAAATAACGGATGTTTTTCCTGCACCTTCAGGGCCAATAACCATGTACCATGGCAATTCATTTAATGAACCTTTTGATGTGAAAAAAAACCGCCATCTTGAAACATTTTTATGAATGCTCTTGATATATTTAGCTGCATTACGAATCATGGCAGCAACTTCTGTTACATGCTGTTCTGATTTATTGCCTTTATCGATAATATAACTATCTAATAATTTTGGGTTTTTTCTTATTGCCAGCAATAATCTCCAACATCCATAAAGTAATGTAATAAAAATTATACAAGAAATTGCAATGACTCTTGGCATAACTCCAATGAACGGGTAATGATTTCCAATTAACAAAAATGGAGTAATAACCCACGTCAAGCCACTGAGGATAATCGCCGCTAAGATGAATACAGGCACACTGAACCAGCGTCCGATTAGACATATTAGCGCAAGTGCAATGAATACAACTCGGGCATCAATTTTTTCTAAAGGACGTGTTTGACCGAAACCAAAAAAAGGTCCAAGAAACCAGATCGACGCAATGATTAATAGATAACATGCGATGATCATCAACTTCTTAGTGAATCGTATTGAAAATAACCTATTTAAAGAAGACATATTTAAACTCATTAATAAGTAACAAAAATTTCCACACGCCGATTCTTCGCACGTCCCTGATTATCATTATTACTACTCACAGGCTGAGCATCTCCAGCTCCCTGAATTTTTATTCTATCTTTTGGAATTCCTTCCTCGATAAAGTATTGAGCGACATCTGCAGCACGTTTTTCTGAAAGAACTTTATTGTTAGGAAATTCTGGCTTATGAATAGGCATTGAGTCAGTATGTCCAATAATTAATACGCTTCCATTTACGCGACGTACTTCCTTAGATACACGCTTTAAAACCTCTTCCATTTCTGGCTTTATTTGTGCTGAACCGACTAAGAATGTTGAATCCCCTTTAAATGTGATTTTCCCGTGACCTTTCTTTTCATCAACACTCAATAGCTGCTTTTGTATTTCATTTTTGAGTAATACAGACAATCGTAATCTTTGAGCAATATTCGGTTTAGCTACATTTAAATTCTGCATTGCATAAACATCTTGCCCTATTTTTCTTTCGTTGACAGAGATCCAATATTTACACCAAATAAAAGCAGTAACGACCAGAATGCCAGAAAATAAGGCAGTAACGCGAACTGGCATGCTAAATCGTTCTTTTCTCTTTCCGATTCGAGTTGCCAGCCCATTAGGAGACAGTATCGAAGGAGTCGTATCCCTTGTGCTTTGAATTATAATCAATAAACGTTGGCGAATTTTTGTCAATTGCCTATCACCATCATCGATGATGCTATAACGCCCTTCAAAGCCTAGGCCAAGAATTCTAAGCAAGACCTCAAGTACATCCACATATTCATGTGGATTCATAGACAAACGGCCAATAAGTAAAAAAAACTTATTGCCCCCATCATTATCGCCTTCAAAATGGTTTAACAAATTACTTTGTGACCAGCCAGCTAACAGTCCCCATTGTGTTGTATGGGCAGCCTCGTCTAAGGCTGTACATATACAATAACGGACGATAGCCATTTTCTTCCAAGATATATCCACTTCATCACATACGACGCCAAATAAATTTATTTCATTCATGAGGCTTTTTTTTAATATTTCGACATTCTCAATAATAGGTATTTCTTCAGGCATATCGCTTAAAGCACGTAATAAAGGTTGCGCCGCTTCTAACAGTGGGTTTTCTGCTGTTTTAACACTCAATGCTCTCTGCTGAACCCCCTCGGTCTTAAAAACATACTTATTACGTGGGTTTTTCTCTGCAGACGTGAAACCAGCAAGATCGTCAATATCAGAGATTTCAGGCGTCTGATGATAGTTATTCTGCTCATCAAGCAAGAATTTCCCCAGAGCTTGAGGATTATCATTCTGAGTGAAACCTTGCTCAGTCCCTAATGGGCTCTCTTGGCCGAGCTCATCGCTATCTTTCATTAGTTTCTTACTCCCCAAAGCTCCATTTTCAAGGCAGGGAAGTCACCCGCCACATGCAGTGCCATTGCGCCGGTATTAGCAATTTTTTCCCAAAACTGCCCATCCTTCACCAGCTCAAAATAGACATAACCAGAGCTATAAGGTATTTGTCTTGGTGGAACGGGCAGACTCTGCAAGACCAAACCTGGTAGATGTGAACGAACCAATTCGTGTAATTGTTGTGGTGCACTTATTTTGGTTTGTGCAGAGAAGTGCTGCTGCAAAACATCCATTGGTAGCTGTGCATGTACAGCCAAAACCAAATTAGAAAATGAACGCAATTCGCTTGGTAAAACAGATGCCGACCACACTCCGTTTCCTTTGGTGTGTAGCGGGATCATTTGCCCAGCGCGGACCAATATCTGGTTCAATAAGTCATTAACTTCATCAACCAATGGACGGATAGATTGATAAAGCTCTGCATGAACATAACCTGGCGCTGGTTTTGGCCTACGTGTCTTAGTGCGAATAAATGTTGATAGTTCTCCAGAGAATTTGGCTAATTCTTGATACAACATAATGGGTGGCAACTCAGGGATTTGCCTTAAATGATCTAAAATGGGTTCATATTTATTGAAAATTTGCAGCAGTAGATAATCCACAATTTCTGCACTAGCACTCGCCTTGCCATCACTACTAGACAAACGGCTGGCCAACATTTCGGCTCTCATTTTCACTAACCCATTCAAATGGGTTAGCCACTCTCCTAGCAATGCATTCGCAGCATAACCAGTGACAGGGGGGATATAATCGTCAAAATGCAGTAATACACTTCCATCAGGCTGTATAGCGCGTACTTTAGTCAGCGGTAAACCTATCCATGACTCTGTCATTTCGCTTTCAGAAACGAGTTTCAACCTTAGCTTTGCAAGCTGCACAGGCTTTGGCCCCTGACGAATTGAGTTGGTATCGTTAAGGTCAGTTTCAAATGCATTAAATCTTGCTAACGAGCTCATATCACGATCATTAAAAATCGTTTCATCGCTATTATCCAAGCGCAACGGGACGGCTAAGTAAATCAGCTTACCGATGTGCTCGGGCGCAATAGTCAGCGGCTCGGGAAAGTCAGCATGACCAGGAATATCGAAAGGAGTGCCATCTGACAACACACCACGCCCGGAACGTAATACTAATTTCCCATAAGATAATGCTTCTCTATCAATCTCATATTGTGCAAACCCCCAAAAAAATGGATTTATCGTTGCAGCTCTTTTATGTGCGTAATATTCTAAATAACGCTCTTGTTGTTGAAAAAGCTGTGGACGTAAAAATAGTCCTTCACTCCATACGACCTTGTTTGTTCTCACGTATTAGTCCATTTTTTCGATTGAAATCGCAAGTTTATGAATACTTACCTGTAATCTTCTCTCATTTTTAGGGAGTATTTTTTTATACCAGACTCGATTTACCTTTACTGGCAACATATAAACCTTATTCCAATCGGATTTATTTATTTCCCTATATGCTGCAACAACGCCAATAGCAATAGTATCGGCCCCCGGTTTGATATCGAGATTTTTTGATTCTCCTGGGCGTAATATGAATTCATTCATCTTCGCTATATCATTATTAACCAAGGGATCATCCCCGCCTGAAATCGTAAAAAAATCACTATTTTTAAAATTATCAACAGATTTCAGTTCATAAATATATACATTTATAGGTGCAGGCTGCCCATTAGTATTCGGATTTACATCCTCAGCAGTTACAATAACCGCCCTCATAGCGCTAGTATCCACCTGTGCAGAGTTAGTCTGACTCCCACATGCACTTAGCATCAACACCGTTAACATTATCAGTATGCAATGTAGAATATGGTCTTGATATATTTCTATTTTATTAATTATTAACATGCAATCACCATAATCAAAGAAATCCCGATAAACAACATCCGCAATGGATCATGATTATTGCAAACCATTGAGCGATATCGCCTATTTAAGTAGACATAAGTCAAAGAGAAAACCTGCCACAAAATAGTGGCAAGCTTTTATATATACCCTTCGTATTTGAAATGTATTGCTATGCCAGCTAACCATAATGACTTAGCTGAACGACTTACTTTAGTAAGTTCATCGAGATACGTATCACGAATAACACTTCAATTACTTTGATATAGTTTTTATTTATTACCCATGCAAGTTGGCTTTCACGTCATAGCTTGCAGAAATAACACCACACTTGTGGCCTTCTGCATTTTGCATTACGTAATCTTGTGTCATCTTGGTAAAGGAGAATTTCACATTTTCACGCGGGCGACTTTCGTCATCGACAGAACCTTGCATATTCACTTTAGTGATAATGACATCAGTAAATTTAATCGTAAGATATTCCAGAGGATTTCCACCTGCTTTACGAATAACAAACTGAACATTTTTGATATGCTTACCGGTCAAGCAATAGCTTAGGAGATTAGGGCTCGCTTTATCGGTATAATGCACGAAGCAAAAATCATCGACACTGGCTTTACCAGAACCGCCACCAGAACCACTGTGCATATTAGAATGTTGAGACACATCCCAATTCCAGGATAGTACTTCTATTTCATTTTTATGGACAGAATCTAATGCTTCACCTTCGATTCCGTCGATTTTGATAAACATATCTTGTGCCATGATGTTCCCCTTTAGCACGTTTTAAAATATTACACCAAGTGTAATAACCATAATTAGGAATATAACCCTGCATTAAAAAACAATGAGTGATTTACTCCAAATTAATTCCATAACTTAAAAAATAAAAAAATTAAAATAAATTATAGAAACACATTTATACGTCGTATTAAAAACCGTTATATCACGCTGAATTTTTCAGCGATGGCAATTTTGCGACCATACGAAGCGAAACGGTTAACCCTTCCAATTGGAAATGAGGACGCAGGAAGAATTTCGCTTGATAATATCCTGGATTTCCTTCGACATCTTCAACAACAACTTCTGCTGCTGCCAACGGACGACGAGCTTTAATTTCCATAGATGAATTAGCTGGGTCGCCATCTACATAATTCATTACCCAGTCGTTTAACCATTTCTGCATATCATCACGCTCTTTAAATGTACCAATTTTATCTCTAACGATACATTTCAAATAATGAGCAAAACGCGAACATGCGAATAAATAAGGCAGGCGAGCAGACAAATTAGCATTTGCTGTTGCGTCTGGATCATAATATTCAGCTGGTTTTTGTAAGGATTGGGCACCTATAAATGCAGCATAATCCGTATTTTTACGATGAATTAGTGGAATAAAACCATTTTTAGCTAATTCAGCTTCTCGGCGATCGGAAATAGCAATTTCTGTTGGGCATTTCATATCAATGCCACCATCGTCAGTTGGGAAGGTATGACACGGTAGGTTCTCTACCACACCGCCACTCTCAACGCCACGAATCAAGGTACACCAACCGTAATACTTAAAGGAGCGGTTGATATTCACAGCCATAGCATAGGCAGCGTTGGACCAAACATACTTGCTGTGGTCGGCGCCATCTGTGGTTTCTTCAAAATGAAACGCATCGACAGGATTCGTTCGAATGCCATAAGGAAGACGCGCCAGGAATCGGGGCATTGCCAGACCGATGTAGCGAGAATCTTCGGACTGACGCAGAGAATTCCAAGGTGCATATTCGAGGTTCTGCGTAAAAATCTTGGTTAAATCACGTGGATTAGCCAACTCCTGCCAGGAATCCATCTGTAAAACAGAAGGTGACGCTCCAGTAATAAAAGGCACATGGGCGGAAGCAGCTACCTTGCCGATCGATGCTAATAAATCGACGTCAGGTGCAGTGTGGTCGAAGTAATAGTCTGCTACCAGGCAACCATAAGGTTCGCCACCTAGCTGGCCATATTCCTCTTCATACACCTGTTTGAATAATGGACTCTGATCCCACGCAATCCCTTTATAGCGCTTCATATTACGGCGCAGGTCATCTTTAGAGATATCCATAAAGCGCAGCTTTAGTTTTTCATCAGTCTCTGTGTTATAGACGAGATAATGTAGACCACGCCAAGCGCTTTCTAATGACTGAAATTCTTGATGATGCAAAATCAAGTTAATTTGTTCCGACATTTTCCGATCAATCTCGGCGATAATCTCGGCAATATTTTTATAGGCATCATCAGAGAACATGACAGTATTAGCCAATGCTTGCTCTGCCAGCGTTTTGACCGCTCCTTCAACTGCTGCTTTAGCCTGTTCTGATTTAGGTTTAAATTCCTTAGTCAGCAGAGAATTAAAGTCGCTATAAGATGTTGCCGCGACCGTAGCTGGTTTACTCGTTGCTTCTTGAATCGACATAATTTCCCTCTACTCGATCATTCCTCAGGAACTTCATCACTCGCTGCTTTTTCCGGCTTGGGTGCTGCTGCCAGAGTATTAAGAAGCGTTTTGTCTTTTAGGACTTTCATAACCAGATTTTCAGCCCCAGCCTTACCATCCATGTAGGTCTGTAAATTGGCCAATTGTGTCCGGGCTTCAAGTAACTGTGATAATGAATCAACTTTTTTAGCAATAGCATCGGGAGAAAAACCATCCATGCTATCAAAAGTCATATCAACCATTAACTGACCTTCACCCGTTAATGTATTGGGTACAGCGAAGGCAACGCGAGGTTTCATTGCTTTCATGCGCTCATCAAAGTTATCAACATCAATATTGAGGAACTTTCTATCAGTTACTGGTGGTAGTGGTTCTAACGTTTTTCCAGAAAGATCGGCTAATACCCCCATGACAAAAGGAAGCTCGACTTTTTTCTCACTACCATAGATTTCTACGTCATATTCAATTTGCACGCGAGGTGCGCGGTTTCTTGCAATGAATTTTTGCGAGTTATTTCTGCTCACTTTCATGATTACCCTTTCATTATGTATTGTGAAGGACTCTAAAAAATTAATTATCTAATTTTTGATTTTCTTATAGGACCTGTATAGAAAATTAGCCATATCAGCGACTATGTTATAAGTATCTAATATGCTGTAGATCCACATCACCCCCTCACAATCATTTATAAATAAGATCGATACCTGCAGTAGACTTTACCAATCCTGACGTTACGGCAGAGTTTCCCTTCGCATAATAACTGGCTGTATAAAAATGCTTAATTTCTTCACTCGAGGATGGAATCTGGTAATCCTGTCCACTATCTGTATCATCTATTTTTATTTGAGACCCATTCTCTTTACGGATTCTAATTTGTACATTACGACTATTTTCACTGCCGGCATCATTTTGTAGATTTCCGGTTTCATTATCTGGCAAAGATATATTGCTGATAAATCTAACGGTAACGATACGATCAGGAGGACAGTCCTTCAACGCGATAGAAAATTGTGTCCCACCGGCTTCAACACCATCATGACTTAATCTATTAGTCGATAATGTAGGCATTGTAATAGTTCCGGAATTATTTCCACTATTAACTGATATATTGCATGTTGCATCCACATACTCACCTTTAAACAATACATTTACCCGGCAAGTATCACATGGCTGTGCGAGCCCATTGTTGAAATAGGATAATAGAGCTGTAGCCAATAACACCAAAAAAATATGTTTTTTAGTTGTTAATTTCCAGATCACAGGATACATGTCACCTCCACTTGCGTAATATTATTGTTAGTGGAATTCGATGTATTATGCTGCAGTTTATTCTGAACTAAACGGCACTTACCTTTCGCATAATTAACATGCAACGGATTCTGTATTGGATCCCAACCGCGCACAAAGGCCATCCCACTTTGCCCAATAATTCCCTGGCTTATTCCTTTTTCATCAAATAGCTCAGTCCCAATAGGTAAATAAGCATTTTTTTGATTGCGAACAATTAGAATTGATGGAACACCGATGACGGTTTTCATATTGATAGCTATCGCAGAACCCATTCTTGGTACCACTGTACTTTCACTCTCTAATACATCAACGGTATCAGGCAAACCTCGCGCATCAATAGATACAGAGTTTTCACGATAAGGCGTTAATGAAGGCACAATCGCATAGCCAAACCGGTCTATTTGCGCACCATACCCATTAAGTAATTTGGCCCCTTTACCACCAGGAACATCAACAATTGCAAAAGGATAATCCCCTAATTGAGGTCCTAATGTCACCCCTCCTTTGTGAGCAACAATACTGCCATTAGCCGACCCGGATAGCTGCCTTTGCGTACGATTATCAGCCGATGTTGTGAGCCCAAACTGTCCCATTGGTGAACGATAGTCAATGTTTGCACTAACAGATTCTTGTCTGGCTTGAGAATTATATTTTCCAACTGATGAACCTACACCGTAGCTAAGCTCATTTTGTTCACCTTGACTACCACTGGCGTTAACCTGGAAAGCCGTATTTTTATCGTTATCATGGCTAACTGTCGTATAAAGTGAGTCAAACAATGGACGTTTATTAGAGCCTCTGCCAAAGGGTATATTGATTGACAGCATGAAGGTATTATTCTCTTTTCTATTATCACTACGCGTACGCGTTGCACTTAAAGAGTAAGAGAAGTACTTCTCAGATTTATTATAATTAACTGAGAATTGCTTCGCTGACGATCGACCATCCCAATAGTTATATAAACTACCAGAAAAAGTAATATAAGCATCGTTCCACAAGCGTTGTCCCAGATTTAAAGAAAAACGCTGCTTAGCGCGGTAATTCGCACTGTAAGAATCATCGTTGTTACCGTATCGTTCAACACTGGCCTCTCTAAAGGTATAGTAACCCTCTGTAGAATATCGGTATGCTGCCAACATTAAATCAGTACTCGTATATTCGAGAAACTTATTGTAACTAACACTAAAACTGTTACCCGAGGCCTTCTTGTTTTTATATAAATCACTCTTAGCATGAGTGACATCAATAGATACGCCACCAACTGGTGTATTAAAAGCATTACCAAGTGCAAACGCATTATAATGATTTGAAATCTGCGTCCCGCCGTACAAAGTATACAGATTATTTATGCCGTACTGATATATACCTTGTATTATCTTAGGTCTGCTTCTAAGGAAATCCTCTCTTAATTCACCAACAGTTACATTAAATTGAGATACACCTGGATGTAACAACATTGGCGGAGCAGAAAAAGCTATCGATTGGGTTCGTCTTCTCCCATCGGCTTCAATAACTGTCATTTCTAAATCACCGCCATAACCCATCGCCCCAATATCATTTAATTCAAATGGGCCAGGTGTGACAACTGTTTCATAAATTACCCGTCCACGCTGAGTGACTCGCACTTTAGCGTTGGTTTCAGCAATTCCTCGCAAAATCGGCGTATAGTTCCGTACTCCTTCAGGCAACATGCGGTCATCAGATTGCAATTGAATACCACGCAAGCTGAAGCTATCGAACACGTCCCCTCTGGTATTACTATCTCCGACGGTTAATTGGCTTTTTAGGATGGTAATATCTGTTTGCGCATAGGTGTATAAACTATCCGTATGCGTGCCACTTTTTTTATCCCATGTTGTATTCGATCGCTGTCGAATACGCCAACCGCCAATGTTTGCACCGGTGACTAATCCAAGGTTGCTATTATATTCTTTTTGATGTTTATCATTCCGGTCACCAGTAGAAGAACGCGTAGTATAAACATTAGCATTATAATCTAAAAATATTACCGGAACGCCAGAATCCCAAGTATTAGGATCTACATACCCTCTAGGATGCTTAACAATATTAATTTGTGGAATGACAATATCTAGATTGTAATCCCCACCATCATAATTGACCTTACTATCTTTAATCATCTCTTCAAGCATCATGCATTTCTGAGATGATGCTTTCTCAGCATCTTCTTTTATTTCTTTATCATTTCCAGATAGTTTTATGCCCAAGCGTTGCATATCGGCTATTGTAAAACAAGCATGAGCATTTGATTTTCCGTTAACTGATTTAAACGCAACATTATATTTCCCTCGCCTCTGACCATTAATACTAACATTAACTGGATAAGTTCCTGGCTCAATCGGGTTGCCTTCTGAGAATCGTGAAACATCAACACCAGAACCATGAAGGAATGCCGAGTTGTATTCCATTTCGGCTGGTTCAGCCTGTATATTTTGTTCCGGTTTTGTTGCCATCACAGCCCATCCCTCTGGCATCACACAACTGCATGAAATACTCACAACAATACTAATAATGCCTTTAATTGAAAAAATAGTTTTGTGGCCGGTTCTTGTCCCCTGTTCAGTTGTTATTATTAAATGACGCACAGTCAGAAAACTCCCTTTTCAGCCAAATTTATATTTCAGGCTAGAATTAATTTATTGTTTGCTTATGCACAAGAATTAATAAATTATTATTGTTTTTTTATTAAAACCCCTTGCCCATTTTTGAAACTTACCGTGCCATCTACAGCAGCACCGTAGTCATTCAGCAACCTAAAACTAAGCTCGGTGACATTTACACTCGATGATATATTATTCCTCGGGTGGATTTCATTGCTGGAAAATGGTGAGATCATATCGATCTCCAAAGCGCCACTCTTATTTCCTGATTTAATGGATGCACTATCAAATGAAAAATAATAAGGCGTCGGATTTTCAACTTTAATGCCTCCTCCTTTTTTTCCACCACGAATAACACTCCACCTCAGCTTATCTAACTGATAGGCACTACTGCTCCCTAGCATTTTAGGCCGATAAAATATTTTGATCCTTGTTCTAAAAGCCAATTCCAACTTATCACTATTTTCCTCACCTTTTTCTACCGGTGGAATTTCTAGCATATTAAACCAAAATACGGACTCTTTATCTTGAGGCAAAGGCATACCATTATAAATCAGTCTTACACTTTGTCCCTTTCTTGGTTCAACTCTAAATACAGGTGGAGTAACCAAAAATGGCACCTTCATTTTATTAACATCATTATTGGTGCTACCATCATCAACCCAAACCTGAACTAATTCAGGCTTATTACCTTGATTGTTAGTTCGAACAACTTGCTCTCTTTCACTGCCTGGAAAAATAACTCTTGTACCGCTAATCGTCATTCCAGCAGAAACGCTGTTAGATAATAAAGCTAAAAATAGTGATACAACAATTCTTTTTAAAGACATAATGGTCACTTAAAATATATATAAATCATTAAAAATTACAAAGTGTACTGCGTGAGATCAACTTACACGCAGCCACTTGTTATCTGAATATATAGAATATTCTTAATTATTTAATTAAGTATTTTCTAAAGATAACGCTTATTTATACACCAAGCTATAAACAACCTGAGCCTTCACATCACCAGCGGTTGTCTTACCGGTAGCATAATAACCACCTGCATAGTTCAATGTGGCAGTTCCGCCGGTGCCTTCAGGCGCTCCTGCAGGCGCAGCAGTTATAGCAACTGTTTTGCTTGCCGTTCCTAATGCCAATTGTGTGTTATCAGCATCATATAAACGAACTTGAACATTTTTGGCGCCAGTATCGCTGGCATCTGAGTTAATTAAATTGCCCGTGGCAGGATCTTTTCCTGTGCTACCAAGTGCCTCAAAATGTGCCCCAATTTCAGTCACGTCAGGAGAGCAGTTGATGACCTGAAGTTGGAAACTGGTTGTCCCAGCGTAGTTGCCAGCAGTGGTCAATTTTTGAGTTGATAATGTAGGTAGTGTTACCTTCTTATCTTTAGATTCAGTATCAACTTGACAAGTATTGGCAGTCAGCTTACCTGTAAATGTGACAGTACCATCCCCCCCCATATCAGTTGGCATATCTGCATAAGTATTGGATGAAACTACGCCGAGTGCGATAATGCACATAGCTGTTTTAAATTTATTCATAATTAACCTTTGATTTATATATTTCGGTATAAAACAGTCACGAAAGAAAATGACATTACCGGTCCCTAATTACTCACCAGAACATTTAACATAAAGAATTGCCCTGATGAAATACAATATCAATCCCTTGACTTTTATCTTGACTCAATACCAAGCGAATAGTTTCACCCGATATTTCCTGTCCATTTTTTAAAACATAACGACCTATTTTTGGTGAAATATTTTGCTCAATAAAACGAATTAACATCCTTGCCCCAATTTCACCAAACTGACACTGTTCAGCTATATGCGCTACAACTTTATCATTGTAAGTCAAAGTCACATTACGTTGCTGCATTAGGCGACTACCAATCTTATCGAGATGCATTTTTACAATATGCTGTAATGAATAATCTTGGAGTGGCAAATATGGAATAATTCCTAGCCGTCCCAGGAATGCAGCTGGGAATGTTTTCAATAATTCAGGCTGAAATATATTTCTTAATCCATCAAAGTCTGGTGCTGTATCAGGGTCTAAATATAAATTTGTTATTAGCTCACTACCGGCGTTACTCGTTAATAATAAGATGGTGTTTTTAAAGTCAATATAACGGCCTTCACCATCTTCCATCCAACCTTTATCAAAAACTTGGAAGAATAATTCATGGACATCTGGATGTGCTTTTTCAATTTCATCCAATAACACAACACTATAAGGTCTGCGCCGTACTGCTTCCGTTAATACGCCGCCCTCGCCATAACCAACATACCCAGGAGGTGAACCTTTTAGCGAAGATACCGTATGGGCTTCTTGATATTCACTCATATTAATGGTGATAAGATTTTGTTCACCACCGTATAACTGTTCCGCAATAGCAAGTGCAGTTTCCGTTTTACCAACCCCCGATGGCCCAACGAGCATAAATACCCCAATGGGTTTTTGAGGATCCCCCAAACCAGCACGTGCGGTTTGAATACTTTCACTTATTAAATCCAAGGCGTGTTGTTGCCCAATGACTCGCTCGGCGAGACGATGTGGGAGTTCCATCACTGCACGGACGTCATCTTTTAGCATTTGCCCTACAGGAATACCGGTCCAATCAGCTACTATGGCGGCAATAACTTCGGTATTAACTTCTGCCTGAACTAAGGGCTGTTCATGGCGGGTTAATTTGAGTTTCTCCTCCAGCTCAGCGAGCAAACTCCTATGAGCAACAATACTTTCAGGTAACGTCGAATCTTCCGCGCTCATCTGATGCAATTCTTGCCTGGCTGTAACTAAAGCAGAGACTAGCTCTCGTTCTTGCTGCCAGCGTAAATTAAGTGATTCGGCAAGCACGGACTGCTCACTAATGCCTGATTGCAATGCTTCTACACGGCTATTGTCACCTTTACCGAACTGTAATGCCTTCTCAATCAAAGAGAGCTCTGTCTGTGCAGTTTCCATCTTGAATTTAAGTAGCTGCAGCTCGGTTGGTAATGCGTGTTGTGCAACGGCGACACGGGCACAAGCGGTATCAAGAAGGCTAATCGCTTTATCTGGCAACTGCCGAGCTGGGATATATCGATGAGATAAACGGACGGCTGCTTGCAGCGCCTCATCCATTATCCAGACACCATGATGCTTTTCGAGCATAGGTATCAAACCACGTAGCATCGATGTTGCAGTATCCTCGCAAGGTTCAGCGATTTGCAGAACCTGGAAACGGCGAGTCAGAGCAGGATCTTTTTCAATATGTCGTTTAAATTCACTCCAGGTAGTCGCGCCAATAGTACGCAACTGGCCACGTGCCAACATGGGCTTTAGCAAGTTCGCGGCATCTCCGGTTCCGGCAGCGCCACCGGCCCCTATTAGAGTATGTACCTCATCAATGAATAATATAATTGGCACCGGGGAAGCAATGGCCTCTTCGAGCACCGCTTTGAGGCGCGCTTCGAACTCACCTTTCATGCTAGCGCCTGCAGACAGAGCAACAATATCCAATGCCAGCAGCTTTACTTTCGATAACGCAGGTGGAACCTCACCGGCAACAATGGCCAGCGCTAAACCTTCAACTACGGCCGTTTTGCCAACGCCTGCCTCACCAGTTAATAGAGGATTGTTTTGGCGGCGACGCAGCAGAATGTCCACCATAGTACCTATTTCAGGATTGCGTCCTAATACCGGATCAATTTTACCTGCATGTGCTAATGCCGTGAGATCGGTAGAATATTGCGATAAGTGATCGCTATTTTTAGCAGAACTAATAGCATTACTTGCCTCACCTGGCATGACACTTTCACCCAGCATACTACCATCGCTAGCCGTCTCACCTGACTCACAAGACGACTGGGTAATGTAATTTAAATCCTTACTTAAAAGCTCTAACGGAATGCGCTCAAATGCTGGAGATATGGCAAATAATGCCCGACGCAGTTCCATCGTTGTCAACATTGCTAACAAGAGATGGCCACTACGAATGCAATTGTCAAAACATTCTAGACTGGCATATATCCAGCTGCGTTCAATTGCCAGTTCAATTTGATATGAGAAATCAGAAATCGAGCTCGCCCCCATTGGCAAACCAGATAAAGCCTGAGCAAAGCCCCGCTCCATTAAATCAATATCGATTTCAAAATGTCTGGCAATATTTTTTAAGTCACTATTATCTTGTTGCCATAACTGATTTAACCAGTGAACCATCTCAACATATGGATTACCACGCAACTTACAGAGTGTCGTTGCGCTTTCAATACTTCTGAACAATGTCATGTTCAGTTTTCCAAATAAACTCTTCCTTGTGATGGCCAAGCTATTCACCTGAGTCCTTTTCTCAAACTAGTAATAAATACTAGTAATTTCGAATCCATGAATGATTCATTTATGCTAATCAATAATTACAAAAAAAAAAGAAAAAACATCGTCCACAATCATTTTTAGGAATATCGCCCGAATTATAATCCTATTTTCAAAAAGGAAAATAACGCAACATACTATTACTACAGTAGTTTTATAAAAAAATAAGAAAATATCTATAAAAAACACGAATGAAAATTAATTACTCATTGAGCCATTATTGATGACATGCTATAAAACCACCCACAAAATAGTCATGATTGAGGAGCTATCCATTTTCTTAAAATGATGGCATCTACCGTCAGGAAAAACCCATCAAAAACTGTTTAAAAGTATAATAACTAAAATTAATAAATAGGGATATTTCCACGACATTGGAATTTCACTCTAATGTATGCAGACATAGCGTGAACAATAGAGTTTGCGATAGATAATTGGATGGTAAACATGGAATTGTTGGGGAATGTAAGTGGATCATAAATTTCTTGATTATTACAATCAAGAACTCACCTTCATGAGAGAAATGGCGGGTGAGTTCGCCGAAAAACATCCTAAAATCGCCAGCCGTTTAGGCATGCATGGTATAGAGGTTGCGGATCCTTACGTCGAAAGATTGATAGAAGCATTTTGCTTTTTATCAGCAAGAACTCAGATAAAACTTGATGCTGAATTTCCCAAGTTTACGCAAAGGTTATTAGATGTCGTTTATCCAAATTACAATTCACCAACCCCTTCAATGGCCGTTGTTCAGCTAAAACCTAATTTGAAAGAAGGTGATTTAGCTCGCGGATATAAAGTACCTGGCAATAGTGCGTTTTATACTAAAATCGCATCCGGAGAAACGACCAGATGTGAGTTTCGTAATAGCCAAGAAGTAACCTTATGGCCACTAGAGATCAGCGATGCACGTTTAACATCCATTCCTCCTGATATGCCTAGCCTCGAAAAGTATCGAATCCCACAGTCCAAACTCAAAGGCGCCCTGAGAATTAAACTCAAACTTTTGGGAGATACAGATACCGTGTTCTCACAATTGTCAGGATTAGACCGCTTACCCATTTATATAGATGGAGATGAAAGAGTCGTTTCTCACATCTTTGAATTATTACATACCAGTAATGTTGCCACGATCGTCAGAACAGAAAAATCTACGCCCCCGCAAAGTGAGGTTATTAGTCAACAACCGTTATCATTTGAAGGGCTAGAACCAGAGCAGAGCTTACTACCATTATCGTGGAATATGTTTCATGGTCATAACTTGGTACAAGAATACTTCTCTTGTCGCCAGCGATTTTACTTTTTCACGTTGAATCATCTTGCCGAAAAACTTAAAAGCAATAACACCAATGAAGTAGAGATCATTATTCTGCTTGACCGATTACCTCAAGAGCTGATTGGTCATGTTATTCCTTCTAGATTTCAATTATTTTGCACACCGGTAATCAATCTATTTCCCAAAAAAGTAGACAGAATTGAAGTCAACAGATCGCTAAATAATTTTCATGTTGTTCCCGATAGAAGCCGTCCATTAGATTATGAAATTTACTCGGTAAATAAAGCATTGGGCCAACAAGCGGAAAAAAGCGAAGAAGTAGTATTTAATCCATTATTTCAGACTAGAAATTCTGATTATGGCAATTTTGGTCGTTACTTTTCTATAACAAGAGAAGCCAGAGGGCAAAATGAAAGTAAGAGAAAATATGAGACAAGGACACCTTATGTTGGCACAGAAGTATTTGTCTCATTAGTCGATCAACAGGAAGCACCTTACAAAGATAATATACGCTACCTTTCTATTGAAGCATTAGTCACGAACAGAGATTTACCCCGTTTAATTTCACGTAATGGTGGCGTTGATCTGACAATGTCTGATGCTGTGCCTATACATGGAGCTACCTTTGTTTGCCAGCCCAGTGCACCAAGGGCACCATTCGCTGTGGGCGAATCGGCCTGGCGCCTAATTAGGCAACTCAGTTTTAATTACATCCCTCTTTCAAATACGGATCATGGATTAGGGGGCGAATCACTGCGCAATATGTTGAGACTATTCATTAATGATTCCGATCATGAGTCGCTTGTTCAAGTCAATAGCCTGGTCGGTTGTAAAAGTGAACCCGTAATAAGACGTTTGCCTGGAGATGGTTTGCTAGTTTATGGCAGGGGTGTGAGCTGTATTGTAACAGTGGATGAAGAAGGATTTTCTGGCATCAGCCCTTATTTGTTTGGATTGATCATGGAAAATTATTTATCACGCCATGCCGCAATCAATGTTTTTACTGAAACTGAATTACATTCGATGCAAAGAGGATTGGTCGGACGTTGGAAAGCCCGCCCAGGAAGACGAGGAGCCTTATAGCCATGGAGGTTACTTTTTCAATGTCCGATTTGTCCTCAAAATTGAGCGTGTGGTATCAAGAAGAACAACCGTGGAATACTAGCTTTATAACGGTAATGCGCGCGATTGCAGCCAAGATCCCCGATATGCCTCCTATTGGCGAAGCCACGCTTCCTGCACAAGAGCCGTTTCGATTAGGCCAGCACGCGCATATGGCATTTTCACCGAGAGAGGTTTCCAATATATCTTGGAAAAATGGGAAACTTGAGCTGAAATTATTTAGCTTAGGCGTGTGGGGAGCCCAGGGAGCTATGCCCTTAAACCAATCTGAATTGGCTTATTCGCGCTCTGAATTACATGACCATACGTTAACCGATTTCTTGGATATTTTTCATCATCGCGCTATGTCGCAGTTATACCGTGCGTGGTTTGTATCACAAGATACCGCCTCTTTAGATCGACAACAGGATGAGCATTTCTCATTCTATATCGGTAGCCTCATAGGGCTAGATCCAAATGAGTTAGACGATACACGTTTACCTATTCATGCTCGCCTAGCCTCATCTGCCCACCTTATCCGTGAAGCACGTAACCCGGAAGGCTTACTCGGTGCATTACATTATTACTTTGAAGTCCCGGTTAAGATTGAGGAGTTTTCACTGCAGTGGATCTTCTTAGATAAAAATGATTGTAGCCTTTTAGGTGATTCAGCCTCGGCGATGCTACTAGGTGATGGCGCAATATTAGGTAATACGGTTCAGGATAGACAACACAAATTCAAATTAATATTCGGCCCATTAACTTTGCAGCAATATCTGCACTTTAGCCCATGGGGCCAGGATTTACCTACATTACGTGAATGGGTAAGAAGTTTTGTTGGGTACGAATACGCGTGGGAAGTACAACTTGTTTTAGCGCATGATGAAGTCCCCCAGGCAACATTAGATGGTTCACACAGATTAGGCTATGCAACTTGGTTAGAAAGATATGAGTGCATGAATCCCGTATCTGGTATGAGTTTTGAGCCAGAAATGTATTGATAGTAATAAACTTTACCCAGTTAATTAATCGTAGATAAGCGGTTACATAGCCCATCCATTATCATTTTTAATATAACGAATAGGCGCGAGTGAAATGTTCATAAAGGGATTTAATTATGAGTGAAGGAACCACAACTCAGACCTCAAACTATTATCAGCATGCACTTCAGGCCATTCACGTAGAAATGCCTTGTGGAGAAAGCCTCGAATATGATGCAGATTTTATTATGCTACAGTCTAAACTTCAGCCAAAGCACGATGTGGAATATGGTAGTTTTGTAGAAACTGCTGAGCCGGTTAATTGGACTGAAATTGAGCACGACGCTTTTAAAATATTTAAAAAATGTAAAGATATACGTTTAATTATCATATTAATGCGCTGTCGTTTAAGGCAAGTTGGGATCCTTGCATTACATGAAGGATTATTGACGTTAAAGTCTTTATTAGATATTTATCCAAACGACCTTCACCCGCAATTGGTAGATGAAGGAGAATTTGAACCATTGATGCGGGCTAATGCCTTTGCAGAATTAGATGATGCCAGTGGATTTTTAGCTGATTTTAGAAATCAATTATTACCTAAAGCCTCAGGACTACAAATATCTATAAGAGATTTTGAGAAAGCAACATCAACGCCGCGAGAAGAAAATGCTCTCAGCGATACCACATTGTCATCTTTACTTTATGAATGGAATGAACATAACGAAAAAGATGTTATCTCTTTAAATCACTCTTATCATATATTGTTAGATATTAAAGAATGTCTCATAGAGACACTTCGCGAAGATGCGCCTGACTTTATCAAGCTGGGAAACATATTACGTTTTTTCTCTAGAGAAGAAAATATTCCATCGCCGGAACATGCCAATTATGAGGTAGTAAATACCGCTAGTGAAAATAAAGACGTAGTTATTGAAGAGAGGATTGAAGCTTCCATATCTGATGAAAATATTAATCATATAGTAACAGAGAGAAAAGCATCACCGAAAGAATGCAGAAAGATCGTGAACAGAGATGATGCGATATCAAGAATGAAAGAAGTACGTTCATGGTTTACGACCATGGAGCCAAGCTCCCCAATCATCCCATTGTTAGAATTGGCCGAAAATAGTGCAGGAAAAAGCTTCTCTCAATTGTTAAAAAAATTTCCATTAGAAATAGTCTCAAATTTATATTTTGAAGAGGAGTAAGCCAGAATGCTAAGACATATACTAATACTAGTCGCAGGCATGTTTATAATGGCGAATGCAGGAGCCAGTTGCACACTAAAGAGAGGACACTCTACGGTATTAACAATACCAACTGAAACAATAATGATTTCTGCCGATGCCGCCGTTGATACTTCAAAACCAATTGTCCAATACGACTCAAGTAAGCTCTCGGCTAATATTGGTTACGATGATTGTACGAATGGGACTGCATTTGGAGGAAATACAACTGACCTCAATAGTTCAAATGGTGGGCTATTTGCAACAAACATCCCAGGTATTAGTGCGAAATTATTAGTGTTTTATAATGCTTCTCGTTCTGACACTATCCCATTCGAGAAACATATGCAATTTTCAGGAGGAGAAGGAACGGGAACGGCTGACTTCAACGCCGGTTTTTTTTATAGGGTAGAGTTTTATAAAACCTCAGCTAACCTTGGATTATCATCATCTCCAGACAGTAATAATATCGTATTAGGTACAGGTGAACGGGCATATTTCTATGTTATAACCCCATCGCCATCATCGTCAGATTTAAAACTAAATATTGGCGAAATAAAAATATATAGTACCCCGTCATGCACAATAGATAAGACAAAAAATATTGATTTTGGAATCGTTACGAAAAAAGACCTAACATCATCGGGTATAGAAAGAAATCTAGACTTTAATTTAACATGCAAAACTGATTATGGAAGTTACTCAGCGACAGCATCAATTTCAGCAACAGATCCATCCTCTGACTCCCAATACATAACAGTAAAGGATGCTACTGGTAAAAATAATTCATTAGGGATAAAAATAAGTGATAGTAAAGATCAGCCAATGCTGGTTAATGGAACATCAACAGAAATCAAAAACAACATAAATAGCAACACTCCGGCTCAATTTAACTGGAAAGCAAAACTAATACCAATTGACGGTGCCTCACAACCAACAAGTGGGAAATTCACTGCTCAAGCCGAAATTATTCTACAAGTAAAATAAATTATTATGAGGGAATTATGAAAACCACACCTTATATATTTATAAGTATAGCGAGCTATCGAGATTCGGAGTTGATCCCGACGTTATTAGATATGATAAAAACATCAGACCATCCAGAACGTCTGAGAGTGGGGATATGTTGGCAACATGATGAAAAAGATGCTTCATTATTCTTAGATGCTGGTATGAACATTCATAGGCAGGACAAACATCAAGGTTTTGATTTATACACATTACGTTATGAAAACGCTGTTATTAAAGCATTAAGCATTCATTATTTTGATAGCAAAGGAGCTTGTTGGGCCAGATATATGACAGAAAGCCTTTATCAGGATGAAGACTATTTTTTACAAATTGATTCTCATTGCAGATTTTCCCAAGGTTGGGATACTGAAATGATTTCTATGCAAGGCGAATTAAAAAACAAGAGTAAAAAACCTATACTTTCGGGCTACCCGCCGGCATACATACCAGAATTCGAACATGAAAAAAAACACTATGTAGGCCGTCTTATATTCAGAGAATTTAATAATGATGGCATTGTCATGCTGACATCAGAGCATCAAAGTGAAAGTTCTCCAGTACGTGGATGCTTTTTAGCAGGGGGATTTATATTCTCTGACGGTTCATTTGTCAAAGATATCCCTAATGATCCATTGATTTTCTTCGCAGGGGAGGAAATTTCTATGGCCGCTCGTGCTTTCACCCATGGATATGATGTTTATTACCCACATAAGCCATTGTTATGGCACTTTTATGAAAGACCTAATCATACAAAAGTTTGGTCTGACCATACGGGTGAAGCAAAAGAATCTGGCTCAATTGATCTTACCTGGTGGGATAGAGATAATATTTCTAAAAAAAGAATAAGAACACTTTTTGATTTAGAAACAGAAGAAAAAAGTGATCTAGGTAAATTTACTCTTGGCAATAAAAGGACACTAAAAGAGTTTGAGCATGTTTCTGGTGTGGATTTTAGAAAATGTGCAGTGCAACCAGAAGTTGTAGGAAAAGAACGCGTGGGATTTTTCATAAAAAAAACAGAAAATGATGAAGAGTGGCAAAATAAACTTATCGTCCCCAATACTAAAAAAGTAAGCTTTGAAAAATCAGAGATAGATGTTGAATTAGAAAAAATATCTTATTTATATATTGGTGCTTATAGCCATAACAATGTTCTTTTAGAACAAAAGAAAATTAACAAAGATGAACTAATTGAAATCATGAATAATGATGAAAAGAGTAAAATAGAAATATCATTGAACTTCAATACATCTTTGGGAGTAAAACCGTTTTATATAAGAATGTGTCCATTTATTGAATCACAAGGCTGGGGGAACACCACGGAGAAGTCATGGTGAAAAGTATTGAAATACACAATAAAATAGATTTTATAGACACTCTATTATCATTTGATGGGATCATTCCATCACTGCCGGACTTTCAGCTTAAATTAGTGACATTAATCGAACAATTTCATCAAACCTTGATAACCGGGGGAAGTAATAATAAAGAAAGTGATAACCTATGCAGAATAATATGCTTTTACCTAGATAAAAAAATTAATTCTCGGCTGGATAGAAACTTTTCTTCGTGGGACGGATTTCTGCTAGAAAATTACTTTTTTGGCTATGACAAAGAAAAGCACTCTATTTACGACAAAATCAACTCCCTGATGCAAACGTGTGATAATACTATTTATACATACTCCTATAAACTATTGTCTGACCTGGTAGATATCATTGGGTATGATGAAGAAATTACAGCATTGCTTTCTAAGTATAGTAATCAGAGAATTTCCCCTTATCTTCTCAATGAAATAACAACTCCTCAAGAGTTAATTGCTGACAACGAAACTGTCATAATAAACACATCAAAAAAAGAAAAAAGCTGGAAAATTAAAGCATTACTACAAGCTAGTATATCAATTACTATCGTCTTTATAGTTTGGTTGTATTGCAACTACTACATCAATAGCTTTCAATAAGTATTTATTATGAAAACAATAGAAAAAAATGTTCAACTTAATGGACGGCAGACTAAAAACTCTGAGAAAAGAAAGAGTTTAGTTATTTTTATAATTGGCCCTTATGCGGCCAAGTGGTTTGCAAATTTACAAACTGAAAATGCAGCAAGGTTTGATAATGAGATTGTATGGATACTCACTCCAACCGCAAATAGCTTAAATGATAGCCTGATAAAAATAAATGAAAAATATAAAAACGTTATCATAAAAGCATTATTTCCATTCCTGCCCGATGGCCATGAAAACATCCATGCCATGATATCTAGTATAATGAGCTGGAAACTTACCCTCGCCTCAATGAGCTTAATAAAGCCTATTCCATGTATATTTACTATTTACGCAAGATTTAGTGAGGAACGACTCTCCCACGATCCAGATCGGGCAGTATGGATAGGTAATTTAGATATATCAACCTCACATCCAACCTCTATTGATGATGAGTTCAATAAAATTAATAACGAATTGAAAAATCATGAAATTGGAACAGATAAATATATAACTCAGCGTCATATAATGATCGATGCTCTTTTTACATGGATGGATGAAACGACTCTTAAGAGAAATTTTCAAGATTTATTTTCTATATCTCCATTTTATTTAAGCAGTGTAATATTGGCAGATCATAGTAATGGATTTATTCGACACGGTGCATGGGCGCAGTGGATAGCAGAAAAATATGAAATATTGCCAGGTTTATCATCGGCAATTACGCTACCTCCGCTCCCCCCCCTTAAATATATTTCGGCACATGCTTATTTTAACACGCCAATCGCTTCTAAAAAAAAGTTTGGTTGGATCTGGGTTACAACAGCAGCAACATTACTTTTAACTATAAGTATCATTGCTGCTTCATTGCATGAAACTAGAACTATAAAAACCATTACCACACACATTAATAATTTTAATGAAGTTAATAATATTAATATACGAGAAAAACAAAATGCATTTAATACACTAATTGAAGATAAAAAATATTTATTATCCTGCATTAAAAAAAACAAAGTTCTAGGATGGTGGTTATCAAGATGCGATCAGCTATTTCTTAGAGTAAATAACAGCATTGAAAAATACAATGATTCTGAAAAATATATGATATCTGGTTCTCTGTCATTTTTTAAATCGGGTAGCTCGGAGCTAGTACCAGAAAATGATAAAGAACTAACATCTATTCTTCCGATCATAAATAATAATAAGGGAATGCGATTTCTGATTATTGGTCACTCGGATAATACAGGCTCATCTGAGGTTAATAAAAAACTATCTGAAAAAAGGGCAAAAGCAATACAAAAATGGATAACTGAACATAGTGATATTCCCAAAAATAACCTAATAGTTCAAGGTGCTGGTGATTCTCATCCTATAGCGAGTAATGAGACCATAGAAGGTCGAGAAAAAAACAGGCGATTTGATATTATTCCTTTGCCTTCAGAGGCAAAATATTAATTGAGAGAAAAAATGAATCAAGAAAACTCTAACTATTCAATCTATGAAGGTAGTTTTTTTACAAGAGAACCAATATTGGATCAAACAATAAACATCTTGATGTTTAGAGATGAAGATGATAATGAGTACAATATTTTTATTAATAGGGCAACGATGGATGATGATCAAACGGCTGAAAACTATTGTGAAGTAGAGATGGATAATATGAAAAATGAATTACCTGGGTTCCAAGTCGAAGGAAAATTGTTAAAACATGAACTCGGTCCTGCAAAACTACCGGTCGTACAAATTGCTAATCGATATCTACAAGATGGAAAAACAGTGAAACAGGTTCAATCAATTGTATCACTGCCCTATCATGAAATTTCTAATAATGAAATGAAGAGAGTTATTATTTTTACTTTACAAGCAAATGATGAATTTACTGAATATCAAAGAAAGCATTACGTACAAATCATCAATAGCTTTATGCCCGCTGTATCGCCATTAAATAAAAAACAAAAATAGTGAAACATTAATACCTTTATAAAGCCCGGCACTATCTTAGTTAACAATAATAACTTAATGCGGGCTTTAAAGGTTAATTTTCAAGACAAGCAATCTAACATTTAGTTCTTAACGGTGCTTTATAAAGATTATAAACATAGAGTGTTTCCTTCTTTGTTTGCACAATTGGCTATAAACGATGCATATCTATAAAACTCTACACGGTTAGTCATGCCCATTTTTCTTGTTGCATTACGGCAATGTACACTAATTGTTTTTTCTGACCGATCTAATAAGTTTGATATGTATTGATTATCATAACCTTTACCTATAAGGAACATTACCTGCCTTTCCATTACAGATAACTGTAGGTAATCTTTTAACCCCAAATTTTTGTAAATACTTTTTTTAATTAATGACTGATAATCGGTATTGGCTATAAGTAATATCTTCTCTATTTTGCTCATTATTACTGTCAGATTATCCTGTTTCCACATGAAAGGTATGTGAAGTGTTATCTTATTAACTTCATTTATATTCTTAGGTAAAGGAACTGGTTCTTTGTTCTTAAAAACGCTAATGCTAACAATAGAATCTCTTATAATAACATTCGCAATTCCTTTATTATTGGGTTCCGATTTCAACAAAAAAAACAGTTCAATATTCTTTTTATCTGCAAGAATTTTAAAGAGAGCATTTAGACCTAAAATGTAAGGGAAATTATCACTTATTGTTAAAATATTCAACATATTAAATATATCTTAATGAATTAATGGCAAAGCTCGTTTTCAGATTAGGCAGCATAAGATGTTTATCGATAAAAATCCAAAAACTCCCGACTCATAACATAACCATCTTTAAATATATTCATTAATTTAAAATCGACAAAAATATATGTAATCATACAAATCCACTAACCTATTTAAAATTTAAAATCAGTTAATTAAATTAATATAAATAACAACATGGATATATATTGAAGTAAATGATGTTATGCATTTTTGTTGAGTCTGTAGACTTATGCATGATATATTGAAAGCTATATAACTTAATCCGAAATTAGAAGTATATAAATACAATATTCATTTTGATAACTAAGTTCATTCATTATATATAACTTTGTTATCAATATATCTTCCAGGACTAGATGTTGTTTTATACAAAATCAACAAAAAAATGACGTTAACTGTAAAAAACAAAAGGAAACAATGCTTATTTTTCAAAGAAATAAAAATTAAGATCGTCAAAATTGATTTTATTTTTAAATAATTGATTATTAAATCAAAATAGCCACCTACTCCCTTCTCTGCTGTACAGTATAAAGAAAAAAAATGTATTAGCTCAGGCTGTAGATGACCAAAAAATCTAAAACGAGTAGTGGTAAAGCCGTTCGGATTACGCGATCTATTACCTAGTTTTAATAAAAGTTTGTTTTTAACATTTTTCATAAAACACCTAATTCCCTTTTATTCGATTGTCCGTATTCGATAAATCACAAGTGTTCTTTCAAGCTATACCATAATGTAAAATAAAACAAAACAATCAATACATGATTATAACTTTAGGAATAATGACCATCCCATATTCCTAAATAAATTCAATCCTTTTTAAAATCGAATAAAGAATAGTTATAACTATCTGAATTAAATGATTTTTCAAAGAAAATCAAGGAATTATTAGGATTTAACCTAAGAAAGATAAACGTCATAAGTTAAAATTTAATAGCAACTTAAAACAAATTATTAGAACATACAATTTTTAATTTCATAAAAATAATAAATTAACCTGATGTGGTTATGGCTTCATTGTCTCATTCTAAATATTAGTCAGCCTATTGCTTTAAAGCTCAAATAAAGGTGGGCTTGTCAAGTTTTTTCATGCTAATTCCTCTAATCATCTTACAACTAAAAATGCGAATTAAATAAGAGTTACCTCATTCTACTTAATACTATATTTATCTACTTTGATGTAAAACTGCAACTTAAGGAATTAGCCTGCCATTATATTAAAGTATTTTATAAAATATCTAGCTGCTCCCCTTACCTTTATCACAAAGCCAATGATGAACATAATAAATTCATATATCTAATACGTTTTCATATAATGAATAAGTTTCCTTCCATATTTACGCTTTACTAAAACCGATTAATACACACTGTGAAAATCATATAATACAACCTAGATAGCATTTATTTTATACAGAGTAGTATTTCTATAACACCTAGGATTTCACATTATTTAAACTAGCCAAAATGAGGGGAGATACAAACGACAGTACAATGTAATAATACGCAGGGGTTTTAAAGATAAGGTGACTATATAGATGGGATAGTTCAGCAAACAACACAGCAGTGCTATTGTTTTATCAATATCGGGTGATATTACGCACAAAGATTTTTAGTACTTAAGGAATTAAAGTAAGACATATTAAAAATAATATGTCTTACCTCTTCAAGAAAATACATCAATTTAAGAATTGCACAAAACTCATACTAGTTGAATACTGTTAGACAAAGAACTTCGCCAGTACTAATAGCCCCACAGTGACATTAATGGCTCCACCAATACGTGTTGCGATCTGAGCAAAAGGCATTAATGGCATCCGGTTGCCGGATGTGAGGATAGCAACATCACCGGTACCTCCCTGGCCACTCTGGCAACAAGAAACGATCGCCACATCAATTGGATGCATGCCAATCTTTTTGCCCACTAAGAAACCAGTACCGACCAGCGCACAAACAGTACTGATAATTACCAGCAGATTTTGCACGGTAAATGCATCAATCAGCTCCTGCCAGGGAGTAATGGCCACTCCAACGGCGAAAAGAATCGGATAGGTTACCGCGGTGCGGAAGAACTTATAAACCACCATCGAACCATGTTGGATAGTCGGTGATACACCGTGAACCAATTTTACCGCGACGGCCGCAAACAGCATACCGACAGGAGCAGGCAGGCCAATCAAACGCTGTCCCAGCATTCCAACCATATACAGTAGAATTGCCAATAATGCGCCACATGCTAAAGCGTTGACGGTAATTTTACCGGTAAACTCTTCAACGCTATTACCAATACTGCCGTCTTTCGTTGGCATCAATGTGCCTTCACCAGTTAGATGCGGATAACGCTTACCTATTTGGTTCAGTACACCAGCCAACACAATGGCGGTCAGGCTGCCGAGCATCACTATGGGTAAAATGCGTCCTAGCGCCACACCTTGTTCCATATGCAGCAAGGTAGCGTAGCCCATAGAGAGTGGGATAGCACCTTCCCCAACGCCGCCCGCCATCATCGGCAGGATCAAGAAGAAAAAGGTCTGGAACGGCGGTAAACCCAATGCCATGCCAACCCCCATTCCCACCAGCATGCCCACGATCTCACCGCACAGCATCGGAATAAAGATGCGCAGGAATCCTTGAATCATTACCTGGCGATTCATGCTCATGATGCTGCCAACAATGATGCAGCAAATATAGAGGTAGAGAATATTGGTCGATTTGTAGAATTTAGTGGTCGACTCAACCACGACATCTGGCAACCAACCGTAATGCACCATTGCAGAGGGAATAAAGGTCGCACATATTGCCGCAGCCCCCAGCTTGCCGACTAATGGCAGACGCTTACCAAATTCACCGCAGGCGAAACCGAAGAATGCTAACGTCGCGACCATCACGACGATGTCGCTGGGCAGCTTACCGCTGAGACAGTCGAGTAGAATTAATACTCCTGCCAAAATGAAAAAAGGCAAAGGAATGATGCCGATTTTGTAGGTATCCAACACATGCCACCACTTCTCGCGTGCTGTTTTGTGAACCCCTTGTTTTTCCGCTGTGATCAGGTAGGAATCATCGGTTGTGCTCATGACATTGCCCTCTTTTATATTTGTCATAGCAGCATAGAAAAAGTCATCTTCGTCCTGATGTGACTATCATCAAATTAAAACCGCAGCGTTAAAGGTTGTTATGGTTTTTATGGTTTTAATGTTAAAAAAAAGATAAAAGTTATAATGTTTTTAGTGATTTCTTAAATAAATCAAGAAATAATAATTATTCTCAATAAAGAATCGTTAAACATTTTTCCGTCCCTGCGGCCAAGTTCACAACTCTTCTTGGCAATAGATGGCTGACTCATTACCCCGTGTTAGGCTTAATGCTATTTACCGTGGGGGCAGATAATCGATTAGTTGCTTATCAATAACCTTCGCCAGTTATACCAAGCATCCGGGATAGTGAGTTGCATTGCCTCATACATGGGCTTTTACATCATGGCAAAGAAGATGACGCTGAGATTCAGCTTTCAAATAAAATTGTTTATTAGTCTGGTCGCATTTTCTTGCCTGGTCTTAGTACTAGTCGGTGTCTTTCTATTTCGTACCATGGATCTTCAACTCCATCAGGATTTAGGCAACAGGGCCCGATTACAGGCCAGCGAAATTGCCCAGATCCCCGAATTAGCCAAATCAGTAAAAGCACGCGATATCACGGCCATTGCACAGCTGATGGATGCCATGAGTGAGCACAGTGATGCCAGTTATATGGTTATTGGCGATAGCCAGCAGAAACATCTTTATCACTCCTACTCGCCAGAAAGCGTCAATACCCCAATGATTGGCGGCGATAATGCCGAGGTTTTGGCAGGGAAAACCATTATTTCTGAGCGTAAAGGCGGCATTGGCGTCTCTTTACGCAGCAAAGCCCCCATTTTTGATGAATACCATCATGTTATCGGCATTGTCTCTGTCGGCTATCTCACCTCTTACATTGATGATATTTCGCTCAAAAAACTGGCCCAAGTCGTTTTTTTCGGCCTGTTATTGCTGCTGTCACTGTTTATCTTCTCTTGGTGGTTTAGTAAGAACTTGAAGAAACAGATGTTTTGGTTAGAGCCTCAGGAAATAGCCTCGTTAGTGCGGCAAAAACAGGCGCTGATGGAAGCAATATATGAGGGCGTTATTGCCATTGACGATCGCTTGCAGATTATTGCGATCAACCGTGCCGCACGCGAGCTGCTTGGGTTATCGCAAACTGAGCAACAGCTTATTGGCCAGCAGGTTGATAGCGTGATCCAAACGGAACCCGGTTTTTTCAACACGCAAGCGGCAGCAGCTGATAGCCATGATGAAATTACCAGTTTCAACCAGCGCCCGGTGATCACCAATCGTGTCCGTCTCACTTCTCAGCCTGATACAGTAGCCGGCTGGGTCGTGAGCTTTCGCGATAAAAACGATATAAATACGCTCAGTAGCCAGTTGAGCCAGGTTACACGCTATGCCGATAATTTGCGGATCATGCGCCATGAGCAATTGAACTGGACGGCAACACTGGCAGGGTTATTACAGATGCGTCGTTATGATGAGGCACTGAGCTATGTTCAGGCACAGTCGCAAGGCGCGCAGGCGGTGTTGGATTTTATCTCTTCTCGTTTTTCGTCTCCGGCGCTGTGCGGTTTATTGTTAGGCAAATACGTAAGCGCTCGTGAGAAGGGCGTTGATCTGACATTTGATCCCGCCTGTCAGTTCACCCGTTTGCCCACTGACTTGAGTGAAAACGAGCTGATGTCAATTATTGGCAACCTGCTGGATAATGCGATAGAAGCCACCTTAGCCGGGCCACTGCCTTATCAGCCAATTGGGCTGTATCTTTCTGACAGTCATGATGAACTGCTCATTGAGGTATCAGACCAAGGCTGCGGTTTAGCCGATGAGTTACGTCCGCATCTGTTCGAGCAAGGGGTGAGCACTAAACCGCAGAACAGCTCGGTCCTGACCGGCGGAGAACATGGCATCGGCTTATATTTAGTCGCCAGCTATGTCCGCCAGGCGCAGGGAATAATCGAGATCTCTGACAATCAGCCCCGAGGCACTATTTTTTCGCTCTTTATTCCTAATGCTGTACCAGGCGGCACAGCAAATAATTTGGAAGAGTTATAATGAATAACCACAACATACTCGATGTTCTGATCGTTGAAGATGAAAGCCATCTTGCTGCGCTACACCGTGAGTTTATTGAGCAAAATTTTAATCTGCGAGTAATTGGTATAGCCGGTACGCTGGCTCAGGCAAAGTCATTGATTCAGCAATATCAGCCGCGATTGCTGCTGCTAGATAACTATTTGCCAGACGGCCAGGGCGTTGAGTTAATCAACACACCATTACTAAAAAACATCGACTGTTCGGTGATCTTCATCACCGCTGCCAGCGATATGCAAACCTGTAGCCAGGCAATGCGTAGTGGTGCATTTGACTATATTATCAAACCGGTCTCCTTCCAGCGTCTGCGCAGTTCTATCGAGCGCTTTTTGAATCTGATACATAGCTTGCGTAGCTTGACGGTTATCGATCAACAGGGGCTGGATAAGCTCTACAATCTTCCTGCCAGCGAAGGTGCTACAGCCCCCGCGGCCAAGGGTATCGAACCAAACACCCTGGAGTTGGTACAACAGGTTTTTATTACCCAGCCTCAGCGTAGCTGGTCAGTAGATGAAGTGGTTGCACAAGTCGGGATCAGTAAAACAACCGGTCGCCGTTATCTGGAATATTGTGTGGAAACACGTTTCATTGCGGTTGAGATGCAATATGGAAATATCGGCCACCCTCGCCGCTTATATCGGCTGGCAAAATAGTCGATATGAGACATAAAATATTCGTCTAAATAATCCGATGAGCGGAGAATAATCTATAAAATCTTTAGCATGATAGCCTGGATATTATCCCCCGGTGATAATTAGGATTATTCGACAAACATGGCATCATGCCTCATTGAACATGTCGTTAACCCCACAAATTAAAACCACTTCCCCCACAATTTCATTAAAAATAAAAATCATTAAAAATAAAATAGAATGAAGCGGTGCATATCGGCGATCGCATCGCCATTATTTTTCCTCATTCGGCGGTAAATGCTCCCCGCAGGTTTTGCAGTAATACGCGTTAGCGGCATGATCCTGCTGATGGCACCGCACACACTCTCTCGCCGATCTTCTTTGCATATCCTGCGACATTTGAGCCGTTAAAATCCCGGTGGGAATGGCTATCACCAAATAACCAATCAAAATCAGCAGCGAGGCAACGAAGCGGCCTAAGGCGGTATGTGGCACAATGTCGCCGTAGCCGACAGTTGTCACCGTCACTACCGCCCAGTAGACCGCGACGCCCAGGCTGGTAAAGCCGTTGGCCTTCCCTTCTATGCCGTACATCAGCGCACCCGCCGCGACCATCACAATGGCAATAAACGAGTAGAACAGGATCAACTGGTTGCTGGCGTTAAGCAGACTACGCCACAAGCTTCTGAGCGCCGGCATGTAGCGCAGAAGCTTCAGTATGCGCAGCACGCGAATGGCGCGCATGGCTCGCCAGGCAAAATAGTAGTGGATAGTAAATTCGGGCCACAGCCACAGCACATACAGCGGCAGCATGGTTGCCAGGTCGATAATGCCCCAGAAGCTGAACACATAGCGGGCAGGTTTAGGCCAGGTCAGCACTCGCAGCAGGTATTCGCAGGTGAGCAGCAGCGTGAAGATGATTTCCAGCCAGATAAAGAGCTGCCACTCACCGAGCGTGAGCCTCGGATCGCTTCCCACGCTCGATTCGGTAAATACAACGGCAACGCTGAGCAACGCCAGCAGGCCGCAAAACGCCTCAAACTGGCGCCCGGAACGGGTATTTTGATCAAACAGAAAGTGGTAAAGCAGCGCTCGAAGTGAAGAGATGTTCCCTGACACGGCAATCCTCGAATAAAGAAAGGGCCAGCTCGGTGCTGGCCCCTGACGAGATTATAGCGGATCGACCTTCAGACAGGAAACCGCATGACGGAAACGGCCTTATCAGCCGATTGGGCTGTATCTTTCTGACAGTCATGATGAACTGCTCATTGAGGCATCAGAGCAAAGCTGCGGTTTAACCGAGATTGCTGCTAGATAACTGTTTGCCAGGCGGCCAAAAGTATCGAACCAAACACCCTAGAGTTGATTCGACAGGTTTTTATTACCCAGCCCCAGCGTAGTTGGTCAGTAGATGAAGTGGTTGCACAAGTCGGGAGCAGTAAAACAACCGGTCGCCGCTATCTGGAATATTGTGTGGAAACACGTTTTATTACGGTTGAGATGCAATATGGAAATATCGGCCACCCTCACCGCTTATATCGGTTAGCAAAATAGTCTATATGAGGCATAAAATATTCGTCTAAATAATCCGATGAGCGGAGAATAATCTATAAAATATTTAGCATGATAGCCTGGATATTATCCCCCGGTGATAATTAGGATTATTCCACAAACATGGCATTATGCCTTCATTGAACATGTCGTTAGCCCCACGAATTAAAACCTCTTCCAGCATAATTCCACTCAAAACAAAAAACAATTAAAAATCAATAAAATGAACACAACCCTCATTCAATCATCGTGAGAGGCACATATTAATTATTAATCACTATTTTAATAAAAAAACAGAATAATAAGAGTCTCTTAAAAACACATAATATCGCCAAATGATAAGATGAAGTAACCAAAATAATCTTGACATCGATTTACACCCACAGAGAAATATTAAAAACATTAAGACTTGTCTCAGATTCTTATTGTGCTAGGTTATAAATGACCACAGACACCGCAACTAGGAAAAAATTTATAGAACAATCAAGATAAAAACACTCTAAATACAACGAAGGAAACGAAAAATTGCATGGCAATTAAAATCGAAGTTAAAAATCTATATAAGGTATTTGGCGAGCATCCCGAGCGAGCATTTAAGTTAATCGATTCCGGCAAAGATAAAGCCGAAATTTTTGAAAAAACCGGTCTGTCTCTTGGCGTGAAAAATGCCAGTCTGGCCATTGAAGAAGGCGAGATCTTCGTCATCATGGGGCTTTCCGGTTCAGGGAAATCCACCATGGTACGCCTTCTCAATCGTCTGATAGAACCTACTCGGGGTGAAGTACTGATTGATGGTGAGGATATTGCCAAAATATCGGAATCTAAATTACGCCAAGTACGCAGAAATAAAATCAGCATGGTGTTCCAATCCTTTGCATTAATGCCACATCTGAGCGTGCTAAATAATACCGCGTTTGGTATGGAGTTAGCGGGTGTATCCGTTAACGAACGCACAGCTAAAGCCTTGGATGCGTTACGCCAGGTTGGGTTAGAAAATTATGCCCATTCATATCCCGATGAGCTGTCCGGCGGTATGCGTCAACGCGTTGGTCTTGCCCGGGCCATGGCGAATAATCCTGACATTCTTCTGATGGATGAAGCCTTCTCGGCGCTCGATCCGTTGATCCGCACTGAGATGCAGGATGAGCTGGTTAAATTACAGGCTCAACATCAACGAACCATCGTATTTATCTCCCATGATCTTGATGAAGCGATGCGTATCGGCGATCGCATCGCCATTATGCAGGGGGGGGAGGTTGTACAGGTCGGCACTCCCGAAGAGATCCTCAACAATCCCGCTAACGATTACGTGCGTACTTTCTTCCGTGGCGTCGACATCAGCCAGGTTTTCAGTGCCAAAGATATTGCCCGCCGCCGCCCAGTAACATTGCTACGTAAAACCCCCGGTTTTGGTCCACGCTCGGCACTTAAAGTGCTGGAAGAAGAAGACCGCGATTATGGTTATGTGCTCGAAAAGGGATACAAATTTATCGGCGTAGTATCGATAGATTCCTTGAAAGGCGCGTTGAAAGCGAATCAGCCGCTAGAAAGTGCTTTGCTGGCTTTGCCAGCAGCCGTGCCGGCAGATATGCCGCTTAGCGAGCTGATTTCCCAGGTTGCAGCGGCTCCCTGTGCCGTACCTGTGGTCTGCGAAAACAATAACTATATCGGCATTATTTCCAAAGCCATGCTGCTTCAAGCGTTGGATAAGGAAGGGGGTAACGAATGAGTCAATCAACGATAACCACTCAAACAGCGACGCAGCATGCTCAGGCCACGCAGGCGGCAACTGACAGCAGCGACCCTTGGGCTGCGGGTAGCGCGGATGCGGTGCAAAATCCGACATCAGGAGATGCAGCCACCAGCAGCACTACTCCTGCTGATGCCGCATCAGGTAGCGATCCATGGGGCGGTAGCAGCGATGCCGCCAGTACAGCACCAGATGCAACACATCACGCCGCCGCCTCAGCCGGCGACAGTTGGCTAAATGTTGCGCCGGAGCAACATCAGCACTTTACTCTGCTTGATCCCTTCCATAATACGCTCATCCCTCTGGACAGTTGGGTGACTGAAGGTATTGATTGGCTGGTTCAACACTTCCGCCCAGTATTTCAGGGGATCCGTGTACCGGTAGATTTCATCCTCAGCGGTTTTCAGCATGGTTTGGAATCCTTACCCGCGCCTATCGCCATCATTATTTTTGCCCTGCTTGCCTGGCAAATGGCCGGGCTTGGCATGGGTGTGACCACCTTTATCTCGCTGATTCTAATTGGCGCTATCGGTGCTTGGTCACAGGCAATGGTTACGCTGGCACTGGTGCTGACATCGCTGTTCTTTTGTGTGTTGATTGGTCTGCCGCTAGGCATTTGGCTGGCACGCAGTAAAGGAGCAGCCAAGATTATCAGGCCGCTATTGGATGCGATGCAAACCACACCTGCGTTTGTTTATCTGGTGCCTATCGTGATGCTGTTCGGTATTGGCAATGTACCAGGTGTAGTAGTCACGATTATCTTCGCCCTGCCGCCTATCGTACGCCTGACTATTCTGGGCATTAATCAAGTACCGGAGGATTTAATCGAAGCCGCCGAGTCTTTCGGTTCCAGCCCAAGTCAACTGCTATTCAAGGTGCAGTTACCGCTGGCTATGCCGACAATTATGGCTGGGATTAACCAAACTCTAATGCTGGCACTGTCGATGGTAGTTATTGCCTCAATGATCGCCGTCGGCGGTTTAGGTCAAATGGTGCTGCGTGGTATTGGCCGCTTGGATATGGGACTGGCGTCTGTCGGTGGCGTTGGGATTGTTATCCTGGCCATCATTCTTGATCGACTTACACAGGCGCTAGGGCGAGATCGTCGCAGTAAAGGCGGACATCGCTGGTTTACCCACGGCCCGATTGGTTTGTTGACCAAACCCTTCAGCAAAAAAGCGAAGCCATAGGAGGAATGATGATGCGTAGCAATAACGTTATGCGTAGCACCCGAATCTGCTTCGCAGTTCTGAGTTGCCTCTTTGGTGGCCAGGTTATGGCCGCCAATTTACCCGGCGCAGGTATCAGCGTTAAGCCGCTACAAAGCCCTATCGCCGAAGAAACTTTTCAGACCGAGTTGGTCAATCGCGCGTTACAAAAGCTTGGTTATGACGTTAAGCCGATTAATGAAGTCGATTACAGCGTGGCTTACACCACCATTGCCAGCGGTGATGCGACTTATATGGCGGTGAATTGGGATCCACTGCAAAGGGATGAATACAACGCGGCCGGCGGAGATGCCAAATTCTATCGTCAAGGCACGTACATCAGCGGAGCGGCCCAAGGGTATTTGATCGATAAAAAAACTGCGGAAAAATACCATATTCACGACCTGTCACAGCTCAAAGATCCCAACATTGCCAAGCTGTTTGATGCAACCGGTGATGGCAAAGCCGATCTGGCAGGGTGCGATCCGGGTTGGGTATGTAATTCGGTGATTGATACGCAAATTAAAGCTTATGGTCTGAGTCATACCGTCGAGCAAAATTCGGGTAATTACTCCGCCATTATTGCCGATACGTTATCCCGCTTTAAGCAGGGCAAACCGGTGCTCTATTTCACCTGGACACCTTATTGGGTCAGTAACGAGATGAAACCAGGCAAAGATGTCGTCTGGCTAACCGTTCCATTCTCGGCGAATCCCGGCTCGCTCAATAATCTCAATACTGCGTTACCCAACGGTAAGAATTATGGTTTTACCGTCAGCAATGAGCATATCGTTGCTAATAAACAATGGGCCGAAGCCAATCCTGCGGCGGCAAAACTCTTTGCCATTATGAAACTGCCGCTCGCTGACGTGAACGCACAAAATTTGCGTATGCACGAAGGTGAAAATAGCGCCGCCGACATTCAACAACATGTTAATGGCTGGATCCGCGCCCACCAGGCCACGTTCGATGGCTGGATAAAAACCGCGATGGCGGCGACACAAAAGCCGAATGAATAACACATTAGCATCGCTCAAATTACGAGGAGTTATCATGCGTAAGACCAGCACGTGGGCCATTGCAGCCCTGACTACATTTGCGGCCACCGGCACCTTTGCTGCGGACCTTCCGGGTAAAGGTGTTACCGTGGTGCCGATTCAAAGCACGATCAGCGAAGAAACCTTCCAGACCAAACTCGTCGATAAAGCACTGGAGAAACTCGGTTATACCGTGCAACCAATCCGCGAGGTGGATTACAACGTTGGCTATACCACCATTGCCGAGGGCGACGGGACATTTACCGCGGTCAACTGGACGCCACTGCATGACAATATGTATGCAGCCGCCGGTGGGGATAACGTATTTTATCGCGAGGGGACTTATGTCACCGGTGCCGCACAAGGCTATTTGATCGATAAAAAAACCGCCGAGCAATACCACATCACCAATATTGAACAGCTTAAAGATCCGAAAATCGCCAAGCTATTTGATACGAATAACGATGGCAAAGCCGATCTGACCGGCTGTACGCCTGGATGGGGCTGCGAAGCCGCACTCAACGCCCAGCTTGACGCTTACGGGCTGAACGCGACGGTAGAGCATAATCAGGGAAATTACTCTGCGATGATCGCCGATACGATTACCCGCTATAAAGAAGGTAAACCCATCCTGTACTACACGTGGACACCTTATTGGGTCAGCAATGTGTTGGTGCCAGGTAAAGACGTAGTTTGGCTGCAAGTACCGTTCTCGGTAGTGCCTGGCGAGAAGGATGCCAATACTCAGTTGCCTAATGGTAAGAATTACGGATTCCCAGTCAGCACCATGCACATTGTTGCTAATAAAAAATGGGCGCAGGCTAATCCAGCAGCAGCCAAGCTGTTTGCAATCATGAAATTACCGCTGGCTGATATCAATGCTCAGAATGCCGCCATGCATGCCGGTAAAAATTCAGAAGCCGATATTGAAGCGCAAACCAATGGCTGGATCAAAGCGCATCAGGCGACCTTTGATGGCTGGGTAAAAGAAGCCGCGGCGGCGGCTAAATAACGAGGTTCGAACATCACCGAAAGATGATGTAACGCCTAATGGGTGTGGTGAATTCCACACCCATTTTTATTTGAGTCACGTCGAGCTTTTAGGCATGTATTCTTCTTATAGAGAATAAAACACGCGGGAATGTCGTGGGTAATTTCGTGTGTTTACAGGTATCAATGATCAGATTTATCGCTGAATGTAATAGGCAACATGAGAATTATACATTGGCTTATTATTGCCGACTGCTTGATACTTCGCGCACTCGGCAAGATGTCTTTGCGTGCATAAATAAAAAATATCAGGCTTATGAATACGTTAAATAAATCTCAGAACAAAGATACCCACACATCGCTCAGCCCTTTACTCGTGTTAGTGATGGCCATCGCGACTGGTCTGGCCGTCGCCAGTAATTATTATGCCCAGCCGCTTTTAGAAACCATCGCCCGCGCTTTTAACCTTTCAGTGAATCAAGCAGGTTTTATCGTCACTACGGCACAATTAGGTTATGCCTGTGGTTTGATGTTCATCGTGCCCTTGGGGGATATGTTTGAACGACGCAAGATGATTGTCATCATGACTGCACTGTCGGCCGCAGGATTATTGATCATTGCTAATGCCACAACGCTGACCACGATGCTACTTGGTACCGCGTTAACCGGCCTGCTTTCAGTCGTTGCGCAGCTTTTAGTTCCGCTGGCCGCAACCTTAGCAAAACCAGAAAAACGCGGGAAAACCGTTGGTATGATCATGTCAGGTTTGTTGCTTGGCATTCTACTCGCACGTACCGCTTCCGGCGCTCTGGCTTCACTTGGCGGTTGGCGCACTATTTACTGGGTTGCCAGTATCTTGATGCTGGTAATGGCATTAGTGCTATGGCGTGCGTTGCCTACCAGCAAGCAGCATAACAGCCTTAATTATGGGCAGTTGCTCAAGTCTATTTTCAGTCTGTTTTGGCATACACCGGTACTGCGTACGCGTGCATTAATCGGCATGTTCTCTTTCGCTAATTTCAGTATCTTGTGGACGTCAATGGCCTTTTTACTTGCAGGCCCGCATTACCATTATTCTGAAGGCGTTATCGGGCTGTTTGGATTAGTCGGTGCCGCAGGTGCACTTGCAGCGACACGCGCAGGACAATTGGCTGATAAAGGTAAAGCGCATCTCACTACTAGCGTTGGTTTAATTTTATTACTGCTGTCGTGGGCGGCAATTGCTTACGGTCAATACTCAGTAGTGTCACTGATTGTAGGTATTATCGTGCTCGACCTCTGTGTGCAAGGCGTTCATATTACTAATCAAAGTGTGATTTATAAATTAATGCCAGAAGCGCGTAATCGCCTGACATCAGGATATATGACCACTTATTTTATTGGCGGTGCCATTGGTTCAATTGCCTCAGCCAGCGCGTTTGAAGCTGCCGGTTGGTACGGGGTATGTGGTATTGGTGCCTTGTTCAGCGCACTCAACATGTTGACCTGGCTATTTGGTTATCGCCATAAAATCAATTAAGTAGCAAAAAATCCAGACAATCTATTCGGGCGTGTTCTTCACGCCTCTAATTAGCATGCAAATAGTCAGCGCAGGAATTTATTTACCCTTAAGGGTATTAAGACTACTCCCACTCTGATAATATTTGCGCCTCAAACTATATTTAGCTGAACCTTTTCTCTCAAAAAAATATTTAGAATTTCTTATGCAAAGTCATACAGAGAAAGAAGATCACTCCCCATCCAGTGTTGCGACATTTAGACAAGGTATTATCGATAGCCTCCCGATTGTGATTGGCTATCTCCCCATTGCCTTCGCCTTTGGTTTAAGTGCCGTAAAATTGGGTTTCAGCCCAATCGAAAGCCTGCTTTTTTCCATGATTATCTATGCCGGTGCTAGCCAATTTGTCATTACCGCATTGCTCAGTGCAGGTATGTCATTATGGGTTTGTGCTTTTACTGTCATGGCGATAGATGTCCGCCACGTATTGTATGGCCCCTCCTTACGCAATCGCCTAATCACTCGGCTCAATGGACGTAAGACGGCTATATGGGCGTTTGGCCTGACAGATGAAGTTTTTGCCGCAGCCACCGCTAAATTAATTCGCGACAAGCGTAGCTGGAGCGAGAACTGGATGTGCGGTATCGCACTGAGCTCTTGGGTTTCTTGGTCGTTTGGCACCGGCATTGGCACATTGTTTGGCAATGGCCCACTGCAAGCCTATCCCGCAATAGAAGCCTCGTTAGGCTTTATGCTACCCGCCCTATTTTTAAGCTTCCTTCTTGCTGCCTTTAAGCGTCAACAAAGCCTGATTTTTGTAGGTTCACTAGCTGGCGCATTAGCCGGGTTGATTTTTTATTCCGTCCCTGCCGCTATTCTTTGCGGTATTGGCGCTGGTTGCTTGGTTGCTTTATTGCAGCCTGCACCTGCTCCCTCAGTAGCCGAGGCGTCAGATGCATAGCAGCGTTATTCTAGTCTGTTTGGTTGTTGGTACAGCTAATTATCTATTCCGTTATCTGCCGCTACGTCTGGGCGCTAAGCGCCAGGCACAAACGAGTAAATCAGGAAGAATGAGCCGGGTGCTCGATAGCATCGGCGTGGCTTCCATTTGTTCTTTGCTCGTGCTCTCTAGTGCGCCAGAAATTATTAAAGACAGCCAAAGGTTGTTACCAACATTGGTTGGTTTTGTCGTGTTAGCCATTACTTTTTGGAAAAGTAAAAGCATCATTCTTTCTACCTTAATCGGCGCCGTCTGTTACGGGCTGGTATTTAAGTTGATGTTGCCGGGCTAAAACCATTTTCGTCGTCATATATGGCGGAAATAACACGTTCTTATCGCGATTATGCATCACACGAATTGCTAAGTGATTCGATGGGCATAATATTTACATCATTAATTACAGCCGTTACTATATCGTTCGTAACAAATGAGGTTGCTCATCATGGATAGTTCTTTCGCTCCAATAGAAAACATGCTGAATATTCGTGCTAAAAAACAGAAAGATTTCCCTTATCAGGAGATCTTGCTGACGCGCCTATGCATGCATATGCAAAGTAAACTGTTGGAAAATCGCAATAAAATGCTGAAGGCCCAAGGGATTAATGAAACGCTTTTTATGGCGTTATTAACTCTTGATGCTCAGGAAAGTCACAGTATTCAGCCTTCAGAGCTGAGTTCTGCGCTGGGCTCTTCTCGTACAAATGCGACGCGTATTGCTGATGAACTAGAAAAGCGTGGATGGATCGAGCGACTGGAAAGCGATAATGACCGCCGCTGTCTGCATCTGCATCTGACCGCAGACGGTGAGGCATTCATTCAAAAACTGTTGCCACCTCAACATAAGTGCCTGCATTTTCTTTGGTCAACCTTAGAAGCTGATGAACAAAAACAGTTAGAAACGCTTACTCGTAAACTGTTATCACGCCTCGACCAAATGGATGTCACCGCAGCACAATTACTCTAATTTTGTTCAGGTAACTTAATCCATGTCACTCCCAGTCAGGTGGAGATTTACGCCGTTGTTCGGCGTTTTATTGCTGGCAGGCTGCGCCTCCAGCAATAATATTGCACCGCAATCAACGCTGCTGGATAACCAGCAATTACACTTAGCACAGCCGAAAGTCAGTTCACTGTCTATTAGCCCACAATGGTGGCGCAGTGTGAATGATCCGCAGCTTGATACATTGATGGCGGAGACATTAGAAAACTCGCCGTCTTTACGCCAGGCCGCTGCTCGCGTGCGTGAAGCGCAAAGTATTGTCGGTGAAACTAATGCAGCTAATGGTCCTTATTTGGATCTCAATGGCAGTGTAAATCGTCAAAAAATTTCGCAGAACACGTTCGATATCGTTGGCTACCCAACCGGTCCTCAATACGAGAACACCAATACGCTCGGCCTGAATTTAAGCTATGAGTTTGATTGGTGGGGTAAATATCGTAATCAAGTAAACGCTGCCAAAGCGCAGGTTAATTCAGCACGTGCTGAACAGCAACAAGCTGCGTTGACGTTAACCAGCACCGTAGCCGCAGCCTATTATCAGCTGCAAAGCCGTTATGCGTTAGAAAAGGTACTGCAACAGGAAGTCGATGACAATCAGCATTTAGCCGATTTACGCAAGGCTGAATATGAGGCTGGCATCTCTGGTATTGCGGTACAGCGCCAAACGCAAGCGCAGACAGATGGTATTAAACAACAGCTCGTTGATCTGCATTCGCAGATTGAGCAGTTAAAACATCAATTATCGGCTTTAGCGGGCAAAGGGCCGGATGCAATGAACAATTTGCATGCTGTGCCATTGCCGGGCATCGATCAACTTGCACCGCAAGGTAATCTGACCGTCGATTTGTTAGGTAAACGCCCTGATATTGAAGCACAACGTGACTTGGTTGAGTCTTATTCACAGCAAATTGCTGTGGCAAAAAAAGATTTTTATCCTAGTCTTTCAATCAGCGCTTTCGGCGGATTTAGTACTACCGACTATGGTGTAACCCATCCTAACTTTTTTGAAGCCGCTAGCCAGGCTTGGAATATTGCCCCAGCCATTTCTCTGCCAATTTTCCATGCCGGTGCGTTGCGTAGTAAATTAGGTGAAAAATCAGCACTCTATGATGAAGCCGTTGAGTCTTATAACCAAACTATCTTGAATGCTGTTCAACAAACAGCAGATGCGATCACCATCCAAAAAAGCAGTGCAGATCAATTGCAATTGGCCTCTTCTGCCGTTCAGGCATTAAAGGATGCTTACCGAGTGATGAGCGATCGTTATCAGGCTGGTACCGTTGGACGAGATCAACTGCTCGATCGTCAATCACAACTTTTACAACAGCAACAGGCTGAGGTTACTGCCAGCAGCAATTTGCTTCAGGCAAAAATTAGTTTAATCCGTGCGTTGGGCGGTGGTTATCAAGCCCCAACAACAGAATCAAAATCATAATAATTAACTATACCTAATAGACTTCAAGATGCAGTTAATAAGCCTGCAGCTTGAAGTGTGGCGGGTATATATAGGGTGGAGAAAGAACCATGAGCGCAAATGAGGCAACTCAAGTTACGCCGCAAGAACCGACCAAAAAAAAGCGCTCTCGTAAAGCCGCGCTTCTGGTGGTAACGGGTATTTTTATTATTATTGCCATTGCTTATCTGATCTATTGGTTCTTGGTGTTGCGCCACTACCAAGATACCGATGATGCTTATGTTGCCGGTAACCAAGTACAAATCATGGCTCAGGTTTCAGGCAGTGTAACTAGCGTTAATTTTGATAATACTGATTTCGTTAAGAAAGGCGATACGCTGGTCGTTATCGATCCTACCGATGCGGAACAAGCGTTTGAAAAAGCAAAAACTGCACTGGCCACCAGCGTACGTCAGATCCATCAAGCAATGATCAATAGCAAACAGTACCAAGCGAATATCGCACTGCGTACTACTCAATTGAATCAAGCGCAGGCTGACTTAAAACGTCGTGTTGTTTTAGGCAAACTTGATGCTATTGGTCGTGAAGATTTGCAACATGCCCATGATGCCGTCGATAGCGCTAAAGCCCAGTTAGACGTTGCACAACAACAGTACAATGCCAACCAAGCCGTGGTGCTAAATACGCCGTTAGATCAACAGCCGCAAGTTTTACAAGCTGCTGCTCAAGTACGTGATGCTTGGTTATCACTGCAACGTACGAAAGTTGTTAGCCCGGTTGATGGTTTTGTTTCGCGCCGTGCAGTGCAGCTCGGACAACGTATCACACCAGCAACGGCGATGATGGCTGTGGTTCCAGCGACCAATGTGTGGGTTGATGCCAACTTTAAAGAGACGCAACTGGCCAAAATGCGTATTGGCCAATCCGCCACAGTGGTGAGTGATATGTACGGTGACGATGTCGTTTATCACGGTAAAGTTGTGGGTCTGGATATGGGTACCGGCGGTGCCTTCTCTCTGTTGCCAGCGCAAAATGCCACCGGTAACTGGATCAAAGTCGTTCAACGTTTACCTGTTCGTATTCAACTAGATGAACAAGAAGTGGCGAAACATCCGCTACGTATCGGCTTATCAACGCTAGTGACGGTTGATACTCAAGATCTGAATGGCAAGGTAATGTCCGATACTGTACGTTCAACGCCATTGTATGAAACCTCAGCATTGACGTTAGATCTGGCACCGGTTAACGCCATTATTACCGATGTGATCAATGCAAACGCCGGTTGAGTCCTTCGGAGGTCATCGTGGCTAGAAAACCGCTAGAAGGCGCACAGTTAGCCTGGATGACAGTAGCCTTAGCAATGGCTACCTTTATGCAGGTGCTAGATTCAACTATCGCCAACGTGGCAATCCCGACGATTGCCGGTAATCTCGGTGCGTCGAACTCACAGGGCACCTGGGTTATTACCTCTTTCGGGGTGGCGAATGCCATCTCGATCCCAATTACCGGTTGGCTTGCCAAACGCATTGGTGAGGTCAAACTGTTTCTGTGGTCAACGGTGCTTTTTGCCCTCGCTTCCTGGGCCTGTGGGATGTCAAACAGCCTTGAAATGCTGATTTTTTTCCGCGTTATTCAAGGCGTCGTCGCAGGTCCATTGATCCCGCTATCACAGAGTTTATTGCTCAATAACTATCCTCCCGCCAAGCGCAGTATTGCGCTGGCGTTGTGGTCAATGACCGTCATTGTCGCACCAATATTTGGGCCAATTCTCGGTGGCTATATTAGTGATAACTATCACTGGGGCTGGATTTTCTTCATCAACGTACCAATAGGCATTGGTGTTGTATTAATTGCCTATAACACCTTGAAAGGAAGAGAAACAGAAACCCAAATCAGGCCAATTGATACCGTAGGATTGGTGTTGTTAGTGCTGGGGATCGGCTGCTTGCAGGTCATGCTGGACCGAGGTAAAGAGCTAGATTGGTTTAACTCGACCGAGATCGTTGTTCTGACAGTAGTGGCAGTGGTGGCGATTATCTTCCTGATTATCTGGGAGCTTACCGATGACCATCCGATTGTCGATTTATCGCTATTTAAATCGCGAAACTTCACCATCGGGACATTGAGTATTAGTCTGGCCTATATGCTCTACTTCGGCTCAATTGTCTTATTGCCGCAGCTATTGCAGGAGGTATTTGGCTATACCGCAACCTGGGCAGGTCTGGCATCAGCACCGGTAGGGATTTTACCTGTGGTGATGGCCCCTATTATCGGCCGTTTTGCCCATCGGCTCGATATGCGCTGGCTAGTCACATTTAGCTTTATTATGTATGCGATCTGTTTCTACTGGCGTGCCTATACGTTCGAACCTGATATGGATTTCGGCGCCTCAGCGTGGCCGCAGTTTATTCAAGGGTTTGCGGTTGGCTGCTTCTTTATGCCATTGATCACTATTACCTTGTCAGGACTTGCGCCCGAGCGGATGGCTGCGGCATCGAGTTTATCTAACTTTACTCGTACGCTGGCAGGCTCGATCGGTACCTCGATCACGACCACCATGTGGACCGATCGTGAATCGATGCATCATGCGCATTTAGTAGAAAACGTCACGCCGTATAATCCGGCCGCACAGCAGACTTATTCTCAGTTAGAAGGTTTGGGGATGAGCCACCAGCAAGCTTCAGGCTGGATAGCGCAACAGATTACCAATCAGGGGTTGATTATTTCAGCCAATGAAATTTTCTGGGGTGCCGCGGGCGTGTTCTTGATATTGCTAATATTGATTTGGTTTGCTCGCCCACCGTTTACTGCCGGTGGTGGAGGCGGAGGCGCACACTGATATCAGTGCGAGCTTCTGTATCATAACGAGTTAAAGGGCGCTTTGGCGCCCTTTGTTCTTTTCTCTATTCTTCGCCTTTTAATGATGGGCAATGACCACTTTTCCCACTTGTTTGCGCTGTTCAAAGTACGCCCAGGCTTCTTTTGCCTGTTCAAAAGGAAAGACACGAGAGATGACCGGTTTGAGTTGATGCAACTCTACTGCCCGATTCATTTGGATAAAATCTTCGCGGCTACCTACGCTAAAACTTCTAATAGTGGCAGCACTTTTAAATAATGTCATAAAATCGACCGGCTCACTGCTTTGTGCCACAAATCCCAACAAGCTAATCTCGCCGCCCGCGGCACAAGAAAGAATGGAGTTTTGCAGAGTTCCTGGCCCGCCAATTTCAACAATACGCTCAACGCCCTTTCCTGCCGTTAACTCTCTAACCCGAACGTGCCAGTCTGGCAGTTCCAGATAGTTGATCACCTCATCTGCCCCCAGCGCTTGTAGCGTCTCGGCTTTCTGGCTTGAAGAGGTCAGCGCAATGACTCGTGCTCCCATCCGTTTAGCAAGCTGTAGAGCAAATACGGCCACCCCGCCGGTTCCCTGCACCAACACGGTTTCTCCTGGACGAATAGGTTTGGGCTTCATCAGGCTATTCCATGCAGTGACCGCCGCACAAGGCAGCGTGGCCGCTTGCTCGTAGCTCAGATAATCAGGTATGGCGACTAAGGCGCTTTCATCCACCACCTTATATTGCGTTAACCACCCGTCGCTGCGGCTACCATAAGCACCACGACTGGCTTCTTCAGTTATGTCTCCGGCTATCCAATAAGGAAAGAAACTTCCAGCCACCCGTGAACCTATATTAAATAATGAAGCCTTTTCACCAAGCTCAATCACCTCACCCGCACCGTCAGAAAGCGGAATAAGCCCTGCGAGTGGCGATAATGTGCCGGTTTGATGCAATATCGCCAGATCACGATAATTCAACGATGTTGCCATGACCTTAACCACGACCTGACCTCGCCCCGCTTTCGGCATAGGTTCTTCTACCTGCTGCAAATGCGCTAAGGAGCCAAATTCCTGTAAACGATAACTTTTCATCTTCCCTTCCCAGAATATTGAATGAAGTAGCAGACTACTGAGGATGACTTGGACTTATAATGACTGAAAAGGTAGTTTTACTGTCTCATCGTCTAAAAATAGGTTAATGCATGGATCCTCTCGACGATATTTTTTCGGGTATGCGAGTCAAAAGCGCGCTTTATTCAAGGCTTAAACCGACCGCGCCTTGGGGGGTTAGCTTTGTGAAAAGCCAGCTGATTCGTTTTGGTTTTGTGATCAACGGCCACTGCTGGCTAGATACCGGTCAAGGCCACCAACCCGTTAAATTAGCGCAAGGTGACTGCTTTATTGCTCGCCCCGGTATTCTTCTTACTCTGCGTGATAATCCCGAGAGCAAATCTGTGCCTTGTGAAGAGGTTTTTGCCAATGTTGAGGGACAGAGTGCGGCTTTTGGCGGTGAGGGTGAAAATGCAGATATTCTTTGCGGCTATTTCAGGTTTGACGCCGCAGGTGCGGTGCCGCTGCTTTCACTTCTGCCCGACATCGTGATAATCCCCGCCGATGCAGAACGCTCGCCATTATTACAAGCCACATTAACAATGCTGGCGATGGAAACAACGCATCCCCATTTTGGTTCGACTATTATGGTAAGTCGCTTAGCTGACATATTGCTGGTGCAAGCAATTCGTACTCATATTGCTTGTGAGCAACTGACGAGCGGTTGGATGGCAGCCTTGACGGATAAAAAATTGGGTCATGTCATACGCCAGATTCATGAAAAAATTGCTGATGCATGGACGCTGGAAAATTTAGCTACGCTGGCTGGGATGTCACGCTCCGCCTTTGCCGCCTATTTCAAGCAGGTGGTTGGCGAGCCGCCGATGGAATATGTTACGCATTGGCGAATGTACCGGGCGCGCTGTCTGCTCGGTCATGCCAATTTGTCTCTCAGCACCATTGCCACTTGCGTTGGCTATGATTCTGATATCACTTTTGGCAGAGCCTACAAACGTTGTATGGGGATTTCACCCGGACAGTATCGCAAAACGCTGAATCACTAAACGTCAAAAGGGCGCTTACGCGCCCTTTTGGATTGCTTCACTGCTTGATTACGCCTTGTTTTGCCGCCACCATTCGGCCAGCAAAATACCCGTCGCAACGGAAACGTTCAGGCTTTCTACTTTACCTGTACCGCCAATTGAGATGTTAACATCACCTTGTTGCCACGCGCTGTCGGACAGGCCATCACTCTCTTCACCCAGCACCAGCACCATTTTGGCAGGCAACTCGGCTTTACCTAAGGCAGTGCCTTTGTGGCTAGAAGTGGTGACGATGGTGTAACCGGCTTTACGGAAGCTAGCTAACACGTCAAGGAAGTTGTCTGCATTGATGGCCTTAACATGCTCAGCACCACCTTCGGCGGTACGTACTGCAGCACCGGACTCCAGCTGTGCCGGATCTTGTACCAGTAAACCGTTGATACCAAAGTGTGCGCAGCTGCGCATGATGCCACCGAGGTTATGCGGGTTACCAACATTCTCTAAGGCCAATACGCAGTCCGTCGCTGGTGCAGTTTGCAGATAAGTTTCTGCATCCAGACCTTGGCGCTTTTTGATTAAGAAGCAAACACCGCCGTGGTGTTCAGTCCCCGATGCTTTCGCCAGTTCGTCATCTTCAACAACATGATAAGCCTTGCGATTAGCAGCCATCCAACGCAACGCTTCACGAAAACGTGGCGTGACCGACTGAACAAACCAGGCGCGAACAATTGAGTCTGGACGGCTGGCAAACAATGCCTGACAAGCGTTTTCGCCGTAAACACGGGTTTCTTCCTGACGCTGACGACGCAACTGTTCAGGATCGATGAAACTTTTACCACTAATGCCACCGTGATCGGGTGCTGATTCATCGCTAGGTGCGCGGGAAACGGTTTTCCACGGTGAACCTGCCCAAGGTGAAGCATCACTACCTTGTTCATCACGAGCTGGACGACGAGGACGTGAATCGCCTCGTCCAGCATCACCGCGACGCGAATCTGGACCACGAGAATCACTGCTGCGACGCTCATTGCGGCGTGCATCGTCAGGACGGGAACCCTGGCGAGGTTTATCGCCCGGACGTCCTTTATTACCAGAAGGACGTTTATCGTTATTGCGGTTATCGCCGTCGTCGTCACTGCGGACGTACATCACTTTGACTTTGCCGTTTTTGCCACTGAATGAATCGTTCATTTTTCTCTCCACCTACGCGCAGGGCGCGAAGATTACCTGATGTCTGGGGGCTAAGCTACTCGCTTTATCGCCAACGCTTAAAACTATATGGGCAAAGCTTAAAACTATCGCATTCATTGAGTAAACCACATTGCTGGAGTAGAGACTCCATCCCATACTTGTTGCATATTAGTCACCACTCAGCCGCGCTCAAAACCGGCGTTGGTTCATTACTTTTAGTATAAGGGCTCTTATATGAATACCGTATGTTCATCTTGCCAAGCGACCAATCGCCTGCCAGAAGATCGTATTAATGACGGTGCCAAATGTGGTCGCTGTAGTCACCCACTCTTTGATGGCGACGTGATTCATGCCACCGCCGCTACGCTCGACAAATATCTGCAAGATGATTTGCCAGTAGTGATCGATTTCTGGGCACCGTGGTGTGGTCCTTGTGTAAACTTTGCGCCTATATTCGAAGATGTTGCTAACGAACGAGCGGGCAAGATACGCTTTATCAAGGTAAATACCGAGGCTGAACCTGAGCTGGGTGCGCGCTTTCGTATCCGCAGCATTCCTACGATTATGGTGTTCAATCAAGGTAAATTGGTCGATACCATGAGCGGTGCAATGCCAAAAGCACCGTTCAATAGCTGGCTTAACGAGTCATTGTAACGCATAACGCATCATTAAGCCTCTCCTCTCTAGCGGCCTGTTTATCTCTTAATGGGCCGATTTATTTCTAGCCAGATGAGATGCTAGCTATGCCTGACGCCCACTGCGCATTAGAATACCCCCCATTTACTTCAGCGGAATTCTTATGCCATCCAACGCCGTCCTTCGCTTGCGCCAGCAGCGTCTTGCCCAGTCTACGCGCCCTTTTCTGGCACGCGGCTCTCGTGCTATTCGTTGCCAGTTATGTCTTTTACCTACCAGAAACTGTCTATGTGGGCACATTACCTCGCAATCTGCCACCAGCCGTTTTTGTTTGGTGATGTTTGATACCGAACCGCTGAAACCGAGCAATACCGGTAGATTGATCGCCGATATATTGCCTGATACGCAGGCTTTTATGTGGTCACGCACTGAAGTGGATCCGGCGCTCCTTGCAGCGATTGCCGATCCTTCACGCCAAGCCTATGTGGTTTTCCCCGCATCATTCGTGACACCACCACGCCAAGTATTTACCGAACTACCAGCCAATAGTAAGCCGCCGCTGTTTATCATGCTGGATGGAACCTGGAATGAAGCACGCAAAATGTTTCGTAAAAGCCCTTATCTTGACCAGCTACCAGTATTCTCACTGGACGTTAGTGCAAAATCAGACTATATCCTGCGTGAGTCTCCGCGCGCCGATCAACACTGTACGGTAGAAGTTGCGGCGGCATTACTGGAAAAAACAGGCGATATACAGGCATCTCATAATATGACTGAACTTTTTACGCTGTTCCGAACCAGATATTTAGCTGGAAAACCTCATCATCCGGTGCATCAGCTCACAGCAAATGTTGAAGGAAGTCTTTAAGATCAGTTGATAATTGTCGACAGGAGGTACAATGAGCCAAAGTGGATTAGAAGCCCTATTACGACCAAAATCGATAGCGGTACTTGGCGCTTCTGATAAGCCCGGGCGGGCGGGTAATCTGATGATGCGTAATTTACTGGCGGGCACTTTTAATGGCCCGATTCTTCCGGTGACGCCCACCTATACGGCAGTCTGTGGCGTGCTAGCCTATCCAGATGTCGCCAGCTTACCCATCAGACCAGACTTGGCGATCATTTGTACTCACGCCGATAGAAACCTGGATTTATTGATCCAACTAGGTGAGAAAGGCTGTAAGACGGTCATTGTTCTTTCCTCGTATCCTCAGCAATTTTCTGAACTGAAAGCCTGCGCACAACGTTATGCCATGCGACTATTGGGGCCAAATAGCCTCGGGTTGTTTGCTCCCTGGCAAGGGCTAAACGCCAGTTTTTCCCCTGTACCGATCATTCCTGGGAAGCTGGCTTTTATTTCGCAATCGGCTGCTGTCGCCAATACTATTTTGGATTGGGCGCAGCAACGGGCAGTAGGATTCTCCTATTTCATTTCCTTAGGCGATAGCGTCGATATCGGCGTTGATGACTTGCTCGACTTTCTGACCAAAGATAGTAAAACCAGCGCGATTTTACTTTATCTGGAACATATAAGTGACGCGCGACGCTTCTTGTCAGCTTCACGTAGTGCATCGCGTAATAAGCCAATCTTGGTGATTAAAAGCGGGCGAACCGGGCAGGCACAGCGTTTACTCAATAGTCCACCTAGCCTGGATGCAGCTTATGATGCGGCGATTCAACGCGCGGGCCTGCTGCGAGTTCAGGACACACATGAGCTGTTCTCAGCAGTAGAAACCTTAAGCCATATGCGGCCGCTTAGAGGTGAGCACTTACTAATTGTCAGCAACGGTGCCGCACCAGCAGCGTTGGCATTAGACCAGTTGTTACTACGCAACGGTAAACTGGCCAAATTGACAGAAAATAGCTGTGAGCAGTTGCGAGCTATGCTGCCGGAGAATATATCGGTCTCCAATCCTATTGATTTACGCGATGATGCAACGCCACAACGATATAAGTCAGTGCTTACAAACCTTCTAGACTCGAAGGAATATGACGCAATACTGCTTATTCACTCACCTAGCGCTGCGGCTGAAAGCTCAAATACCGCCAAATTGTTGATAGAAACCATCGCTAATCATCCGCGTGGTAAACGTGTTCCGTTGCTCACTAACTGGAATGGCGAGCACTCTTCAATTGAGGCGCGCAAACTCTTTACCGAGGCAGGTCTTCCCACCTATCGCACGCCGGAAGGTGCAGTAACTGCCTTTATGCATATGGTGGAATACCGCCGTAACCAGCAGCAATTGAAAGAAACACCGACACTACCACAAGATTTAAAGAAAAATACCGGCCGAGCACATAGCTTGATTGCGCAAGCGTTGGCAGAAGGTACAACAGAGTTAGATACACACGAAGTTCGCAGCATCTTGCAAGATTACGGTTTATCTATATTGCCAGCCTGGATAGCCAGTGACAGTGCCGAAGCGGTGCATATTGCCGCCCAAGTAGGTTACCCGGTAGCGCTTAAGTTACGCTCTCCTGATATCGATCATAAATCGGACGTGCAAGGCGTTATGCTTTATCTGCGTACCGCTAGTGAAGTCGAACAAGCTGCCGAAGCTATTTTCGATCGCGCTGCATTAGCCTTCCCACAGGCACGAATTCATGGTTTGTTAGTACAAACTATGGCTAACAGGCCTGGTGCTCAAGAGTTACGTATAGTCGTCGAGCATGATGCTGTATTTGGCCCGCTGATCATGTTTGGCGAAGGTGGGATTGAGTGGCAGCCTGAAACACATGCCACCGTTGCTCTGCCTCCGCTGAATATGGCACTGGCGCGTTATTTAGTCTTACAAGCGTTAAAAAGCGGCAAAGTTCGCGAACGTTACGCACTACGGCCATTAGATATCGCCGCTATCAGCCGCCTATTGGTACAGGTTTCTAACCTGATTATTGATTGCCCAGAGATCACCCGGCTAGATATCCATCCACTGTTGGTATCCGGCAGTGAGTTAACGCTGCTTGATGTCTCTATCAAATTAGCCAATGTCAGCGATTCTCCATCACGTTTGGCTATTCGCCCTTATCCTCAGCAATACGAAGAGCAAATTACGCTAAAAGATGGGTCTAGCTGTCTTTTCCGCCCTATTTTGCCGGAGGATGAACCGCTGCTGAAAGAGTTCATTCGTCAGGTAACCTCGGAAGATCTCTATTATCGTTATTTCAGTGAGATCAATGAGTTTACTCATGACGACTTAGCGAATATGACGCAAATTGACTACGATAGAGAGATGGCATTCGTTGCGGTACGCGGACAAATTTATGACCTTGAGATCATCGGCGTAACGCGGGCGGTCTCGGACCCAGATAATATTGACGCTGAGTTTTCTGTGCTGGTTCGTTCCGACCTCAAAGGTAAAGGCTTAGGACGTCGGCTATTGGAAAAAATGATCGATTACACGACCGATCATGGGCTTCAGCGGCTAAGCGGCATTACCATGCCTCATAATAGTGGGATGATTGCTTTGGCTCATAAACTAGGCTTTGAGGTGGATGTCCAGTATCAAGATGGGATAGTCAACCTGTCTCTGATGCTCAACCAACCTTAATATAGCGAGCATTATCAGGCTGTCGGGATAATGCTCCAGCGAGATAAAGGCAAAATTTACGCACATTGGGTCGAGTAATGGTATTATTGCCCACTTGTGCGGTAAATATCCTTGTCTGTGCCGCTATTTGTTATTCCATAAAGAGAGAAGAAGCGCACTGTGATGTTGTCAAAATTTAAACGGAATAAACATCAACAACACCTTGCTCAACTGCCAAAACTCCCCCAGTCGGTTGAAGCTGTACAGACATTATACAGCTCCACAGATTTTCGTACGACGCTACTAGAGGCCATTGCCCAAGCGACACAACGGATATATCTGGTCGCACTCTATTTAGAGAACGATGATGCCGGGCGAGACGTTTTGTCAGCGCTATACGAGGCTAAACGCCAACGCCCAGAGCTGGAAATCTGTGTCTTGGTTGACTGGCATCGTGCTCAACGTGGCCGTATCGGTGATGCAGCTGCCAGCACCAATGCTGATTGGTACTGCCGCATGGCACAACAACATCCTGATATTCTGGTGCCAGTCTACGGCGTACCAGTAAATACACGTGAAGCGTTGGGCGTCCTGCATCTTAAAGGCTACATTGTCGATCAAACGGTGATTTATAGCGGAGCCAGTATCAACGATGTGTATCTGCATCGTCATCAAAAATACCGCTATGACCGCTACCATTTACTGACTAACCCTGCGTTGTCAGACTCGATGGTCGATTATATTAAAAAATCGCTGTTAAGCGCAGCTGCCGTACAGCGCCTTGACCGCGAAGATCGTCCTAAAAGCCCTGAAATTAAAAACGAAACCCGCCAGTTCAGACAGGCTTTACGTAGTTGTAGCTATCAGTTTTTGCCACAGGCATCCAATGACGAATTAGCGGTCACACCGATTGTGGGCCTCGGTAAACAAAACTCGCTTAATCAGACTATTTTTCATCTGATGGCCAGTGCCGAAGAAAAACTGACCCTGTGCACACCTTACTTTAATATGCCCGCCTTGCTGGCTCGCAATATCGTTGGGTTGTTACGCCGAGGAAAAAAGGTAGAAATTATTGTCGGGGATAAAACGGCTAATGATTTTTATATTCCTCAGGATCAGCCATTCAGAATTATTGGAGCACTGCCCTATCTTTATGAAATCAACTTACGCCGTTTCCTTGGGCGTCTGCAGCGTTACCTTGATACTGGGCAGCTTATCGTGCGTCTTTGGAAAGACGGCGACAACAGCTATCATTTGAAAGGCATGTGGGTTGATGAACATTGGCAGCTGATTACTGGTAATAACCTGAATCCTCGAGCCTGGCGACTCGATCTAGAAAACGCTATTTTGATCCACGACCCACATAAAGAGTTAATGGTACAGCGCTCTAAAGAACTCGATAATATTCGTGAACATACGCATATCGTATCGCACTATATGGAACTGGAAAGCATCCCTAATTATCCGGTTAAAGTGCGTAAGCTGATACGCCGCTTACGTCGCATTCGTATCGATCGGCTAATCAGTAGAATTTTATAATTCCGTATTTTTAAGCCCGGTTTACACACCGGGCTTTTTACTTTAAGACTTTTGATTGTTCGGGTTTATAGCTGAATTTCTTTGCCTTTTGTATGCAATCTTAGTGAAACGATGAAGGCTAACAAGCACATCGCTGAAACGTACCAGAAGAAAGCTGACTCCATATCCCACGATTTAAAGGTGAGTGCTACATATTCAGCTGAGCCGCCGAATAGCGCATTCGCCACCGCATAGGAAAGCCCAACCCCCAACGCTCTGACTTCAGGGGGGAACATCTCCGCTTTTAATAACCCGCTTATTGAACTATAGAAAGTGACAATTGATAGTGCAACAACGATTAAGACGAATGCTAAATACGGGCTGCTGACATCCTGAAGCGTATAGAGAATAGGCATCGTCAGTAATGTGCCTAGTCCACCAAATATTAACATCGAATTGCGGCGACCAATTTTGTCAGATAAACCTCCAATGATCGGCTGCAATAACATATAAACAAACAGTGCAACGGTCATTAACCCACTGGCGGTTTTGGCATCCATCCCCGCACTATTGACGAGATACTTTTGCATATACGTCGTGAAGGTATAGAAACTCAGCGAACCACCGGCAGTAAAGCCAACTACCATTAAGAAAGCTTTCTTATGCTTCCACAGGGCAGAAATTTTACCGGCATCTTTATGATTACGACTCTTCTCGTCGGAAGTTTCATCCAGAGAACGACGCAAAATCAAAGCAACAATGGCTAATGCAGCCCCTATTGCAAAAGGAATGCGCCAGGCCCACTCTTTTAATTCTTCAGTAGAAAAGATTTGCTGCAATATGACCAAGACGAGTAGAGCCCCTAATTGCCCACCGATTAACGTGACATATTGGAAGGAAGCAAAGAATCCACGACGATTTTTCACGGCGACCTCACTCATATAGGTCGCACTGGTACCATATTCCCCACCGACAGATAATCCCTGGAATAATCGCGCAAGCAATAACAATGCGGGAGCCCAACTGCCAATACTGGCGTAAGTTGGCACGCAAGCTATCGCTAAAGATCCGGCGCACATCATACATACAGCAATTAACATGGATTTCTTTCGCCCATGCTTATCCGCGATATAGCCAAATAACCACCCACCTATTGGGCGCATAAAGAAACCTGCGGCAAATACGCCAGCAGTCTGTAGCAATTGGGTTGTCGTGTTTCCACTCGGGAAAAAAGCGGCAGAAAAGTAGATGGAACAGAATGAGTAAACATAGAAATCAAACCATTCAACAAAATTTCCCGATGACGCGCCTACGATTGCAAATATGCGTTTCTTCTTATCCTGCTCAGCAGTAAGCCCCTCAGAAAACTGCTCTGACTGTTCCATAGTTCTGTTCCCCAGTATTATTGTTATGTAAATTCACTAAATGGAATATTTAGCAATATTCTGTAAACATTAAGTTAAATCATGAGAACTCGGGTGGAAAATATTAACTTGTCTATCGCCGGGGAAATTCGCTGTTTTGTGATTAGTATCTGAAAAATAAGTAATGAAAAGGTAAAAGCAGCAGGAAGAATATAATAGTGTTAACTATTTAGGCAGGGACTGGGAATATAGGAAATAGCCTATTTCAAATAAGCCAAATATATAAATAAGACAATTTTTATGCCTTATTTTACTAAATAAAGCGTGATCGATAGGTAAAACCATAAAGATCGGCATGTTTTATATCCAGGTTTTCATCTTTTCCCCAATAGAAAAAGCCCTTCACTTGCATGAAGGGCTTCGTCTTTATTTGATGCCTGGCAGTTGTCTGGCCCACGTCCCTGTGGGCCACCCTCCGGGCAGCGCGTTGCGCTGGGCAAAAATGCTCCCGGCATTTTTGTCCTACTCTCTGTCGAGTAGCGAACCTGCCGTTTGAATGCAATAGAAAAAGCCCTTCACTTACGTGAAGGGCTTCGTCTTTGTTTGATGCCTGGCAGTTCCCTACTCTCACATGGGGAGACCCCACACTACCATCGGCG
>NZ_JBMOUD010000019.1:0-74409 GCF_049319665.1 Rouxiella sp. Mn2063 | reverse complement strand
GCGGGGTGGAGCAGCCTGGTAGCTCGTCGGGCTCATAACCCGAAGGTCGTCGGTTCAAATCCGGCCTCCGCAACCAACTATATAATCTACATAAATAACTACATAATCAGACTATTTCAGTCACTCTTAAACACCTTAGCGGGTGTTTTTTTGTTTCTGGCCTCAGAAAACTATTTTGCGTTTCCCACTTTATTACCCTCCTCTGACCGACATTCCGCCTTCAGCAAAATAAGCTTTGATACCCGCTAAGATAGATTCGGCTATTTGCTGCTGAAAATGGCTGGTACGTAGTTTGCGCTCTTCGCTGACATTACTAATGAATGCCGTTTCTACCAAGATTGATGGGATATCTGGCGCTTTAAGTACCGCAAATCCCGCCTGATCAACTTTGTTCTTATGCAAATGGGTAAATCTGCCCATACGTGACAGCACTTGCTTACCAAACTTCAAACTATCGCTAATCGTGGCCGTCTGTACGAGATCAAACATGGTGTGGTCCAGATAGCGGTCACCACTTTTGCTGACTCCGCCAATCTGATCGGACGCATTTTGCGTTTGTGCCAAAAAGCGCGCCGCCGTGCTGGTTGCACCTTTAGTTGACAGAGCAAATACCGATGCGCCTTTTGCCGCTCTATTGGTAAATGCATCGGCGTGAATAGAAACGAAAAGATCCGCCCGCAGTTTACGCGCCTTCGCTACCCGAACTTTAAGCGGAATAAAAATATCTTCGTTACGGGTCATATGTACTTTCATATTCGGCTGGCGCTGAATCAGCTTTTGCAAACGGCGGGCTATCTGCAACACGATATCTTTTTCTCGCGTTTTATATTTGCCAATCGCTCCTGGATCTTCACCGCCATGTCCCGGGTCAAGCATGATAACCAGAGGACGTTCCCGCCCTGCTTTGCCATCTTTGGCCGTTTCTGGTGGTAAGGTACGCGCCACGTCGCCGCGATTATAATCCTCAAGCAGAGCCAATAATGGATCGTCCGGCTCTTTTGCACCGCTTTGCGGATAGAGATCCACCACTAACCGGTTATGGAATTCTGCTACTGGAGAAAGAGTAAATAAATGCGGGCGGGTAGCCTGCTTAAGCTCTAATACCAACCGAACGGTTTTTTTATCAAATTGGGCTACTCTGGCCTGACGAATATAGGGATCATGACTTTTGATCTGTTGCCCCACGCCTTTCAACACGCTATTAAGGTGAACGCCTTCAATATCAATAACGACCCGCTTAGGATTCTCTAAGGTGAATTGTTTATATTTTAGCGGGGTGTTTGATTCTAGCGTGATGCGAGTGTAAGTCGAGGAAGGCCAAATCCGTACCGCGACCACATGTGAGCTGGCCGCCATTCCGACCCGACTGACGCTGAGCAACCACGTGGCGGCGATACTTTGTAAAAAAAGGCGGCGGCCTGAATCCGGTTTGTCGTCAGTCATGAGGTCTCAAAATGGTTACAAAATTAAAAAAATCGTCTCAAAAATAAAGGTTTGTGAACTTTAACTAATCAATTTGTATATGTCATCCCAGTCGAGTCAGGCTTTACATTTTTTTAAGCTAGTAAACGGCGCATAACCAGAATACGAAAAACAGATAATTCCCTCTTGCAACAGCCCCCAAAAAGAATAAAAATACAAAAATTACGAATAATAATTCACTAAGAGGTCGCCCGTGAAGGAACGAAGCACTGAATTGGTTCAAGGTTTTCGCCACTCAGTTCCCTATATCAATGCACATAGGGGTAAGACTTTCGTGATTATGCTAGGTGGCGAAGCCATCGAGCATGAGAACTTCAGCAATATCGTTAACGATATTGGACTATTGCATAGTTTAGGCATCCGCTTGGTTGTGGTTTATGGCGCTCGTCCGCAAATTGATGGCAATTTGGCAGAGCATCACCATGAGCCGATTTACCATAAAAATACCCGGGTAACTGATGCCAAAACGCTGGAATGGGTTAAACAAGCCGCCGGCTTGCTGCAATTAGATATTACCGCGCGCCTTTCGATGAGTTTGAATAATACACCGTTACAAGGTGCACATATTAATGTGGTCAGCGGCAACTTTATTATTGCTCAACCGCTTGGGGTGGATGATGGCGTTGATTATTGTCACAGCGGGCGTATTCGCCGTATCGACGAAGACGCTATTCATCGCCAGTTAGACAGCAATGCTATCGTGCTCATCGGCCCGGTTGCCGTTTCCGTCACCGGGGAAAGCTTTAATCTGGTTTCAGAAGATGTTGCGACACAGTTAGCCGTGAAGCTCAAAGCCGAAAAAATGATTGGTTTTTGCTCATCGCAGGGAGTGATCAACGCTGACGGCGATATTATCTCTGAGCTCTTCCCTAACGAGGCACAAGAGCGCATCGCACAGATGGAAGCCGCAGGTGATTACCAATCTGGTACAGTGCGATTCTTACGTGGGGCCGTGAAAGCCTGCCGCAGCGGCGTGCGTCGTAGCCACTTAATCAGCTATCAGGAAGATGGCGCATTAGTACAAGAATTGTTCTCACGTGAAGGTATTGGTACTCAGGTGGTGATGGAGAGCGCAGAACAGGTGCGCCGTGCCACAATTAACGATATTGGCGGTATTCTCGAACTCATTACCCCGCTTGAGCAGCAAGGCATTTTAGTACGTCGCTCTCGCGAACAACTTGAGATGGAAATCGACAAATTCACCATTATCGAACGCGATAATCTGACCATTGCTTGTGCCGCACTCTATCCGTTCCTGGATGAGAAAATCGGTGAGATGGCCTGTGTTGCTGTACATCCAGATTACCGCAGTTCGTCTCGCGGTGAGATGTTACTCGACCGCGTGGCATTGCAAGCTAAGCAGATGGGGCTGGAACGTTTGTTTGTGCTAACTACTCGCAGCATTCACTGGTTCCAAGAGCGCGGCTTTAAACCGGCAGAAGTTGAAGCATTACCGATTCAAAAACAGGAAATGTACAACTATCAACGGCGTTCAAAGATTCTGCTCACCGAGCTTTAGTCACCGAGTATTGATGTCATATATAAAAACCGGCGTCATTACGACGCCGATTTTTTATGCAACAACATCCAATGTCCACCAAACGCTTATTGCGCCGTTAATCGCTCAGTCAAACCACTGCGTCGCTGGGTTGGTGTGCCGATTGCCCGGTTCAAGACCTTTTGATTAGCATAGAGAGATAAACGCGATTTAGCACGGGTAATGGCGGTGTAAACCAGCTCTCGGGTTAAAACCGGTAAGAAATGATTAGGCATAACTAACAGCGTATGAGCAAATTCTGAGCCTTGAGATTTATGCACGGTCATCGCATACGCCGTTTCATGTGCAGGTAAACGGCTGGGTTGTACTGACTTTATGATGCCGCCGGGCAGTTGGAAGTAAACACGAAGCTCACCGCTATCATCATGCAATGCAATGCCAATATCGCCGTTATACAAACCCAATGCACTATCGTTGCGACCAATCATCACCGGACGCCCCGCATACCAGCGGCTGGCCAACGCCACAGGACGACGAATGAGCCCTTGTCGATTAAGTACCTGTTCAATACGCTCATTCAAACCTGTCAGGCCAAATGGGCCTTCTCGCAACGCGCAAAGTACCTGAAATTCACCAAAAGCAGCCAGGATCTCTGCTGGCGTTTGTCCACTAGCAACCGCCTGTAAATAAGGCCGGTATCCCTGTAAACAGGCCTCAAGTAAAGGTTTAAAATCGTCGGTTTCATTTAACGGATAACCACTGACATCGGCTAGCCCCTGGGTCAGAATATTATCTGCGACGCGGCCATCACCGTTATTGACCGCTGTTGCCAACAAACCAATGCCTGAACCCGAATCAAAGCGATAACTTTTGCGCAATAGACATAAGGCGTCGCGTACATCCGCTGGATGTGGCACCGAAGTTGCACCGAGTGGACAACCGGTGAGCCTCACCAGTTGCGCCGCACGCGCGGCACTGTAGCCCTGTTCGGCGAACCGGCAAATATCACCCAGCACCGCACCGGCTTCTACCGAAGATAACTGGTCGCGGTCACCAAGGAAAATAACCCGCGCCTGAGCCGGTAAAGCAGCAACCAAACGCGCCATCATGGGCAAATCGACCATTGAGGCTTCATCAACTATCAGCACGTCAAGATGCAACGGATTGCCTTGATGGTAACGCATACGTTGACTATTGGGCTGTGCGCCCAACAATCGGTGTAAGGTGGAGGCATCATCAGGAAAGCGAGCGCGTTGTTCGTCAGTGAGTGCCAACGCTGCACTGGCTTTGCCTAAAGACTCAGTCAATCTGGCCGCCGCCTTACCGGTAGGTGCAGCCAGCTGTATCCGTAGTTTTTGCTCTGGTTCGAGACGGACTAACGCCGCCAATAATTTGGCTACCGTAGTGGTCTTCCCCGTTCCCGGGCCACCAGAAATAATAGAAATCCGTCGCGTAGCGGCTACTGCTGCCGCAACTTTTTGCCAGTTGATTTCATCAGCAGATGTTTCGCCAAACAAATCATCAAGAATTTCTCTTAGCCTGACTTCATTAACGGCCAGCCTACCCTCGACTATGTTCTGCTGAATATCCTGCTGCACAGAAGACTCTTGGAGAAAGAACTGTGCGATCTCCCCTTCACTTTGCCACAACCTTTGCAGGTAAAGGCGCTGCTGTTGTAACACCAATGGCGTCGGCGCTGAGCCATCACTGACGGCAGCATGTTGGGCTAATCGTTGCTGCCATAGCGGTAAATTTGGCTCGCCTGCCGCCTGCCAAAGTGCGCTGGCCAGCGCCGGGAATCTACCATCAAACAGAGTATCCGGCTGTAGCTGATCGAGAGTCAGACAAACATGCCCGCTTCCAGCTTCAGCACTCAGACATGCCGCAGCTAGCATCATTAATGGGTCTTCTTGCGCCACCATTCTGGCAAACTGCACATCCAACGAGCGCAGTGCTCCCTGAGCAATGGCGACTTCAAATAAATTATCCATCATGCGCCGGGTTCCTCTGCCCCTGAATGTAGTGCTTCTGCCGAGATTGTATCGCCGGCAAACAGGCTATCCATACATGCCACAAACTCGAGTGAAGGGCGGCGGCGGAAAACACCGTTACCGAGATGATCAGTATCCATTCCACGTAAGAACAGATAAATAACACCACCGAAATGTTGTTCATAATCATAGCCGGGGACCCGATGACGCAAATAGCGATGCAGTGCCAAGGTATAGAGTTGATACTGTAAATCGTAACGATGCTCTGCCATCGCATTTATCATGGCCGATTGGGTATAGGCGCTGCCATCCTCTCCCAACCAGTTAGATTTATAATCGAGCAGGTAATAACGACCTTGCCAGCAGAACACCAAATCGATAAAGCCCTTCAACATCCCCCGCACCTGCTGGAAATTCAGCGGTGGGCACTGGGCAGACAAATCATCATAGTGTTTAACTACACGATCTAATTGCTGAGGTTGCAGCAGACCTTCGATTGGTAAATAGAACTGCAATTCAGACTGATACTGAGTCGGCGTTAGCGCGCTTAGCATCATCCCTTCCTCGCTCAGTTCAGTATGCAAGATAGCATTGACCCACGCGCTCAACACTGGCAGCCATTCGCCGCTCAATCCCTGACCTTCGAGTTTTTCCAACAGCCATGTTTCATCAACCGGCTGGGAAAAATCGATCTCTTCAAACAAACTGTGTAGGAAAGTTCCCGGCGTAGCGCCACGAGGGAAACTGTGCGGCGTCATTTGCGGCTGTATATCTTGAGGCTGTTCACCGGCGGCTTCAACGTCGAGTCTCGGTAATAAATCTTGCGCCAGCGAAGAGCCGTGCTGCTGCAAGCCCGAATAACTGGTTACTCGCCAGAAATCCTGAATTTTTCTTTGCATCTGTGCCGCCGCGAGCGCTCTTTCCTGTGGAACTGGCGCTTGCCATGCTTTCTGTTCTGGCGGTTCAAGCAAAGTCAGCGCAATATTCTCCCCCACCATAGCTTGCAGTTTTGTCACCAGGCCTGCGGCATCCGCAGGCTCCGCCTGCTGTACCAGATAGCCTAATGCACTGCGATGTAAGTCGGTATCACCCTGCTTTTTTCGCGTACCCTGAATTAAGGGAGCAATACCTAAACTACAGTGATAAACCGAACGTGTCAGCGCGACATACAGCAGGCGTAAATCCTCTGCCAGACGCTCTTCTTCAGCTAACGACAGACTTTGCTCGTCGGCGCTTAAATCGAGCAATGCTGAGAAAGTTTGGCGATCGTGATACAAAGCTTGCTGCTGAGCGCGAAAATTAGCGATGAAAGGTAGCCAGACCAGGGGATATTCTAGTCCTTTGGATTTGTGGATGGTGATCACCCGCACTAAATTCTTGTCGCTTTCCAACCGCAGTTGTTGATTCTGCGACTGAGTATCTGGCTCGGCAATTTGTTGGGCCAGCCAGCGCACCAATGCATGTTCACTATCAAGCGCAGACGCTGCCTCTTGCAACAGCTCACCCAAATGCAGCAGATCCGTCAGACGTCGCTCACCGCCGGGGTTGGCTAAAATATTTTCAGCCAGATGACGCTGGCTAATCAGGCTTTTTAACATCGGTAACACGCCGCGCCGCGCCCAGCGCTGGCGATATCCATCAAACTCTTCGACTAATTTATCCCAATCGCTTTCGCTTTGGCTTAACGCATCCAGAGTCAACGCATCCAGACCAATCACGCCGGTTGCCATCGCGCTGCGCAAAGTTCGCTCATGCTCTGGTGCCAGTACTGCCTGTAGCAACCACAGCACATCTTTAGCTTCCGGTGTATCAAACACACTGTCGCGGTTAGACAGATAAACCGACGGAATATTTAACGTACTGAGCGCGTCACGAATCAACACGGCTTCATTACGGCTACGAATAAGAATAACGATATCAGAGGCTTTGACTGGCGAAGACTGTTCACCATTGCGCAGCAACGCCAAACCTTGCTGCCCTGCAGTCAGCCAGTCACGAACCTGTGCCGCACATTGACGTGCCATCGCCTGTTGGTAATCACTTACTCCAACACCTTCCCCTGACTGTAGCCAGAAGTGCACAGCTGGTTGAATTTGTCCCTGATATTCAAAAGCTAGACCAGTATTCTTCGGCGCGGGTAAAACACTATTAAAGGGTATTTGCCCAAAAACAAAAGGGGCATCCAGTTGAGAGAAAATCTGATTCACGCCGTTTACCATACTGACGGAAGAACGCCAGTTGGTGTCCATTGTGTAGTGAGCACTAACTTCTGAACGCGCACGCATATAAGTAAAAATATCTGCGCCGCGAAATGCATAAATCGCCTGTTTCGGGTCACCAATCAGCAACAACCCGCACTCAGGCTGCTTGCCATATAAGCGGTGGAAAATACGATATTGCTGCGGGTCGGTATCCTGGAATTCATCAATCATTGCCAATGGATAACGCTGACGAATCGCCTGTGCTAAGAGTTCTCCACCAGGCTGTTGCAACGCGCTATCGAGTCGACTCAGTAAGTCGTCAAAGCCCATCTCGGCACGCTGGCGTTTCTCTAATTGAACCGAGGTACGGATCTCAGTTAAGGCTTTGGCAATAATTAAATCGCGTAAACTCAGTGGTTCAGCATAGAGTTGTTCGATAGCAGCAAATACCGCGTGCTCTGGTGCCTGACCTTTTTTGGTTTTCTCCAACAGCACCGACTGACGGAACCTTTCGAGTTCTTTAGGTAAACGATAATCTGCCGTCGGCTGCATAGCCCAATCAGTGACAACCTCTAACCAAGCAGGTAAGAAACGCGTACTGTAGCTACGTTTATCCACACCAGAGTTGGCAATTTCTGGGCCGATATCAGCCGCTGCCGCAGACCATTGACGCTTGATATCGTCAATACGGGTGACAATACGCTCATGACGCTGTTCGATCGTTTCATCGGCTTTTGGTGGATAGCGCAATTGCGGTGCTTCACCGTGCAAATAGGCCGACAAATCGCCTAATAACGCTTCTGGCCCGCTCCACTCTTGAGACACCGCCTGCGCAATAGAGATAGGTAACGGGTAGCAGTATCGACGCCAAAAGTCGGCGCAGGCCTGGCGACGTAAAGGAAGCTCATCCTGAATCAGCGTTTGTTCAAATAAAATGCCAGATTCAAAGGCGTTATTCATCAGCATACGCTGGCAGAAACCATGGATGGTATAAATCGCCGCCTCATCCATCTGTCGCTCTGCCGCTAGCAGAATTTGTGCCGCCAAAGGTAAATCAGGCAGCTCAAGCATCAGCTCGCTCAGCATAGGGTTATCGCTAGTACCCCGCACGCAGGCTAATCTAAGCTCATGGATGTTTTTACGGATACGTCCGCGCAACTCTTCTGTCGCCGCTTCAGTAAAGGTCACCACCAAAATCTCTTCAACCGCTAATTGGCGAGGAAATGCCGACGCTTTACCTAACCCCAATAACAAACGTAAATAGAGTAACGCCAGAGTAAAAGTTTTGCCGGTCCCCGCAGAAGCTTCGATTAATCGCTCACCCACCAGCGGTAGCGTTAAAGGGTTAAGTTTCTGTGGGATGATATCTGCCATTATTGATTAACCTGATGCGAAAATGATTGTTGCAGGCTCGAGGTATTCGGATAGGTTTGCCATCCTGCTGGCGCTGCGTAATGTGGGTCAGTACTGTCATTACCTGATACCTGAGATAGTAGTGCGAGTCCCTGTGTATCAATGACAGTACGTTGGAAATAATCAGCCAATTGCTGCTGGCTGATGTCGCTAATCGCCGCGATCGTCTGGTGGCGAGTATCAAACTGTGCGTTTCCCCGACTAAAATCTTTGCCTAATCTCGCCGCCTCTTCACCCAGGGTTTGCGGGCGCTGCTTCAACTCATTAATCAGTCCTTGTTTGTACTGATTAAATTCATCAGCACTCATATCACGTAGCCGTTTCTCTGCCTGAGGATAAAACGCCAGATAGCGTTGGTATAAATAATCCGGTTGTTTATTGCTACTTTGCAGTAAGAAGCCAATTCCCCACTGTTTACCAACCGCAATCGGGAAGGCAAACACCGCATAACCCAGTTGTTCCTGAGTACGAAGTTGATTATAGAACCAAGGCTGGATGATTTGACCCAGCAACGAGCTGTAGGCAACGCTCTGCGTTTCGCTATAACCAATAGGGACATATATCGCAGCCAGCGCCGAATCAGTCGTTGAACCTATTCGCTGTAAATTGACTTTGCGGGGTTGCAGCACATCGATATCTTCTCCCCGCCACCATTGTGTACCCTGAGTCGAGACTTTTTGAACAACCTCATCGGACATTTTTGTCACTTGTGATGCGGTCATATTACCGACAATCAGAATTTCAACGGCTCCTTGCTGTATCAGCTGCTTGCGATAGCTCAGCACGTCATCAAGCGTAATATCGGCCAACAACTTTTCTCTTTCACTGCGCTCAGTATAAGGCCAGCGAGAAAGTAACTGCACCGGCTGCAATGCCAACTCATAAGCTTTGCCTTTGTCGGCAGCTCTTAAGCGCTCGATATACCATGATTTGGCTTGGGCAAGTTGTTTCTCCGTTATTGTGACATTGGAATACTGCTCAACCAACTTGCACAAGAGGTACGGTAATCGCTCGGAGAAACCATTGGCACTGAATGTCAGGCCATTATCAGAAGATGATGAGAAATCAATCCCACCAACAGAAGCCTGATAACTCAGCTCATCGAACAACACGCCGGTAAGATAATCATTTAAGCCGTATAGCACCTGGTTTTTGGCAGAACTAAACGCATTGGCATTACGGAAGGCAACCGTAATATCGGCTTTAGGCGACGCGTTGAAATAATGGCTCTGCTGATAAAACACCCGCAACCCTTTTTGGTCGACAATTAGCTTAGGTTTGCGTTGGGGCTCACTTTTTTGTTCATCATCACTATTAACGATATTAAGCTGTTGAGGAATATAAGGATTGAGCGCTGGCAGAGACAAGCTCATGTGCTGTTCGAGCTGCTGCCATTTTGTAAACTCCTGCGCAGGGATTTTATCTACCTGATAGGGCGCATTCATAAAGTAAGCCACTTTATTGTGCGGTTCCTCTGGACTGACAAACCAGAAGCGAGCATGTTGCGGCGTCAATTGCGCAAGGCGGCTCTCGATAGCATCAGGTGCGAAATCATCAGCAACGTAAGACGAATCCAGCACGTTTTCGACTGGCACACGCAACATGTTATCTACCAACCACTCAACATAATCCATATCTCGTGTTATATCGGGAAAACGGAAGTCTAGTGCCATCACATGAGAGAGTTCGTCAAAATAAGACTTTTTAATCCCCTGCTGGCGTATCAGTGTCAGGTAGTTAAAGACTGCCGCAATTACCCTGTCCTTTTCCGCCACGCCTTTATCCGTTAGCGATACCGAAATAGAGAACAGCCCCTGATTACGTAAAGACATGGAATCAGCCCCGGCATTAATACCATCGGCCAGCCCTTGTTTCTGTAGCCAGTCTGACAAAGTATTTTTACTGCGATTGCCAATCAGGTAACTAATGTAGGTATCTGTCTTACTACGAAATTGTGCGCTGTTATTATCAATCGCAAATTCAATCAGCAGCTGTTTACGCGGTGTCGCGGGAACGTAGTGAATAATAATCCCCTGCTGTGCTGGCGTAACTAACGGCTGACTGATGGCAGGAACACTCGCATTATGATTACCAATTTTACCAAACGTCTCTACTGCGATATGCGCTAATTCCTGAATAGGACGATTGCTATAAATCACACCAACCATCAGGTTGGCAGAGTAATAACGTTGATAAAATGCCTGTAATGCATCCTGTAGTTTGTTATCCGGTTTATCTTTGAGCGTATCGAGGTTACCACCAGAAAAGCGTGCTGCAGGATGTGCCGGGTTGAGGGTTTCGGCTCTGACCTGCGCCATACGCATCCCCTCACGAGAACGCGCCATCGTGAGCTCGGCATTGACGGCATTACGCTCACGGTCGGCGTTGCCTGGATCAAGTAGTGGCTCGGCAATAGCATCAGCCAAACGGTCAACCGCCTGAGGCAAGGCATCGTTTTCTACTTCAAGATAAAACGCCGTTCGGTAAGGGGCTGTGCTGCCGTTGTGGCTTCCGCCGTGCTTTTTCAAAAACTCAGCCAGACTTTCAGGCTGCGGGTATTTCTTCGACCCCATTAACAGCATATGTTCAGTGTAATGGGCCAAGCCTAATTGCCCATTAGGATCATCAAGTGACCCGACCGGCAATGCCAAAGCAGCCAAAGATTTACTGGCTTCATAATCAGAAACCAGCAATACCGTCATGCCATTAGCAAGCTTTACAGCTTGGTAATCACGCGGATCATTAGCGCTTTTATGCACCGTTTCGGTTTCAGGAGTCCATGCTCGCGTGGCATAGGCTGCTGGCATCCCAAATACCAGTAATACTGTTAATGCGATTAATTCTCTACATGTTACTAATCTGCCAAGACGATACCACTGCTTCAACATAACGACTTCTCCCTCAATAGTTGTTAGCTATTGAGTTTTTAAAATTCGAGGTGCTATCTGCAAATCATACAAAATACCCGACTTAGCCCTATGCCAGATTATGTTGGGCAATCGGTAACAGATATTGCTCAGCACATTGGATAATCGCCTCAATGCCATGACTATCAAGTTGGCGCATCACCCGTTGCACATAAGGATCGGCCCCTTCGCCGGGCACTCGCGCGTCACCAAGCCAACTCTGTAGTAACTTATTACGGCCCTTCTCCTGACGTTCCTCATCCAGGCTAATCGTGCCACTATCAGCATCAAAACACTGGCTTAACCAAGCCCAGCCACTTTTATTGAGTAACATCAGCGGAGAACACAACCCTTGCCGATAGCCCGTAATTAGACGTTGCAGATGTGCCGTTGCCTCATCCACTGAAAGCGTAGCATAGCGCCACGCTGTTGAACTGCGACCATACATCCGGCTGCTGCCTTGGCCACCCATCGCGCAATAAACCACATGTTCTATCCATAGCAATAGTCCGTCCCGCGCCAACAGTGCAGCCGGTCGCCAGCGTAATAAGCCGTCCGACTGAACCTGATGTAGCCAGCCGCTTAGCTTGACGCCAGCTACCGTTAAATTAATTTCCAGGCTTTGGCTTTCGCCACGCTCATCACGTACCAGCTCAGCCAGATCGAGCATTTCCTCGGACTGTTTGTTCCAATAAATCTCACCGAATGCGCCATACGGCAGGCCGCCTGATGCTTTCACTCGGCTAAATAACTGCTGCGGATCCTGTTGCTCAATTAGCGTGTTTAGCAACTGAGTGTTGAACTGATAACGGCTGAGGTTATCCAGAACAAAGGGCTCTTCATCTGGCAATTCAGTCTCTTCAAGAATAAAGCTGACGTTCAGGCGCATCTGGAAAAAAGCCTTGATAGGATGGCGATAAAAACGCAGCAGGTTTTCTAGTGTCACTTCCTGCACATCGTTATCTGGCAAAGGCTGAGTAAAATCAGTCGCCATTTCTCCTTGATAGCCCGCAGCAGCCAGCCATTCTGCGGCATAGCTTTGTGAAGGATTACTGAGATCAAAGTTATCCGCGTCAAAAGGCGTGCGCGGATGCCACTGCACCAAGTGTTGCTCAACGCGAACCGCGCTCTCGTCAGCACTGAGATCACGGTCATCTGCTAAGCAATAACTCTGACCAATGTATTCAAGCAATTCGGTCACCAGAACCGACGGGAAACGCTCTTTATCATCCTGAATCGAACGACCAATGTAGCTGATATAAAGCTTATTTTGCGCAGAAAGCAGCGCTTCGAGGAAGAGATAGCGGTCATCATCACGGCGGCTACGATCCCCACGTTTGACCTGCTTTGCCATCAAGTCAAAACCTAGCGGCGGCAAGGTACGCGGGTAAATACCATCGTTCATGCCTAACAGACAAACCACTTTAAAAGGAATAGAACGCATCGGCATCAAGGTACAGAAGTTGATTGGCCCGGCCAAAAAACGCTGGCTGATACGCTCTTGGTCCAAACGAGAGGCTAGCTCATCGCGGATGATAGATAGCGGCACCACATCAGGATAACGAGCAGCCACACCTTGACTGAGAACCTTTTGCCACTGTTGTTCGATCAACGCCAATGCAACTTCGGTTTCGCCTTCAGGCGAGAAGAACGTCCCGAGTAATTCCTGACATAGCGGCAACCATTGACTTAATTCTCGCGGCTGTGAGAGCGTTTGCCGCCAGCGGCTAAGCTGCATTAATAGCTCGGCCAAATGCCCTGCTAACTCAGCCACAAGTCCGGTCGATTCATCGTAAGGCAGCACGCCTTGCCAATCGCCGACGTTGCTGTCCATCGCATAGCCCAACAGCATGCGGGTCAAGCCAAAGTGCCAAGTGTGTTGGCCGGTGGCAGGTAGCGACAATTCCCGCACGTTGTCATCATCAAGCCCCCAGCGAATCCCTGACTCCCCCACCCACTGACGCAGCAGGCGTAGCCCATCTTCATCAATGGCAAACTTCATTGCCAACGCTGGCACTTCAAGCAGAGCCAGCACTTGTTCTGAGGTAAAACGGCTTTGCGGTAAATCAAGCAGCGAGATAAAAGCTTGTAACGCCGGGTGTGACTGGCTGGCTTTACGGTCTGAGAGTGCAAAAGGTAAATAACGATCGCCGGGCGCATTGCCGAATACCGCCTGAATATAAGGCGCATAGCTATCAATATCGGCAACCATCACAATAATGTCGCGCGGCGTAAGCTGCGGATTTTCATCCATCATCGCCAGTAAATTATCATGCAGCACTTCGACTTCACGTTGCGCACTATGACAGACGTGCAGAGTAATAGAGGCGTCTTCAGACTCGAGGATACGTTTGGTGTGACTGCTGTTAAGCGTTTCTTGCGTCATACCGATCACCGCATGATCTTCAAGATCCAGCATATCTTGCTGGATTGCATGCAATAGCAACCCGTCTGCGGTATCAACAAATGCCTGTACTTCTTGAATATCGTCAACTTGCGAGAGTAAATAAAGATGATCTCGCCCTAACTTGCCCCATGAGGCAAGAAGAGGATTATTAACATTTTGCTCGCCTTCCTCATTAAACAGCTGTTCAGCCTGCTGCGGGTCTCGAAATAGCGACGTTTCCTGCGCATTTTTATAGTGGCGACGCTTGCGGCTTTGTAAGCGGGCAAGAAAAGCATAATTCTGGATGTCGCCCCAATAATAGCGGCAAGGGTTGGTGAACATCAGGTGAATATCAATATGTCGGCCCAGCGCCTGCAATGCTTGCAGATAAACCGGTGGTAACGCTGAAATACCACAAATAAATACCCGCGATGGCAGGCCAACCGGCGTACTTTTAGCTCGCTGTAATTGCTCAATAAAGCGCTCATATAAGTTGGCACGGTGCCATTCAGACTGCTGTAGTTCCTCTGTGTATTCACACAGCGCACGCCATAACGGCGCTTGCCACTGCTGTGCGCTGTCTAAGTCATCAACCAAACGCCCTTGCTGCCACGTTTTCAGCCATTCCGGGCGATAAACCAGATATTGGTCGAACAAGTCGGCTACGCGAGCAGCCAACTGGTGAATTTTGCGCTTATCACTATCATCAGTCAGATAATTACGCAGCGGGACAAACTCATCCTCTGGTAACTTACCCGGTAGCAACCACATGAGTTTCCAAGTCATCGCGTCTTTACTAAAGGCGCTCTCTTTGGGAATACCCGGCAAAACCTTAGTGAACATATCCCAGATAAAGGTCGCAGGCAGAGGGAAAGCAATATTGGCGGCAATGCCAATTTCTTGCGCTAATTCCATTTGCAGCCACTGCGCCATCCCCGGGCTCTGTACCAGAATCACTTCCTGTTGGAAAGGATCGGCTAATGGACGACCTTCAATCAGCGCTGTAGTCAGCGTTTTTAGAATATCTAATTGATTGGAGTGATAAACCGTAAACATAACCGCATCCTTGAGACCTAAAAGTGACTGTCTGTAATCACCCGCTATCTTATTGCAAATGAGGCGGATATTAGTGGTAAAAATGACATTAAAGTCAGTCTGCCGCCGACTTACATAACCATCGACTAAGTTCTACACGATATTGCCCGGGTGTCTGTACTTGAGCCGTTGCTTTTATACATTCACTGGTGGCTTCTGTGGTGATAATCTGCCCGTGCCAACCCGGCAAGGAAGGCCATGATGATAACGGCAGGTTTTTCCCGGTAACGACATAAGCCTCAAGCAAATTTTGCGCCTGCGACCATGCTTGTCGAAACTGCCACTGGCGAGTGAAACCTGTGCTTAGTGCTTGATAGTACTGTAGCAGCCCAAGGAGTGATACGCTGAGCAAGAATACCGCAATCAGCGCTTCCGGCAGGCTAAATCCTCGTTGTTGCGGCGCAGGCCCAAGATTATTCATCGCAGCCCCTTGGATTAGGTAAAGGACAAAAATCAACCCAGCCGCCTTTTAATGGCGTAAAAATTACACGCCCTGCCGTCGGTTTATTGTGGCTTGCCAATTGGTATAGCACCAACGGGACTTCCCCTTCTAGCAACTGCCCCTCGCCTTTTAGAATAAAAATTCCGGGGTGATGAGCCGGACGAACACAGCTGCGTAATGGATTATCGGCAGCTGGCCCAGTAGTTAAAGATTGGCATTGCCATGCTGGGGTTGTCGATAACAACCAACGTTGTGACGCCCCCCAACTTAATGATGAAGCCGCCTGCTGCCAGGCGAGCAAATAGCGGTGTTCCTGGCCAGTTAAGGCTAATGCACTGTTAAGATGTTGATTAAGCGTATTCAGTGCCAATAAACCTAATCCCATCATCATCATTACGCTCAAGATCATCGCGCTTCCCCGTTGACGAATCTGGCTATCTATTGCTTTGCCGCTCATAGTATTTGCCCGGCAATCATCTGTTTGATTTCCATTGGCATAACATCATCTTCAACAGCCGTTTTTTGACGCCAATGAGCTGCAATATCGACCACGAAGAAGGCCGGCTTTCCAGGTGAATGAGTTTGCGTTATATGGAAACGACTAACGGAAACTTCTGTCGGATCTAATAGTCTTTCCCAACCGCTGCCATCGCAGGTGCGCACACCGCGTTGAGTTTCAATTACCTGCTGACGCAAGCGGTAGGCAAAGTATTCCGAATTGGTCCGATCGGTCCCCTCCCAACGGCCATTATTGTTGAGATCAAAAGCCAACAGCACACAAGAGTCTTTGGCCTCACCGGGATAATGACCGAGCACCACTGATTTTCCCTGACAGGTTCCTGCGCAATAACCTGCGCGTCGTAAATCTTTCATCAAAGTAAACAAAGTCTGACGCATCAATTGATCCAACTGAAAACGCTGCGCCAAATCCTGGCTGCGTTGACGCAACAAAGGAAAGGTTTGCGCTGACCCTAATAGCAACATACCGCCAATGCCCATCGCCAGCATCACTTCGGGTAAAGTGAATCCAGCACAATGCGAGGATGTTATCGACATACCGGCAAACCTAATAACGCTTCGTCTTCACTGCAAAGTCGAATTCTTCCGCGCGCAGACAACACCACTCGAATTCTTCCCGCCGCATTTTTCAGCGTAATGTGCCCTGCCTGCGCCGCATTGCGACGCCCATAGAATCCCATGGTTTTTTCGCTGTAATGGCTGACCTCAATTTTTTCATCCGGTAACCTGAAGCTATCTTTCCCGGCATTATGGCAAGATATCGCGGGCGTTTGTGTACCAACACATCCACCGGCCCCATCAAGCACCCAAAGTATCGCGGTGCTGTTATGCCAGTTGGTGTAAGCCTGTAGTCCTGTCAGATAGAGACGTAATTGCTGAACACTTTGTTCTAATTTCAAGGCCTGTTGATACCCCTGCCATCCTCTTATCATCCACAGGCTACACAGCGCGATCAGTCCCAAAACCATCATAATTTCAATCAGCGTCATACCTTGTTCATTTTCCAGTGTCTGTTTTTTCATACGCTGAATGTTATGCGCAGCCGGGTTTATCACCAGCGGGTTTACTGATGTTTGCGGCACATTACGCAAGGTTTTTCCGGCAGCATAGGTAACCGACATTTAAGGATGCGGCATGCTTGGCAAAATTAAGGATGATGCAGACAAAGCGCTAGATTTTGCTCAGCAAATCAGTAGCAATAGTCGAGAAGGAAATAGGATGTGGTTAAATAAAACAAAAAAATCGCCTGACCGAGATCAGGCGATTTCAAGCAACTAACAAAGAGAGTTATTAGATAGCAACCGGGGCTTTAATCGCCGGATGCGGGTCATAACCTTCCAGCTCGAAGTCTTCAAAGTTGTAATCAAACAGCGAATCTGGCTTACGTTTGATTATCAATTTTGGTAAGGCGCGAGGTTCACGGCTTAATTGTAGATGCGTTTGTTCCAGGTGATTGCTGTAAAGATGGGTATCACCACCTGTCCAGACAAAATCGCCAACTTCCAAATCACATTGTTGCGCCATCATATGTACGAGCAGCGCATAACTAGCAATGTTGAATGGCAAACCCAGGAAGATATCGCAAGAGCGTTGATAGAGCTGACAAGACAGCTTGCCATTCGCCACATAGAACTGGAAAAACGCATGGCAAGGCGCCAAAGCCATTTGGTCCAGCTCACCCACGTTCCAAGCCGAAACAATAATACGGCGAGAGTCTGGGTCTTGTTTCAGTTGCGTGAGCACTTTAGCAAGCTGATCAATCTGTGTGCCATCAGAGGCACCCCAAGCGCGCCATTGCTTACCATAAACAGGGCCAAGGTCGCCGTTTTCATCGGCCCACTCGTCCCAGATAGTGACTTTGTTGTCACGCAGGTAAGCAATATTGGTTTCGCCTTTCAGGAACCATAACAACTCGTGAATGATCGAGCGCAGGTGACAACGCTTGGTTGTCACCAATGGAAAGCCATCTTGCAGATTGAAACGCATCTGATGACCAAAAATCGACAAGGTGCCGGTACCGGTACGGTCAGCTTTTGGTGTGCCTTCATCAAGCACTTTTTGCATTAAATCCAGATACTGTTTCATTTTACCTCACGACAATTGTTTCTGCGGGCGACGGTAAGCCCAGATAACCATAATCAGTCCGAAGACAATCATAGGAATAGAGAGAATTTGTCCCATGCTGATAATGCCGTCAAACAGGCCAAGCTGAGCATCAGGCTGGCGGAAGTATTCGACGATGATGCGGAATGCACCGTAGCCGATCAAGAACAGGCCAGACACACTACCAACAGGACGAGACTTGCGAATGAATACGTTGAGAATGATAAACAGCACAACGCCTTCAAGCAGCAATTCATAAACTTGTGATGGATGACGCGGCAACACGCCGTATTGATTAAGCAGCGGCAACCATTTTGGATCAGCAGCGGCTATAGCAATATCTTCCTGACGAGAACCTGGGAATAGCATCGCCCAAGGCACATCAGTAGTAACACGGCCCCACAGCTCGCCATTAATGAAATTACCCAAGCGACCGGCGCCTAAACCAAAAGGAACCAATGGGGCAATAAAGTCAGAAACCTGGAAGAAAGAACGCTTAGTACGGCGAGCGAAAATCAACATCACGGTGATCACACCCAACAAACCACCGTGGAAGGACATTCCACCGTCCCATACCTTAAACAAATACAGTGGGTTATCGAGGAATAGCGGCAGGTTATAGAACAACACATAGCCGACTCGGCCACCGATGAATACACCGAGAAAACCAGCATAGAGCAAGTTTTCCACTTCTTCTTTTTTCCATCCGCTGCCCGGTTTGTTGGCACGACGGGTTGCCAACCACATGGCAAAAATAAAGCCAACCAGGTACATCAATCCGTACCAGTGTAGAGAGACCGGACCTACAGAGAAAATGACCGGATCAAACTTGGGAAACGCCAGATAGCTATTACTCATCTATCACCACAACTTGTTGATTATTTTAGCCAAGAAGCCTCCACCGCATTGCACGCAGGTGAAAACACAAATTCAACGTCAGGAAATAACAATTTCGCCCAAAAAACGTATTTACTGCCTTATTTCAACGTAATACGGTCGCTGCGAAGAGTGTTAAGGGTCTGCAGGATGCGAATGATAGCACAATTGAATTAGGCTCAGGGCAGCGTTAAAGGAAAGTAATGTAAAGAAAAGTCCCAAGATACGACAGATGAAACCTTAGCAGCACCAAGGTCAGTTTCTCTATGGCCTTGGCGGCATTTTCCTTTTAATTATTTGTAATAAAACAGCTTTAGTATCATCTGCATTGAGAACTATTTTCCGCCGCGAATCAATCCGCCGAGCCCACGTCGCTCCATAAAAGCAGAGGTCATGTGGCGAACATCTGTCGTAAATTGTGCTTGCAGCACCTGCTGAGCTAGCTCCTGCGCATCGGCCAAATCAATATGTCTAAACAGGTATTTGATACGCGCGACACTGCGGCCATTCATACTAAAGCTGCGGTATCCCATACCAGCCAGCAACAATGCTCCCATAGGATCACCGGCCATCTCGCCACATAAACTCACGTCAAGACCACTGGCATTGCCTTCGGTATTGATGTGTTTCAACACGCGTAGCATCGCCGGATGCAGGCTATCATATAAACCAGCAACCCTTGTGTTGTTGCGATCTACTGCCAGCATGTATTGCGTCAAGTCGTTAGTCCCTACCGAGATAAAATCAACCCGGCTTGCTAATGCAGGCAACATAAATACCATTGACGGTACTTCAATCATGATACCAATCCGTGGCCTTGGCAGGTCATAGCCCAAAGACTCTTGCACTTCACGCGCGGCACGGTCGATCAAACGGCGAGCTTCGTCGATCTCTTCCAGGCTGGTGATCATCGGTAACAAGATCCCCAAATTACCTGTCGCCGCATTAGCACGCAGCATTGCGCGCAATTGGATCAAAAATATTTCGGGTTGGTCAAGGGTGATACGAATACCACGCCAGCCCAAGCAAGGGTTTTCCTCACTGATTGGCATGTAAGGCAATTGCTTATCAGAACCGATATCCAGCGTACGCAAAGTAACCGGTTTCGCCGGGAACAGCTGCAACATCCCTTGATATTGCGCGACTTGCTCTTCTTCAGAAGGGAAGCCACTTTGCAACATAAACGGAATTTCTGTGCGGTATAAGCCAACACCGTCGACACGACCACCAAAGAGTTTTTCGTGATCGGCACTCAGCCCGGCATTGAGCATTACCTGAACCCGCTCACCACTCTGGAATACAGCAGGCTGCTCAACATTGTTTTCAGCTCGCTCACTCAGCTCGATTTCTTCGCTGATTAAGCGTTTATATTCTTTAACTAATACCGGCTCAGGGTCGATCAATAACTCGCCACGGTAGCCGTCAACGATCAGCTGGCGCTGGTTGAGCAGCGAAGGCTGGATATCTGCCCCCATTACCGTTGGCACGCCCATCGCACGTACCAAAATCGCAGCATGCGAGTTGGCGGCACCGTCTCGCACCACCACGCCTTTCAAACGCTCTTGCGGCACTTCAGCCAGTAACGTTGCGGTAAGTTCGTCGGCGACCAGGATAAAGTGTTCAGGCCACTGCGTCTCCCCCTGGAAATTATCGTCGAGATGGAAGACCAGGCGCTGACCTAACGCACGTAAATCGCTGGCACGCTCACGTAAATAAGTATCTTGCAGGCTGGCAAATTGGGCAGCGAATTCCTCCACCACCTTTTTCACGGCCCACTCGGCTACCGCGCCATTATCCACCTCAGAGAATAATTCACGTTTGAGGCGCGCATCATTGAGCAGGTGGGAATAAAGGTCGAATATAGCCGCACTTTCTTTTTGTGCGCTGGCGGTAAAACGTTTACTGAAACGTCGGAACTCAGCGCCCGCATCTTCTAAGGCACGAGTTAAACGTTCACGCTCGCGCTCAGTATCTAGCGTCGAGGCCATATAAACATTATCAAGCGAAGGCTGGTTGCTATCTTGCCAACCAATACCAATCGCGACCCCCGGAGAGGCGGCCAGTGCACGAACTCGCGTCTGGCGAAAACGGCCATAAAGCACATTAAGCTGCGCTTGAGAAAGGATCCCCGCCATTTGTGTCGCGAGCGTCACCATGAAGGACTCTTCCCCTTCATCAAACTGGCGATGTTCACGCTGCTGGATGACCAATACGCCCAGTAGCTGGCGGCGATGAATAATCGGCACACCCAAGAATGAGCGGAACAGGTCTTCTTTTACCTGGGGAATATATTTAAAGCTCGGGTGGCTTTGCGCATCAGCGAGGTTGATAGGCTCGGCAAGACGCCCCACTAGCCCGACAATACCTTCGTCAAATGCCAGAGCAATAGTACGCCCACGAGGCTTTTTCAAACCTCGCGTCGCCATCAGGTAATAGCAACGACGGTCGTTATCTGCCAGATAGATAGAACACACTTCTGTGTCCATCGCCTGACAGGTTTCATTGACCAATACATCCAGCGCATCAGTAAGGCTGGATGCCATCGCGACCTTTTCAACAATTTCTCGCAAACGCGTAAGCATTTCTTGGTAATTTAGCCTCTTTTACGGCGGTAAGCGGGTGGTGTCCTGTTAACAGGTAATTCCTGTAACGGCATCACGGTTGTGGAAAACTCTTTCATTACCCGGCGGTACACATCGCGTTTAAATGACACGACTTGACGCACCGGATACCAGAAACTCACCCAGCGCCAACCATCAAACTCAGGTGTACTACTACGTTGCATATCGATGTCAGCATCATTACACATCAGTTGCAGCAGAAACCATTTTTGCTTTTGGCCGATACACACCGGCTTTGTGTCCCAACGCACCAAACGTTTTGGCAATTTATAGCGCAACCAGTTGCGGGTCGAAGCCAGAATACGAACATCCTTTCTGTTTAAACCCACTTCCTCAAACAATTCACGATACATGGCTTGCTCTGGGGTTTCGCCGGGGTTAATCCCCCCTTGCGGAAACTGCCATGAGTGCTGTCCATATCGCCGGGCCCATAACACTTGCCCCTGCTTGTCACAGATTACGATACCAACATTCGGGCGGTAGCCATCATCATCGATCACCGGACTACCTCAATAAGCTTTAAAATGCATAGATGTACTGATTGTTTCACACTACCAACAGACGGTAAACCACTGGTTACACTCGCTGACTTACCAACATTACTGGGATAACTTGTCATTTTATCTGAAGTTATAAACAGAGTGGCCGAGTAAAAGCCAATTTTATTCACTTTTTCTGTGGATAGATATGTGCAGAACTTAAGAATAATCAGGGTAAAACTATTTATCACTGGATATGAACCATTAATGACAATAAAAATAAACACATTAAAAACAATAAACTAAATCAAAAAACCAGCTTATACAGAACATAATTAACGTCGACCAAACTACGCACGATCCACACCTGACTAAAGATCAACCAATGTGGTTTTTATCCACAGATTGTTGGCAATACTTGGTCAGATATGGGACAAACCTGTAAAAACAGTGGGTCGTCAAGCCTGTAAATCGAACCAGTAATCCTTAAAATGTGGGTTATCCCACAAATCTGTGGATAACTAGGGGGAAGATCCTGTTCATTGTCACCGTTAACGGGTGATCAACTTACTTTACTCACATCGACAATAAGAATAAATCTGAAAAAAAACCATTTTAAATCATGCTATTATTCATCTTAATCACAGGGTAGAGATTTAATTCTCAACCCCTGCCATTTAGCGTATGATTTTTAATCAGTTTCGCGGAAACTTTTATTTATGTCATTCCCCATACCAATGCAGACGTCTCCAGAAGATCAGCAAGCCCTATTACAACGGGCACAATCGTTGTCAGGTTTTTCTCTGGGTGAGCTAGCAACACAGGCTAATTTAGCCATTCCACCCGATTTAAAACGCGAAAAGGGATGGGTTGGGATGCTGTTGGAAACTTATCTCGGCGCTAGCGCAGGGAGTAAACCAGAGCAAGACTTTCCAGAAATCGGTGTTGAGCTAAAAACAATTCCTATTGATGCGCAGGGTAAACCGTTAGAAACCACTTTCGTTTGCGTCGCGCCATTAACCGGCAACAGCGGCGTAACTTGGGAAAACAGTCACGTCAGACACAAATTAGCTCGAGTATTGTGGATACCGGTCGAAGGCGATCGCCAAATCCCGTTATCCGAACGGCGGGTCGGTTCACCATTAATGTGGAGCCCATCGGTAGAAGAAGAGCAGCAACTGCGTCAGGATTGGGAAGAGTTGATGGACTTAATTGTGCTGGGAAAAGTGGAAACGATTACAGCACGTCACGGCGAAGTATTACAACTACGCCCCAAAGCCGCCAATAATAAGGCTAGAACCGAAGCTATCGGTGAATTTGGCCAACCTATCATGACATTGCCTCGGGGTTTTTACCTGAAAAAGAGTTTTACCGGCGCATTGCTCGCTCGACATTTTTTGCTGTAATAAATTGGAGAATAGCGGAGAAATTCGTTTATTAAGCATCGAGAAAATACGCTTTATCGTCCAATGGCGCATGCAGCGCAAAGAATGTATTAAAAATAGGCGCAATACTCGATAATCGCCTACTATTTTGTAGGCTGTTTGCTAGTCTGAATATTGATTTTCTACTTGGCAAAAAAATGGGAGCAACAATGAAAATAAGCCTAAAATGTGTAAGTGCACTGCTAGTGGCATTTGCTTTGGCAGGATGCGCCAGCAATTATGTGATTGCGACTAAAGATGGCGGCATGATCCTGACACAAGATAAACCTCAGTTAGATAAAAAAACCGGTTTAATTAAATATACCGATGAACAAGGTAATGAACGTCAGCTAAATGCTAACGAGATCACTCAAGTGATCAAACGTTAATAATGCCCTTGGCTGGCAGTATCTGCTGCCAGCTAGCTAAATGCGATAAATTCAATTGCTTTGCCATCCCCGCTACTTTCCCCATTAGATTCCCTTGTATATAGTCGTTACAGGCTCTTGGCCTTGTGTATCGTCGTTAAAGGCCGCAGGCCTGACATCCTCAAGAAACAAAGGAAGATCGGTAATGCAATATCATCGAATACCTCATAGTGCTTTAGAAGTGAGCCTTTTAGGTCTGGGTACCATGACTTTTGGTGAACAGAATAGTGAAGCCGAAGCGCACCAACAGCTTGATTACGCTATTGCCTCTGGTATCAACTTTATTGATACAGCTGAAATGTATCCCGTTCCCCCACGCCCAGAAACCCAAGGCCTGACTGAAAGCTATATCGGCAGTTGGATTAAAGCTCGTGGCAACCGAGATAAAATTATTCTCGCCAGCAAAATCGCCGGCCCTATTCGCGGTAACGATAATCATATCCGCCCGGGTCAGAGCCTGGATCGTAAAAATATCCGTGCCGCATTAGATGCCAGCCTGAAGCGCCTAAATACTGACTATGTGGATCTTTACCAGTTGCACTGGCCACAACGCCCAACCAATTTTTTTGGCAAGCTTGGCTATCAATATACTGAAAATAACTCGCCAGTGACGCTGCTAGAAACCTTAGAAGCGCTGAATGAACAAGTACGTGCCGGTAAGATTCGCTATATCGGCGTGTCTAATGAAACCCCTTGGGGCGTGATGCGCTATCTGCAACTGGCTGAAAAACACGACCTGCCACGTATCGTCTCAATTCAAAACCCATATAGCCTGCTAAATCGCAGTTTCGAAATAGGTTTGGCTGAAATAAGCCAGCATGAAGGCGTTGAATTGCTGGCTTACTCTTGTCTGGGCTTTGGTACCTTGAGCGGCAAATACCTCAATGGAGCGAAACCGGAGGGGGCACGTAATACCTTGTACAGCCGCTTCACCCGCTACTCGTCACCACAGTCAGAAGCGGCTATCGCCGAATATGTTGCACTGGCTAAGAAGCATAATCTTGACCCGTCGCAGATGGCACTGGCTTTCGTGCGTCAACAGCCATTCGTTGCCAGTACCTTGCTAGGGGCAACAACCCTTGAGCAGTTGAAGGTAAATATCGCCAGCCAGGATTTAACGCTTGGTGCGGAGGTGCTCGACGCACTGGAAAGCATTCACAAGCGCTTTACGATCCCGGCGCCGTAATTTTTCCTCGCTGAAAAAAAGGGGCGCGATATAAATCGCGCCCCTTTTTACATTAAGGCCCATTACGTTAAGGCCTGGTCGCACTTAACTAGTGGCGAGGCTGACGCACCTTCCACCACCACAGCCCAACAATCGCTAACGCAAATATCACACCAAAACCTGCGCCGATACCAATGACCGGAACACCTAGCTTTACCACCAGCGAATAGAGGCCGAGCATTAATAGCATGGCGGTATTTTCGGCCAGATTTTGCACCGCAATCGCATTACCTGCACCTACGGTTTCTTTGCCACGATGCTGTAGCAACGCATTAAGCGGCACAACAAAACTGCCCCCCAATATGCCAATCAGGATCAGTAAAGCGTAGGTATTCATCATGTTATGTTGCAGCGCAAAGACCACCACTGCTACCCCCATAGCGATACCAGCCGGCAAACAACGATTGACAGTTTTTAAGGTGATCAATTTCGCGGCAATACCGGCACCGACAACGACGCCAATAGCTACCATCGCATTCAACAGCGGCGGCGTCGCACTATCAGTGATATGTAGAGCAGCCGGTACCCAAAGTACCAACAGCAAACGTAGCGTTACGCCCGCGCCCCAAAACAGGCTGGTGCCGATCATCGAAAAGCGTATCTCGCTATCTGCCCACATTGCACGGCAAGCGCTAAAAAAGCCCGCAGCCATCTTATAAGGATTCCAAGAATTCCCCGGTCGCGCGGCCGCCAGTTTAGGAATAAACATGTTAGCCCAAACCGCACCGGCATAAGCGGCAACGCAGACAATCAGCGCGGCAATCAAACTGGCGTCAACCAGCACGCCGCCTATTACAGAACCCAATAAAATGGCGGCAATAGTCGAACCTTCCATTACGCCATTGGCTTTCACCAGCTGTTCGCCCGTAGTGATTTCGCCAAGAATACCGTATTTGGCCGGTGAATAAGCTGCCGCGCCAACGCCGACTAGCGCATAACCGAGGAAAGGATTAAGCCCGATGCAAATCATTAACGTACCGAGCAATTTGAGGATGTTAGACGCCATCATCACTCGTCCTTTGGCAAAGCTATCGGCAAACTGCCCGACAAAAGGAGCGAAAATAATATAGGCCGCCACAAATCCCATTTGCAGTACCGGCTGACTCCACTCGGGATACTTCTGCTGGATAATCAATGCCAGCGTCACAAACAGCAGCGCATTGTCGGCGAAAGCTGAGAGAAACTGCGCAAAAATCACCGCAATCATGCCGCGAGACATCAATGGTGATTCGCTTTTTACCGCCGACTTCATTGTTTACTCTCCGCTTTTTCCGCCATTTCCCGCAGCGTAACAAAATCTGGTTTACCGCTGCCCAGCAGCGGCAATGCTTTAATGACACGAATATCACGTGGCACAGTTAATTCTGGCAGCCCTAATTCTCGAGCGGCTTTCGACAACGCGTCACGCTGTAATTGGACATCGGTAGTAAACAACACTAATGCTTCACCTTTGCTGCTATCGCTACGTGAGGTTGCCGCATGTTGTCCATCTGGCGAAGCGGTGATAGCCAACTGTTCTACACTTTCCAGCGATACCATTTCACCGGCCAGTTTGGCAAAACGTTTAACACGGCCACGAATAGCGCAGTAGCCCTGTTCGTCGAGCGTGACAATATCACCAGTATCATACCAACCTGCCTGCATTTCACCGGCGGCATTCTCAGCCTGAGGTAATTCAAGCACGCCCGGATTTTCTACCCGTAAATAGCCTTTCATGATATTCGGCCCGCGTAACTGTAAACGCCCGCCTTGATCAATACCCGGCACCGGGATCAGGCGCGCTTCCATTGCAGGTAAGATCCTACCAACGGTATTAGCCTTAGCAGACATCGGCACGTTAATTGCCACCACTGGCGCACACTCGGTCACCCCGTAACCTTCAAGGATGCGAATACCGAATTTGTCCTGCCAGATTTTCTTGGTGCTTTCGGCCAGTTTTTCCGCGCCTGCAACTACATAGCGCAAGCGCGCGAAATCATAAGGATGGGCAAAACGCGCATAATTGCTAAGGAAAGTCGATGTGCCAAACAGCACATTACAGTTCTGGTCATACACCAGCTCAGGCACGATGCGATAATGCAGTGGACTCGGATAAAGAAAAATGCGTGCTCCGGTCATTAACGGTGTTAATAAACCGACGGTCAGACCAAACGCATGGAACAACGGCAGAGAAGACATAAAACGGTCGCGCGGCGTAAAATCGGCTACTGTGCGAATTTGCTCGACGTTAGCCAGCAGGCTGGCGTGCGAATGCACCACGCCCTTAGGATTACCTTCAGAGCCAGAGGTGAATAATACCAATGCAGCATCATCGGCACGCTGGGGCAACATAGCACGACGCGGGAACACCAGATGGAACAAGATCCACAGCTTATCGTCGCGGGTAACGGTATCTTTCAGATCTTCAAGATAGACCCAGTTAGCTTCGGGAACTTGCTCAGGTAAGTGAGTGAGTTTGCCTTTCTCCAGAAACTGACGCGACGTTACGATAGTCGCAATTTGTGCCGCTTTCATGGCGCTTTTCAGTCCTTTCGCGCCAGAAGTATAATTCAGCAAGGCAGGAATACGGTTACGCATGGAGGCGCCGAACAACGCTGCCGCCATAATTGTAGCATTGGGTAATAGCATCCCAACATGTTCACCCTCGCGGGTAAAACGCTGTAAAATCCGGCTCACGCCAAGAGATTTTTTCAACAACCCTTGATAGCTATCTTCTTTAAACGAAACATCGGCGATACAAGGTTTCCAGCGCCCATAGCGCGTTTGTGCAGAGAGCAACGCTTGATACAAGGTTTCTGGCTCACGGGTGGCCATCCGCGCTGACATCATCACATCATGCAGGCGTTCTCCGGCCAATACACGGCGTTCTCGCGCACGTGGAGCATCAGGCATGGGTAGCGTCAGAGGCGGTAAAATATTAATGGTGATTTTAGGAAACAGGCGCAGTTTGAAGCTGCCAAAGAGGCGCCCAAAAAAAGTAAACTCCGCACCGTCGATACGAACAGGTATTACCGTCGCCTGCGATTTTGCGGCAACAAAAGCGGCACCATCGTAGATTTTCATCAATGAGCCGGTCACAGTGATACGCCCTTCAGGGAATACCACAACCGGACGGCCTTTTTCGATTTCTCGCACCAGACGCTTTATCGCCATTGGCTTGGTAGGGTCAAGCGGCACAAAATCAACATAGGCTTTAAGCCAGCGCATGTACCAGGTTTCGGTAATGTTGGAATAGACCGCAAATACAGGTTTAACAGGCAAGAATAACGCTAAAAGTGCGCCATCAAGAAATGAGACATGGTTAGGTGTAATCAGCAGTTTCTGATGATCAAAACGCGCATGATCAGGCGTTACGCTAACCCTAAAAGCAATGCGGAAAATCATCCGCAACAGCTTGAAAACAACATTGTAGATCATTCCCATCTCCTTATGAGTTTTCCCTTGTTTTACTAGGGACAAGGGATAAAAAAGGAAAGAATACTCTATAACACAGCGGATTGACGACTTTTAGGTTTAATTCTTGAATATCAGAGATCAAGGCAAAAAAAAAACCTACGCATCTGCGTAGGTTGGTGCAAATATAATCGGTTTCAACATAAATGTTACGTTGATTGATTCACCAATCAATACCTCTGGGATCACCAACTCTAGAGATCTGTCGCACGTTCCTCCACTCAACAATCGCAAGTTTGCTACGCAAAATGCAACCAAGTGTAAAAATAATCCTAACCATGTAAATATCACTTTGAAATTTCGGATAAGGAGAAATGAGTCGGGCAACAAAACATAAAAGCGTAGAAAAAATAATAAATGGCGGGCAAAAAAAAACCTACGCATCCGCGTAGGTTGGTGCAAATGTAATCGGCTTCAACCAAGAAACTATCGCGACAAAATTTTTCACGATAGAGGCTAGGTTGATGATTCACCAATCAATACCTCTGGGACGTTCAATGTATCCGCTAAGCCTGTCAGGCAACTAGCTGGCAATCGCAACATTGCACCGCAAAGTGTAACCAGCAATGTATAGTCGTCATACTTGATACTGTCTCTGCGTTGATTACATTACCCGGCCCATTAGTGGATACTGCTAGCAGATGTGCCACTTACCTGAATCGCTAAACCTCAGTAAGCTCATCAGGACGTGCTCCCTTAACACAAGGCCAATTATTTGGCTTGCGCCAACACGTTTCCTTCCCAGCCTTTCTGGGCATAATCATTTAGATGCTCGATTTTTTTCACCGGTTGGCCGGCGTTGAAATTAATTTCCGCCAGAGAAACCCAAATCTGCGCGGGTGCATAAACCGATTTAAAGTGATATTCGCCATGACTGAGGTCAGAGATAGTCGTCCAATAAGTGCCAATACCTTTATTCTGATCGGGACGTTTAGTGTATTTCGCGTACATATCAATAACCTTCTGCTCCCCCGGCTCCGTAGGGGAACCAATCGGGTAAGCTACGTTATTCATCACCGTCTGAATAAAGCCCTGCGCCTGGTTTTTGTTGTCTGGTTTTGGCAGGTTTTTAAGGTCATAGCTGGCACGAACTAAACGCTGGTCGGCATCTAATCCACCGGGAATTTCACTGCGTTTGGCATGCTGATACTTAGCCAGATTTTTAAGCTGTTTGTCGTAAGATGGCGGGTTAGTCATGACTCGGTAATCTTTATTGTGATAGATATTCACCTTACCGTTATCGATCTCAATGATCGCAGAGTCACCGCTCACATCTTCAATAGCGATATGCTTGGTGTCAGAAGCATAATCAATCGGTACTAAAACCGCGCTAAGACGAACGTCATTACTGATGGCTTTCACTGCCTGCTCAACCGTCGAGAAATTATCTAAAATATAGCTCAACCAGGCACGGCTCTCGATAACAGGCTTATCTTGATGGGCTTTCTCATCCTGGCTACCGTGAGTGTAGAACAGCGTGTGTCCTGCTAATCCTTTCTCATTCATACCATCCATTGGGAACACGCCATCGGCATACACCACCACGCTGCCATATTGCGTTTTCCACTGCGCAGCATTTTTAGCATCACCGCCGTTATGTTCAATGCCGCGAGGTGTAATCACCAGCGCCGGATCAACCGGACCGAAGAAATCCAAATTACGGGCACTGACCATATAACCCGGATACATATTCATAAACGCACGGGTACAAGCCTCAGCACCGCTGACAACACTGGCACTGAGTGCTGCACCAACCAACAAAGCTGAAATGGTCTTAGTATGCTTTTTCATATTGCTTCCTTATTTTTTCACTGTCCTATGCAGGGCATGTTCATTGCCACCGCTTTTCAATGCAGCGATAGTAAAGCGACAATCGCCTCTGTTAGAGTGCATTAACGGGGGAAATCCCCCCGTAAAAATTCAAGGAGCGAATAGGAAAAGATGGCGCAAATACGGTTTTCATTGGCACAAATTGAAGCCTTCACCAGCGTCTGCGAAGCAGGCAATTTGACGCAGGCGGCTAAACGATTAAGAAAAGATCGCACTACCGTCAGCGAATTGATCGAGTATTTAGAATTAGACCTCGGTTATGCGCTGTTTGATCGCAGCACTCGCCCGTTACAACTTACCGCCGCAGGCCAGCGCCTCTATCGTCAGGCTCGTTTATTTCTACAAGAAGCAGAAGCCTTTAATTTATTAGCTGAGCAGATCCCACAGCAAGTCAGTCAACAACTCACCTTATGCTATGACCCTTTCACACCGCGTCCCTTCTTAGTAGAACTAACCCAAGCCTTACACCAGCAAGGGATTCGGCTCGATTTATTAATGATGGAACGGGCTGATGCTGAGTTAGCTTTAGAAAAGGGAAACGCCGATATGGGGATCTATCAGGCCGTTAACCGTTCAATCAGTGAAAAGTTTAAATGGCGTGCCGTCGGCGCTATTGAATTTGCCGCGTATGCCCGCGAGGGATTTTTCCCCACCTCAACACCGGTTCCGCTGTTGTCACTGGCCTCCAGCATGCAGCTTATGCCCTTTAGACACTTGCCAGATCCAATGGCTAAACGCCTGCAGATTTCCGATCATATTCAGATCGTCAATGAGCTGGCATTGTTACAATCCTTACTGGCTTTGGGGCAAGGTTGGGCGTTTTTACCTACCCATTTACAGCCGCAACAATCTCCACAGGTCGTGCAATGGGATACCGAATTAGGGCAACGTGGATTGCTTCATCCGATGGTCGCACTGTGGAAACCTGGGGCGGGGGCGGAATTGCTCAATATTGTTGAGCAAATGCAGCAAATTTATGGCCGCTACGAATCAGAATAATAGTAGAAGTTTGTCAAGGAAACAGCTGAAAAATTAGCAATTTGCGTCTTTTCTAGCGGTAGCAGATTTTCATTTTAAAAGTTGCGATCGCTGTCCCTTGCGGAGCGTGTATTTTTCCGCAAAACTAACGGGCTATGTAAACGTTTACCCAAACAAAGTGATGGATTATTTATGGCTACGATAAAGGATGTCGCTCGGCTGGCCGGTGTTTCAGTAGCAACGGTTTCACGGGTGATCAACAACTCGCCAAAAGCGAGCGAAAATTCACGCCTGGCGGTATCTAATGCCATGCAGGAGCTGCAATATCACCCTAACGCCAATGCCCGGGCGTTAGCGCAGCAATCAACAGAAACATTAGGGTTAGTGGTTGCTGATGTTTCGGATCCATTTTTCGGGGTGATGGTAAAAGCGGTCGAAAAAGTGGCCTACAACACCGGCAATTTTTTGTTGATCGGCAATAGCTATCACAACATTGATAGAGAGCGTCAGGCGATAGAGCAGTTAATCCGCCACCGCTGCGCCGCGTTGGTGGTACATGCCAAAATGTTGCCAGAACAAGAGCTGACTAATCTGATGACTGAGATCCCTGGCATGGTATTAATTAATCGAACCCTGCCCGGTTTTGAGCAACGTTGTATCGCACTTGATGACCGTTATGGCGGCTGGCTGGCTACACGCCATTTGCTGCAACATGGTCATCAACGTATCGCCATTATCTGCTCAAACCACTCAATTTCTGACGTAAAAGACCGCTATCAGGGCCATATTGATGCTCTGCAAGAACACGGCATAAGCTTAGAAGAACGCTTGGTCGCTTACGGTGAACCAGATGAAGTCGGCGGAGAAAAAGCGATGACCGAGTTGCTTGGTCAGGGGAAAAACTTTACCGCGGTTGTTTGCTATAACGACTCAATGGCCGCTGGTGCATTGTCAGTTCTCAGCGATAACGGTATTGATGTGCCGGGACAGATTTCGCTCGTCGGCTTTGATGATGTGCTTATCTCGCGCTATCTGCGCCCTCGCCTGACCACTATTCGCTATCCAATAGTCGCCATGGCAAATCAGGCCGCACTATTGGCTTTAGCATTGGCACACAAAAAACGTCTGCCAGAAACGACCCATATGTTCAGCCCGACATTAGTAAGACGTCATTCAGTTGCTAATCACCGAGACTGACAGGAACATCAGCCTCGGTTAGTAGAGCCTTAGAATTGTTCTAAAGCCAGTAGTTCTTCGATGGTTTGGCGACGGCGAATTTGGCGAGCCACACCCTGTTCAAACAGCACTTCAGGTAACAATGGACGGCTGTTGTAGTTCGATGACATGGTGGCGCCATAAGCACCGGTATCGTGGAACACCAAGAGATCATCGATTTTCACTTCGCCTAATAAGCGTGTCTCCACCGCACCGCCCTCTTGCTGGGTAAAGACATCGCCTGATTCACACAGCGGCCCAGCAATCACCGATTCACGCTGAGTTTCGCTGCTAATATCACGTCCATCAGCTGGCAGCAAAGAGATATGGTGGTAACTGCCATATAGCGCCGGGCGCATCAAATCATTAAAGCCTGCATCGACTAACACAAAATGACGGCTGCCCATCTCTTTAATCGCACGTACTTGGGCCACCAACGCACCAGACTCGGCAACCAGGAAGCGACCTGGTTCGATTTCTAGCGCGACCGGATGCCCCAAATGCGCAGCAATTCGTTCGCGCGCGCCATTCCATAAACCATAATAATGCGCGGTATCAATAGTCTCAGCGCCAAAATGATATGGCGTAGACAAACCACCACCCGCAGAAATGGCTTCGATATCTTGCCCTAATTCAATCACTTGATTGACCATCGCATCACACACCTGCTCCAGATGTTGATAATCCACACCGGAGCCAATATGCATATGAATACCAACCAGTTTGAGCTGATAGCGCTTAATCTCGGCAAGCGCTTTTGGCAAATCGGCATACCAAATACCGTGCTTGCTGTTTTCACCGCCGGTATTGGTTTTTTGGCTATGGCCGTGGCCGAAACCTGGATTAACACGCAGCCACACCGGATGACCCGCTTTTTGACGGCCAATTTGCTCAAGCATATCGATAGAACCAGCGTTAACCGGAATGCCTAAATCAGTGACACGCTGCAATGTTGGACGATCGAGTAAATCAGCGGTAAAGACGATTTCGCTACTGCCATCAGCCTGAACTCCCGGCTGGAAACCGGCCAGCAGCGCACGTTCTATTTCGCCCAGCGACACCGAATCAACCCGCACACCTTGTTCACGCATCAAACGCAGAATATGGATGTTAGAGCAGGCCTTCTGTGCAAAACGAATCACATCAAACTGACGCAACTGACTAATACGCTGTTTGATAATTTCAGCGTCATAGGCCCACACCGGACAACCATATTGTTGGGATAATGCCAGAAGATTGGCGGCATTCAGCGCTGTACGGGTATCGTTTAAGGCAAAAGGCATGGAAATCTCCGATCAAAGGCTAATTCGTTCAGGCCAACGGCTTGTTCAGAACAACTGTTTGTTCGAGTCGACAAGCATGGCAACAATAGCGTCATTATGCCCGGCGAAAATTCGGGGATAAAATATCTATTTAGCCAGTATCTATTCATTTATGATATGGCTTTAGCTGCCCAGCCTAACGGTGTCACCATGTCGACCATTTCCCTGCGCCATATTGAGATTTTCCATGCCGTGATGACTGCCGGTAACCTGACCGAGGCAGCCGCGCTGCTGCAAACTTCACAACCCACCGTCAGCCGTGAGCTGGCTCGCTTTGAGAAACTGCTAAATTTACAGCTCTTTGAACGAGTAAAAGGACGACTTTATCCTACCGCGCAAGGTTTACGGCTGTTTGAAGAAGTACAACGTTCCTATTATGGGCTGGACCGCATTATCAGTGCCGCCCAAGGTATTCGTCAGTTTGAACAGGCTCAATTATCGATTGCCTGCTTGCCGGTATTTAGCCAATCACTGCTGCCTGTTATCTGTAAGCCCTTTCTCGATAGCTATCCCGATGTCAGCTTTAACATTATTCCGCAAGAATCTCCGCTGCTTGAAGAGTGGCTGTCGGCGCAGCGTTATGATCTGGGCATTACAGAAAACAGCCACACGCCAGCGGGCACTGAGCGGCAAGCCTTGCTGACCTTAAATGAAGTCTGTGTTCTGCCAGCCGATCACCCATTAGCGCAGAAAACCCGCCTGTCGCCTGCCGATTTTCAGGGCGAAAACTTTATTAGCTTGTCTGCGACCGATAGCTACCGCCAACTCCTTGATACGTTATTTAGCGAACGCGGTATCTTACGGCGCCAGGTCATGGAAACACACAGCGCATCGTCAATTTGCAGCATGGTGGCGCAAGGCGTAGGTATATCAATTGTTAACCCACTTACCGCATTAGACTATGCAGAAAGAGGGGTAACAGACGGCCAATTGTCGAAAAAAACGGGGATTGTAGTGCGGGAATTTAGCGAGCAGGTACCTTTTACCGTGAGTCTGATAAGGCCACTGCATCGCCCAGCTTCAGAGCTGGTATCGACCTTTATTGAGCATTGTCAGCAGCAGGCGAGGCGTTTTCCGCAGCGGCTTGATGCTGCCCTCGCCTGCTGAAAATAGACTTAAGCCTTTTTACGCGCCGCACGACGGAAGGTGATGGCACACAAAATAAAGCCCAGGAAAGCCAACGCCCCGGCAGCCAGCGGCACGGTTGCCAGGCCCATTCCACTAGCAATAACAACGCCGCCAACCCAGGCGCCTAACGCATTACCAACGTTAAAGGCAGCAATGTTTAGCGTTGAAACCAAATTCGGCGCGTTCTTACCATAAATCACCACGTTAATCTGTAGCGCAGGCACTGCGGCGAAGGCAACCATAGCCCAAATAAATAGCGTAATCTCTGCGCTAATCACATGCACGCTGGTCCAGCTAAATAGCGAGGAAAACACCGTAATAAAGACGAAGATTAGGGTCAGTGAAGTCCCTAAACGCCAGTCTGCCAAGCGTCCTCCCAGCACATTACCAACCGTCAATCCCACGCCAATCAAGAGTAAGGTCCAACTGACGCCGTGCGGAGTAATACCCGTAATATCAGTCAGCATCGGTGCAATGTAGGTAAACATGGCAAACATCGCGGCTGAGAATAACATGGTGATAGACAGTGACAGCCATAAGCCAACGCTTGCCAGCGCCGCGATCTCTTTACGCAGATCGGTCGCGTCTTCTTCTTTTTTATCCGGCAGATTTTTATATAGTGCGAATAGCGACACAATACCGATAAGACTCACTGCCCAGAACGTCGAACGCCAGCCCAGAGCCTGTCCAAGTGCCGTGCCTAAAGGTACGCCCAATACGTTAGCCAGCGTTAAGCCGGTGAACATCAAAGCTACGGCTGAAGCTCGGCGATTCGGGGCCACCAGATTAGCCGCAACCACTGCACCAATACCAAAGAATGCACCGTGACATAGCGCGGTGATCACCCGTGCCAGCATCAAGAAACCGTAGCTATAAGAAAACGCACACATCACATTACCGACGATAAAAATCACCATCAGCAACAACAGCGTTATTTTGCGTGGCAGCTTCGCTGTCAACACCGCCATGATCGGTGCGCCAATGGCTACCCCAAGCGCATAACCACTGATTAGCCATCCGGCTAATGGGATACTAACGTGCAAATCTAAAGCCACATTAGGTAACAGGCCCATAATCACAAATTCGGTGGTACCGATAGCAAATGCACTTAACGCCAATGCCAATAGCGATATAGGCATTTTTGCAGCAGGCGCAGTTGAAGCAGACATACTGACTCCCAGTTTTGGCAACCTCTTTCACCATTGTAATAGCGTTATGGGGTGAAATCGCTGTCGTTAAAAACAAATAACCGCTGGCCTATTAAGCAATAGGTCAAACGCGTGTTAATACAGAAAGGTGGAAATGGCAGGATACGAAACATCAGCAAGGAAATAATTTATCCATAAAGTTTATGTGTATTTATTAAGCTGACATTAACGTCAGATTTAGCATGTTTTTTCGGTAAATAGCTAGTGAACATCGCAGGCACAAAACAGAACTAAATAAATTCTCATGCTAACTAATTGAAGCCAAAGTATTTGTTAATATGTTTAAAAATGTATCCCCAATAAAACTCAAGTATGGCGGATAATAGATAAGAAGATTACTCCGCCACCAGCGATAGCCAACGCGGATGCTGATTGAACCATTCAACTAAGAAATCTAACAGGCTGCGCAACGTGGCAGGCATTTGCCGACGGGTAGAATAAATGGCATAGATACCCATTTTTTTCGGCTGCCAGTCGGGGAGTACCTGTTGTAATTGGCCGCTGGCAATAAGCGGAGCAGCAGAATAACGTGGCTGACAGACAATACCGGCCCCTTCTATTGCTGCCGATAATAAAAATAGCGATTCATTGGCGCTGAGATTACCACTGACAGGTACCGCAACATTTTTGCCATCACGTTCGAAATACCAAAGACTCTTATTGAAGTAAGAATAAGTCAGGCAATTATGCAAAGAGAGCTCTGATAATTCTCGTGGCGTACCATGAGCGGCTAAATAAGCCGGCGCCGCGCAGAGCACCGAACAGCATTCGGCCAGTGGGCGAGCGATAAGATTCGGATCTAACTCATTGGTGATACGCAACGCTAAATCGATACGCTCTTCGACTAAATTGATGGTGCGATTTTCTAATTGCAGATCGATAGAAACTTGAGGATGACGGCGTAAAAACTCGGTAACCGCAGCCACCACAACCCCCTGCGCCAAAGATTGCGAGCAACTCAAGCGGAGTAATCCGCGCAAGGCCTCCAGGCCATTATCCGCCACACTGTGCATTTCAGCAGTAACTTGCAAAAGTTTGCGGCAGCGGATCAAGGTATTTTCGCCCGCATCGGTCAACCCAAGCTTGCGTGTAGTACGATGTAATAGCCGCGCACCTGACCATTTTTCCATTTCAGAAAGATAGCGCGTCACCATGGCACGCGACATATTCAGGTACTCGGCAGCACCAACCATACTGCCGCGCTCAACAATAGCGACAAAAACCTCTGCTGCGGTAACTCTATCCACGATATTAATTCGTCCGATTTATGCAACAAACAGTTGCGCATTATCTGGTTTTTCTTACGGAAGATGCAACCTATAGTAGTTACATCTTGTAATTATTTTACTTTTCTAAGGAAATTCTTATGCGCTTACTCCTGACGGGTTTGACTGCTCTCAGCCTTTTTTTCGGCACAGCTCACGCCGCTGAAAAACCAGCTAAATTGACCATGGAAGTTTATAACCCGGGCGAGAAGAGTATATTCCCCGTCTCGTCTGAGATTATTAGCGGCAATAAAAACGTCATGCTCATCGATGCGCAATTCCAGCGTAATGATGCTCAAATCCTGGTAGACAAAATTAAGGCGACCGGTAAAAACCTCACCACTATTTATATTAGCCAGTCAGATCCTGATTTCTATTTTGGTCTGGAAACGCTACATAAAGCCTTCCCCGAGGCAAAAATTCTGGCAACCCAAGCCACCATCGACTTAATTAATCAAACCAAGAAAGAAAAATTAGCGTTCTGGGGTCCAAAACTCGGTGATAACGCACCGAAAGAGATTATTGTCCCTACTCCAGTGCAAGGCAAAACGCTGCACTTAGAAGGCAACCGCTTAGAGATAAAAGGCGTTTCCCCAGCAAGAACCTTCCTGTGGGTACCGGGGTTGAAAGCGGTAATCGGTGGCGTACTGGTTGATGGTGATAATATTCATCCTTGGGTTGCTGATACGCAAACCCAAACCGAACGCAATCAGTGGCTGACCTCGCTGGATCAAATTGCCTGGCTCAAACCAGAATGGGTAGTTCCTGGGCACTTCTTACCAGGCGCCTCACAGAGTCTGGCATCCGTTACCGCCACAAAAAAATACCTACTGAGATTAGAGAAAGAACTGCCGAAGGCTAAAGACTCAAAAGCGCTGATCGCCGCTATGAAAGCCGCCTATCCAAATCTTAAAGACGACAGCTCATTGGAGCTAAGTGCAAAAGTCCTCAAGGGCGAGATGAAGTGGCCACAATAGGGGAATTTGACCGAATTCTGGGCGGTTTCTTTAAGCCAGAAGGGCTTAACAACTTTTGGGTAATCTTAGTCCGAGATTAATTCGGTTTTGTAAAACCGGGAACGGTGAATATTTCGGTTTATTCAAGCTTGACCGAGCTTGGAGCGGTTTATCAAAACCAGAACGGTGAATATTTCGGTTTATCAGCTGCGGTTCTCAATATTAGGCCGCAGCCTAAACCGACCGAAGGGGCGGTAAGCGCCGCCCCTTCCGGCTTCCCGCGCTTTTTGCTACTTCAACATAGTATCCAGTGGAGGCCATGTTTCAGCGGCTTCCGTTATCGCGCAAATGCCAGCCTTACAGGCTCCCCGCCTCCGGGTTCAAGCCAACGATAAATCTATTGTCTTTCACCACTCCACCGGTGGCATTTTGAGTGCGCTTAGCGTTTTTTAAGGTCAAAGACAGTTTAGCTTTTGAAGTAAAAGCTTGGTGGCGCACTCAAAATTTCACTGACGAGTGGTGGAGAGATAACATCATTATCGTTAGCTCGAACCCGAAGGAAGGGATGGCGGAGCCATGAAATTTGCGCCTGTCGCGGTGGTACCTGAAACATAGCCTAATTGGAATACGATATAAATCAATGAAAAGGCGCGGGATTGCAAAGGGATGCGCCCTACATCCCTTTGCTCGGTTTCGGCCCGAAGGCTGAATTGAACACCGCATTTGAAGAACCGAAATTTGCACCATTCTGGTCTTAAAACCGCGCCAAGCTCGGTCAAGCTTGAATAAACCGAAATTTGCACCATTCTGGTTTGAGAAAATCGCATAAATCTCGGTCTAGATTTAAAAACGCGCCTGGCTTAAGACTCCACTCTTATGTAAGTCCCCTCGGCGCGGACATTGCGCCCAAACCCACAGTCACCGATGGTGCGCATCGCCAGGCTATCGCCGCTGAAGCTCATATGCACCGTGCAATGCTGTTCGCCATCAATAATATCGCCGGTTTGGTGATAGACCGCTTTACCATCTTTAATAGTGGTGATGGCAGAGAATGAACCGGTGGCCGGGCCGTAATACAGTGACGATACGCCCATGCTTAAGCCGCTGTATTCCACTTCAAACTGCTTACCGACGGATTTCACTTCTACAATATTCCAACTGCCTAATCCGGCATATTGCCAATACTCACCGACCGGACTAGGGCTAACAGGCAAGGCATCCAACTGCTGCTGAATCTGGTGGCGGTTGAACTCGGATTTTTTATCATCAGGTGCCAACATCAGCCAGGCATTGGCTTTGCGGTACATGCCCTGATGAATATAGGCTAACGCAATATTGTTATACGCCGTCGCAATCACCGACTTTGACAGGTGGCAGAATTCGCTCCAGGCAACTTGATCACGAAACAGATCCCGCGCTTTGAAATAATCTTGCTGTTGATAGGCAACATTGCCAGCCTGGCCGTATATACCGGCTTTCTGGCAATCGCTTTTAATGTCAGGTTCATCGATCTGGGCATAAGCAGAAGCACCGCACAACCACCCCATCACAACTATCACTGGCAACCAAACTTTCATGGCACTACCCTTCTTAATTCAACGCTGGCCAATCGCAATGCAAGACAAACATCCTTACATGTGCATAATTGCCCTATCACATACTGTGACTCATTCTTGGATGATGAATCAAAGTTAATAACATTTAAAAACGGCTATCTATGACTAAAAAACCTGGGAAATCTGCGCAATGGCGCGACGTTTGGAAACTCATTAAACCTTATTGGGTCTCACAAGAAAAATGGCGAGCATGGGGATTATTATCCACTATCGTCATTCTCTCCTTGGCCACTGTCTACATTAGCGTTTTGCTCAACGAGTGGAATCGTGTGTTCTATGATGCCTTGCAAAACAAAAATTATCCGGTATTTAAGCAACAGTTAATCCATTTTACCTGGCTCGCACTGATATTTATTGTGATCTCTATTTACAAGATTTATCTCGCTCAAGGGCTGCAAATGCACTGGCGTCGTTGGATGACTGCCGAGTATATGGATAAGTGGCTAGGCAATCACGCCTATTATTACACTGAGCATCAACATCAGGTTGATAACCCCGACCAACGTATTGCCGATGACTTGAATGCCTTAACATCCGGCACGTTATCGCTGGCATTAGGCTTGTTATCTAGCGTGGTCACCCTCTTCTCCTTCGTGGTGATCCTGTGGAATGTCAGCGGCCCGCTGTCGTTTGTTTTCTCGTCTTATCACATCACCATCCCAGGCTATATGCTGTGGTTTGCGCTGCTTTATGCCTTTATCGGCTCACTGATCATCTGGTGGATCGGCAGACCGCTGGTTAAACTTAGTTTCAATCAGGAATGGTTTGAAGCAAACTTCCGTTTCGGATTAATTCGTATTCGCGAAAATAGCGATGCGATTGCCCTGTATCACGGCGAGAAAAACGAGCGCGAGCAGTTAACTAACAAGTTCGAGTCGATCCGTTCAAACTGGTGGTCGATTATGCGTACCACCAAGCGCTTGAACGTTGCTTCTACGTTCTATGCCCAGTTCGCTAATATATTCCCGATCTTAGTCGCCTCTCCGCGCTATTTCGCCGGCGCTATCCAGTTAGGTTCGTTGATGCAAATAGCTTCCGCCTTTGGACAAGTTCAAGGCGCGATGTCATGGTTTGTTAATGCATTTAATGATTTGGCGAGTTGGAAAGCCTGCGTTAACCGTCTGGCAGGGTTTAATGCTGCCATTGATCAGGTCAATGCTCAGCCACGCGGTATTAGCGTCGGCGAGTCGGAAGCGCACGATCTGCAATTAAACGGGCTAACCCTGAATTTGCCGAATGGCAATACACTGTTTTCATCCGTTTCTGCCACCTTGCATCCTGCACAACGCGTATTGATTGCCGGACCTTCCGGCTGTGGTAAATCAACGCTACTGCGCGCCATTGCGGGTATTTGGCCTTACGGTTCGGGGGAGATAACCCTAGCGGCAAACAAATCCCATCTGTTCTTGCCGCAGCGTAGTTATATTCCTATTGGCTCGTTGCGCGATGCATTGACCTATCCTAACGCCGATTTAGGCCATACCGATGAGCGTCTGTGTGAAGTGCTGGCGTTGTGCCATTTAAGCTATTTACAGCCGGTATTAGATGAATATGCCAACTGGAGTCACCGCCTGTCGCCGGGTGAGCAACAACGCATGGCATTTGCGCGCGCTCTGCTGATCAAACCGGATATTTTATTCCTTGATGAAGCAACCAGCGCACTCGACGATGATACCGAACATCGTATGTATAACCTGCTGTTAGAAAAACTGCCGCAAACATCGATAGTCAGCGTCGCACACCGTAATACCGTGGCTCAATACCATGAGCAATGCTGGCGTTTTACCGCTGAAGAAAACGGCCAATCTACGATGACCACTTCGGTATTATTGAAAAGCTAAAGATAGGACGAGCGTTTTGCTCCCATCCTGAGGCGGCCCCTTGGTGTTAAATGATAACCAAGGGGCCGTTTGCATTTAATTATTCAAAGTAGGTAAATGGCGGTGATAAGCGCTCGCTATCACCGCCTTTTTAAACAGAACATAGCCATTTACCAAAGGGTTCAGCAGTGTGCTGACAGTCGCCCACATCGTTTCAAAATATAATTATCTGCACACAACAGACATGATACTGGCAGGCTATTTTGAGAAATTTCCCAGCAGTAAATTTTGTAGCCACCTGCGTAGTCAGTCTTGGCCGCTAGCACATGCGCAATGCTTTCAAATAACGATAATAATCCACGACATTACCGCGTTAGGCTGTAAGCCAAATAGATAAATAATAATACCTCCCCCAAAACATCTTCTCTCAGACCGAACAGACCAACCTCGCACAAATACATAAAATTAATTTATGAATTACATGCTCGGTTTTTCTTGGCAAAAGCGGGGGGCCTGAAGAGTGAAACTGTGAAGCCAACATGCATGGTGAACTTGCATTGCGAGTATAAAGAGAAGAGAGATCTGGCATGATTTTAAAAATAAAAAAAGCCCATATCGGACTATGGGCTAGTGTTGCGAACGTTCCATGCTCATGGATGCAACAAGTGCAAATGTGAGAACTGCTCGTTCTCAATACCAGAGTAACGACCATTGCTTAATACACAGAGGTATTTAACGTAAGGAAAAGATAAAATGTATAAATATATTTTTGTTGAACACCACAAAAAACATTAGAAATAGTAATATATCCACAGCATAAAATAGTCCTGCCTCGCTGCAAAAATAATCCCTCAAGTTATTATTCTCTTGATAAGCATCTTCAAGCTTTATCGTCCTGAAATTTTCCCAATGCCAAGTAAAGCCACATGCGTTTCAGCAAAAAAATTGACGAATTATTTGGCGATATCTGTTCACGAAATGCTTACAGAGGGAATGTACGGGCTCTCGTATAGTGTGAACTCCCAATGAGAATGATTGCTCTCAAACCCATCATGACCTCACAAAAGTCATACTTCTCAATCACACTTAGAGAGTGGATTCTATGCACCTGAAGGTTCTTTCTGTCAGTACTGTGGTACTTCTTTCGGCTTGCGATGGCAGCGGGGAAAATATCCCCCCCGCTCACCCCCCCGCCGTTGAAGTTGTTACTGTAGCTTCTCAGCCAATTACCCTAACGACTAGCCTACCAGGCTTGACTACTGCGGTTCGTAGCGCGCAAGTGCGCCCGCAGGTTAGTGGGATTATCCTTAAACGCAACTATGTTGAGGGCTCTGAAGTAAAAGCCGGCCAACAGATGTACCAAATCGATCCCTCGACTTATCAGGCGACCTACGACAAGGCATTGGCGACATGGAAAAGTGCGGCCGCGACTGCCAAACGTTATCAAGGATTAATTGATGCGCACGCCGTCAGTCGACAGGATTATGACGATGCCATCGCCGCGGAACGCGAAGATGCCGCAGATGTAGAAACAGCACGCGTTAATCTGCAATACACCAAAGTGTTGGCGCCAATTTCTGGTCATACCGGCCGTTCGCTGTATACCGAAGGGGCGCTGGTGACAAACGGCCAGACAGATTATCTGACCACTATCGATCAACTCGATCCTATCTATGTCGACGTCAGCGAATCGTCAGTGGATCTATTACGCCTGCGCAAAGCGTTAGCATCGGGCCAGTTAGAGTCGGCAGGGGCTAATTCGGCCAAAGTCACGCTCACACTAGAAGATGGCACGCAATATTCTCTGCCGGGCAAATTGCAATTCTCCGAAGTGACGGTGAATCAAGGGACGGATTCCGTCACCTTGCGCGCCACCTTCCCTAATCCACATGACGAGCTGCTACCGGGAATGTTTGTCCACGCCAAGCTAGAACAAGGCATCGATAAAAACGGCATTTTAATCCCACAAGAAGCCGTGCAACACGATACCAAAGGTGATGCCTATGTGGATCTGGTAGATGCGAAAAGCAATGTCGTCCAGCGCTACGTTTCGCTCGGCCAGATGATCGATGGCAAATGGCAAGTCACCTCGGGTCTGCAACTGGGTGACAAAGTGATCACCGACGGCCTACAAAACATTCGTATCGGCATCAAAGTGAATGCCAGCGAACGAAAAAAACGTAGTCCCGGGCCGGCAATAAATTTGTCGACAACTGATCCAACTGCGCAGTAGGGGAAGCGAGATGTCTACTTTTTTTATTAACCGCCCCATATTTGCCTGGGTCGTCGCGATAGTTGTCATGATCGCTGGCGTACTTTCGATAGTCGAATTGCCTATCAACCAATATCCCAATATTGCGCCACCGGCCATTTCTATTTCTGTCACCTATCCTGGTGCGTCTGCACAAACCGTGCAAAACACCGTGGTGCAGGTTATCGAGCAGCAGCTCAATGGCTTGGACAACCTGCGCTACATTGAGTCGCAAAGTAATAACGATGGTAGTACCTCGATCATCGTGACCTTCGATCAAGGCACCAATCCCGATATCGCCCAAGTGCAAGTACAGAACAAGGTGTCTCTGGCTGAACCACAACTTCCGGCTGAAGTCCTGAGCCAAGGGATGCGTATCGCCAAATATCAGGCCAACTTTATGTTAGTGGTAAGCCTGACGTCCAATAACCCAAAAATCAGTAACGCTGATTTAGGTAACATCTTAGTTTCTAAACTTGAAGATCCGATCACCCGAACTAAAGGCGTCGGTGACTTTGTGGTTTTAGGATCTGAATACGCCATGCGTATCTGGCTCGATCCGGCCAAGCTCTATAAATATTCACTGATCCCAAGCGATGTCACGAGTGCTATCAACGCACAAAATATCCAGGTTTCTTCCGGTTCTGTTGGCGGCTTGCCTACTATTCCTGGCGCTAAGTTTAGTGCGGCCATTATTGGTAAAAGCCGATTCGACAGTACGCAGCAATTCAAAGATATCCTGCTGAAAGTCAATCCTGATGGTTCTCAAGTACGCCTGAGCGATGTCTCTAACGTCAGTTTAGGGCCGCAGATTTACAGCATTTCAGCCACGATGAACGGCAAACCCTCTACCGGTATCGCGTTACGTCTGGCAACCGGCGCTAACGTACTCGATACGGTTAAAGCCGTGCGAGATACCGTTAATAGCTTGCAAGACTCGCTGCCTGATGGCGTTAAAGTCGTTTATCCATACGATACATCACCGGTGGTCAGCGCCTCGATTGAAGAAGTGGTCAAGACACTGATTGAAGCCATCATATTAGTGGTCTGCGTGATGCTGCTGTTCTTGCAAAACCTGCGTGCCACCTTGGTTACCGCGCTGGTTGTACCGGTGGTGCTACTGGGTACCTTCGGCCTCCTCAACGCCTTTGGTTTTTCGATCAACACCTTGACGATGTTTGCCATGGTTCTCGCCATCGGACTGCTGGTGGATGACGCCATCGTGGTGGTAGAGAACGTCGAGAGGATAATGCATGAGGAGAAACTCTCGCCAAAAGAGGCGACGATAAAATCGATGGGACAAATACAGGGCGCACTGTTTGGTATTGCGCTGGTGTTATCCGCGGTATTAATTCCGATGGCCTTCTTCGGCGGCTCAACCGGTATTATCTATCGCCAATTCTCGATAACTATCGTTTCCGCTATGGCATTGTCGGTAGTGATGGCGCTGATTTTCACACCTGCGCTATGTGCAACCATAATCAGACACAGTGAAAACGACACAAAATCGACTGGCTTCGCCGGTTGGTTTAACCGCAACTTTGATAAAGGCACCGAGAAATACACCAAAAGTGTCGCAGGCGTTATTTCGCGCCGAGGGATATTCCTGACCATTTATGTGGTCGTGGTTGTCGCCACCGGTTTCCTGTTCACTCGTGTTCCCACGACTTTCTTGCCTGATGAAGATCAGGGATTGATGTTGGTTCAAGCCACGTTACCTCCTAATGCCTCTGCGGAACGCACGCAACGCGTGTTAGACGAAGTCCGTAATCATTTACTGACGAAAGAGTCAAAAAGCGTCAGTTCGGTGTTTGCCGTTAATGGCTTTAGCTTTGCAGGTCGAGGCCAAAATATGGGGCTGGCTTTCGTAAAACTAAAAGATTGGAAAGATCGCCCAACGGCGGATTTATCCGTCGCCGCCTTAGCCAGTCGTAGCACCCAATATTTTAATACCATCAAAGATGCGCGCATATTCGCGATGGTGCCTCCTGCCGTTATGGAACTGGGGAACGCCACCGGTTTTGACTTCTATCTCGAAGATACGATGGATAGAGGTCATGAACAGTTGATGGCAGCGCGTAATCAATTCCTCAAACTGGCGTCGCAAGACAAACGCTTAATGGCGGTACGCCCGAACGGCATGGATGATGAACCGGAGTACAAACTCAATATTGATGATGAGAAAGCGCAGTCTCTCGGCTTGAGCATGGACACCATCAACAGCACGTTATCCGCCGTCTGGGGCTCGACCTATGTTAACCAGTTTATGTACAACGACCGTGTTAAACAGGTTTATATCCAAGGCCGCGCCTCGTCGCGTGTGACGCCAGAAGATCTAAAACAGTGGTACTTCCGCAATACCAACGGGCAAATGGTGCCTTGGTCAGCCTTTGGTAGTGGCAAATGGATTTATGGTTCCCCACGCTATGAGCGATTTAATGGGGTTTCAGCCGTCGAAATTATGGGGGCACCGGCTCCCGGCTATAGCTCCGGCGATGCAAGCAAAGCGGTGCTAGAGATTGCCGCTAAATTACCAAAAGGCTACAAAGTCGCCTGGCACGGGCTCTCTTATGAAGAACAGCAATCGGGTTCACAAGCACCGGCTTTGTATGCGCTGTCTGCGATTGTGGTGTTCCTGTGTCTGGCTGCGCTGTATGAAAGCTGGTCCGTACCGTTCTCCGTCATGCTGGTCGTGCCGCTGGGTATTTTAGGGGCGGTCGGCGCAGTGCTAATGCGTAATCTTTATAACGATGTCTATTTCCAAATCGGACTATTAACCACCGTCGGACTGGCAGCGAAAAACGCCATCCTGATTGTCGAATTTGCCAAAGATTTGCATGACAAAGAGGGCGTACCTCTGGTTGAGGCTGCCCTACAGGCGGCTAGGCTACGTATCCGGCCAATTATCATGACCTCAATGGCCTTTATCTTAGGCGTATTCCCGCTAACGATTTCCAACGGTGCGGGTGCCGGTAGCCAACACTCGATTGGTACCGCGGTCGTCGGGGGAATGATCACCGCCACCTTCCTGGCCGTGTTCTTCGTGCCGATGTTCTACGTATTCGTGGTTAACCTATTTACTCGTAAGCCTAAGCAACAAGGCACATCGCACTCTGCTATTGAGGAGTCACACCATGAATAAAGCGCGCTTTGCCCGGCCAGTGGTGTCTATGCTGACCCTATTGGTATTAGCGGGCTGTACTATGGAGCCAAAATATCAGCGCCCTGCGCTTCCGGTTGCCAGCAACTGGAACACCGCTAAGGGAGTCAATACTTCACCAACAGAAGATATCGGTTGGAGCCAATTCTTTAACCAGCCCGATATGCAGCAGTTAATCGCCTTATCACTGAAAAATAACCGTGACCTTCGGGTCGCGGCATTAAACGTCGATACGGCGCGCGCCGCGTTCCAGATTGACCGAGCGGCGTTATTCCCAACCTTGGATGCTAACGGCAGTAAAAGCGTTCAACGTTTACCGGCAGGCGTCGGCTCTGCCGGGCCAAACGGTACGATCAGCAACCAGTTCAGCGCGAATTTAGGCGTTTCGTCTTACGAGCTGGACTTGTTTGGCCGCGTGCGTAGCCTGCGTGATAAGGGATTAGAAACCTATCTCGCGACCGCTGCGACCCAGCGGGCGACGCAGATCAGTCTGGTATCTCAAGTTGCTTCAGGATATTTGAGTCTGGCGGCGGATAGCGATCTGCTAAAACTGGCGGTCGATACCGCGAAAAGCCAACAGGATTCTTATGATCTGACTAAACGCAGCTATGATGGCGGGATCTCGACAGCGCAGGATTTAGCACAAGCGGAAATGACCGTGCGCAGCGCACAGGCCGATATTGCACAATATACGCGTCAGGTGCGCCAAGATATTGACGCTCTCACCTTACTGGTTGGCACCACCATTCCGCCACGGCTGCTGGCGAACGCAACGCTCAATCAACACTGGAACTTCCCAGCCACACCGGCGGGATTACCTTCAGACCTGCTGACACGTCGGCCAGATATTATTGCCGCCGAGCATACGTTAAAAGCGGCCAATGCCGATATCGGTGCCGCTCGCGCCGCCTTCTTCCCAAGGATCACCCTGACCGGAACAGCAGGAACAGAAAGCAGCAGCCTAAGCGACCTGTTCCACGGTGGCAGCGGCGCCTGGTCGTTTATTCCGTCGATCAGCGTGCCAATCTTTGACGGTGGCGTAAATCTGGCAAATCTGCACATCGCCAAAGACACCAAAAAGATTGAGATCGCCAACTACGAGAAAGCCATTCAAACGGCATTCCAGGAGGTCTCTGACGGACTGGCGGGTGAAGCGACCTATAACGATCAGTTGACGTCCATTCAACAAGAAGAAGACGCCAACCAGCGGAATTACTCACTGGCGCAACTGCGCTTTACCAGCGGCGTAGATAATTACCTGACCGTACTTGTCGCCCAACGCTCGCTGTACTCAGCGCAACAGACCTTAATCACCACCAAACTGGGGCAACTTAATCAGGACATTAACCTGTTTAAAGCACTTGGCGGCGGCTGGAAGAAATAGAGTGTAACTTTTAGGGACAACGCCAGCAGGGGCTGGCGTTGTTGTTTGGCCATAGAGCAATGCACAAACATAGGGTAATTATAATCTATTTAAGAATCGATGAGGATGCTTAAGCGCTGCCTCACAGACTTCTTTAGCATTATTGAGTAACTCTTTCTGATCTTCCGACAAATATGGCAAATTGCATTCATGCAATGCCCACCCTATATTAAATTTAGTTTCGTTCACTTTCGAGTAGTCATCAATGATGGATTTGATGATCGTTTCACTGACAGTTTGATACACCATTAAAATAGTCTCTATTAAGAGGCCTCGGGAGTCGACGCCACTCTGGTCAAGCATAGGATCACGACAGTCAATTATGGGATATAAACTTTTGATATCGCGACTTTCATCGTTTTATGAAAATCTCTATGCATTATTTTCAGAAGAATCACACTAGACAGCTTCTCTTTTATGTTCCAGTCTTAGGCTTTATCCTGTTGCGCCATGACTAAAAAATGAAAAGAGATCTCTCATGCCAAGCAACGTTGATATAGCTAAGCGTATAGCTAAAATTCTCCTTTCCCCAGAGACAGCTGTGGGTCTTATCAACGGTATTTTATCCGTTCCAACCGATATCGGTTATCTAGCATTTGGTTTTATTGATACAGATAGTCGGCGCCTGCGCGAAACGGATAAGATCCGAATGGTGAGCGCCATCCGTTACGGAATTCTTGAAAACCAAAATATCAAAAATACTATTGAAACGGTTCTTAGGCTCTTTAACAAGGATGTACCCGAGGAAAAGCAGAATGCAATGTACAGTAAAACAACCGCTGCAATAGCTGGCAGGACACTAACAAACTCGATCATTTCCTCAAAACTTGCAGCTATCATTACACAACGAAGCACCGTCTTTATAAAAATTAAAGGGGGATTGATTGGAAATGTACTGTTAGCAGGAGGAATGGCTGAACGGAGTGTCTATACTTCAGAACGTCTGCAACTAAATAGTCCAGAAGTCTACAGTGCGTTAAGGCCCCAAAACTATGACTTACTTTACTTTCTTGCCGAACCAGTTTTAAATCCTTTTGTCGAGGCACTTAACGTAAAAAGAAATCAAGGAAAACCAGCTTTTGACCAAATTATCAATATGGTAGAGAGTGAAATTAATGCGAAAAAATGAACCAGTGAAATTGAGTTTAGGTAGGAGAGTTTTTCACACGCTAATTGAAACCGGTGCGTCACTATTGGGTGGCCTGCTTTTCTTTGTATGCTGCTACTGGTTCTTCCATTATGAAACCTGGCATGAAAGATTTATAGCCATTGGTTTGTCGGTGTTGGTTGTCTACATCATCGGTAAGATATTGCCAGATAGGCCTGAGTAATACCGAGATCAGGTTATTTTCGAGGCTCAACCTGTATGAGTATGAACGAGAGTCTTTAACTCGGATTTTTTCACGCCGATGAAATCAGCCTCTTTTATTCTTTTCTCCGATAGTACGATACATTTCACCAAACTATCCAATGTATGTTATATGCAATATATTACTCGGTGAATGTCTAATTGAATTTAGATCTGGTCAGGAGTAATGTGTCAACTACAATTCAATAAATAGGCAACTAGGACACGGATAAGTAAAGGATTATCACAATGGATGTTAATGATATAGCAACACGGATAGCCAATATAATTTTATCTCCCGACTCGATCACCGGGCTAATAAATGGGGCATTGACGGTACCGCTTGATTTCGGATATTTAGTATATGGTTATCTTGATACTGAATCCAGGTATCGACACGGAACAGAAAGAATAAGAATGGCAACAGCGATTAAAAATGACATTCTTAATCGTGAAAGTATAATGGAGTCCATATCAAATATATTTGATACCTTTAATCAGTCCGTGCCGGAGTCAGATCAAGACAAAGTATATAGGGCTATTATCTCCTCTATTATTGGTAGAATGGTTACGAATACAATAATTGCTAAGATTACTTCTGCCGTACTTGAACGAGTTTCATTTATTGCAGCAACGAGTAGTACAAAGCCCATAGCAATATTAAGTACAGTGCTGCTGTTAGGGGGGATGATAGAACGTTCGATAAGAACATCAGAAGATCTTCAACAAAACAACCCAGAAATATATGCTATTTTAAGACCCAAAGATTATGACCTACTTTACTTTTTGATTGAACCTGCAGTAAAACCATTTGTAGATGCTATCCATGCAAGGAAAACACATGGCGATACAACATTTAAAAAAATAATCGAACTGGTTGGGAAGAAAATAAATGCCTAACAATAAAAACAATTATAGATTTATTATAGGCTTGATTATTAAAATTAAACAGGCAACAATATTTATGCTTAATCAAGCATTTGATTTTATTATTGGGCCATTAGTTGTGATTGGTTCTATACTTTGCATTATGCTTTTTGAACCTTGGCCTTTAAAATTCGTCTGTATGTCGCTCTGGTTACTATTCATTTATCTATTATCCAAAACAATTGATAAGTTAAAACGTAGGGAGTAAATACTCAAATATAATTACCATTTTCATTATATAAGGATATATATATGTCAAATCCAGCTTATCTTTTCTTAGTGGATGAGAACGGTTCTCCAATTGTAGGTGACTCACTCGTCACAGGAAGAGTTGGTGCAATAGAATTAAGAACTGTAACGCATAACATGTTTATCCCAGCAGATGCGCATACAGGAAAGCTAACAGGGACAAGAGTTCATGAGCCTTTTGTCTTTCAAAAAGAATTCGATAAATCCACACCTTTATTATATCGAGCGTTAAGTACCGGTATAACGCTAAAAACAGCAACGATAAAAATGTATCGAATTTTAGAGTCAGGAATAGAAAGTGAATATTTTAATATTTTCTTAGAAAACGTTAAAATTACAGCAATCACTCCGCACCTACACCAGAGCGGTGTAACAGGAACGCATTTGGAAAATATTCAGATGCGCTATGAGTCAATAACATGGAAATATTGTGATGGTAATATCATCCACAAGGATTCATGGAACAATAGAGTAACAGCATAATACGCTGGCGAGCTAACTCCACTGATATAGCTCCCGGCTAATTAATTTATTACATCCGTTTTTGGTACTGAGCCGCCCACAGGGTTTTGGGCGGCTTTAAACGGAGAGTTAGCATGTAATAAATGTTTTCATGCTAATATACTTCAACAAATCATTTATTATTAATAAACTTCAAACCCGGATAAAGCTTATCAATGCTTATAAAATACTCACCTCTTTCAGCTGCATGGCGTATTTTCTTTTCAATAAGCTCAATCAAACTAATATTATTATTTAGCATATGGTACAGATCATAACCAGTGATGCAGATAATACGTTTATTTTTTCCCCATGCTTCAAATGCTTCAGATGAAAATCCTTGCCAACTGATGAACACTCCACGAGTCCATGTAGCCTTTTGATCAAGTTTAGATTGGAATATATGCAAATCTGGTGCGGATGTTTTCTGGCTATGCCATTTTGCTTCAACAAGATAGGTTTCATTATGTAAGAGAAAACTGCCATCAATTTGTTCGCCTATAATTCTAAAGCTAGGATTGGGTAAGAGGCGAAATGCAGAAAACAGCTCGTTAAGCCAAATTTCGAAACGATAGCCTCGTTGTTGAGGAGTCATCATTTTCATCGTTTCTAATTCGCTAATAAAATATAGGTAATTAGGAGCATTGGTTCTTTCGAGCGTAGGAGGAGCTATACCGACAGATGAGATAATATCTACATTTTTCAATCTTTCTATTAGATGTGAATATGATATTTCATCGGTCGGCATCATCGGGGGTACTTTCATTGTTTTGCGGTACGCCCAGAGCTTATCTAAAACTACTAAAACAGTTTCGCGATCAGACTTTTTAATGAAGCAACGTAAACGTTTTGCTTTTGAAGTTCCATCATCCTTATAAATATCGTTGTCAATATCAATAGATAATTCTTCTTCGAAAAATTCTCTCATTGTCTTGTTTGAAAAATCTAAGATGTAGCCAGCCCCATACACATTAACGAAAATCTCATCAAATAATTTTATATCTTGTGAAGTGAATTTCATTGCTGTCTGTCGTCTCTATGTTCAAAAGTAAAATCACTACAATGATCTTATAGATTCTAACACTACTTGCAATCTATCTGTTGAATATTTCGCTGTAATCAATTGATATTAAATTAAATTTCCAATATTTATTTTAGGCATATAGTTGTGTAATGAGTTCTAAATCAACGAATTTACTGCCTTTGGAGAGAGCATAGCAAAAGAACATAAAATAATTTACCCACCAGCTAAAAAATAAAACTAAAAAAAGTTAAAATCCTACTTCTGAGATCTCTCTTCCAGATCCCACCACAACTCACTGTAAATTCATCCAGCCTATTTTATTCACCATCTCATAGGAATAAAGTCATGTTGCTGCGGGAACATCCACAGCAGGAATTAGCGTTCCAGACAACACTTCTCGAGTGACTATTTACATTCAATCTCGAGGTTTAAAATGGCTGACATCACTTTAGAAATCAGCGAACCAGAAAGCTCTATTACTCTTTTCAGCGCATTAGTAACGGAAAAATCCACTTAAAACCTGACATAGTGCAAAATTACAGTCCATATGCCGGAAGGAAAGAAGCGCCTATTTTAAAAACAATTGGAGTTTGATTAACGGCAGTCCTGATTTTCCACCGTCCCTTACAGCGCTGTAAGTTACTATCAAGTTTCCACGTCTCACGCCGATAAATTCAGAGCACTATATTATTTTAAATTAAATAAATAGAGCATTAGATGGCAATAAAAATCAGTAGAGAACGCAGCAGCATTTAAAGGAGATTGAAAATGGTTGGAACAGTGAACCTTCCACATACTTGCCCTAATTGTAAGCAGACTACAGCGCGTACAGCAGGAGAATTACAAACCTTATTCGGATTCAGAACGATTCCTTCTGGCGCCACGAATCAAAGTTGGTGCCGAGATTGTCGCTCAAGCAAATAATCAGTTACAGACAACTAACAAAGCCCGTTATTAGGGAGAGTACACCGTTGGGGCCGTAGTGGGCTTGCCCACCGGAGCGCCCCTAGGCGTACTATGCCCGGCTATCTCGATATACCAGACAACATTGTCTAAGGGCTGCAAACAACTAACAAAGCCCGTTATTAGGGAGAGTACACCGTTGGGGCCGTAGTGGGCTTGCTCACCGGAGCGCCCCTAGGCGTACTATGCCCGGCTATCTTGATATTCCAGACAACATTGCCATCACGGCTTTCACTTCTTCCCGGCATCTAACCCTTGCCAGCCGCCACCTAACGCCACGATTAACTTCACGCTAGTGGTCATTTGCGTGCTGAGCAGCGATAGCACGCTCTGCTGCTGGCTAAGGCTGGTGTTCTCAGTAGTCGCGACATCAAGATAATCGATCATCCCGGCTTGATACTGATTGTAGGTCACGCGCGCGGACTCTTGTGCCGCATCGGCAGCGCGCTGCTGTGCCAGCGTCTGGCTATCTAAGGTATGTAACTCAACCAGATAATCCTCAACGTTCTGCATCGCGGACAGCACCGTCTGACGATAGCTGGCAACGTTAGCATCATAAGCCGCTTCAGCCTGCTCGACCTTGCCCCGCGTTGCGCCAAAATCGAGTACCGTTTGGCTCAGTTCCGGGCCAAGCGACCACACGCGGTTTGGCAGCGAGAACAGACTATGCAATGCATCACTGGTAAAACCACCGCTGGCGCTTAAGGTCAGGTCGGGATAATAGGCCGCCGTTGCTACACCAACCGCGGCATTGGCAGAAGCCATATTCCGCTCTGCCGCGGCAATATCAGGACGGCGCTGCAACAGCTGCGACGGCACACCCGGCGGAATAGCTGGCAGAGTAAATTTAATAGTTTTGGCTGGCAGACTAAAATCGGCCGGGGCTTTACCCATTAACACCGCAATCGCATGTTCGAGCTGTGCGCGCTGCCATTGCACTTGCAGCGCCGACGCACGGGTACTTTCCAACTGAGTTTGCGCCTGTGCCAAAGTGGCGCGTGAGGTATTGCCGCCTTGATACTGGTTTTGGATCACCACCAGGTAACGCTCATAAGCCTGAATACTGCGCTGATACAACGCGATTTGCTCATCCATTACCCGCAGTTGGAAATAATCCTGCGCCAGTTCAGACTGCGCACTCAGCGTCGCATCCGCTAAATCTGCTGCACTGGCCTGCGCGCTGGCTTTTTGCTGCTCGCTGGTACGACGCAGCTTGCCCCACAAATCCAGCTCCCAACTGGCGCTCAGCTGTGCCGACTGCTTATTGCTGGTACTCAGCGCCGTGCCGCTGCGCGTGCTGTCCATAGTAGCGTTAACCTGCGGCAACTGCTGGGCGCGAGCCTGAGTAACCAGTGCCTGCGCTTCACGATATTGCGCGGCGTATTGCGCGACATTCTGGTTGGAAATTTGTACCTGGCTGAGTAACGCCGACAGATCCGGGTCTTGATACACCGACCACCACTCGCCCTTCTGCTGATTATCTTGCGGGATAGCGGCGGTCCAGCCTTTGGCCTCTTTAAAGGCTAATGGCATCGTGACGTCAGGCCGTTTGTAATCCGGTCCGACCGAACAGGCGCTGACTAACAGTGCCAATGCCAGTGGAGCCAGTCGAAATGCCGTGCGGTGCGCGTTATACGATGTCATACCGGCTGTTACTCGCATTAAAAAGTGAAAAGAAAAAGGCTTATTCATGATGGCTTACCCCGTCAGGTTGAGTATGCGGACGTAGGCGGAACCACAAACGACGCGTCGCGCGGCTGATTCTATCCATATACAGATAAACCACCGGCGTAGTGAACAAGGTTAATAACTGACTCAGTGCTAAACCACCGGCAATCGCCAGTCCCAGCGGGCTGCGCAAATCGGCATCACCACCGCTGCCTAATGCCAACGGCAGAGCACCGAAGAAAGCAGCCAGCGTGGTCATCATGATCGGGCGAAAACGCATCAAACAGGCTTGCACGATCGCCTGCTGCGGCGTTAATCCCAATCGTCTTTCAGCATCCAGCGCAAAATCGATCATCATGATGGCGTTCTTTTTGACGATACCGATCAACAGCAAAATCCCTATCAAGGCAATCACCGTCAGCTGAGTATTGGTCATGATCATCAGCAGCAAGGCGCCCAGCCCGGCTGACGGCAAGGTAGATAAAATGGTCAGCGGGTGAATGTAGCTCTCATACAGCATGCCGAGCACGATATATACGGTCATCAAGGCGGCCAAAATCAGCCAAGGCATCTGCGTCGCAAAGGCATCGGCGGCTTGTGCCGTCCCGGCATAACTGGCCTGAATCGTCCCCGGCAAACCGATTTGCGCCATCGCAGTTTTGATGGCTGCCTGTCCTTCTTCCAACGCGACGCCATCGGCTAGGTTAAAGGCAATGGTGGTCGTCGCTGACTGCCCCTGATGCGCCACTGATAACGGCGCATTGGCTCCACTGAAACTGGAGAACGCAGACAGCGGGATTTGCTTACCGGAATCGGTGATGACAAACAGCTGATTCAGCACATTAGGATTGCTGGTGTAATCATCGGTCAGGTTCATCACTACGTGATACTGGTTGAGCGTTTTATAAATGGTCGCGACCTGGCGCTGGCTAAACGAGTTATTGAGCATGGCGTCAATGGTTTTCACATTCACCCCAAGGCGCGTGGCGCGATCGCGGTCAATATTGAGCATCACTTCCTGTCCACCGTTTTGCGCGTCGGAATCCACGCCGGTCAGTTGCGGCAGTTTTTGCAATGCGTCTTTGACCTTCGGCCCCCACTCGCGCAATAGCGCCAGATCGTCAGCTTGCAGACTGTATTGATATTGCGCATTGGCGCTACGGCCGCCGATACGTAAATCCTGCACGGCCATCAGGAACATCTGCGCGCCCGGCAGCTTGGCAGTCTCCATCATCACCCGGTTGGCGATTTCATTGGCCGTCGATTTGCGCAAGTTGTAATCCTTCAGACGCACAAAGAAGTAAGCCGTGTTGCGTGAGCCAAAGCCGCTGCCACCGGCCGAACTCATCACCGTTTCGACGTCTGGGTCATTCTGAATAATTTGGCTGTACTTCATGATCTGCGGCTCAATCGACTGGAACGAGGTGTTCTGGTCGGCGCGCAGCATCCCCATCAACATGCCGGTATCCTGATTCGGGAAAAAGCCCTTTTCGACCACGGTATAAAGATAGAAATTGAGTACTATCGTCAGGAACAGACCAAACAGCGTAATCAACTGATGGCGCATCACCCAATTCAGCCCTTTGGAGTAGCCGGACAGCAGCGCGTTTAGCCCACGTTCGATCAACCGATAGAGTCGCGGCTGGCGCTTTTCTACCGGGGCTCGACGACCAAGGAAACGGGCGCATAACATTGGCGTCAATGTCAGTGAGACGACCATCGAAATCAGCAGCGAAATCGTCAGCGTAACTGCAAACTCGCGGAACAATCGGCCAACAATACTGCCCATCAGCAGCATCGGGATAAATACCGCCACCAGCGATAACGTCATCGACAGCACGGTAAACCCGACCTCTTTCGAGCCCTTAATCGCCGCACGTACCGGCCCTAAGCCCTCTTCAATATGACGGGTAATATTTTCCAGCACCACAATGGCGTCATCGACCACAAACCCAGTGGCGATAATTAACGCCATCAGCGACAGATTATCTAAGCTGTAACCGAGCAGATACATCACCGCGCAGGTACCGATTAACGATACCGGCAGCGCCAGCGCCGGGATGATCACCGCCCGCAAATTGCGCAGGAAGACAAATACCACGGCGATAACCAGCAGCGTTGCTTCCAGCAAGGTTTTTTCGGTATCGCGCAATGATGCCGATACCGTTGGTGAACGGTCCAGGCCAAGATTAAGTTGCACATCTGCCGGTAACTCTTTTTGCATCGTCGGCAATGCCGCCTTAATGGCTTCGATAGTATCCAACATGTTGGCACCGGCCTGCCGGGTGACGCTGATCATTACCGACGGTGTGCTATTGAAATAACCAACGTTAAATTTGTCTTCAACCGAGTCATACACGTGCGCGACATCGCTTAAACGGATCGCTGCCCCATTCACATAGGTGATAATCAGGCTTTGATACTCTTTAGCGGTACTTTGCTGGCCGTTGCCTTCGATCATCCACGACTGACTGCCGCCCTGTAATACCCCTTTCGGCAGATTGGTGGTGTTATTAGCAATTGCCTGACGCACGGTATCGAGCGAAATACCGTAAGAGCTGAGCGCCTGAGGATGCAAGTCGATACGCACGCCGGGTAACGCGCTGCCCACCAGCGATACCTGCCCCACGCCGTTAATCTGCGCAATGTTTTGCTGTAGTTTGCTGGAGGCAATATCGTACAGCTCGCCTTTGCTGCGCGTCTTGGAAGTCAGCGCCAGCATGATAATCGGCGCATCGGCAGGGTTGGCTTTACGATAAGTCGGCATCGACGGCATGCTACTTGGCAGCAACGCGCGTGAAGCGTTGATTGCGGCCTGTACGTCGCGGGCCGCCCCGTTGATATCGCGGTCTAAATCAAACTGCAACACAATGGAAGTTTTGCCATTAGAACTGCTGGAGGTCATTTCATTGACCCCGGCGATTTCCCCTAACGCACGTTCCAGCGGTGTCGCAACCGTCGCCGCCATGGTTTCCGGGTTGGCCCCCGGCAAGCTGGCGCTGACCAGAATCACCGGGAAATCCACCTGCGGCAGCGGCGCAACCGGCAATAAGCGATAACCCAGCAAACCGAGCAGGATCACCGCCATCATCAGCAGCAGGGTTGCCACCGGCCGGAAGATAAAGAAGCGCGAAATATTCATTTATTCCGCCTGTGCCGCAGCTGTTCTGCGGTTCGGCCGCCAGCGCTGTGCCAGACGATCAAACATCAGATAAATCACCGGCGTCGAGAACAGCGTCAGCACCTGGCTGAAGATCAACCCGCCGACGATCACCAGCCCGAGCGGTTGGCGTAGTTCAGCCCCCGAACCACTCGCCAGCATCAGCGGCAATGCACCAAGCAGCGCCGCCATCGTGGTCATCAATATCGGTCGGAAACGCAGTAAACAGGCCTGATGAATCGCCTCACGCGGCGACAGATGCTGTTTATGTTCCGCCTCCAGCGCAAAGTCGATCATCATAATGGCGTTCTTTTTAACAATACCGATCAGCAATATCACCCCAATCAGAGCAATCAGGCTGAACTCGGTGCCGCTAAACAGTAACGACAGCAGCGCACCGACCGCCGCCGACGGCAGCGTGGAAAGAATGGTCACCGGGTGAATAAAGCTCTCGTAGAGAATGCCCAGCACCACATACATCGTTAGTAACGAGGCAAGGATCAACCACAGCGTATTGCCAGTAGCGTTATCAAACGACTCCGCCGCGCCCTGGTAATGCAGCGTCACGGTATCCGGCATGCCAATGGCTTTCACCGTATCCCGAATAGCCTGCTGCGCTTTTTCCAGCGAGTAATCATCTTTGAGGTTAAACGACACCGTTACCGCCGGGATCTGGTTTAACCGCGCCTGTGATAGCGAACCGGTACGCATATGAATAGTGGCAATCGAGGTCAATCTCACCATGCCGGTTGTACCGGAGGTGCCACTCGTCGTGCTGGCCGAGGCCGAACTGGAGTTATTATCGGTGCTGCTAGATGTACTGGTTGAGTTACTGTCACTGCTGCTGGTGCTGGTCGTTGTGCTGGTATTACCGCTGTTAGTCGCCAGATAGATATCATTAAACGCATCTGGCGATTGCTGATATTTCGGCGCAACTTCTAATACCACACGGTACTGATTGGACTGGGTAAAAATGGTCGAAATCAGCCGCTGACCAAAAGCGTTATACAGCGCGGTATCAACGTCGGAAGCGGTAATTCCGTAACGGGCTGCCGCATCGCGATTAAGCTCAACATAGGCAACCTGTCCCTGGGTTTGTAAGTTGCTCACCACGTCGCTAAATTCCGGCAACGCGCTGAGTTTATCGAGCAGTTTCGGCGTCCAGGTCAGCAGATTTTCGCTATCGGTATCATCAAGCGTGAACTGGTATTGGCTTGGCGTAACCTGATCATCAACGGTTAAATCCTGCGATGCCTGCATATATAGCTGAATACCCGGGATCGACGCCGTCTCTTCTTTCAAACGCGCGATCACCTGCGCCGCACGGTCGCTACGCTGATCAAAGGGTTTGAGGTTGATCTGCAAGCTGCCGCTATTCAAGCTGGTATTATTGCCATCGATACCAATGGTCGATGCCACACTCTCGACATCTTTGTCCTGCAAAATCACATCGGCTAGCGCTTGCTGGCGACGTCCCATTTCGCTAAAGGAGACGCTTTGCGAGGCGCGAGTGATCCCTTGGATCATCCCGGTATCTTGCGAAGGGAAGAAGCCTTTCGGCACGGCAATATACAGCAATGCCGTCACGGCAAAAGTTGCCAGCGCGACCAGTAATGTCAAACGCTGATGGTTGAGCACTACGGTTAACATACGGTCGTAACCGGCAATCAGCTTATCAAACATCTGCCCGCTTTTACGGTAAAAACGGCTCTGCTTCTCTTCCGGGATATGGCGCAGTAAATAGGCGCACAGCATCGGCGTGAGGGTCAATGATACAAACATCGACACCATAATCGATACCGCCAGCGTGATAGCAAACTCACGGAACAGACGCCCAACGATATCGCCCATAAACAGCAGCGGGATCAGTACCGCAATCAGCGAGAAAGTCAGCGAGATAATGGTAAAGCCGATCTGCTTCGAGCCTTTCAGCGCCGCCTGCATCGGCGTTTCGCCGTCTTCTAAACGGCGGCTGATATTTTCCACCACCACGATGGCGTCATCGATAACAAATCCGGTGGCTATCGTCAGCGCCATCAGCGACAGATTGTTGAGGCTGAAACCCGACAGATACATCACGCCAAAGGTGCCCACTAACGACAAAGGTACCGCCAGGCTTGGGATCAACGTTGCCGCTACATTGCGTAAGAACAGGAAGGTCACCATCACCACCAGCGCAATAGAGAGCATCAGCTCAAATTGCACGTCGTGTATCGACGCACGAATGGTCTGGGTTCGGTCAGAAAGAATGGTGACTTTAATGGAGTTGGGCAGCGCCGACTGTAATTTCGGTAGCTGTGCTTTAATGGCATCGACGACCGCAATGACGTTAGCACCCGGCTGGCGCTGAATATTAATAATGATCGCCGGCTGCTTATTAGCCCAGGCTGATAAGTATTGGTTTTGGGGCGCGTCACTAATCGTGGCGATATCGCGTAAACGCAGCGCGGCACCGTTGTTATAAGTCAGTATCAAATTGCCGTAATCGGCCGCTGAGCGCAGCTGGTCATTGGCATCAATGGTAATGGAATGATGCGGTCCATCAAAACCACCTTTCGAACCATTGACGTTACTATTGCTAATCAGTGTGTTGACCGATTCCAGCGTCAGATTATGGGCTGCCAGCGCGCTTGGGTTGACCTGCACACGCACCGCAGGCTGTTGCCCACCGGCCAATGTCACCATCCCAACGCCAGAAATTTGCGACAGTTTCAACGCCATGCGTGTGTTAACTAAATCTTGCACCTGGGTCATTGGCAGCGAATTTGAAGTCACCGCCAGCGTCAGTACCGCTGCATCCGCCGGGTTAACCTTTTTATAGGTTGGCGGATTAGGCAGATTAGTGGGTAACAGGTTATTCGCCGCGTTAATCGCTGCCTGAACTTCTTGCTCAGCGACATCAAGTGACAAGTCGAGCGAGAATTTCAGGGTAATTAAAGAAGAGCCGGTCGAGCTGGTAGAGTACATTTGGCTCAACCCGGGCATCTGCCCGAGTTGACGCTCTAATGGTGCGGTGATCCCAGATGCCATCACATCAGGGCTGGCGCCAGGATTAAGCGTGGTGACCTGAATCGTCGGGTAATCAACCTCGGGCAATGCTGAAACCGACAGCATGTTGTAGGCAAAAATCCCCGACAGCAGCACACCAATCATTAACAGAATAGTGGCGACCGGCCTTTCGATAAAGATGCGAGATGGATTCATTTCGACTCGCTATCTTGGCTGTGTTTAACGCGTTGAGGGTCAGCCTGCTCAGATGGCTCCTGTTGCCCCGGTTGCGGGCGCGTGGTGGCATCAGCCGCCGTGGCAGGCTCGGCAGCATTTTGGCCGTTGGCAGTGACAATTTGCACTTTATCGCCATCATTCAAGCGGTCAATACCGTTGGTAACCAACATATCGCCAGGTTCGATTCCTGACAGGATAGCAACCTGGTCGTTACCAAAATCTGGCCCGGCTTTTACTTGCTTACGCAACACGGTGTTATCTGGTTTCACCAGATAAACAAAATCACCATCGCCACTCAATTGCAGTGCGGCGGATGGGATCACCGTTGCCCCTTTCAGCGTACCAACCTGCAAGCGCGTATTGACGAACTGATTCGGATACAGTGCCTCATCATCATTATCGAATAACGCCTTGAGTTTCACGCTACCGGTGCTGGTATCAATTTCGTTACTGATAAACGAAAGCTTACCCTGTGCCAGTAAATTATTGCCATTTTCGTCAAAGGCGGTGGTCTGCAATGTCTGACCGCCACGCAACGCTTTCAGCAGCGTTTGCAAATTACTTTGCGGCACGCTGAAGGTCACCGCAATTGGCTGGGTTTGCGTAATAGTGACAATGCCGGTAGAGCTGCTGCTTGACACCATATTTCCCGGATCAACTAAACGTAATCCAACATATCCGCTGACCGGCGCAGTAATACGTGCAAATTCAATATTAAGTTTTGCCGCCGCAATTTGTGCCAAATCGGCTTTTACCGCCCCGGCATATTGTCCTGTGGTCGCAATCTGGGTATCGAGATCCTGGCGAGCCAATGAATCCTGAGCGAATAATTTTTTATAGCGGGCTAAGGTTAATTCAGCGCTTTTCAGTAATGCCTGATTTTGTGCCAAATCGCCCTGATATTGATCCAACGTTGCTTGATAGCTGCGCGGATCTATTTGCGCTAATAGCTGCCCTTCTTTCACCTTTTGTCCTTCGGTGAAATAAACCTTCATCAACTGCCCGTCAACGCGACTGGTTACTGTCACATTCGCATTCGCCGTTACCGTACCCAGCGCACGAAGATAAACCGGCACATCGGCAACCGTGGCTTTACCAGCCTGAACGGGTGTGGCACCGCCGTTCATTGCCATGCGCATGGCCCGCATATTGGCGTTTCGGCCTCCGCCGCCGTTGCCTCCGCGATGTTCACCGCGCTGGCCTTCGCCGCGATGTGCCATCGGGCCACCTTCAGGCGTTTGGCGATTATGGAAAAAGAAGAACCACACCAGGAGCACCAGCAGAATAACCGCCAGCAGGAACCATAACTTTGTACGTTTTTTCGAGCTTGACGGGGCAGTTGGCAGCATAAGTTTCTTAATTTCGCAGTGATATTTAAATGGAAAAGTTGAAATAAGCGTTTCAACAAGAAATTTTATTATCCAGAAAATAAACCAAAACTGTTTTTAGGACATCGTAAAGGTTCAGTAAGCAATTCAAATATAATATGTCGAGATTGCAGTTAATTTACATCGTCTTAGTGGAAAGATCATTATGGGATTATTACTTATAGAAACCAACAAAGAAGGTTGAGGAAAATTACTGGCGGGTATTTATCTTGGAACGGCGCGAGTTCGCTCGCTTGGCCGATAAGATGCGCTATTTAAGGCCAAGATCAAAAGGATGAAGGCCAGAGGTCAAAAGACAGGCTATTGGATTCTGAACGAAAACTAATAGATCAATAAAGGGCGAGAGACAACTGAGGTTATTACGATAAAAGAAACGCCGACGAACGGCGGCGTTGATATACCGGTAATACTGGATGCCATCTCTGCGTTAGCTGCATGACTCCCCATCCTTGGGGCTTACGCTGAGATTATTTGCCGCCATCGACGCTGAGTATTTGGCCGGTGACCCAGTTAGCCCAGTCGGAAGCAAAGTAGAGAACCGCATGAGCGATATCTTCTGCGACGCCAAGGCGTTTGAGGGCGATACGTTCTATTAGCTGGCGCTGCCCTTCTTCACCCATCGCCTCCCACTGCTTTTCGGTGGAAGGGTTGCTGCGGATAAAACCGGGGGCAACGTTATTAACGGTAATATTCCACGGGCCGAGTTCGTGGGCTAACTGGCGGGTTAAGCCAATTTGTCCAGCCTTGGCACTGGCATAAGCCTGAATACCGGTCAGGCTGATTTCTAATCCAGCGCGGCTGGAGATATTGATAATACGGCCAAATTTATTGTGTTTCATGGCGCTGACTGCCGCTTGCGACATCAAAAATGCGCCGGTCAGGTTGACGTTAACAATCGCCTGCCACTGTTCAAAAGTGACGTTTTCAAGCGGCTGACCTTGCTGACCGACCACGCCACCGGCGTTATTTACCAGCGTATCAATCGATTGACCTTTAGTGTTTAACTCATCAAATAAGGCTTTCACCGCCGCCGCATCGCTGATATCCAGCAGCCGCGCCTGGCAGTTTTCACCGCATAACGCCGCCGTTTCTTCAACTAATTGCTGCTGAATATCACAGGCGATAACTGACGCACCGCGTGCAGAAAATGCTTGAGCAATCGCGCGGCCAAAACCTTGGGCAGCGCCCGTCACCAACACGCGACGGCCGGTAAAATCAAAACTGTTTTGCATGGTAGAGTCCTGTAATTAGATATCCAGCAGAGCCAACGTTTCTTGCGACTGCGGCAACTCACCGCGTTCCACCTGATGAATCAGCGCCACTAATTGCGTAGTTAACGCCATCGGCAAATTGAAACGCGCGCCAATAGGAATAGCGCAAGCAATCTGGGCATCAACTTCAGTCGGACGCTTACGCACCGCTAAATCACGCCAGATGCCAGAATGAGATTTCGCCGAACGGCGGTTATGCGCCACCATGTCATCAAAGGACTTTTGAGTTTGCTCTGGGCAGGCATCGGGTAAGAACGCCTGCGGGTCAAACCCGTCAAAGGCCTGCAGTTTGATATTCTGCGCCGCAGCCAGCTCGCCAATTTCTAGCGATAACCTTGTCAATACCGGGCGACACTGCGGCGTGGCAAACACATCGGCAATGCTGTCGTTGGTTAATGCCGTCGCAAATAGCAATGCGCCATAAATCATCTTGGCCCACAAAAAACCCCAGATGTTATCGGTTAACACCGCCGCGCTATCAAGCGTTTGTAACAGCGAGAACAGGTACTCGGTACGAGGACGCGTTATCCCATCAAGCTCACCGATGACCACCGCGCCGCGCCCACCGTGGTGAATCACCCCCGGTTCGAGAAAATCCGCGCCAAAATTCAGGAAGGCACCGACGGTGCGCTCAACACCAACGACCTCGGCAATACGGTGTTCATTAAGACCGTTTTGAAGCGAAACCACGCAGCCTTGCTCAGCAAGATGCGGCGCAATATCTGCCATCGCCGCTTCGGTATGATGAGATTTTACCGCCAGCAGGATGCAGTCAAATTCACCGACCAGCTGTTCTGGCAAAAAAGCCTGCGCCTCGAGCCTGAAATCGCCCATTGGCCCGGTTATCTTCAACCCTCGCTGATTAATCGCCGCAACATGTTCTGCTACGTTATCGACAAAGATCACCGGCTGGCCTGCGCGAATAAATGCCGCGCCGATCACCCCACCAATCGCGCCGGCTCCCCAAATCACCATCGGTTGTAATGCTTGCGTATTCTCTGACATGCGGCCACTTCCCCGTTATAAGGTGTCGATAATCTCGCGCAGTTCATCCACTGCGGTGCGCCAGATAGCCAGCATTTCATCATCTGCACGCTGGTAGTAACCGCCGTAGTTACCATCACCAAGATAGGCACGCACGCCTGCCGGGTCTTTTTTGCGTAATTCGCTCAGGCTTATCATTGGCTTGCGGGTATCTGGCATCTCAACACCGGTCAGGCGTGTCCAGGGAAAGTTTTCCATCCACGAAGCATGGGAGGCAATAGGGTCAATGTCAGTGACTTTCGCCCACGTTGCTGGCGCGTTCCACCAGTTATGAAACTGAATCGTGATGCCAGGATTATTCACCATCCACTCATTGATCATATTTTGCGCCGGCGAGTTACCGCCATGACCATTCACAAACAGAATGCGCCGAAAGCCTTGGCGTTTCAGGTTGTTGAGGATGTCGTTAATCACACCGATATAGGTCTGCATACTCAGGCTAATGGTGCCGGGATAATCACTGAACGCCGGTGTCATCCCAAAAGGCAGCACAGGAAACACCGGCACGCCCGACAACTCTGCAGCATCAAGCGCGACTTTTTCTGCCAGAATCGAATCCACCGACAGGCTGAGCATAGCGTGCTGTTCGGTACTGCCAAGCGGCACAATGACCCGGTCATCGGTTTGCAGGTAGCGCTCGAGCTGCTGCCAGTTCATCTCACTAATTCTCATTGGGTTCCCTAGTGTTGGACGATGTTAAAAGGCCCTGCTGCAATAATGGGATAACCACCCGCTGGATCTCACCTGCGTCAGGAACATGGCGATACTCAAAGCAGTGCTGGCCGACGCCAAGCTGCTCGCCTAATGATTCGGCGCCGGTGGCATAGACCAACGCATCGGTTTGTTTCATCAGGCTATCGAGTTTTGGATCATCACGTTGGGTAACCGTGACAGAATGCACATGTGGAGCGAATCGCTGAACGCCATTGGCCATCAGCGAGGTAAATTCTGGAAAAATAGAGACCACCAGCACCTTGGCGAGAGGGTCGAGTGACGCCAGAGAGAGTCGGGTCGTTTCTGATGGAATAAAGCTGATATTGAGCAGCGGTTGTCCTGGGAGTAATTGACTCACCTCACGTCGACGGTGCGCAAAAGTCAGCAGCAGATCGGCACCGCTGGCTCGCTTGCGTAAAGCTTCATCCTGATTAAGCTCCGATACAGTTGTCGACTCGATATCGGCAATATCCCCCAAGGTTTCGGCAATCGCCTCTGCATAATCACGGGCGGATTGCACAAAGTTGCCGATTAAAAACACCTTTTTCTTCTGCAATTTCCGCTGACGATCGTTAAAACGGCTGCTGACTAACGCACCAAGATCATTGGCATTGATCCCCAGCGCTAAACCACAATCGATCACCTTATCCACCTGCTGATGCAAATCGTCGAGATCTTGAATACCCGCGCTTTGTAGTACACTTGCATCGGCAATAAAGGTTCCTGAGCCGGGCTTGCTGTACACCAGTTCGGCTTCTTTCAATTCTCGATATACCTGCGCCACCGTCATCGGTGCAACGCCAACCAACTCCGCCATCTCTCGCACTGAAGGCAACTGCTCGCCGGGCTTTAGTGCGCCAAAGGTAATGGCATATTCGATCATGCCCCGCAGTTGAACACCCAGGGGAAGAGAAGACTGTCGATCGAGATGAAATTCCATATCCTGCCTTAATAACTGTACTGGTCTGATAATACATTACTGCTCTATTTTGCAGCAACGCAAGAGTAAAAAAGAAAAAAACTTTAAAAAGTGTACTGACATATTAGAAATACCGATTTTGTTGCATTTTTTTTGCGCTAATTATTGACAACGAGTGAGCAATGCTACAAATATCGTATTGGTTCATTAGAACAGATAGGCCATGTGCCGTGAATAACAAGATTCAATGAACCCACGTAATACCTTGTCTTAGCCCTTTGCTAAGACCCAAGCAACTTCATGACGGGCACTTCATTTCTGACGAATTAGAGGGCATGGCAATGACAATAATACGAAAATTGACCTTGGCAGCGTTACTGACAGCAGGCGTACTCAACGTTTCTGCCTCACAAGCTGCCGATCAGATCCATCGTGGTGGCACTATGGTGTATGGCCGTTACGCCGACAGTATCTTCCTTGAGCCGGTATACACCGAAGATAACTACGATATCTGGATCCTCTCTAACCTGTACGACACGCTGTTACACCCAACCAACGATGGTAAAGGCATTGAGGCGGGGTTAGCGACGGCATGGAAAGTGTCTGACGACGGCAAAAGCGTCACCTTAACGCTGCGCCAGGGCACTAAATTCTCCGACGGTACGCCGATCACCGCAGAAGATGTGAAATGGTCACTCGAGCGTGCCAGCAAGCCGGGTAACGGCATTTGGCAATTCCTGGTCAGCGCAATCGATAGCGTAAGCATCAGCGATCCGCAAACCGTGGTGATCCATCTTTCTCATCCAGATCCGGCGATCTTGAGCGCATTAACGGTATTCAATACCTCGATCATGCCATCGAAAGAATTTGAAGCGGAACCGGGGAAAACCGATCACGATAAAGCGGTAGCCTTTGCGCAACATCCTGTCGGTTCCGGCCCGTTTGTGCTGAAATCCTGGCAGCATAACTCCACCATGAATCTGGTACGCAACCCGTATTACTGGGCGAAAGGGGCGGATGGCCAATCCCTGCCGTACCTGGATGGCATCAAATTTGAAATCATCCCTGACGATGCAACCCGCATCCTGAAACTGCAATCAGGCGAGCTGGATGGTGCTGAGTTTATTCCTTATTCTCGCGTTAAAGAGCTGCAAGGCGATCCATCGCTCAATATGATGCTCTATCCGTCAACCCGCGTGGAATATGCTAACGTCAACGCTCGCCCACAAATCGACGGCAAGCCAAACCCGTTGGCGAACCCGAAAGTGCGTCAGGCACTGAATTACGCCATTGATAAAGATGCCATTATCCAACTGGTGACGTTCGGTATCGGCAAGCCGATGACCTCCTTTATGTCGACCTCTACTCCGCTCAACTCCGGCACCAAACCGCTGTATCCGGTCGATGTAGCAAAGGCGCAGCAACTGTTGAAAGAGGCCGGTTATCCGAATGGCTTTAGCACTAGCCTGATGATCCTGTCTGGTAACGAAGATGACATCAGTATTGCCACCGCCCTGCAACAAATGTGGTCGCAGATTGGGGTTAAACTGTCGATTAATCAGGTCGATGTCGCAACGCGCACTGACAACTATCGTAAAGGTAATTTCGAGATGCGCCTGTCGCCGTGGACTGACGATATTGCCGACCCGAATGAAATCACCACCTACTTTGCCTATTCGAAAAACATTCAGGCATTGCACTCCGGCTGGAAAGACGACCATTTAGATGCACTGTTTGAAGCCTCGCAAAAAGAGATCGATCCGGCTAAGCGTGCGCAAGATTACAAACAAATTCAGGATATCTACAACACTACCGGGCCAAGCATTCCGCTATATGAAAGCTCCTACCCGGTAGCGCTGAAGAAAGATGTTCACGGCTTCGTGCAGATCCCACTGGGGAACAACATCTTTACCGAGACCTACCTGCAAAAATAATTCTAATAAGACTGAGGAAATGCAAGGCAGCGCAGACTGCCTTGCTCCCAGACAGGGACGTTTTGTGAATGATGTCAGCATGAAACCAGGAGGCACAGGTGCCTGAGTTTGCCTATATCCTGAAACGGATATTATTGATTATTCCCACACTGCTGGTGATTCTGGTGGTGACATTTACGCTGGTGCGTCTGCTACCGGGCGATCCGGCCAGCGCCATGATTGGCGACCGAGCGACCACCGCCGACGTCACCCGTATCAATGCACAGCTCGGTTTGAATAAACCGTTGTTAGTACAGTTTTATGATTTTGTTCGCCAGGTCGCCAGCGGCAATCTGGGTACTTCTTATTCATCACACGCGCCGGTAACCCAAGTCATTGCCGAACGTTTGCCGGTTACCTTGTTACTGACCGCCATGGCTGGCGTGATGGCGCTTCTCATGGCGATACCGCTGGCGTTTATCTCGGCATTGAAACGCAACAGCGTGGCCGATGTGGCGATTCGCGGTACGTCGCAAGTCACTTTATCGATGCCGACGTTTTATATCGGGCTGGTCTTGCTGACGCTGCTTTCGGCTAAATTGCATTGGTTCCCGGTCGGTGGCTATGGCGATACTTTTGGGCAAAAACTGTATCACCTGTTTTTACCGGCGTTGACGCTGGCCGTGAGCATTACCTCAATCCTGATTAACAGTCTGCGTAACTCAATTATTGCCGTGCTGGATGCTGAATACATCACCTTTGCTCGCGCCAAAGGATTAAACAGCCGGGTGATCTTGCTGCGCCACGTACTGCGCAACTCGCTGATCCCAATGTTGACGCTCTTCGCATTGAATATGGGCACCACCATCGGCAGCGCGGTGATCACCGAAACCGTCTTTGCCGTACCGGGCATTGCCCGCTTGATGGTCGATAGCATTTTCAGCCGAGATTACCCGATGGTACAAGGCTTGGTGATCGTGCTGTCGGTACTGGTGTCGCTGATATTTCTGATCACCGATATCGTGCAGGTAATGATTGACCCACGGAGAGCAAGATGAGCGAACTGATCACCCAACGTTCACTGACCCGTTCATGGCGACGACACCTGCCGCTGTCTTCACTACTCGGCTGTGTCATAGTGCTATTTACGCTGGTGGCCGCATTCTTCCCACACTGGATCACCAGCTATAACCCGCTGGCTTTTGATTTTCGCGCCATCCTAAAAGGGCCGAGTCTGCAACACTGGTTCGGCACCGATAACTTTGGCCGCGATATCTTTGCCCGGGTGATCTACGCCTACCAGGTTGATCTGCAAATCGCCTTCTTTACCACCTTGTTCCCGATGATTTTCGGTACCTTGGCCGGATTGTTAGTCGGCTATTTTGGCGGCATTGCCGACGTGCTGTTTCAACGCATTGTTGATGCTGTGATCACGTTTCCATTGCTGGTGTTGGTAATTGCTATTGTGGCAATCCTCGGCCCAGGCCTGAACAGCATGTACATCGCGGTGGGCATCATTTATTGGGTGTTCTATGCCCGCCTGATCGCCGGTGAAGTCAGTGTACAAAAGCGCCTTGATTATGTTGCTGCCGGTAAAGTGATGGGTTATAGCCCGCTGCGCATTATCTTTCGCCACGTGCTGCCCAACGTCATTACTACCACGCTTGTGTATTGGATGACCGATATGGCGCTGGCTATCTTGCTTGGCTCTAGTCTGGGCTATCTCGGCCTTGGTGCGCAGCCACCCGCCGCTGAGTGGGGCGTATTGATCGCCGCCGGTAAAAACTTTATGGATACCGCCTGGTGGATCACTATTTTCCCCGGTATTGCCATTGTGGTCACCGGACTAGGCTTTAGCCTGCTAGGCGACCTGATTGCCGACTGGTTACGCCCCGGCCATCGTTGAGCGCGCTTAGGTTGATCGAGCGAGCAGCTCACGATAGTTGATCCAAATAGTTGATCACGGTTAATAACAGCGGGCCTTGTCAGCCAGACGAGGCCAACGCCACAGATGCGAGGGCGACTCATGCCTAACACAGCAATGCCTGACACGACACATAATGAAGAAGCACTTAATCAACCTCCAGCGGCCGATAGCCTGCTACGCGTCAGCCAATTAAACACTCTGATCCATACGCCACGCGGTACGTTGCGGGCGATTCAGGACGTGAGTTTTAGCTTACAACCTGGCGAAATCTTGGGATTGGTTGGTGAATCCGGTTCGGGGAAAAGCGTCACCTTGCGCTCTTTGTTGCGGGTGATGCCAAAAACCACCGATATCTCCGGGTCTGTCCAGTGGCAAGGTCGTGAACTATCCGACATGCCGCCAAAAGAGCTGCGAGCGGTACGCGGCGGCGAAATCGCGATGATTTTCCAGGAACCAATGATCGCCCTAAACCCGGTATTAACCGTGTGGCGACAAATTGATGAAAGCCTGGCGGCGCATACTGACCTCAATCGAAAACAGCGCCGCGCCCGCGCCATTGAGCTGTTAAATCAGGTGGGTATACCGGCACCAGAAATGCGGGTTGATGATTATCCGCATCAGTTTTCTGGCGGTATGCGTCAACGGGTGATGATCGCTATCGCGCTGGCGGGTAATCCGCAGTTATTACTTGCCGATGAGCCAACGACCGCGCTGGACGTCACCATTCAAGAGCAGATCCTCAAACTGCTGTCGACCCTGCGTGATGAATTGGGTATGGGCATGATCTTCGTTACCCACGATCTGGGTGTCGTCGCCCAGCTGTGCGATCGCGTCGCGGTGATGTACGCCGGACGCATCGTCGAGAATGCGCCTGTGGCCGAGATTTTCAGCCAACCACGCCATCCTTATACTCAAGGGTTAATGGCTTCAGTGCCGCAAACCGGCGGTGAGCGTACGCCGCTGCTGTCGATTGAAGGTACGCCGCCATCGCTGCTAAACCTGCCAAAAGGCTGTAGTTTCAGCCCACGCTGTCGTTATAAAACCGCACGCTGCGAGCAGGAAGTTCCTATCCTGGACAGCCTGAATACGCAGCATCACGTGGCCTGCCATCATTATGCCGACTTGCCTGCTGCCACCACTTTGCAGCCAACATCAGGAGCCTGAGATGAGCGAAACGACCTACTCACCGAATCTGTCGATCCTCAGCGTAGAAGATGCGATGGTGCACTTCCCATTGGCTTATCCGCTGCTGGACCGCTTGCAAGGTAAACCGCGAAAATATGTGCAGGCGTTAAACGGCGTGCGCCTTGAGATGCAGCGTGGTGAAACGCTCGGCATCGTTGGCGAATCCGGCTGCGGTAAATCCACCCTCGCCCGCGCAATGGTCGGTTTGCTCGAGACCAGTGACGGTAAAATTCGCTTTAACGGCAAAGATATTTCCGCACTACAGGGCAAAGCCCGGCGCAGCTTTAACCGTCAGGTGCAGATGATTTTCCAAGACCCGTACAGTTCACTTAATCCACGAATGACCGTGGGTCAGATGCTGACCGAGGCGCTATCAGTACATAACATGTGCCCGAAAGCGCAGATCCCGGCGCGTATACTTGAACTAATGGAGTTAGTGCGTCTGCCCGCTGACGCCATCGACAAACTGCCGCACGAGTTTTCCGGCGGCCAGCGCCAGCGTATTGGTATCAGCCGCGCCTTAGCGGTGCAGCCCGACGTATTGATCGCTGATGAACTGGTTTCTGCGTTGGATGTCTCCGTTCAGGCGCAAGTGGTGAATTTACTGCTCGATTTACAGCAAAAACTCTCTTTAAGCGTACTGTTTGTGGCACATGACTTACGGCTGGTACGTCATATTTCGCACCGCGTCGCGGTGATGTATCTGGGGGAAGTGGTCGAAGTTGGCGATACCGAAACGCTGTATCAAACGCCGCTGCATCCTTATACTCAAGCGCTATTAAACGCAGCACCGAGTATGGACCCGAACGAGCGCGGTAAAAATGTCAGCCTGACCGGCGAGCTGCCAAGCCCGCTATCACCTCCGTCCGGTTGTCGCTTCCATACCCGCTGTCCGCACGTCACCGAGCGTTGCCGAACCGAACGCCCGATATTAGCCCAAAAACCCGGTGGGCAACACGTTGCCTGCCATCTTGTTTAACGCGCTGAGCAATGGAGCAATCTGTCATGACTGAACACCACATTCCTTATTCTTTGGCATTGCACGGCGGCTGCGGCGTGATGGCCCCAGAAGATATGACCCCGACAGAATGGGAAGAAGCGCGTGAGCATCTCAAACAAGCATTGCGCGCCGGGTGGCACGTTCTTAGCAGCGGCGGCACCGCCGTTGACGCAGTACAAGCCACCGTATTAGTGATGGAAAACTCTATCTATTTCAACGCCGGTTATGGTGCGGCACTCAATAGCGACGCCGAACACGAATTGGATGCGGCGATTATGGATGGCGAAACGTTGGCCGCTGGTGCCGTGTGCGGCGCGCGCCATATCCGTAACCCGGTGCTGGCCGCCCGCCGCCTGCTCGATTTAGGAGAAAGCGTACTGCTTACCGCTGAGGGGGCCGATAATTTTGCCAAACAACAAGGTCTGGAATGTGTTGAGTCGGATTACTTCACCACGCCACGCCGCCTTGCGGCATTAGAATCTATGCGCCGCCACCAGCAGGCTGGCACGTATAAAGCCGCCAGAGAATCGGAGAAACACGGCACCGTTGGCGCAGTGGCTCGCGATATTAATGGCCATCTGGCAGCGGCAACCTCTACCGGCGGTTACACCAATAAACCAGCGGGACGCATCGGCGACAGCCCAATCATTGGTGCAGGCACTTACGCCCGCGACGGTGTGTGCGCAGTATCTGGCACCGGCCAAGGGGAATTCTTTATTCGTCATGTGATGGCTTACGATATTGCCGCCCGTATGAGTTACGGCGGTGAAACGCTGGAACAAGCGGCCAATAAATTAGTATTAGGTGAATTCAAACAACTCGGCGTGGGCGCGGGTGCTATTGCGATTGATGCTCACGGCAACGTTTGTGCACCATATAACACGCTGGGGATGTTCCGCGGGTGGGTTCTGCCAAATGGGATGGCGGTCGTCGCCACACACGATGAGTTGTTTGAGTTTGTACTGTAAACACAATCCGCCTGATAAAAACGTCATCCTCAGCGTTAATCATTGGGGATGAGTCACACTCGCAGCGAGTTTGATGACTGTGTCACAAGCCAACGGCAGAGTAAAAGCAGTCAGATATCGAACTTAAGCGGGCAGTTCCAGTGGTTGATATGCTGTATGGTCAGAACAAGCACTCAAGTTGTAGCATAATAAAGTTCTTCAACTTGAGTGGAGCCGGGTTAAATTGTAAGTATCCCAGCTTTAGTTCCAGGCACTTTTTGAGACTTCCGGGTTTTCAGCCATCAGCCGGTATTCTTCCGGT
>NZ_JBMOUD010000018.1:0-89117 GCF_049319665.1 Rouxiella sp. Mn2063 | reverse complement strand
CGATCTCCTCAGGGGACATAATCAGTATGTCGGAAGATCTCTAAAAGTGAATGGACCGTTTTGACGGGGTACTTACAATGGTTCCCACCTAAATATCTCGCTTTGTAGTGGTTTACTGAATTTGGCCACCTGAATAGAGGTGATATCATCACCTCATAGTCAAAACAGGTGACATTATGACAGGACGTAACAGACGCAATTTTAGCCCCGAGTTTCGCCTCGAGGCTGCCCAGCTTGTACTCGATCAGCATTACACCGTTGCCGCCGCTGCCACTGCGATGAACGTCGGCAAATCCACGATGGATAAATGGGTTCGACAACTGAAAGAAGAACGAGCGGGAAAATCACCCATAGCTTCGCCCATGACACCTGAGCAGATTGAGATACGTGAGTTGAAGAAAAGACTTCAACGCGTTGAAATGTAAAGGAATATATTAAAAAGGCTACCGCGCTCTTGATGTCAGACTCCCTGAACAATTCTCATTAGTTGAGAAACTCAGGGCGCGGTTTCCTGTTGCCGTTGTGTGCAACGTGTTTGGGGTTCATCGCAGCAGTTATAAATACTGGCGGCAGCCCAGGAAGCCTGACGCCACGAGAGTGGCATTACTGAGCCTTGTGCGTGAAGTTTATCGCGAAAGTAACGGTTCAGCAGGAGCGCGAAGCATTGCCGCAATGGTCACCACCAAAGGTATAAAACTGAGCCGCTGGCGGGCAAAAAAGCTGATGAAAACGCTCAATATTATCAGCTGTCAGCAACCTGGCCATCGTTATAAGAAGGCGTCTAAGGAACACATTGAGTTCCCTAATTATCTGGATCGCCAGTTTGCTGTTACAGAGCCTAATCAGGTCTGGTGCGGTGATGTGACTTATATCTGGACGGGAAAACGCTGGGCTTATCTGGCTGTTGTCCTCGATTTGTTTTCCCGTAAACCGGTTGGCTGGGCGATGTCATTTTTCCCTGATTCCGCACTGACAGGTAAAGCCCTGTCGATGGCCTGGGAAGCACGGGGAAAACCGGCTAATTTACTGCATCACTCGGATCAAGGCAGTCACTATACCAGCAGGAATTTCAGACAGTTACTGTGGAGATATCAGATAAAGCAAAGCCTGAGTCGCCGGGAAAATTGCTGGGATAACAGTCCAATGGAACGGTTCTTCAGAAGCCTGAAAACAGAGTGGCTACCGGATAATGGCTACGCGAATTTTAGCGAAGCCAGCACGGCAATAACGAATTACATCACAGGATATTACAGCCAACTCAGACCTCATCAATATAATGGTGGTTTGACGCCGAATGAATCAGAACGATTGTTCTGGAAAAACTCTAAAGCTGTGGCCAGTTTTTGTTGACCACTACAGTCACCGGGTACTTATGCTGCAGAACCAAATTGATACATTCCTGCTTGAACTCATGGGTAAACGTTTTTCTTCGCATTCTCACCTCGTTAGCGTTGCTCATTATATCTCTAACAAAGTGTCCGAAATGATTAGACCATTACAAACAAGCGTCTTCTTTTGATGGTTGAAGTAGGGGTCAGTTTGGATGTAGATAATTATTGTACGGTAAGCCTGTTATGTGAACAGGCTACGTTGTCGCAGTATGGTGTACTACCGCGCTATACAGCGTTTTCAGGGGATTTGGCCTTAATCGGATAACCTAAATGCGATAAAAGTAGAGCGATAACATAAAAACGATAGCCACTGACGCTAAATCAATCCATTACGTATCTAGTTTGCTTGAATAATGTGCTTAACGTACAAAATTTCCGATCTCCAAACTGAACCCTACCTTGACGTTTCATTGCTGTGAGCGGGAATGGTCTGGCAGAGCGAGGGGGGGCATCGGTAATATCTATCAAACCTGGGCGGCTGCGCCGCGTCACCGGCGACTATAAGCTGAGGTATCATATGTGACACTATTTGTCGCCTTCATGCGCTATGCGCATCTTAGCCACATCAGCAACTGGGATAAACGACGGCATCAGTGTTAGGTCCTGGAAGCAGGATAATTGATGGAGCCTAAAGGTAGAAATACCTAAAGTTTCCCCCTCTATAGCCGATACAAATTTACACTTCCCTTAAAACACAAGTCAGAGAACCTAAAATAGTAAAAAATTTGATTTCTCGGGACTTTCATTTGGATGAATATAAGGAAATTAGAATGCAAGCAATGTCGATATTTCTATGTGTTTACAGTGGAGATTCAACATTAACCACCTATCCCGTTCAGTCACCTATCTCCCCACTTGAAGCCCATTTATCACTTAAGCAAGTGTATATTGCTGGGCTATGGGACAACACAGGAAAAATTTTGGCTTCCCTGGTTCTGTTGTCGGATGCCGAAAATTCTGACGATCCGCTCATGGTTCAGGCAGTGAGTAACCTTTTTCAAACCTATAAACAGACACAGATGCTCTTTCCTTTGGCAGTTTCGGCTCCCGTATCGAGGATTAAGTTCCACCCAGAAAATGGCTCAATAGAGCAAGCTCTGTCATATGAAAATCTTGAATTTTTGTGCTCATCATTTTATTTAGACCACAGTATTTCCGGAAGAGCATAACAAAAATTAATTGATGCCGTACTAAATGGGGGCAGCTTGGAATTCTGAAATTATCCTACGTTAAGCGGTTTAAGCTTAGCGGGTGATTTCGTCCCATTGAGCGGAAACCCCTGACAGTAAGGGATGTACGGAACTATCAGGCTATCCATTTGTAGTTGTACTCACTTTCGGACATACAGACAGAGTGGTGTACGGTAATCGTTCGGTTTCGGACGCAGAAACGACACAGCAGCGTCAATTCAAGCAGTTGCTAAACACCGATGCTTAAAAACAGCCCTATTCGCCTTTTACACGCGGCCCCTGTAAAGTTGCACCGCGAGGCAAGGGCTTCGAGGGCGTAAGAGGCGCCTTATGGATTATGGAGATATTTCAATGGATTTTTTGAAGATAGTACTGACTGCCGCTTTGTTTGTCGCAGCGCCCACATGGGCGGGAGATTTGACTGGGCCTCAAAATAATGCCGTTAGATCTGCAGAGCAGTATCTCAGTATGGCGGGCTTCTCACGGAACGGGCTTATTGATCAACTCTCATCGGATGCAGGGGATGGTTACGAGATTTCTGACGCAACGGTAGCAGTGGACAGCCTGAACATTGATTGGAACCAGGAGGCGGTGAAATCTGCGAAGCAGTATCTCAGTATGATGGGCTTCTCGTGCAAAGGCCTCATTAATCAACTTTCCTCAAGTGCCGGAGACAAATACACCGTTGACCAAGCAACCTACGGGGCAAAACAGGCAGGTGGCTGCTAAAAACGACGTGGTTCAAACGATGGTTACACTCGAACCACCGAATTCCATTGATCGGGTGTTTTTTTACTCCGCATGCTGGTTTTATTAACGTAGGATAATTTCAGAATTCCAAGCGGCCCCCTCATAGTTTAAAAATCCAATCTATTAGGGGAGAGAAAAGTAAATGAGGAGGCGTCCAAATATGCTAGGATCCCCTTGGTTTTAGTTGGGTATTAGTAGATTAGTATGCTACAGGAGAAATAAGTGAATATTTTGGATTTTATTGGTTCTAGTTTGGTTAATGCGGATAATTTTTATATAAAACCGAATATACCTAAAAGTAAGATAATTAACGCAATTAACTCCTTTTGCCCTGACCTATCATCTAGTGATATATTGATAATAGTTGACGACACTGTTTTTGGTAGCGCAAAAAATGGGTTGGTTATTACCAATAATGGTGTTTACGCCAAAGGGCAAATGGCGAAACCTTTATCTTTCACGTTTAATGATAAAACTATTTTCTTTGTTGAGAAAAAAGTAATTTCTGTTTCTGTTTATTTAAATGATATTGAGTTAATAAATACAACTCAGCCGTCATATAAAGATTTGAATAATCTTTTTAACAAGCTTAATGATTTTATTTTAAGTAAATTTTCAGTGGAATCTCAAATAGCACCAACACCAGTACCAACACCAGTGCCAACACGAGTGCCAACACCAGTACCAACACTAGGACCAGCGCCGTCGAAAAAAACATCACTATATAGAACCCTTCCTAATGATGGTTTTATTAATGGAGTGCGTGTTAGTAAAGGGGTTGATTCTTTTTTTGGTTTTTTTGATGACGAAAAAAACAAAACGGCTGGTGAATTTGTTAGACATGAGGTAAATGTTTTTTTATCTAAAACAATTATCTACATAAGAAATGAATATGTAGATAAAAACAACATCCATGGTCTTAAAAATGATGTAACCACGCTAGAGTCTATAATTTATGCATTGGCTGTTCTTAGGCTTGAGATGAATGACCGATATGTTAATGAAAACCAAGTGAACTTTATATTATCTGAAGGTTTGACAGAGCATTTAGTTGTCGGTAAGAATGGGCGAGATAGGAATGTGGTTAGTCATTTTATTAATATATCTAATTCTCTTGGTGATGATCTTGATTCGATCACTGCGTCACTCTATCTCCGGTTATTCCTTGGAAACTTTAATGGTAAGGTCGTGGGAGAGGATATGAGTGATAGTATTGATATTGTAATGGAACGGTTCTTTAACGAGGAAATGATTTCTGAAGTCAACTCACAGGATGAATTATTCGAGTTAATAATGGGCAGCATGGTCGTTGAGTCTATTAATGAGATAGGTGATCTCACGATGGACAGAAAAATCACTCGAGATGCTCAAGCATGTGTCGATAGGATTCTTGATAAAATCCACATGTGAGACAAAACAACCTATAGTCGGATAAGCACAGCCAGTTGCGTGACTGTGCTCTGCTAAGAACGGAGCGTGCGACTTTCACCGCACTCCGCTCAAGCCTCTCAAAGGCATTTATTGTTACCCGGCAAAACTTCTCATAACGCGGTTCTGGCGACCTATGCCAGCTATTTCAGCTTTTCCTTGCGTGAACGCTAGTAACAGGCAAATAAGGGTTTTGTTTACTCTTTTCGTTAACGCCAGTAGCCATGTGGTTTTCGGCATTTCAGGTGTTAATAAACCCGGTAAAAAACTAATGTAAACGCGACTGTTCACGCTACAAGTTTATAGATATGAAATCATAAGATTACGTTCTTAACTTACGTTTCCGTACGGTTGGCCCTCCCCCCCCTACACAGACTCGCTGGGGTAGACCTGTACCGTACGATCTTCCACTGGCAGCCACGGCGGCAATGGTGCTATTTCATGCATTTTCCCTAACTTTGAAAAGCTTGCGCTGTCAGCCACGACGCCGGTATTGTTAAGCCCACGCACAAAAACACAAAAGGAGCAGCATACCGCCATACAGCTACCCCGAAAAATCGCTCGACGTGCAAGCTAGACTGTTGATGCTAGGTCTAAGGCCAAACCATCTCATGCTGATTGGCTCGTTCATCGTGGCTTACGGCTTGTTTGTGACGATGCTCGAACGTGCTCTTTGGACCCTTACCGAGACTGATGTCAACGGCGTGCGGCCATTTACCGAAAAAATGAACAGCGAGACCCAGTTCAAGTGCTTGGGTGACGGTAATCCCAACAAGCTAAATGCAATACCATTCTCAAGGTTGCGGCAGACGCGGCCGTAGACCTGAACGAGTATAGGAACAGTCTTGTGCATGGCTATATACTTTCGTTTGGCCCAGACAGCACACCTTTGTTCATGAAAAAACCTGGCTGGCACGGCGTCAAACGTAACAAAGAAGTCGGTAACGCCTATATTGACGAGCAATTTCAAGACTTGGTGCTAATTGCCGCGTGGACCTTGTGGGGCTTGGTAAGCCAGGTCGAAAAGTCTCTGACCGAGCCGGAGGCTCAACAGGCCATCGAAGCTATGGAAGACGACGTGCATCGAGCAAAAAGCTACGCCAGCGAAGCTCGACACCTACGCGCGCCCATGAACCACGAGAAGTATTAAACCGCCAATAATTACGATGTCTGCGGGGGTTGAAGCCTATTGGAACGAAAACGTACGTTAGGAGCATTTTAAGTCTATAATCTCTTGGAATTATTGGTCAGGCTTACGTTGACTTGGTTACCGAATTTATTAGTGCTGAAAACCGCATGGCTACGTGTATCAACGGGAAGACCCTCGTTTTCTCTACTCGCCCAGCCTGATCAAAAAAAATACTTAGCGTACAGTTTCGCACGGTTGGGCTTCAGACCCTGTATACCGATTGGCCACACGGGCGAAGTTGTTTTATCCCGAAGGGCAGTAATCTGGGTACTCTTTATGGGAGTATAAAATGAATAATATGAGAAAAACAAAGCCTGGTAGGTGCATAAAGATATGGCGATTCCTCAGTTCTGCAGATGCGCTTTATCACTGGATCGGCCTCGGCAGTCTAGCTGTACTGTTGATCAAGGTATTGGTTCTGAACGGTATCGCCGCTCCGCTGCGCTTTATGTCTTCGGTCAGCCCGGTAGTGGAGAGCGTTCTTGGCTCTGTGATCGCCAGCTACATTTTTTATATGTTTTGTATTCACCCTCCAGTTTTTGCAGAAAAGAAAACCAGTGCGGTGTTTGTTAATTTTATCCTGACACGGATTAAGAAGAGTTTTGAGGACCATATGCGCGGTGTATCCCCTACCCTGAGCTATGATTCAGCGGCGGATGATTTTTATAAAGCGTTTACGGGTATTGCCCCATTCACCAATACCGCTCCATTAATCATTCAGGTAAGCCCACAGATGATATATGCAGACTGGTTCGGGTACTTTTATAATGAAAATACTCGTATAAATGAAGAAATAACTCGTTTGATGGATTCGCGACTTAATCTGAACACAGAGATGACCTTCATCCTTAATCTGATTAACGACAGTACCTGGTTCATGGCTGTCAAAAGCATGACAAATATGAAAAACCAGATGTCACACTCTCAAAACCCGAACCCTTTTGTAAATTCAAGCCAGCCAGAGACTTCATTATGCAAGAGTATGTATGACCTGAAGGAGTTAATCAGAAGCTTGCAGCCTGCAATCGACGCCACGGGAAAACTAGCAGAACGGTTCTGACGCTCTGATTGTCATGTCCAGTCCTGTGTGATCTCGGGCCGTAGTTGATAAGCCGTGAATGCAGCTTTTTTGTATATTCAGGCTCTGCAGAATGGGCATCCCCGCGGGCGCTATTTCGGAGACTCTCCGCGCGCCATATTGGGGGGCTTCTTGGAAAACGGAAAATATCCTACGCTAAGCCAGTGACTTAAGCAGGTATGACTGTCCGCTTTGTGCCAGAAGCGGACATCGAACGAAAAATTCCCCTCAGTTAATGCTTTTTAAAGAGGGAAACATTCAATATTTAACCCATCCTATTTTTCTTGGAACGTGAGATGGTTGGATCTGGCGATGGAGGAGAGATCAGATTTTCATAGCTATCCATTGGAATAAAGCTGCTGTCCAATTCAGGATCGATTATACCTAGCATACTCGTGCTAGCATTAATAATATGTAATGGTTGTTCTGACGATTTTATAATTTCCTTCATCTTATTCACCGCATCTGGTGAATAATCGAGGCCAAAGCCGGAAAGATTTTCAGACAATGATTTCACCCAAGGATTGCCATAATGGGTCAATATACGACCCGGTACAGCTAATGGTGCTTCACTTATTAACTTCTCAACGAAAACTGTAGGTAAGGAAAAAGCTCCAGCACTCTCTCTTTTAATATCCACATCGTATAACAGAATATTACTTGCGTTTGTAACCTCTTGAATTCTAATTAACTGATCTAGTTTAATTGAATTAAATCCTAGTGGATCATATTTTTCATTGTAGTATTGCCTTTTAGCCTCATAAAAGACAACCCCCTCTAAATACAATTCAGATGTTAGCATTATTTTTATAAAAAACGCGATATCACCAAGTGCAGTTTCTTTCGCACCTTTTAATTTAAATGAATCCCATTTTATTCTCTGAGACATGGAAGTCCATTTAATATCTTGACCAAAACTTAGAAGTGCTATCAACATCCTAGTTGTTATATAGTTTTCACTCCATGAGTCTTGCTGCTGGTTTTGAAAGCTATCTGATAACTCTTTAACAATTGCTTTTTGAGCATTTATCACCCACTCATTTTTATTTATTTCTAGCATTACCAGTTCCTTTCAAGGTTACGATAAGGGTATTAAACTATTTAATAAACTTTATATTATTTTGGACGGTTAGTAACGCTACCTTTTTAAGGGATTTATTTTTTATATTTTCCTGCATCGTCCGATTCTCGCTCAAAGCAGACAATCCCCCCACCAGCCACCTACATATCATCAACTCAAACCGTAATATTAATATTGCGCCCAATTGCCGGGTTGGAAGGTAACGCTGGGACTGAGTTAATGATGCTGGCGATGGTTTCTTGTTGGTTATCCAGCGTCTTTTTTAGCAGGATGGTGTTTACCTTACTACCGAGATCCAGATTATCGAGGCCGCTGGCTGTTGAAGTGATTTGTGATACATCCATTTGATTCTCCTAAAAAATACGATAGAAAAGGAATTGCTCAAAGCTTATGACATAAGCTGTGATTAGTTATCGGCATTTCCAGGAATAACTTTATACTATTTATGCCTAATATTACCTCTGTGTTGGCAGAGTTATTCGCCCTATCCATTGAGCCTGCTGCAAGCAGCGACAAATCACTGACCTAAGTCCAATTCATCTGGATAAATTCGCTTACCGCCTTGGCACAACTGCGGTTATTTTTGTCTATTTATTCTCAATCATTTTATTTAATTATATTAAATATCTATATTCTAAATTCATATTTAATATACAAACAAACCATAGCAATTACTTTTCATGCATATTCTTTTAATCTTATTAAGAAATAATTCAAATTGAAATAATTTATAAACCCTAAACAAATAAGAAAAGGTTAACATTAGATATTGATATCTTAAAATTTGATAGCGGCTTTCATATTTATTGTAAGCACATCAGATCGCAGTGTTAAATAATTTGTGGAATTAATTTTTTATTTATGCATAAAATTAAATTCATACAAAATGAGGTTTGTTTATGAAGTTCTATGTTGATTGTGACACAGGGATTGATGATGCTTTAGCGCTTGCCTATTTGGCTGCTAATCGTCAAACGGTTGAACTGCTTGGAATAGGATCGGTTTGCGGGAATATTAGTGCTGAAGAAGGGGCAAGGAATAGTGCTAACTTGCTGAGCCTGTTTGGTATTAATGATACTCCCGTTGCTAAAGGCTCTAGCGATTATTTGTATAAAAAATATGAATGTCTCGTTGCGCATATTCACGGCAAAAATGGCATTGGCGATGTCTCTGTTGAACATTCAAAATCAGAGATTGTTCCACTATCTGCTGCCGAACTTCTTGTATCCCTAGCCCATAAGCATCCAAAAGAGATGAATGTTCTGGCTATCGGCCCCTTAACAAACCTTGCTATTGCGCTAGACATTGAGCCTGAGCTACCTAACCTATTAAGAAGTTTAACCATCATGGGTGGCGCAGCCATGGCCCCCGGTAATGTCACACCGGTTGCAGAAGCCAATATTGCAGGCGATCCTGATGCCGCCGAGAAGGTGATTAGACACTATAAAAACATTACGCTGGTACCGCTTGATTTAACCATGTCACAAACATTTGAAGAGTCAGACATCAAAAAACTGATCGACTCGTCCAGTGTCAGCAGCCAAACGTTAGGAAAAATGCTCCTTAAATACGTAGATTTTTATCAAAACATCTATGGCCGAAAATGTGCCGCGCTGCATGACCCCGTTGCAGCCATGATAGCGGTTGAAGGCGCTAACAATTGCCGCACGTTGCATTGCGATATCACGGTAGATTGTACGGAAGGTCCAGGCAAAGGGCAGACTATTTGTGACACAAGAAATATTTACTCCCCTTCTAATAATATGGATAAAACCAAGCCAAAAGTCATACTTGGCAGCGAAGCGGTTTTCTCGAAGCCTCTGCTCGATATGTTGCTGTCTCTGCCTTGATTTTATTAAAAATATATATGCGGACATTAACAAAGACAGAATAACTGTTAAACAGGATGAAAATAAAAATATGAATTTAAATATAACTCAATCCAATAAGCATTAATTATATATCCTAAGCCATCAACGTCTATTTTAAAATAGCGTTGCATTGCCACTCTTTCACCAACAGAGTTTGGTCTTGCAATGCTATTTTCATTTTAACTAATATTTATAATTTTCAAGACGTTTAGCCTTGCTTTCTGAAAATTTTAGAAGCATCGTGATTTGATACAAACATAAAGAGTTTAATCCGTGTCAATAACAATGAAAAAATCATGAAAATTACCAGTGAACATCTTGAACTGATTATAAAAATCATCGAAAAGGGGTCATTCTCTTCCGCCGCTCGTTCGCTGAACCGAGTGCCCTCAGCAGTGAGCATGGCTATTGCGCATATTGAAGCTGAAACAAATCTTACCCTTTTTGAACGCAGCAGCAGCGGCCTGCGCCCAACGGAGGCAGCGCTGGCGATAGAACCTTATGCCCGCATTGTTTTGTCAAAAATGGACCAAATTAATAATCGCATTATCGAAATAGGCGGTGGGATAAATACGTCATTAAAAATCGGCGTTGCTGCTGATGTGGATATATCGGCTATTATGACGGGTGTAACCCAACTCGCTAATAAATATCCTTTACTTGAAATCAATGTTATCCACAAACCCCATCAAGAAATAAAAGAAATGATGCATCGTGGTGAGATTGAAATGTCTGTCTCCTTTACCGAGTTCGAATATGATCGCGATGAAAATTTTAGCCTGATCTCTAACGATAAGTTAGTGGTCGTCGTTTCGGCTGCTTATTTTCAAAAAAATAAAAAAGAGCTTAAAAACCTCAATCTTTTGTCTGGTCTTAGACAAATTGTTGTTGCCAGCAACAGGATGCCCGTCCCCGACAAAAGAGTGGTTCTGGCTGAGTCGGTATGGTTTGCAGATTCTTTACCCATTGCTTTAAAACTGATTGAAGAAGGTAATGGCTGGGGAAACTTGTCCTATTCGGCGGTAGCCCCCTACTTGCTCGCAGAAAAATTAATGATGCCTAGTTTCGAAAACAGTGTTAATGGCTTAAATATTCCAATACATGCAACGTGGTTGAAAAAAAACACGCTGAGTAAAGCGGCTAGCGAGCTATTAAAATTTATTAGTAAGGCGAGCATTAGCGCTAATTAATAGATATCAGGAGAAAATATGACTTATAAAAATGATCAACTTAACGCTGTCTGCGTTTATTGTGGCTCTTCATCTGGCAACGATGAGATTTATACCGCACAAGGTGCCAAGCTAGGTAAAGCCATTGCCGAGGCGGGGATTAAGCTGGTTTATGGTGGCGGAACCACTGGCCTTATGGGCGCACTTGCGTATGCTTCCCTTAATGAGGGAGGTGACGTCGCGGCTATCATTCCAGAATTTCTAACAAATTTTGAAACCACCAGCAAAGCCTTAGAAATATTTAAAGATCTTACCATTACGCAGACAATGCATGAGCGCAAACATCAAATGTTTGAAAGATCCGATGCTTTTATTGCCATGCCGGGTGGAATCGGCACTCTTGAAGAAATCATCGAAATTATGACCTGGGCACAGCTCGGTCGGCATAAAAAGCCGGTTGTTTTGCTTAATATCAATGGATTTTGGGACCCGCTCATTCTTCTTTTAAAACATATGCAGAACGAGGGCTTTATACATTCCAAGCATTTGCTTGACCCGATTATTGTCTCTGATGCCTCTGAGGTTATCCCTGCTATCAGAAATAAAATTCAGGAGCTGGCATAAACTTTATTGATTACGTCAACGGTGCCTGCGGTGCGAATCAGCGTCACCCTGATTGAGGGTTTTGGAAAAAGGTGGGTTATACCCATTAAAAAATGCCGTATTCCCTTTCTGGAATGCGGCATTTTTAATTCCGTCATGACTGTTCTGAAGCATTAGCCATAAGCCGCTTTAGAATTGATGTGATAGAAGGTCGCGGTGGCGGCCATGACGTATTGATCTTCCTTACCCGGCTTGTGCGATTCCACATTAGTAATGTGATAACCGGCAGCGCCCGCGTCTAACGCCTTTTTAACAAATGCGTTATTGAGCTCTTCCATGGACGTTGCCCAAGAAACCGTTGTCACGCCGACGGCTTGGAGGGACGCTATTTCACGATGCGATAATCCTGTGCGAACTAAAACAGGCGTAACCGTCTTGGGGTAGAATATGGAGATGATATCATTAACTAAGTCTTTCATGGGCTTACCCCTCATCAGGTCAGGTTCTACATCGGATAGTAAGATAATGCCGTCAATAAACAGAGGCTGATGACCAATCTGATTTATTCACCGGCACTGTTCCAATAAACACCTATTTTTGTTTCGACCTTTAGCTTTAATTGCTAATTAGTTGTTAAGAAAACTCCCGCCACAATTAACGCAATTTTCAACGAGGATATTTGCAGTTGGTTACAGGTCAGGGGTTTCTGAAATGTCATCGCCGTAAAATTAACGCCCACTTTTAACTCGTTGCGAGCTCAAGGTTTTGCAAGGCAGGTTTGCGCCAAAAGCGGACCTTCCAATGCCTCCTACCTTTTGATTGCAATTCCTCCTTGGCGTACCTCCTTCACACGTCCACGCGATTAATCAGTACAGATCCGAGTTTACCCTTTTCGGATCTGCGGGATTTAACAATAAGGAAATGCTGCCATAGCTTCAAAAGGCACTAGGAATATTCTTATCATTAGCATTATGATGAAAACGTGAGCGATTCTGATGAATGCCTATTTTCACTGACCTTAGGTCATCCCCCCAGCAACAATGTGAAGCACAAGGAGAGCACGTGGCACTTAAACTTCAGCAGGAAATGCCCGCAGACAGCGACCTGTTCAAAGGTGGCAGCCACCAAAATGTGGCAGACAGGATGGCAGAGGTAATTAAAGAACAGGAAATTAATATTCTGGGTCTGGAGGGTGAGCTTGGATCCGGAAAATCGACCATCATTCATTTTTTAAAAAAATCCCTGTCTCCCGAATACACTTTTATAGACTTTGATGCAGAGATTTATCATTACGGTAATACGAAAAAAGCACTCATCGAAGTCATTCACGATGGCCTGAGCGAAAGTAAAGGGGCAAATAAGGACAACCTTGATAAACTCAAAAACACAGCACTGTGAAACATCGTAAAGTATGATAAAAGAGTAAGTAGTAGACTAAGTTGGTGGACCGTTAGCTTCATTCTTTTATGCCTACTTTCAGTGCAGATGGTCAGATATCTTATCTTGGACATCAATGCTAATGTCAAAATCCCGGGCACAATTTCAGGTTTGGTAATTTCTCTGGAAATAGTTGCGGCGCTTTCACCGGGTCTGCTTTTATTATGGCTTTTAGTAAGCCCGAAGCTAAATTTAAAAAGTTGGTGGGCCGCAAGCTTCGGTCTTTTATGTCTGTTTTCTGTGCAAGTGATGAGCTATCTTATTTTTGACATCAATGCCAATGCCAAAAATCCGGGAACAATATCAGATTTAGTAATAGCCCTTGAGATAGTTGCGGTGCTGACCTCAGCCGTGCTTTTAGTATGGATTTTAGTGAGCCAAAAACTTAATGCAAAACCTCGGAGTAATTCAGAGGACGTCACGACTGTGGGTGATCTCTTCAAGCAAAACAGTACCGATAGTATTACTGAAAAGTGGTTGATAAGCCGGGAAATAGGGACTATTGAATTAACGAACGCGCTCGCAGGTTTTACCAGTAGCTCATCTGTTTCTGCTGACGCAAAGTTTATTCTCATTATTGACAACCTCGACCGCATTAACGCCGACAAGGTTAAAGAGCTCTGGAGTGATATGGAGCTTATTGCGGGAACAACGCACCGGCAGTTCCGCATTATTGTGCCTTATTCCGCTCGCCATGTTGCAAAATCTCTTCTGCTAGAGGGCCATACCGGCCGGGAGTTTATCTCCAAACGCATCCCCGTTACTTTTACCGTACCACCTTTGATCACTGCCGGATGGCAGGACACGTTCCGTGAAATGTGGAAAGAAACCGTGAATGAGCGGATTGATTTCTCCTGCGCGGAGACCATGCAGATACTGGAACGCTGGCGTACTGCTGAGTATCCCCGGATGACGCCGAGACTCTTAAAAAAACTGGTAAATGACGTCCACATACTTCTAATGACAGTGCCTGCAGAAGCTCCGGAGGAATACGTTCTACTTGCACTTTATGTAGTTTTCGTACGCTACAACGAATCTGACGTAATGGCGCTACTGAGATTCGACGAAAATGACTCTATCAACATGCAGCCCAATGAGTATGAAGATAAGTTGCAGGCAACAAAAGCCCAGTTAAATCGTCTTTTTATGAATGATACGAATCGATGGAGTGAATTTCTGATGAGCATTCATTTCCAGGCATCGGTGGAGCTTGCGCGTACAGAGTTATTTGATTTGCCGCTTACCGAAGCAGTTAATAGCTGGGATGCTGTTGCATTGGAGAAACTGACAGGTATGTATGGATTCTCTCATGCATGGCAGCGCTGTGCCGGGCGCTTTAATATGTACGACTGGATGGAAACTGTCATAAAACTTTCCGACGATACTTTAATCAAAATCAAAGAAGAGCTAACCGGTGCCGTTGCCAGGCTCAACGCAAATTATGCATTATCTGAGCGGGAAATTTTTCGTGAGTCTTTCACCCAAAGCCTCAAATTTTTAGAAGAAAAAGGTTACCTCGGTACTGAAGATTTCATGGTCCGGCAGAAAAATTATGTCGTCGCAGAACTGAATAAGCTGCAGAAAATGCCGGAAAATGATGAGGTTTACGTCAGGGAGCTTCTTAAGGAGGCAGACCTCTATTCTGCAATATTTAAAACAAACCTGCTGGACCAGATTGAGAATGATGTTAGCGGTAAATTTTACTCCATGTACCTGCTGAATGAAAGAGAAAATCTGCCCAACCTCTGTATCAGTACTATTTCACTTATAGGTGCAGAGCAGGAAAACATGCTTCGCCACTTACTGCTGACTGAGGCGCACGGAATTTTCAACCCTAACGTCATCCGCTTTTTCGCACTATCAAGCAGGGCAGTAGAAAATATAGTTAATAACGAAAATGCAAACTTACCTGAAAATATAGTTAGCAAGTTGGGATTACTTCGCAACTCCGGCAGCAATGAGAATATAAATGATCTTCGCTATGTTATTTTCAACCCTGAGTGGTATGATAGTAAAATAACACCCAATTTAAAAAAACAGAGTATCATCAGCGAAAATTATCCTGAAGAATTTGCTGCTCACTTGGTCGCACATCTGGTAGCAATAAAAAACTACTCTGAAATACCGAATTATGCTGAAGGTTATGAAAATAATTTAAATTACATTAAGTTTCTTTCTTTCTATTTCCGCTACGCTCGGGATTTCAATGTTGTAGTGGATGCACTGAAAGACACTCAGTCGTCAGCGTATGTAAAGGATGCCATAAAAATTTTATTTATCGAAAATCATCTAGGCTTAATCAATACAGTTGATTACGTTAACACCTATTACCCGTTACTCAAGTCTGAATTGAGTGATGTAGATTACATGAGTCCGATTGTTAATCGCGAGCGTGGCTTACTCAGAAACATAAATGAAAAAAATATAGCAAAAATAAGCGTGGAATTTCTGGAGGACATTTTCTCCAGAAATCTGCTCAACAGATTTAAAAAGAAACTTCATACAATCAGCCAGGACATCATTTCAAGTAAAGAGCAGCTCTATATTGCCTTTAAAACGATCGAAAGTAACAGAAGCCTCGTTCTGCGAAGGATGGCATCAGCAGGAAAGTACGTAAATATGACGGCAGGTATCAGCCTCTTCGCGGACTGGTATCGGAATATTGGTGGTGTACAGCTGAAAGCTCCTAACAATGTAAGGTTAATATGGTCTTGTATTAATGAAGTGCAGCGGTCTGAAATACTTAAAGAACTCCACGATGTACTTATGGAAGTGGGTACGCTTAAAGATAACAGGCTCAAAGTCATTCATGACTTTCATGATGTTATTAACTTTGCCGAACCGGAAGGGAAAACTTCACGACGGGCGATTGCAGCGCTGTTCAATCTTACTTCCAGTGATGAGATATTGCGTTCGTGGCTTAATGCTCAGCAGTTTACTTTCAGCGCCTGGCCAAGGGCTGAAGCTGAGACAGTGAGTCAGGTAATTAACGAAAATCAGGACAATTTTCCTGATATTATCAGCCGCTCTTCATTCATCAGAAACCGTCTTCCCGTACTGGTGCCGGAGCAGGATGACACAAATGTAGAGGGAAATAAAGATTAGGCTTGAAACTACCTTTCGCATTTCGGCAGGCCCCGAAGAAGATGCTGCAGAACTGAAGTGGCGCTCATCAATGTGAAAATTGAGTCGCACAGGGAAGGGCCATGGAATGGCAGGATTTATAGGTCTGTAACCGGATGCACCGGACTAACGGCGCCTCTACACTGGCCTTACTGTCAATGTCATCTGGCCCCTGAATGTCCGCTCATCACTCGCAGCGGACCTTCAGCTTAGATAACTAGTCCGCTTCGTGCCAGAAGCAGACCTCAAGCTCCATTAATGCGATTATCGCAATGCCTTTGAGAAACGGACTGCGGCTGTATTGCTTGTGTAAGGAGCGTAATTTTCAATACGAACACCCATTTCGATTATAAAACCACTCTAGTGGCATGCTGATCCTTGTGTCTTCCGAGAAGCTGACAGCAATACTTCCTCCCACTATGTCTATCTGTCGTTCATACACGTGTTTGAGATGCCGTAAATGTGCCACTTTCTAAAAAGAAACCAATTTTTGGCGAAGGAACTCGAAACCTGTCAAAAGTTTCAGGGGAAAAGTACCCAGATGAGAATCCCAAATATCGGGAATATGACCTGAAATCTTTGAACCGGCAGGGTTGAATCATTTCTTAAATTCTTGTTAAAATGGCCAACCCCACCATTCTCGATTGTAAACCTGCTAACTAACAGAATAAAATATCAAAAATAATGAGCTATAACAATTATATCAACTTAACAAGTGATTTATTGGATAAACCTATTTATAGAATTATGCCAATACACCGTTTTCTTCAATTACTTGAAGAAAAAAAATTAACCTTAGTAAAGCCAACAAAATGGGATGATCCATTTGAGAATGCTTTATTAAATTGTGCCGTTGAAACTTCTGACGGCGAAACAGGATCATTTGCCGCAAAAGATTCCGTTTATGGTCAATGCTGGACATTTCACCGTGAAACTGATGCAATGTGGCGGATATATTCCCATGATAAAGATGGTGTAAGAGTTTCAACCACACCAAGAAAATTATTAACCGCACTTCAAAAAGCAGAACCAAAGCATCATAATTTAAAATGCTTTATAGGCAAAGTTTCTTATCTTAAAAGAAATAAACTTCTAACAAAACTTCAATCAATTGATTTATTAAACACCAATGGTTCAGGTATTGCTGAATCACTTTTATATAAACGAACAGAATTCAAACACGAAAAAGAAATTCGTTTAATTTATTCAGGTGATGACAATTCCAGTATTAGTGATGTTTTCCAATTTGACATTGACCCAGCCAAGTTGTTAGACAGAGTGTTGTTTGACCCAAGAATGGAAAAAAATTTAAGGCAGGCATATGTATTGGCAATTAAGGAAAAAGGCTGTGAAACTGAAGTGAAAAGGTCTACTCTATATGATGCCCCCGCAGGGCTAAAATTTAAATTGCCGTGAAATTAAAAAATAGAAAAGGGAACTCATTGAGTTCCTTTTTTCTATTCATAAAAAACTAATTTCTGGGGTTTGTAGAAGTTGAAGCGCTTATGTAAGTATCACGCCAGCGTTCATGCCTTTAGGGATACGTTTCGAGGAACGCTATAACTCGGAGGTTTTTAATGTCCGCTCCTCGCTCAAAGCAGACAATATTCACTGCCTTCAATCATCTATTTCACCCTACTCAATCACACACCGCCCTGGCAGCAAAATGTTTGCCCCCAAGGCGGAGCCAACACTTAATCCTCAGTATAAAAACAGGTGATTGCATCCCACGCCTGCCAGTGATTTTTCTCGAGCAAGATCATATGACTGCCCTCACCTATTTCCAACCATCTGCGCCACGGCGTATTGCTACAGCGCTTGAAAAGATCGGCGGTGGCGGTAAATGGCACGTCGTTATCCCACTCGGCGTGTATCAGTAATAGCGGCGCGCGTATCTCTGCCGGGTCGTAGAATGGAATGCCTGCGCGCCAGAAGCGGCGCTTATCCAGCGATGGGCCGTTCACCGCGCGTATTTTCCCCGCTGATTGCTGTTGATAATCGGCGTCGCTGGCAAGTACCGCCTCAAGCCAGCGCTGAAATACGCCTGCGGGGATTAAATCAGCTCTTTTTTCTTCTGGCGCATTAGCCAGCCAGGCCTGTTGGAAAGCGGCCGGGTTGACTTCGCGCCAGGCGGCAATCTCACCGTCGATATCAATATGGCTGGGCTGAGAGTTAAGCCACTGCGGTGCCACTAACGCCAGTTTAGCAACCTGCTGTGGGTAGCGAGTGCTGTAAGCCGCGGCAACGCTGCCGCCCCACGACATGCCAAAAACATTGAGTTGCTGGAGTTGATAGCGAGAAAGCAGGTAATCAACCGCACTCGCCAAATCACCGATGCCGGTTTGTGTATCGCTAACCGGTGCCGAGAGTTTGGGGTCTTGCATCATCGCCGCCGGCCGGTCTGATTTACCGTAACCGCGAATATCCAAAGCAAATACATGCAGCCCGGCGAAAGCCAGCTGATCCATCAAGGAGTGATCGGCTACCGGTACATCAAATAGGCTTTCGGAGGCGTAAGTCGCACCATGCACCATAATCAGCACATTACTCTCATTCGCAGGAGCAGCATGCAATAGATGCTTATAACGCAGGTGTAATCGAATACCGGGGTCTGCGCTGTTGATCATCAAATCTTCCGCTATCACTTGGTGTATCAATGTGTTCATGCTCGCTCCGCCAAAAATGACCAGGAATATCCTTCACCAACGCGCGTTACCCGACCAGCGGAGGTATCGGCAAAATGACTGCTAAACCAAATAACATCCCCGCTGCTGGCGTAGTCCAATGCCTTCAGACGACTTTGTTTCGCTAAATCGGGGGCTTCGCAATAACGGGAGTTGAGCTGCGGATAATAGACTTGCAGCGGATGGTGCATTAAATCCCCGGAAAAGAAGGCTGTGCCTTCCGGCGTATCGATGATGATAGATTGGTGATCCACACTGTGCCCCGGGGTCGATAGAAAACGGATGCCCGGCAATATTTCCACGCCGTTTTCGGGAATAAACTGATAACGCCCACTCGCGATTATCGGGGCGATACTTTCAGCGTAAATACGTGAAGGTAAGTCAGTTGGCTGCGCTTGCTGCAAGTTATCGGCCTGCTGGCGCTGTTCCCTTGCGGATAAGAAATAGGTGGCGTTGGTAAAGCGCGGCCGCCACTCTCCTTGGGAATATTGGGTATTCCACCCCACGTGATCAACATGAAGATGGGTGAGTAATACGTAGTCTATCTGCACTTCACTGACGCCCAGCGCCTGCAAATTTTCTAACCATTGACTGTTGAGCTGATGAAAACGCGGCAACTCTGGAAAGTGTTTGCCATTGCCTGTCGCAGTATCGATCAAAATGTTGTGCTGCGGCGTTTGTACCAGCCAACTATGGACACTCTGCTCCAGCAGGCCATTACTGCTAAGGCTATGAGCATCAAGTTGCTGCGCCAGCGGTGATAACCACGTCTCATTCCAACCGTCGGGAAATAACGTTGCAGGCTGGCTGCCGGAAAGCGGGATTTCTGGGATTTTACTGATACGAATATCACCGAATTGCCAAGTCTGTCTTTGTAAGGTGCGTGGTTGCATAGCCTGTCACTTTTCGTTGCTTATTGGTGAGTAACAGGCTATATCTAGCCAAACTATTGAACAAATCGATTCAATTTATGAGCAATATAAATCATTTCAATATTAGGGGTTTTGACCTCAATTTGCTGATCGCCTTTGATGCCTTAATGCATGAGCGTAATGTCACGCGCGCGGCCGCCCGGCTGCGTATCCAGCAACCGGCGATGAGTCATTCTTTAAAGATGTTGCGCTTGCTGTTTGCCGATGAGCTTTTTGTGCGTATCGGCCATACCATGCAGCCAACAGAGCGGGCGCAGCAGCTGTCGCCAATGATTCATGAAATCTTGCAGAAAGCCGAAAGTACCATTCTGTTTCAAGAAACGTTTAAAGCAGAAACCAGCGTTCGGGTGTTTCGGATTGGCGTGTCTGCCCAGCAAGAAGTGGATCTATTACCGCGGCTGATGGCGCATATTCATCGTATTGCCCCCGGTATTAAAATTCTTGCCACGCAGGCATTGCGCCGCGAGGTGCATAGTATGTTAAATAATCGCGAAATCGATTTGGCTATCGGCTGCTTTGACGCGGCGGAGAGCTGGCATCATACGCAATTTATGTACGATGAATCGATGGTCTGTTGCTATAACGCGGCGCTTACCGGTTATCGTGCCCCGCTCTCTTTGCCCTGCTATCTTGATGCGCAACATGCGCTGATTACCTTCAGCGATAATATGATGGGATGCGTTGAAGAGGCTTTCCGACTGGCGGAAACGTCATTAAAGGTGTCATTTTCAACCGGGAATTTTTTATCACTGCTGCACTTGGCGCAACATTCACCCGTGGTGGTGACATTGCCTTCGCGGATTGCTCAGCAATATGCCGCATTATTTCAGTTGAGTATTTCTGCGGTTCCGCTGGCGTTAGGGCGCTTTCGCAACCAGATGATGTGGACAGATTTAGTCGACCGCGATGCCGCTAATATTTGGCTACGCCAACAAATTATGGCAACGGAAACACCGTGTTAATTAAGTGGTGGGAAATAAGCCACTAGATTCCAGCGACCTCGGTCTATCAAGTAATATTTTCATCAGCCCCAGGTGAAATAACGATTCACTTGGGGCTGGCTATTAATTAAAGCACTTCTTCAAACAGTTGGAACATTGCATCAAACGCGCGCTTGCTGACTTTTTCGTTGTATTGGCTGAAACCTGGAGCATTAGCATGTGGATCGGTAAAGGAGTGCACCGCGCCACCAAAGCTGACTAACTGCCAATCAATATTTTGCGCTTTCATTTCTTTAACAAACGTTTGTACCTGCTCATCTGGCACTAATGGGTCGCTGGCACCATGTAATACTAAAACGGCACCTTTAATGTTCTTCGCGCCGGCAGTATCGGTGGTATCTAATGAGCCGTGGAATGAGACGAACGCTTTAAGATCCGCGCCGCTGCGTGCTAATTCCAGCACATTGTGACCGCCGAAACAGAAACCAAATGCGGCCACTTTCTCTTTATCAACCGCGACAATTTGTTGCGACAACAGTGCGTCTAAAGCAGCCTGGGTACGCAAACGCTCCGCCGGTTGATCTCTGACGGACATCATGGCCGCCGTGGCTTCTTCAGCATTGGTTGGGCGCACACCCTCGCCATATAAATCGGCAATAAATACTGCGTAACCTTTTTCAACGACCGGTGTAACCAAGGTGACGGCATCGTCGGTTGCGCCCATCCAGTTAGGTGTCATCAGCAAGCCAGGTTGTTTTTCAGTAATATCTTTTCTGAAAACCAAACGGCCTTGGAAAGTCTGGCCTTCAACCTGATAATTAACCAACTCAACGCTTATATTGCTCATTTATTGCTCCAGTTAGATATCGTGCTTTGCTAGGTGTTTATCATCAATCGCGACAGCATATCATTGCCTTATGGTGCACTATCAACGTCTGTTTCATCTCAATCCATTACCGTCCCTCAAGTAATTCGTTGACCACATCACAATTCTGCTTTTCTTTTCTACGATAACCGTGCGAAACCATTATTTTTAATAAGCAGTTTCCTACCACAGCAAAAAGGGAGTTCACCTGCTAGCTCCTGATTTTAGAAAGAAAAAGCAAAAGTTAAGAACAAAAAAGTTAAAAGAAAAATATAGCTATTACTGCCCCTTAACACATGGAGTTGTTGCTTATGAAAAATATAAAGTCTGGGATTGCCTGGCTGTTGGTCGCTATCGCTGGCGCCTTCGCTTTTGGCATGCTGGCATTAAATCGTGGCGAGCATATTAATGCCGTCTGGCTGGTCGTCGCCGCGATTGCCTGTTACAGCATTGCCTACCGTTTTTACAGCTTATTTATTGCCAAGAAAGTCTTTGAACTTGATGACCGGCGCACCACGCCTGCAATGAGAAAAAATGATGGGCTTGATTATGTGCCGACAAATAAATGGGTGCTATTCGGCCACCATTTTGCTGCGATTGCCGGGGCCGGGCCATTAGTCGGTCCAATCCTGGCGGCACAGATGGGCTTTTTACCGGGTACTATCTGGATTTTGGTCGGCGTGATGCTGGCCGGTGCCGTGCAGGATTTCCTGATCCTGTTTATTTCTACCCGGCGCGATGGCCGCTCGCTGGGTGAGATGGCAAAACAAGAATTGGGAAGTTTTGCCGGTGTTGTCACCATGCTTGGCGCACTGGGCGTGATGATTATTATCCTCTCGGCTCTGGCATTGGTGGTGGTGAAAGCTCTGGCCGATAGCCCGTGGGGATTATTTACCATTGCAGCAACCATTCCTATTGCGCTGTTTATGGGCGTGTATATGCGCTATTTGCGTCCGGGGAAAATCGCCGAAGTCTCGATTATTGGCTTTGTGCTGATGATGTTGGCGATTATCTACGGTGGTAATATTGCCGCGCATCCTTATTGGGGACCGTTCTTTACCCTGCACGGCACCACGTTGACTTGGGTACTCGTCATTTACGGTTTTATCGCCTCGGTATTGCCAGTGTGGTTGCTGTTGGCACCGCGTGACTATCTGTCTACTTTCTTAAAAATCGGCGTGATTGTCGGTTTGGCTATTGGCATTGTCTTTGCCATGCCTGAAATGAAAATGCCTGCCGTCACCCGCTTTATTGATGGCAGCGGCCCGGTGTTTTCTGGCGGACTGTTCCCGTTCCTGTTTATTACGATTGCCTGTGGTTCTATCTCTGGTTTCCACGCATTAGTGGCCAGCGGCACTACGCCAAAACTGGTCGAACGCGAAAGTCATATCCGTTTTATCGGCTATGGCGCAATGTTGATGGAGTCTTTTGTCGCCATCATGGCGCTTATCTGCGCCTCAGTGATTGACCCGGGCGTTTACTTTGCGATGAACTCCCCTGCGGCGCTGATTGGTACTACGGTAGAACAGGCTTCACAGGTCATTAATAGCTGGGGCTTTGTGGTGACCCCTGATGCACTGGCGCTGATTGCCAAAGAAGTGGGCGAACAAACTATTCTGTCACGCGCTGGCGGTGCCCCAACCTTCGCCGTCGGTATGGCACATATTATTAGCGATGTCTTTAATAGCCGGGCAATGATGGCGTTCTGGTATCACTTCGCCATTTTGTTTGAAGCGCTGTTTATTCTGACCGCCGTTGATGCCGGTACCCGCGCCTGTCGTTTTATGGTGCAGGATCTAGTGGGCGTTGCGGTGCCAAGTTTAGCCAATAACCGTTCATGGATTGGTACTATCGCTGGAACCACGGTTGCTGTTGCCGGTTGGGGCTTCTTTGTCTATCAAGGCGTGGTTGACCCACTTGGCGGCATTAACACCCTGTGGCCGCTCTTCGGGATTGGCAACCAAATGCTGGCGTCAATGGCATTGATTTTGGGTACCGTGGTGCTGTTTAAGATGAAAAAACAGCGTTATGCCTGGGTTACTATTTTGCCGACGATTTGGCTGTTTGTGACCTCAATGACCGCTGGCTGGCAGAAAATCTTCCATAGCAATCCATCGATTGGTTTCCTGGCTCAAGCCAATAAGTTCAAAGCGGGGATTGAGAATGGTGAGATAATCAAACCGGCAAAAACGCTGGCCGATATGCATACAATTGTGATGAATAATCAGATTAACGCTGCGCTGTGCGCCTTCTTTATGTTGGTTGCTGTCACCATGCTGATTTCATCGTTCTTTGTCATTCGTCGCGCGTTGCAATCCTCCGTGCCAACCGTGCATGAAACCAGCCCATTACCCCGTCAGGAGACACGTCATGTCTGAGATTGATTTGCCTGGCACTGCTTTTCCCAAAAACAGTGGGTGGTCACCGACTCATTTGCCATACAGCTGTGCCACGCACACTGCGCTGCATGTTATTCGCTGTCATCCGTTGTTTGAGGTCGAGGCTCGGCCAGAAAATCTACGCCAATGGGTTACGTTGATTGGCCGCCGATTGGCACAAAGTTTTCGTTTGATGGTTGGTGTGCAAGATTATGGTAATTACGTTAAACATATGAAGCAGCATCACCCATTACGCCAACCGATGACTGAAAAAGAGTTTCATCGCTATTGCCTGAATGCTCGCTTCCCTAGCGAGGCGGGAAAATTAGGCAAGTGTCCTTGCTAAAATCTGAATATTGAGTTTTACACTACGCCGTTAACTGGGAATATATTTAGTTAACGGCGTTTTGTTTTTATAAGTTGAATGGCTTGATTTATCACCGCTGATACAACCGTTCTAAATCAATAAAACCCACTCAATTAGATGTAGTCTGAATATTATTACCATGCATACTAATTAACACAATCATAAAGTGGCCTCAGCCGTGGCCAGAAATAACGCACGCGGAATTCGTGCATATTACATACCAGCGTTGAGTAATCGAGGCGCACACCGTTGATATCCACAGCCTGTGTATTCATTTGTAGAACGGGCTCTTTCTCACTCACCTGCAATAATGCAGCAATTTTCTTATTCGGTATTATTGGTAAAAAAGTCTCATAACAGCCTGCGATAGTCATACCGCAGCTCGATTCTATATAAGCAAATTTTGAGCGCTGCATATCTCGTACTGACAAGTTGGGAAATAACGCCACTGGCATCCAGGTATCTTCAAGCTGTACCGGATTATCATCGATACAGCGTAACCGCCTGATATAATAGACTTGCTCGTTCGGTTGAATTTGCAGCTGTGTCGACACTTCTATGCTGGCAGGCATAACACGAAACTCCAGAACGCGATTTTCGCAGCGTTTTCCTGCTTCATTGGCACTTTCAGAAAAGCTTTTTAGGGTAGTAATTCTCGGTTGAATATTTTTATTCTTAATAAACGTACCCGCGCCATGACGCCGCTCTAACAAACCTTCACTCACCAATTCAGAGGCCGCTTTGCGTATTGTATTACGCGATACGCCCAGTATTTTCGCCAGGGTTATTTCTGAGGGGAGAATATCGCCAATTTGATATTCCAGCGAATTGACGCGATCGCGCAAACGTTTGACTATTTCTTTAAAAATCACTTTTGAACCTCATACAAACGTAACCAGAAGTAAATTTTCATCATGAAAATCATTTCGTTAAAATCAAAAATAGAAAAGAAATTATTTTTAGGTGCTAGTTGTACCTTTTTTATAAAAAAAATGAACACAGTTGTTTATAAAATAAAGTGATCTGTATAACAGATTCGAATAAGAGTAGTAACGTATTTTACCTTTCGGACTAATCGTAGGAATATCTTAGCGAAAAGGGACAAGGTAATGGAACACAAACAGTTAAAAGCATTCCCAAAAAATTTTTTATGGGGTTCTGCCTCTGCCGCTTATCAAGTTGAAGGTGCCTGGGATACCGATGGTAAAGGCCCGTCGGTGTGGGATAATTTTGTGCGAATTCCTGGTAAAACCTTCGCTGGAACTACTGGTGATATCGCCGTCGATCACTACCATCAATACCAACAAGACGTCGCGTTGATGTCTGAACTTGGCCTGCGTGCTTATCGCTTCTCTGTGGCCTGGAGTCGTATTTATCCGCAAGGCAATGGTGAAATTAATCAGGCCGGGTTGGATTTTTATGACCGTTTGATTCATGAATTACTCGCTAAAGGCATCGAACCTATTGTCACGCTTTATCACTGGGATATTCCACAAGCCCTACAAGATCAATACGGCGGCTGGGAATCACGTCAGGTTATCGATGATTTCGCCCGCTATGCCGAAACGTTGTTCTCTCATTTTGCCGATCGAGTGAAATATTGGGTCACGATGAATGAGCAGAATGTATTTATCAGCCACGGTTATAAAACAGCGATGCACCCGCCGGGCCTGCGTGATGAAAAACGCATGTATCAGGCCAATCATCATGCCAATTTGGCTAACGCCGCCGCCATACTCGCTTTCCGCCGTCTGGGGTGTACCGGGAAAATTGGGCCAAGTTTCGCCTATGGCCCTAACTATGCTATCGATGCCAATCCAGAGAACGTGCTGGCCGCAGAAAATGCCGAAGCTTTTGATGCGCATTTTTGGATGGATGTTTATGCCCGTGGTGAGTATCCGCGGCAAGTGTGGCAATGGTTAGTTGATAATCAGTTAGCCCCGGAAACGCAGCCCGGAGATGCAGAATTACTTAAACAGGCGATGCCCGATTTTATGGGGGTGAACTATTACCGCACCATGACCAACGCCTATAACCCGCTCGATGGGGTGGGTTTGGCAAAAATGAATACCACCGGCCAGAAAGGCACCGCACAAGAGTCAGGGTTACCTGGCGTCTATAAGCATGTTCGTAACCCTAATTTACAGAGAACTAACTGGGATTGGGATATTGATGCTACCGGATTACGTATTGGTCTGCGCCGCATTGCCAGCCGTTACCAGTTGCCTGTAATGGTGACCGAAAACGGGTTGGGCGAATATGACACCTTAACTGAAGATCATCAGATTCATGATGATTACCGCATCGATTACCTTAATCAGCATGTGTTGGCAGTACAACAGGCAATTTCAGATGGCGTTGATGTACTCGGTTATTGCACCTGGAGTTTTACCGATCTATTGAGTTGGCTTAATGGCTATCAAAAACGCTATGGCTTTGTTTATGTCGATCGAGATGAAACCAGCTCGAAATCCCTGACTCGCTATAAGAAGAAAAGCTTTTATTGGTATCAGAGCGTCATTGAAAGCAATGGCCGTACGCTGACAGACAATAAAAAATAGCACCACTGTTCCCCCGCTATTTATTGTCACCGATGTTTTACGAGTTGATCGATTAGCTTAAGGAGAAGTGCCATGAAAAAGATTTTACTGGTTTGTGCCGCGGGCATGTCCACCAGCATGTTAGTAAAAAGGATGCAGGCTTACGCCGACACGGTAAATGAAAGCGTTGATATTCAAGCCCTGTCAATTAGCGAGTTCGATAGCGTTGTAGAAAGTGCAGATATCGTCATGCTTGGGCCGCAGGTTCGCTATCAAAAGGCTCAGGTTGATAATGTGGTGCAAGGCCGCATTCCTGTGCTGGTTATTGATATGAAACATTACGGTGCCATGAACGGGCAAGCCGTATTAGAAACCGCATTAGAAGCCATTAATAATAATCAGTAAATAAGTCTTAAAAACCCTATTTATTATTAACGCAGAGAGAATTATCTCTCTGCGTTGCTACTCTACGTTGTCCTTTGCGTAAGGAAAATAAATGAGCATCATGACGTCTCTTGAACGAGGAATGGAAAAAGTCCTGGTTCCTATTGCGATAAAACTCAACTCTCAACGCCAAGTTTCTGCCGTGAGAGATGCCTTTATTTTATCTTTCCCGCTGGTCATGGCCAGTTCCCTGATAGCTTTAATTAATTTTGCGATTTTATCTCCTGATGGATTTATCGCGAAAATGCTCTTCCTTGGTAAGCTCTTTCCTAATCTCGCCAGTGCGCAAGCTTTATTTTCACCGGTAATGCAAGGTTCGGTGAATATTATGGCCATTTTAATTGCTTTTTTGGTCGCCAGAAATATTGCCGCCTCATTTAAGCAAGATGAATTGCTGTGTGGATTAACCTCTATTGGCGCATTCTTTATTGTTTATACGCCCTATCAAGAAATTGACGGCCAAAATTTTGTCACCATGAGATATATGGGCGCTCAAGGGCTGTTTGTCGCCATCTTAGTAGCGTTAATTGTCGGGGAGATTTTTTGCCGCCTCGCCCGTTCACCGCGCGCAACGATTACCATGCCCGACCAAGTGCCGCCGGCAGTATCTCGCTCGTTTAAAGTGCTTATCCCGGTATTTATTGTCATGGTGGTGTTTTCCATTCTCAATTACCTGATTAGCCTTATTTCACCAAACGGTATTAATGATCTGGTTTATTCATTAATTCAAGCGCCGCTCAAGCATATGGGCACCAATATCTTTGCGGTAGTCATTATTGGTTTGTTCACTAACTTCCTGTGGGTGCTGGGGATTCACGGCCCGAACACGGTTGCAGCCATTCGCGAAGCCATTTTCTCTGAAGCCAATCTGGAAAACCTCTCGTACGCGGCACAAAACGGCAGTACCTGGGGTGCACCTTATCCGATCACCTGGGGCAGTATTTACGATACCTTTGCCAACTATGGCGGTTCGGGAATGACGTTGGGGTTAATCTTGGCGATATTTATTGCTTCCCGCCGCGCCGATTATCGTGATATTGCCAAGCTGTCTATTTTCCCTGGCCTGTTTAATATCAATGAGCCGATCATTTTTGGTTTACCGATCGTCCTAAACCCGATTCTGGTGATCCCGTTCATTTTGGTACCGGCGGTGAATTCGCTGATCGGTTATTTCTTTGTCTCTTTAGAGATCATTCCACCGGTGGCCTATGCCTTGCCATGGACCACGCCGGGGCCGCTTATTCCCTTCCTCGGCACCGGGGGGAACTGGCTAGCACTGTTGGTCGGTCTATTCTGTTTGTTGGTATCAACGCTGATTTATCTGCCGTTTGTGATGGTGGCGAATAAAACCCAGCCGGCCGAGGCCAAAAGCGAATAATGGAGGAGTCCGCGATGAAAATTGCCGCATTCGATATTGGCGGAACTTCGCTGAAAATGGCCAGCGTGCTGTCCGATGGCAACATTGTTGCTCAGCAATCGGCAGCCGTTGGTGATAGTGATGGCGAGCAAATTATGCAACAGATACTCGCCTGGCTGAAACAGCAGCCAGACTGTCATGGTATTGCCGTCAGCGCTCCCGGCCATGTTAATCCCTTTAGCGGATTGATTAGCATGGGCGGTGCTATCCGCCGCTTTGATAACTTCAATCTTAAAGCGTGGTTGCAGCAGGAAACGGGGTTGCCGGTCAGTATTGAGAACGATGCCAACTGTGTGTTGCTGGCCGAGAAATGGCTAGGCAAAGCGCGAGATCTGCAAGACTTCCTTTGTCTGACTATTGGCACCGGCATTGGTGGCGGTATTTATGCAAATGGTGATGTGGTCCGTGGCGGACGTTTTCGTGCCGGCGAATTCGGTTATATGTTCAACGAACGCCCCGGCGCTAACCCACCCAATAGCTACACGATGAATAAAGTCTGTACCTTAAAAGTTTTACGCGAACGCTATGCAGAACTGACTCAGCAATCGTGGGAAAACGTCAGCGGTGAAGAGATTTTTGCCGGGTTTGATAATAATAATGCGCAGTGTGTCAGATTAGTGAACGCTTTTTATGATGATATCTGCGTAGGTTTATATAACCTGATTAATATCTTCGACCCAACGCATATTTTTATCGGTGGCGGCATTACTTCTCGTACAGGATTTATTAACGAACTTTTATCTCATATGTCATGGTTTGGTCAACGAGACACCATTATTGACTGTGCCACACATAAAAATGATGCTGGTCTATTAGGCGCCACTTGGCACTTTATTAATCAACAAAGAATATAAATATTTCGGGATGCATAAGCATCCCATTTCAAATTATAAAATAAAAACAAGCCAGAGTTTTAATTCTGGCCTCTAATACCTCTGTCTGGAGAAAATTATGTTGGGTCACTACTCAAAGAGCCTGATCGCCCTTGGCATTATTTCCGCCTGCCTGGCAAATAATGTTTATGCGGCACCATTAACGGTAGAGCAACGCTTAGCATTATTAGAAAAACAGTTAGCGGAGAATCAGCAGGAATTACAACAAACCCGTAAAGAGTTAGCGCAATATAAACAAACTCAGCAACGCTGGCAAATGGCGCCAGAAGCGACACCACAAAATACTTTGGCAAGTTCCGGGGCGTCTAAAAATAATAAAATCAATGGTAACGACCGTATTATTTTGGAGAAAAATACGGCGACGAATAACAGCACGGGACCATCGGCTAATACTGCCACGGCAGATGCTCCACAACCAACACAAGCGGTCAGTATGGCGGATGTGAGCCGCTATATTAAAGACGAAATCGGTTTCAGTTATACCGGCTATTTCCGCGCTGGCTGGGCGAGTACCACTAACGGCGTGCCTAAGTCGTGGGCAATAGGTTCACTGGGACGCTTTGGTAACGAGAATAGCGGCTGGTTTGATTTAACTTTAAATCAGAAGGTTTATGACAAAGATGGCCGCACGGCAAAAACCGTCGTCATGCTTGATGGTAATGTAGGACAAAATTACAGCGACGGTTGGTTTAATGACGGCAGCGATAACCTGCTGAAATTCTCTGATATGTATCTGACGACCACCGGATTTGTTCCCGGCTTCCCTGACGCTAATCTGTGGGTGGGTAAGCATGCGCTACAAGAGTATGAGATCCAAATGCTCGACTGGAAAGCGCATAAGGCCAATACCGCCGGGGGGGCCGGATTAGAAAATCTCGCGATTGGCCCAGGTCAGTTAAATGTGTCGCTTAGTCGCCAGGATTTACGCGTGTGCGCACGTAATAGTAACGGCTCCGCCAATTGTGATAGCCACCAAGATGTGAATACCAACTCGTTTGATGCCCATTACCATGATATCCCACTGTGGAATAATGCAACGCTAGAAGTCGCCGCGCGCTATAACGCCAGTAATGACAGCAATGATCAACGGCATGAACAAAATGATAAAAAGTATTTTAAGGTGAAAGATGCCTGGCTAGGCACCACGGTATTGCGCCAAAAGTATGATAATGGTGGCAGCAGTGATTTTGCCTTCCAGATTGCGAATAACTCTATCGCCACCGGTTTTATGAATATTTCTGATGCCAACCCAGATTACGGCAGCGGTGAATATTATTATGGCGACCATAATAATGGCCTCGCCTTCCGCGTCTTTACGCAGGGTGAGCTGTATTTACGTCCTGATGTTATCGTGGCTAATACGTTGGTTTATAGTCACGGCAATGACTTGTATAGCTACCACACCGGTGAACATACCGATTTCAATAGCCTGCGTGCGGTCGTACGCCCAGCCTATATTTGGAATGATTTTAACCAGACGGGCGTCGAATTAGCCTGGTTTAAACAGACTAACAAGGCCAGCGACGTGAGTTATCGCGAATCGGGCGTGAAAGCAACGCTGTTCCATAGCTTTAAAGTTGGCACCAGTATGTTGAACTCTCGACCAGAAATCCGTTTCTATACCACTTATCTTAAAGCATTAGATAATGAGATTGATAATTTCGCGTTTAACGATAATAAGAGCGATCAGTTATCGTTTGGGGCACAGGCTGAAGTCTGGTGGTAATTGAAGAGTAAGAGAGCGCTCGCTGAACTGTTAAGCATCACGCCTGTAAACACAGGCGTGATGCTTATCAAGAATAGAAAGAGGGATACTGTGCTATTTGGCGGTTTTTAGTGCGGCTAACTCTCGGTGTAGGAAGAGGATTTCTTCGGCGAGTTCACGGCATAACATGGCGTTCATGAGGTGGTCTTGCGCATGGACCAGGATCAGGTTGACCGGGATTTTTCCACAGCCTTCATCTTCACCGATAAGGGAGGTTTGAATATGGTGAGCGTCGCGTATTGATGCCGTTGCCGCAGCGAGCAGACGTTCAGCGTCCTCCCATTTCTGCTGACGGGCACAGCGTAATGCTTCCATTGAGTTAGAACGCGCCTCCCCTGACTGGATAATAAGTTCCATGACGATGTTTTCAAGTTCCATGTCTGACTCCACTAGTTTAATACTGTCGAATATTGCAAGAGATCTGCATCGAATAAATCGCTTAATAACGAGTAGCTTTGCATGTTAAAAAATAATGAATGCGTTAGCCATTAATCTAAAGTCTGCATTTAATTAATTAGGAACAATAGTATATAAATACACAAACACACTAAGTATCTCAAGGCAATTAGGAAACCAGTATTGATAATGTGATGCACATCAAGAACAAGATTGATTAAAAATAACAGCTATTTATTAAAATAATATTTTAATACAGTCACATTGCAAGAGAACAACTAAAGTACTATTTATAATTTCAACCGGTAAGAGAATACTGCTTACATTGCTAAAATACTTTATCTTCTAACGGTTTGGTTTTCTGTTTGAATGACAACTATACCCAATAAACTTCAAGATGCAGGTAGGCGGCAACTGAGTGAACCTTAGATAACTAAGTGACTGGGGCAACCAACAATCATGCATTTTGAAGTATGACGATATATACCAACGAGATGGAACCTGACCCGGGTTAATCTGAAGCGTCAGGATATGTAAATATTTTTACTTAACCTAAATACCCTGCTCTTTTTCTCAACACCTGTAAAATCCCTTGCGAATTAAGACTATTTACCTAGTTTACCATTAATGTTCGCAGTATTTTTGTCGCACTTAATCAACATCGAGATTAAGACCAGATTATTTTTATTTTATTCAACTAACTCAATAAGTCACCGTTCAAACCTCATGGCCTCGCCATGAAGTTCGTACTCGGCCGCCTGTCAGTCAGTAAATATCAGGCGGTGAGGTAACGGTTATTATCTATACTTATCTGTGAAATTGAATAATGAAAACCTAAAAGGGGAATATCCATGATTCGATTAAACAAAAAGTTTACCAGCATCGCTTTAGTGACTGTTCTAGTGATGTCAGTGACTGCTTGCAGCAATATGTCAAAACGCGATCGCAACACGGCAATCGGTGCGGGAGCAGGTGCGATTGGAGGGGCTATATTAACGGATGGCAGTGGTTTGGGCACCGTGGGTGGCGCAGCAATCGGTGGACTTATCGGTAACCAGGTTAAGAAGTAATTTCGTCTTCCCTGCCATCTACCCAAGAAACCTCAAGATGCAGGTAGGCGGCAACTGAGAGACTTCTATTTCAACGGTATCCTGCTGCTCTGACTTACAGGATACCGCTATCAGCTAAGACGATTTCGCCGTTAACCGCCGGCTAATTTCACCTTCATACCTTTGGCTTCGAGTAACTGTTTGAGTAAATCGCGCTTATCGCCTTGGATCTCGATAACGCCATCTTTAACTGCGCCACCACATCCACATTTTTTCTTCAGTTCAGCAGCCAGTTTATCCAATGTGGCATCATCTGCATCTATGCCACTTATCAGGCAAACGCCCTTGCCTTTGCGCCCGCTGGTTTGACGTGCGATGCGCACAATACCGTCGCCTTTTGGACGTTCAACCGTTGCTTTAGGTTGTTCGATTCTGCCGCTGTCGGTGGAGTAAACCAAACGGCTATTGCTATAGTTGCTCATATTTATGGCTCCTCTCAGACTAGCGAGGCGCGAATATCACGCAATGTTTGTGCCGGATCGGCAGATTGGGTGATAGGTCGGCCAATCACCATGTAATCAACTCCTGCGTTCATCGCTTCAAACGGCGTCATGACGCGGCGTTGGTCATCAGCCGCGCTGCCTGCTGGGCGGATGCCAGGCGTCACTAATTTGAAATCTTGACCAAGAGCCGTTTTAAAACGCGCGGCTTCTTGCGCAGAACAGACTACGCCGTCAAGCCCACAATCGCGGGTTAGGCGCGCCAGCTTTTCCGCATAATCAGCAGGAGAGAGTGTAATACCCAAATCAGCTAAGTCGCTGCCTTCCATGCTAGTCAGCACAGTGACAGCAATCAGCAACGGTGCATCAGCGCCAAAGGAGGCCAACGCCTGTTTAGCTGCGCTCATCATTCGCGCCCCACCGCTGGCATGTACGTTAACCATCCACACACCGAGATCTGCTGCCGCCGCTACTGCATGAGCCGTAGTATTAGGAATATCGTGGAATTTGAGGTCAAGAAACACGTCAAAACCGCGGGAATGTAGATCTTTCACCAGCTGGGGGCCGAAAAGCGTAAACATCTCTTTACCCACTTTGAGACGACAATCACGCGGGTCAATACCGTCGACAAATGCCAGTGCTGCCGACTTATCGGCGTAATCAAGTGCAACAACAATAGGTGATGAGTTTAAGTCATTGTTATTTTGGTTATTTATAGACTTCATATCTTCAGCCTCTGATGAGCGTTAATGGAAAAAGAACACGGATAAAATTATGCCGCCCGCATTCTACATGCCACTGGCGATAAATCCCAGCAAGACGTTATGTGACACTTTTGTGAATTTTTTGTGTACCAGTAGACAGCGTAAATGAACTGACATACGTTGAGGTTTTATTATAAGGAAAAGTATAAAAATGAGCGAGATATCGACCTTAACGATCAAAATCCCTGTGGAACTGAAAGAACAGATTAAAGCAGCAGCTCTCGAAGCAGAACACTCTTTAAGCAGTGAAGTTTGTGCGCGTTTAGTTGCCAGCTTCACCGTCGCCGAAGAGAAGAAATCTCGCAAGCATGCGAAAGATGAACTTCTCGAAATCGATAACCAGCATACCAGCGAAAATACTGAACCAGCATTGACTCAGAAAGAGTTGAAGAAGTTGCGTACGCTGCTAAACACTCGTAAAACAGCGAGTAAGAAGAAGTAATTAAGGCAGAAGTAAAACTAGCATATCCTGTGGCCCTGGTCGGACAATAGCGTTGCTATTGTCCATCAAGGCCGCGAATAGGTTTGATGGTTGCCCACTTACGACAAGACGGGCAATGCCAATAGAGAGAATGCGCAGTAAATCCGCATTTATGGCAGCGGTAGCGAGGTTTAGTACGAATCTGCTCACCAACCAGATCACGCAATAGCACTAAGCTCTCTTTTGCTCGCCCCTCTTCTACATCCGCTAAGTGATAATCCATCAAGTGATAGAATACACGCATCGTTGGATGGCGCTGTAGCTGCCGATTCATATAGACCTGGGCAACGTCCCTGCCTTCATTGTGATAAATCACTTCGGCTAGCATTAATTCTGCGCTTGCGCCGGTATTTTCATCGACACAACGCTTGATAAAATCAGCCCATTGCTGAGGTTGTTCCAGGTGCTGGTAACACTCTTGCAGTATCGGGAGTATTTCACTGACCAGTTCTTTATCCTGCTCAAGTACCTTCTTGAGCACTTCTGCGGCCTTGGCATACTCGGTTTGCGCAAGAAGAATACGCCCCTGCATAATCGATACCCGGGCGCAAAGCTTATCAGCAGAAGAGGCTTTCTTTAAAAGCCCGGTCGCTTTATCCATATCATCACTGGACATGGCTTGTAATGCCAATTCGCAATAGAAATGCGCAATTTCTTTGCGACGATTATCTTTACCTAATTTAACGAGCTTTTCAGCAATATCGATAGCGCTCTGCCAATCGCTGGTCGCTTGATAGATAACTAACAATTGTTCTAAGGCAAACAGCTGAAAGTCTTCTTCCTTCAATAGCTGGCTGAACATATCTTCGGCACGGTCATAAAAACCCGCTGCCATATAGTCGCGACCTAACTGCTGAACGGCTAAAAGACGTTGTTCAAAGGTAAGCGAAGCACTTTCCATCAACGACTGATGGATACGAATTGCGCGATCGACTTCGCCGCGGGAACGGAAAAGATTCCCGAGTGTTAAATGGGCTTCAACAGCGCTACTGTCCTCTTTAAGCATGTCGAGGAACAGATCAACCGCCTTATCTTGTTGGTTCGAAAGCAGGAAGTTAACCCCCGCTACGTACTCACGCGACAGACGGTTAGCATTTTGCTGTTTATCCTGCTGAGAACTTCTGCGCCCCATGTACCAGCCATAGGCGGCTGCAACAGGCAGCAACAGAAACAGCAGCTCTAACATAAAGGACTATTCCTTAATAGCAGGATATTGCGGCGCACCAATAGGTTCTACCTTCGCGGGTTCTATCTGTTGTTCCAGACGCTTTATTTTACGCTGTGCGCGGCCAAGAGATAGACGTACGCGCAAATAAAACAGTCCGCATATGACCCATCCTAAAATGAAACCCGTGGCAAATAACGCCGCGAGCAACGTGGATACGCGATAGTCGCCTTGAGCCAACAGGTAGTTGAATGTTACAACCTGGTCGTTGTGTGCACCTAGGGTGATAGAAATTATCACGATGACCAAAACGAACAAAAAAATCAGCAAATATTTCACATTCATTCCTGTAATGCCGGAGTTTTCCGGATAGAAGTATGCCAAAAACTGACGCCACGACCTAATAAGTTAGCATTTCCCTTCGCAGCAGGGAAATAATGCCGCTACATATCCCTTTTATCGCTGAAAGTTCAGACAATACTGACTCTCTTGATAAAAGATGGGGGCAGCATCCGTAGTTTAAAGCGATCGCTAAACATAAGTTAAGTAACAAGCGACTACATTGTTAGTCAGCGCCATATTAGCAACGACAATGTTATCAATGGCAGCAGTTATCAATGATAAGGTTATCGGCCACAATGTTATCAACGATAGTCTACTATATGAAAGAACATCTAAAATTATGCCACAATCAAGAATTAGCGCTCCTTACGCTCAGTAACCTCTTGCTGCTCTCGTGCAGGTAAAGTCAGCGGCCCAACAAATTTTTGCGTTAACCAGCTCGACACAGCCACCAGTAGCCAACTGATTCCGACCGATGCCATCAAATCACGCGGCCAGTGCATGCCAAGCAATAACCTGCTCGCCATTACTATGGTTGCCCACAGCATTAAAACAATCACGGTTTTATAATGGCGGCGTGGCCACAATATTCCGACAGCAAGTAAAGCCCAAGTAGCAGCAAACATAGTATGTCCAGAGGGGAAGGCATAATCGGTATCTGCTTCCCAGCTTTTGCCGAGCCATTTAGGAATTTGTTGGCTGTTTTCTAATTGATGTTCAACCATTTTACTTCGGTCTCTAGATTTCATTGCATAGAAAGCCGTAACGTCCATATGCGTTGTTGTACCGAGCCATTGCACATAAGGTCGAGGTTCTTGTACCTGGATCTTTACGTAATTTTTTATTCCCTGCCCCACAACCAGAGCAGCGGCAATAATCACCAACAGCACAAAAGCAGGTTTGATACGAAATCGCAGGCACCATAAAAACCAGATACTCAGAAGTAAACTTGTCAACACGCCCCAAGGGGAGCTAACCGTTTCAGAAACCCAATAAACTGAACGCAACAGGTGAGTATTTAGAGCGGGTGACCATAGCCATCCGGTGAGCCAAACTATTGCAGGTAACAACAATAACAATACGCCAGCCCAAAATGTCCGCATCGCAATTTTTAGCATAAAGACCTCTTCAATCCAGAGACCTAAATTGTAGCAATCTTAAGCATGATTTATGTTTAAATTTACGTTAAGTGCTTATTTAACACTCAGTTATTGAGCTTCTTTTACGCTTATAACGCTACTGCATATGTAGAGCGAATAATTTCTAGCTAACTTTGCTTGGGCTAATTTAAAAATATGGCAAGATACGCGGCAGAAAAGCTTAGTGAATCATGCGATCCCTCGGTTTTTTACTGGTCAACCGATGCATCTGTACGTAGGATGCGCGACAAGAACGACAAGCATTCGTAGTTTTTTTGGAGAGCAACATGCAGCTGAAACGGGTGGCAGAAGCAAAACTGCCAACACCTTGGGGCGATTTTCTGATGGTCGGTTTTGAAGAATTGGCTACCGGTCACGATCACTTGGCATTAGTATTCGGCGATATTTCTGATGACGCTCCAGTTCTGGCTCGTGTTCATTCTGAATGCCTGACCGGTGATGCGTTATTCAGTTTACGCTGCGATTGTGGTTTTCAACTTGAAGCGGCGCTTAATCGCATCGCTGAAGAAGGCCGCGGAATTTTGATGTATCACCGTCAAGAAGGCCGCAATATCGGTCTATTGAATAAGATCCGCGCCTATGCGTTGCAAGATCAAGGTTATGACACGGTCGAAGCCAATCATAAACTGGGTTTTGCCGCTGATGAGCGTGACTTCACACTGTGCGCAGATATGTTCAAGCTGCTCGGCGTGAGCAAGGTTCAACTGTTGACTAATAACCCGAAAAAAGTCGACATATTGACTGAAGCTGGGATCAATATCGTTGAACGCGTGCCGTTGATTGTTGGCCGCAACCCGAAGAATGAGCATTATCTCGAGACTAAAGCTGCCAAAATGGGGCACTTGCTCGGTAAATAATCACTGTTCGTGGCGAGTAAAAAGGCACCGTCTATGCGGTGCCTTTTGTCGTTATATCCCCGTCATACTTGACGTTGCTTCTGCGTTGGCGGCATAAAAACCGCCCAGTGATTAAAATAACAATTACAGCATCTTGCGGATCACATAATGCAAGATGCCGCCGTTTTCAAAGTACGTCAGCTCATTACCAGTATCGATACGACAACGAGTCTGTATCACCTCTTTACGCCCATCAGGGTAGGTAATGTTGACTGGCACTGTTTGCCCCGGCTTAAGTTGTTGCATGCCGCTAACGCTAATGGTTTCATCCCCCTGCAATGACAAGGTTTTACGGGTAACGCCCTGTGGGAACTCTAGCGGCAGTATTCCCATCCCAATGAGGTTAGAACGGTGAATACGTTCAAAGGATTCAGCAATTACCACGCGAATACCTAACAATCTTGGCCCTTTCGCCGCCCAGTCGCGGCTGGAACCTGAACCATATTCTTTACCGGCGATTATCGCTAACGGTACCTGCTCTTGCTGATAGCGCATTGCTGCATCGTAAATGGCCATCTGTTCCTGTGATGGAACATGACGCGTGATCCCACCTTCGATACCAGGCACCATTTCATTACGAATACGGATGTTGGCAAAGGTGCCGCGCATCATCACCTCATGATTACCACGCCTTGAACCGTAGGAGTTGAACTCTTGCGGCGTAACACCATGCTCTTTGAGATAACGCCCTGCTGGGCTATCGGCTTTGATATTACCGGCAGGAGAGATATGGTCAGTCGTCACCGAATCGGCCAAGATCGCTAAGATCCGCGCCTCTTTGATATCTTGCACCGGATCCGGCTCGCGCTGCATCTCGCTAAAGAACGGCGGATGACGAATATAGGTCGATTCCTCTTGCCAGTCGTAAGTTGGCGTACCCTCAACTTTAATTTGCTGCCAATTTTCATCACCGTTGAAAACTTCAGCATATTCTTTGTGGAACATGTCGGTTTTCACTTGTTCAACCGCGTTAGCAATCGCATTTGCCGACGGCCAGATATCCTTCAGGTAGACCGGATTGCCCTGCTGGTCTTCCCCAAGTGGATCCTGGGTTAGATTGATATTCATATTACCGGCAAGCGCATAGGCAACCACCAGCGGTGGTGAGGCCAGCCAGTTAGTTTTGATCAGAGGGTGAATACGGCCTTCGAAGTTACGGTTACCCGACAGTACCGCACCTACGGTTAAATCACCTTTTTTAATCGCCGTCTCAATCGGCTCAGGCAACGGCCCCGAGTTACCGATACAAGTCGTACAGCCATAGCCGACCAAATCAAAGCCCAGTTTTTCCAGATGCGGCATCAAACCTGCCGCATTAAGATAATCAGTCACCACTTTAGAGCCAGGTGCTAACGACGTTTTAACCCAAGGCTTGCTGGTTAATCCTTTTTCAGCGGCGTTCTTAGCTAATAACCCCGCGGCCATCAATACGCTGGGGTTAGACGTATTGGTACAAGAGGTAATAGCGGCAATCACCACCGCACCAGTAGTCAACTGATGCTGCTGCCCTTGGTAGCTAAAACTTTCGCTGTCACTATGTGAGGATTTACCGGTACTGAGCTCTAATTCTGTTGCCGCTTTGAACGCTTGTGGCACATTCGGTAGTGCTACGCGATCCTGCGGGCGCTTTGGTCCGGCCAGGCTTGATTCGACCAACGCCATATCTAATGAGAGCGAGCTGGTAAAGACAGGCTCATCACCTGTGTGACGCCACAAACCTTGTGCTTGTGTATAAGCCTGTACCAATGCGATTTGTTCATCGCTGCGCCCGCTGAGTTTCATATAACTCAAGGTGACGTCATCGACTGGGAAGAAACCACAGGTCGCCCCATATTCCGGCGCCATATTGGCAATCGTCGCGCGATCGGCCAGCGGCAAATCAGCCAACCCATCGCCATAAAACTCAACAAATTTGCCAACAACACCGTGCTTACGCAGCATCTGGGTAACGGTTAATACCAAGTCGGTAGCGGTGATCCCCTCGCCCAGTTTGCCGGTCAGTTTAAAACCGACAACATCTGGGATTAGCATGGAAACCGGCTGACCTAACATCGCTGCCTCTGCCTCAATACCGCCAACACCCCAGCCTAAAACACCGAGTCCATTGATCATAGTGGTATGAGAATCTGTGCCGACTAGCGTATCAGGATAAGCGACTTCGCGGCCTTCTTGCTGCTCGTGCCAAACGGTTTGGCCTAGATATTCAAGATTGACCTGGTGACAGATGCCGGTTCCCGGTGGCACGACGCGGAAGCGATTAAAGGCTTTTTGCCCCCAACGCAGGAAGATATAACGCTCATGATTGCGTTCCATCTCTAATTTGACGTTTTCACCAAAGGCCTGGCGATCGCCAAAAGCATCCACGGTAACAGAATGGTCAATCACCAAATCGACCGGAGATAAGGGATTAACCTGATCAACATTGCCCCCCAGACGTTTTACCGCCTGACGCATAGCGGCTAAATCCACCACCGCGGGGACACCGGTGAAGTCCTGCATCAGAACACGCGCGGGACGATAGGCGATTTCACGCTCGGCATGACCGGTTTTTTGCCAATCAACCAACGCTTTAAGATCATCATCAGTGACAGTGTCACCATCGATATTACGCAGAAGATTTTCGAGTAGGACTTTGAGGGATTTCGGGAGGCGGTCTATATTGCCAAGCTGTTGGGCGAGTATCGGCAAACTGTAATAGTGATATTCTTTATCTAGATCTGCCAGCTTAGCCTGACTTTTTTGACGAAGATCGGACGACATAGCTTCTCCTTATTTTTACTGCATTTTTCTTACTCATTGCTTACCGGCGTAAATGGCTCGACGGATAAAACCCGCCGAAAGGTAAGTCATCTACTAAAGATAACACAAAATAACGTTAACACTTTTATAACAACACAAAGTGTTCAGCTATTTCAGCAATTGGAGAAATGATCCTCGTCGCGCTTCTATAGAAGGAAGTAAAGACGCCAATCTATATCACGGGTGGTAAGCGAGTAGAAAAAGCAGGATATTGCTGAATAAGAAGAGGATGTACAACGTGACATATCCCAGGCAGGACAATAAATTGTCCTGCCTGATAGCACTTATTTATGCGGGAGTTTAACGTCTTTAAACATTGCTTCAATGTCTTCACTTGAGCGCAGCGCTATTGCGCTATCTACCACATCACGTGTCAGATGAGGCGCGAAACGTTGAATGAAATCATACATGTAACTACGCAGGAAGGTGCTACGGCGGAAACCGATTTTAGTCGTGCTGTGGGTAAAGATATCGCTTGCATCAACTGTCACTAAATCTGGGTCTTGAATAGGATCAACGGCCATACTCGCGATGACACCGACGCCAAGCCCCAAGCGCACATAGGTTTTAATTACGTCAGCGTCAGTGGCGGTAAAGACGATACGTGGCGATAGCCCTGCGCGATTAAAAGCAGTATCCAGCTCAGAACGACCAGTAAAACCAAAGGTATAGGTCACGATAGGATAAGCCGCCAGCTCTTCAATGGTGACTTTTTCTTTGCCCGCTAACGGATGGTCCGGCTGAACCACTACCGCACGATTCCAGTGATAACATGGCAGCATGATCAAATCGTCGTACAAATGCAGCGCTTCGGTCGCAATAGCGAAATCTGCATTACCTTTAGATACCGCTTCGGCAATTTGTGTCGGAGATCCCTGATGCATATGCAATGAAACGCGCGGATAACGCTCGATAAAGCCTTTAATCACATTTGGTAATGCGTAGCGTGCTTGTGTATGCGTAGTCGCGACATAGAGCGAACCTTTATCGGGATAAGTATGCTCACCGGCAACGGCCTTGATGGCATCAACTTTGGATAGCACTTCGCGGGCGATGCGGATAATTTCTTGCCCGGCAGGCGTAACCTGAGTGAGATGCTTGCCGCTGCGAGCAAAAATTTGAATGCCAAGTTCGTCTTCCAGCATTCGGACCTGCTTGCTGATCCCCGGCTGAGAAGTATAAAGCCCTTCAGCGGTTGAGGAGACGTTCAGGTTGTGGTTAACAACCTCCACGATATAACGCAGCTGCTGCAATTTCATATCTTATACCATCCTAGTTTGAACCCTGTCAGCCAGTCTCCTTCCTTAACCAAGAAAGGTCTGGAAACCATTTTTCTTATCATTACCCCGGATAAAAACCAGTAATACCAAAAAAGAATAAAGGATATTTTTATATAACCATAATAACATTTCTTAACACGATGTATAGCCAGATGACGACAGATAACGTAGAGGAAGTCACTGAATGATGTGTTAATAAACAGCGAAGCAGAACTCTGCTGATGATAAATCTTTATACAATTAAAAAACCAGCCTAATTGGCTGGTTTTGTGGATTAAAGGCATCGTTTTTTAATACGGCAGGTTCGCTGCCGTCATGCAAAGAGGATTATTGCTTACCAACAACCCATTTACCGTCAACGAAGAATGCCGTCCAGCCTGTCGCCTTGCCGTCTTTTTCGGAAGAAACATACTGCTGTTTAGTCTTACGGCTAAAGCGCACCATCGCTTTGTTACCCTCAGCATCGGCGACTGGCGCATCCGCCAGATAGCGCAGTTTTTCCGGCAGGCGATCTTTGAAGCGCAGTAACTCTTCGACTAAAGGTGCGCGCGTTTCGCGAGATTTAGGGAAGGTATTTGCCGCCAGGAACACGCCTGCCGCACCGTCACGCAACACAAAGTAAGCATCTGACTTTTCACAAGGCAGCTCTGGCAACGGTACCGGATCTTCCTTCGGTGGTGCAACATCACCGTTACGCAGGATTTTACGCGTGTTTTTACACTCATCGTTGGTGCAACCCATGTATTTGCCAAAACGACCTAATTTAAGGTGCATTGGTGAACCACATTTGTCACATTCAACAACTGGACCGTCGTAACCTTTGATGCGGAACTCTCCCTGCTCAATCTCGTAACCATCACATTCTGGGTTGTTACCACAAACGTGAAGTTTACGCTGGTTATCGATGAGGTAGCTGTCCATCGCCGTGCCGCATTTACCACAGCGACGCTTCAAACGTAACGCGTTGGTTTCAGCGTCATCGCCTTCGAGAATATTCAGTACTTCCGCTTCTGGCACCAGGTTAATGGTGGTTTTGCAACGCTCTTTCGGCGGCAGTGCATAGCCAGAACAACCGAGGAATACACCGGTGCTGGCCGTACGAATTCCCATCGGACGACTACAGGTCGGACAGTCAATGCTGGTCAGAACCATCTGATTTGGGCGCATACCGCCCTCTTCTGGCTCTTTCTCTGCTGTCGCCAACTGGTCGCTAAACTGAACGAAGAAATCATCCAGCACCGCTTTCCACTCGGCTTGGTTATTCGCCACCTGATCCAGCCCATCTTCCATACGTGCGGTGAAATCGTAATTCATCAGCTCGCGGAAGTTGTTTTCCAGACGTTCGGTAACAATCTCACCCATTTTTTCAGCGTAGAAACGGCGGTTATCAACACGCACATAGCCACGATCCTGAATGGTTGAAATGATCGATGCATAAGTCGATGGACGACCGATACCGCGTTTTTCCAACTCTTTAACCAAAGAAGCTTCGCTAAAACGCGCTGGCGGCTTGGTAAAGTGCTGGGTTGGCAGTAATTGCTGCAAGTTCAACTCGCTGCCAACTTCAATCACTGGCAAGGTGCGATCTTCATCGCCTTTACGCAGCGCTGGCATCACTTTGGTCCAGCCGTCAAAACGCAGAGTACGGCCTTTGGCTCGCAGCGCATAATCAGCAGCTTTTACTGTCAGCGTAGTAGAGTCATATTGTGCTGGCATCATCTGACAGGCAACAAACTGACGCCAAATCAGCTGATACAGTTTCTGTGCGTCGGCTTCCATGTCTTTGAGCTGCTCAGACAATACGTTCACATCAGAAGGACGAATCGCTTCATGCGCTTCTTGTGAGTTTTCTTTGTTGCTGTATTGGTTTGCCGTTTTCGGCAGGTATTTAGCACCGAAATTATCGCCGATATAGCCGCGCACCATCTCTACTGCATCGCTACTCAAGTTGGTTGAGTCGGTACGCATATAAGTGATGTGTCCAGCTTCATACAGGCGCTGCGCCATCATCATGGTTTTCTTCACGCCGAAGCTTAAACGGGTACTCGCCGCTTGTTGCAACGTAGACGTGATAAAAGGTGCGCTAGGTTTGCTGCTGGTCGGTTTGTCTTCGCGATCGACCACGGTATAACGCGCTTTCTCCAGCAGAGAAACCGCAGCATGCGTCTGCTCACGATTGACCGGCTTGAAAGGCTTATCTTGGTGATGCGTGACCTGCATTTGCAGCGCGACGTCTTTATTGGCCTGCAAATCAGCATGCAGTTCCCAATACTCTTCCGGCACAAAAGCTTTGATCTCTTTTTCGCGCTCAACCACTAAACGTACGGCAACAGACTGCACACGTCCTGCAGAGAGGCCACGCGCAATTTTCTTCCACAGCAGCGGAGAAACCATGTAGCCCACCACACGGTCCATAAAACGACGCGCTTGTTGAGCATTGACCCGGTCGATGTTGAGTTCGCCCGGTTGGTTAAACGCCTGTTGAATAGCGTTTTTAGTAATTTCGTTAAAAACAACGCGGCTAAAGCGTTTATCGTCGCCACCAATCACTTCCCGCAAATGCCAGGCAATTGCCTCTCCTTCGCGGTCAAGGTCGGTTGCGAGATAGATGTGGTCAGCTTTTTCGGCCAGCGCTTTTAACTCGGAGACCACCTTTTCTTTGCCCGGCAGTATCTCGTATTGCGCTTCCCAACCGTGGTAAGGGTCAACCCCCATGCGATTGACTAATGCGGTTTTCTCATCCTTTTTAACTTTTTTCTTCGTTTTATCTTCGGTTGAGGCCGGGCTTTTTTTGCTCACTGAACCACTAGTCGGTAAATCACGGATATGACCAACGCTGGACTTAACCACGTAGTCATTTCCTAAATACTTATTTATCGTTTTGGCTTTTGCCGGGGACTCAACTATTACGAGAGCTTTGCCCATAATTACCTTTTTACCTAAATTATTCTTCCCACCAAGGAAGATTTTGTCTTGTTATGCCGTGGCACATTCCAATGTCTTTTTTTATATTGCGGAAGTGAATCAGGACGTCAACATATTTTTTCGCCCCGAGCACAAACAGCGCCATTCAAACATAACCCGATGAATATTTTGATTTTTAACTAAAAACCATCAATCTATGGAACAAGCTGACAACAATAGATGAGATGAAATCGTAAACAAATGATTCCAGCCGAAGCCACAAAATCCCACACTTTACCTGATAAAAATTGCCACGCAACTTAATTAGCATGTAAATGAAGAATACGCCAACCTGAGCAATAATTAGCCACAACGCATTTATTACCCTTATATAAATTGCGGCTTTAAACGCGATAAGATTAGAATGTTGGCAATTGTTATTTGAGAGGGAGAGCAACATGCATGAAAATAAAACGGCGATCGCTCGCCATGCATTGCTAATTGAAGCAAACAAAGCGATCACTGAACATCAAGATTATCAACCAGGCATGATGGCTACCAGTGTCGAAGAAAAAGGTGGCGTGCTGGTTTTCCACGGCCCATTCTTTTTAGATGATAACGGCTTACCTACGCTAAAAACGACCGCAGTATTCAATATGTTTAAATATTTAGCCCACTGTTTTTCTGATAAATACACCTTGCAGGATTAACAGCTTTGCTGAATAAAAAAGGGGCCTTAGCCCCTTAAACACTTGATTGCCTTGACCTATAACAATGGCTTTTGGCTACGCTGTAACCAGCGTAAAAACAGACGGTCCACACTTTCAGCAGCGCTGCCAGTAAAACGGTCCATGACACGTTTACGACGGCTAAAGCGTACCGAAATGACTTCATGTTTTTCCATCTCGGCAATCAGCAAATCATCACTGGTACCAATTTCATCAACTAAGCCTTTTTCAAGCGCTTGCAGACCAAACCAGTGTTCTCCTGTAGCCACAGCATTAATATCCAATGCCGGGCGATTTTGATGCACGAACTCTTTAAATAGTACGTGGGTTTCGTTCAAATCTTCGCGGAACTTCTCACGCCCTTCTTCGGTATTTTCACCAAATAATGTCAGTGTGCGTTTGAATTCTCCGGCAGTGTGCAGCTCAACATCAATATTATTTTTTTTCAGCAGGCGGCTGAAGTTCGGGATTTGCGCCACTACGCCGATAGAACCGATAATCGCGAAGGGTGCAGATACAATGCGATCCGCGACGCAGGCCATCATATAACCACCGCTAGCGGCAACTTTATCGACAACGACGGTAAGACGCACTCCAGCTTCACGCAGACGCACCAGTTGTGATGCCGCCAGCCCATAACCGTGCACCACACCGCCTGGACTTTCTAAGCGCAATAGCACTTCATCAGCCGGTGTTGCAACGGCCAATACCGCAGAGATTTCTTCACGCAGTGAGGTGACTTCGTGCGCATCCATACTGCCTTTAAAATCGAGAACATACAGACAGGACTTGCTGTTTGCCACGCCCGTTTTAGCCAGCTGTTTCTTTTGCTTGGCTTCGAGCTTCTCCTGCTTTTTAAATTCTTTATTACGTAACTTCTGCGCAATCGGGTCCAGACGAGCGGTACGCATTTCACGTTGCATTTCACGGTACTCTTCACCTAAATCTTTTAAATGAAGCTCACCTTTTGCGGCACCTTTGCGCTGCCGTTGGCTAAGTATCAATACGACCAACGCGCCGATGGCAATCACCACCGTGACAACTTTCGCCAAAAATAGTCCATAAAGAGAGAGTAGATCCACAAAAACCGCCTTTTAAACAGCTTGGTAAAAGATAAATAGCATTCTAGTCAATCACAGTCAGTGAGTCTTGTCTGAATCTGGTTCAGAGGTAAACAACCGTGACTTTGCTGGTAAAACAAACAGAAAACGGCGAAAGATGCGGTCATCATGATTTGTTTTTGTTACATATAAATCGGTAATTAAGAGCTTATCCCTTGAAATTCAGGTGTATTGGCGGAATATATCCATCGTCTTTTAAAACCAATACAGAGCATCACATTTGGGTTGAGCATTTAGGCTCCCCTTCATATATCGGGTTGAGGAAAAATTTATCAATCTCCTCAGCGTCTCATTTTTAAGGAGTTAGCGTGCATTACCATCCAAAATCAGACTTACTTAACGATCGCATCATTTTGGTTACCGGTGCCGGTGATGGTATCGGCCGTGAAGCTGCCTTGTCTTATGCCCGTTTTGGCGCGCGAGTCATCCTGTTAGGACGCACCGAAAGTAAACTGCAATCTGTACAGCGAGAGATTGCTAATGCCGGCCTGCGCCCCGCCAATATCATTACGCTAGATTTACTGACCGCGAGCCAACAAGATTGCCAGCGTGTCGCGACCACAATAGCTGAATGGGCACCGCACCTTGACGGCGTACTTCATAATGCAGGGCTGCTCAGTGAAATAGTACCCATGGCAGAGATTAAACTCGAAGACTGGAATAACGTGATGCAAGTGAACGTTAATGCCACCTTCATGCTCACGCAGGCATTGCTGCCGTTGTTGTTAAAATCTGCCAACGCCTCGTTGGTCTTTACGTCTTCAAGCGTAGGTCGTCAAGGCCGCAGCGGCTGGGGAATTTACTCGGTGTCTAAGTTTGCTACCGAAGGGATGATGCAAGTCCTGGCTGAAGAATATAAACAGACTAACTTGCGGGTCAATTGCATCAATCCGGGGGGAACACGCACAAAAATGCGCGCATCTGCCTTCCCGGATGAAAATGCACAAAAGTTAAAAACGCCGGCCGAAATTATGCCGCTGTACCTGTATTTAATGGGCGATGACAGCCGTCGCAAAACCGGCATTAGCTTTGACGCACAGCCAGGCCGCAAAGCTGGCCCTGCGGAATAAACGGGATCATCAATGAGCGAGGATCGTCACCAGCAGCGTCAACAACGGTTAAAAGAACAGGTTGATGCCCGTATTGCAGCGGCCAAAGAAGCGCGAGGGATACTGATTATCTTTACCGGCAATGGTAAAGGTAAAACAACTGCGGCCTTTGGTACTGTCACCCGCGCCGTTGGTCATGGTCAACGTGCAGGTGTCATTCAATTTATCAAGGGCGAATGGCCAAACGGCGAGCGAAATCTGCTGGAGCCACACGGCGTTGAATTCCAGGTTATGTCCACCGGCTTTACCTGGGAAACTCAAAATAAAGCAAGCGATACGCAAGCTTGTCAGGATGTCTGGCTGCACGGAAAAAGAATGCTGGCGGATACGTCGTTGGATTTAGTGGTGCTGGATGAGCTGACCTACATGCTCAGTTTTGGCTATCTGGCGCTACAGGAGGTGCTGGACGCGCTGAATCACCGTCCTGCGCATCAGACTGTGATTATTACCGGCCGAGGCTGCCACCGGGATTTACTCGAGCTCGCCGATACCGTGAGCGAGCTTCGCCCAGTTAAACACGCTTTTGACGCCGGAATTATGGCTCAGCAAGGCATTGATTGGTAGAGGACCCCAAGGAGCTTGCCTCTGGCATAGCCAGTAATCCAGTATCATTAAAACGCTGAATCACACAATATCCGTTGGTCAGTTCCACTTCGCATAAACTGCCCTGATGGAATGGAAAACGCAGCATGTCAGCTGGCGCGAGCTTTAGCATCATCGCTAACATAAAGCTGAGCGCGCCCTGCTCACCGATAATCGCTAACTGGCTATTTGCAGGGCGCAGGTAAAGTTGATTTAGCGCCCGACGAATACGCTGGCTAAAATCGGCGAATAGCTCACCACCGGGTACTTCTGCCAATTGCCAGTCTCGACACCAATCTGCATAACTTACTGTTGCAGATGACTTTACCTCGCTGTGACAACGTAACTCCCACTGTCCAAAACAGATTTCTTGCGCCAGCGTTTGGGTTTCGAGGTTAATATCACGCTGGCCGAGAATAATATTTGCTGTTTGCTCACTGCGCAGCATGCCGCTATGAATAATGCCATCAAGCCGCACTGATGCCAGCATATTGGCTAGATGCTTTGCCTGTTGTTTTCCAAGTTCAGTAAGGCCGATATCACTGCTACCACAAATTACGCCGTTGACATCGGCCTGTGTCTGCCCATGTCTGATGAGATAAAGTTTCAATGCCTCTCCCTGATTTGGGTTCCATTATAAAAAACCACCTCACTTAGGAGGTGGTTTTAGCTTTATACATAATAGTGATTCGACAACAATCATATTAGCACAATGGCAAATTAACCCTGGCGCTTGCTCGGGGTTCCGCCACGACGTGCTGGCGTGACCTGAGTATGACGTTTCACTGCACGACGGATCTGGTTAGCCTTCACGCGACGGCGATCGCGCTCTACTGGCATCTTGCTGACCGTTTCTTCTGTCAGGGCAACCAGTTGGCGCAAATAGTTGATATCCGGCAGGTCTAACTCTTTATAACCCCCGCGCGGCAAACCTTTCGGCAGATTAAGATCACCATAGCGCACGCGGATCAATCGGCTTACCTGTACGCCAACGGCTTCCCACAGACGGCGAACTTCACGGTTACGGCCTTCGGTCAACGTCACGTTGTACCACTGGTTCAGCCCTTCACCGCCCTGGTATTTGATGCTACGGAATGCCGCAGGACCATCTTCAAGCTGTACGCCACGGCTCAGTTGTTTGATTTTTTCATCGTCAATCTGGCCAAACACGCGCACGGCGTATTCGCGCTCAACTTCACGGCTTGGGTGCATCAAACGGTTAGCCAATTCACCATCGGTGGTGAACAGCAGCAAACCAGAGGTGTTAACATCCAGACGCCCAACCGCTACCCAGCGTGAGCCACGCATTTTTGGCAAACGGTCGAATACCGTTGGACGGCCTTCCGGGTCGCTGCGAGTACACAACTCACCTTCTGGCTTGTAGTACGCAAGCACGCGGCAAACCGTGTCCTGCGCTTCAATAATTGACAACACATGGCCATCAAGACGGATTTTAGTACCGGCATTCAATTCTACACGGTCGCCCAATGTAGAGATCTTGCCGTCAACGCTGACGCGACCTTGTTGGATCATGGCTTCAACTTCGCGACGAGAACCGTGACCAGCGCGCGCCAAGATTTTTTGCAATTTTTCGCTCTGCGGACCTTCACCTTCGTTAAGCGCATTCTTCGGCTTTTCGTATTTTGGTGCTTCTTCGGTCTCATCAGCGACGATATCGATGTTTTTGACACGTAATGAGTCAGCCTTCGGCTTTGTCTGGCGAGGCTTTTCTATGCGGCTACTATCAGCGCGTGGTTTTTCGATTCGGGATTTTTCACCGCGAGGCTTATCTGCACCCGGCTTGGCGCTACGTGGCTTGTCTGCACGTGGGCGGTCAGAACGCGATTTGTCTGTATCAGCGCGATTTGCACGCGGCTTGTCAGATTTAAAGCGGTCATTCTTTTGCTTATTGGAATTAAACTTCTCGCTCATTGAGCAACCTCATTTGTCGCCTTCACAGGCGTCATTGTATTTTCTACGTCAGTAAGTTACGGCTGATTTCACCATAACCATATAATTTTTCACATGTTTGCAGCACCGCAGGTTAACACCGGCGTTACACAGGTGTTAAAGGGCCTCGTATTCTATACTAATTCCGGCCCCAATGATTCTAAAAATAATGATTGTTTTTTGTGCAAAAATAAACGTGGAATAATGCGCCTTCCGGCGCTTTTAAATAATAGAACACAGCGGTTATTGAGCATGAGGAAATGCCGACACGAGGGCAAATAAACTCAATAAAACGGCTGAGGATCGCCGGTGCCAACGCGTACAACCTCTGGCGAAGCGTCGGTAAGATCGACCACCGTGGTTGGCTGCTGACCAATGGAACCGCCGTTGAGGATTAAATCCACCAGCTTGCCCATGTTATCGCGGATCTCTTCTGGATCGGACTCGGCAAAGTCATTGCCTGGCAGCATAAGGCTGGTCGACATCAGTGGTTCGCCCAACTCTTCTAATAGCGCCAACGCAATAGCGTTTGACGGAACACGCAGGCCAATCGTTTTACGTTTTTCACTCATCAAGCGGCGTGGTACTTCTTTGGTCGCTTTGAGGATAAAAGTGTAATTTCCCGGCGTATTGTTTTTAATCAGCCGGAAAGCCGCGTTATCAACATGTGCATAGGTTGACAACTCGGACAGGTCACGACAGACCAAGGTAAAGTTATGATTGCTGTCCAGCTGACGAATTCGACAGATACGCTCCATCGCCGCTTTTTCTTCTAAACGACAGCCAAGCGCATAACCGGAATCCGTTGGATAGACGATCACGCAGCCTTTTCTTAAAAATTCAACGGCTTGTGAAATCAAGCGCGGCTGCGGATTATCCGGGTGAACATAAAAAAACTGACTCATGATAATTCCTCTTTCACTGCGTTAAATAACGCGTTAAACCCTGCAGAGGTCATCAACAAGGATGGCAGGTTTTCTTTCCCGTTTCCTTGGTCACGACCTCTACCATTAATCATAGCGCTGGCAAGCGTGTAGCGATGACACTTCGGGCTACGGCCAGGATTGCCATACCGGTTCTACGCCACCGGGCAGCCAGAGCTTTCTTCCCAGTTCAATCCAAGAACAAGGCTGATGAAAATCTGAGCCCTGTGAAGCTAATAAATTGTAGTCGCGTGCCAGACCGGCAAGCTGGGTACGTTCCTGCGGGGCCTGCTGGCACTGCGCGACTTCCATCGCATCGCCGCCCTGCTCGGCAAAGAACGCTAATAATCTTTTTAACCATTTGGTTGAAAGATCATAACGTCCCGGATGAGCAACAACCGCTTGCCCCCCTGATTGATGGATAGCATCAATCGCTTCTTTAATTGTACACCACTGTGGCGGTACATAACCGGTCTTGCCTTTGGCGAGATATTTTTTAAATACTTGCGCAATATTATCGGCAGCACCGACCTCAACCAAATAACGGGCAAAATGCGCGCGCGTGACAGCGCCGCCATCAGCCAAACGCAATGCGCCTTCCCATGCCCCTTCAATACGCGCTTTCGCCAGCCGGTTCCCCATTTCTTGCGCCCGTTCAATACGGCGTGTGGCCTGTGCAGCTAATAACGTTTGCATCGCCGGATGCTGCGCATCGATACGTAATCCGACAATATGAATCTCAAGGTTTTCCCACAGCGTAGAGATTTCCACCCCGTTAATCAGTTGCAGGGGCAATGCCTGTTCAGCAATCGCTTGGGCTGCGCGGTCAAGCCCTTCAGTGCTGTCATGATCGGTTATCGCCAATACGTTAACTCGCATTTCAACGGCTCTTGCAACCAACGCTTGCGGCGATAAGTGACCGTCTGACGCCGTCGTGTGGCTATGTAGATCGTAGAGTTTAAAAGCCGAACTCAGGCTTTGTTCTTCCGGGGGAGATAACGTCATAATTATTAATTCAATGAAAACCTGTAATTTAAAGCGGCCGCTATCATAACGCGTTCAGAGCTGACTGGTTAACGCAATCTGTGAGTCATCTTGCTTACACCATATTTTTGCGCAATATTAGGGGCGCAATCCGCCTTAAAAGAGTTCCTTGTAAGAAGTTTATAAAAGAAGGTTGACTTCACGCCCTCGAACTAGTTTACTAGTACGCAGTTACGCGAAATATCGCGACCCTAAGATCGGTTTAATGACAAACATAAGAGTGCTTGATGATGAAAATGAATATGTTCTCTTTACTCAGCTGGTGGCGTACCTCCCTTTCGCGGGCGGTGTAATCACGCATAGCTGTCATCAGGCACTGCAGATACCCGAAGCCCGCATAATGCGGGTTTTTTTATGGCTAAAAAATTGCTTTCAACCGGTCAGAGAAGTACCGGACGTTTAAGGAAATAATATGACTATTCAACGCCCTCGCTTAGAGTTACTGACAGCACAAGGATGCTATCGTGATGATCCTACTGCTATCTTCCAGCAACTTTGCGGCGCACGTCCGGCTACGCTGTTATTCGAATCTGCCGAGATTGATAGCAAACAAGATTTAAAAAGCCTGCTGGTGGTAGACAGCGCGCTGCGTTTCACTGCTTTGGGCCGCCAGGTTTCTGTTCAAGCGTTGACCAGCAACGGCGCGTCCTTGTTGCCTTTGCTCGATGCCGCTCTGCCAGATGATGTAATCAATAATGTACGTCCAAACGGTCGTGAGCTGACCTTCCCTGCAATCAACCCGCTGCAAGATGAAGATGCTCGCCTGCGTTCGCGCTCGGTATTTGATGCACTGCGCCAAATACTGCAAGTGGTAGAAACCCCGGCAGATGAACGCGAAGCCATGTTCCTCGGCGGCCTATTCGCCTATGACTTAGTTGCCGGTTTTGAAGATTTACCACAATTACCCGCGGCGCAGCGTTGCCCAGATTTCTGCTTCTATTTAGCGGAAACGTTATTGGTACTCGATCACCAGAGTCGTAGCAGCCGTCTACAGGCAAGTCTGTTTACGCCATCAGAGAGTGAGAAACAACGTCTTCACGCACGTTTAGAGCAGTTACAACACCAGTTGCAACAGGCACCACAGCCGATCCCGAGCCAACATATCGAAGATATGCAACTGAGCGTCAGCCAAAGCGATGAAGAGTTTTGCGCCGTTGTTGAGCAGATGAAAGAAGCGGTACGAATTGGAGAAGTATTCCAGGTTGTCCCTTCACGCCGCTTTTCTTTACCTTGCCCATCGCCACTGTCGGCCTACGAAACGCTGAAGAAGAACAACCCAAGCCCATACATGTTCTTTATGCAAGATAACGATTTCACCCTGTTCGGCGCATCGCCAGAAAGCGCGCTGAAATATGACGCTAATAATCGTCAAATTGAAATCTATCCAATTGCCGGTACCCGCCCGCGTGGACGCCGCGCAGATGGCTCATTAGATGCCGATTTAGATAGTCGTATCGAGCTGGAGATGCGTACCGACCACAAAGAGTTGGCCGAACATATTATGCTGGTTGATTTGGCCCGTAATGACTTGGCACGTATCTGTGAACCCGGTAGCCGTTATGTTGCCGACCTGACCAAAGTTGACCGTTATTCCTTCGTGATGCATCTGGTTTCGCGTGTTGTGGGAACGCTTCGCGCCGATCTGGATGTGCTGCACGCTTACCAAGCGGTAATGAATATGGGCACCTTGACCGGTGCACCGAAAGTTCGCGCGATGCAGTTGATTTCTGATTCCGAAGGCGTGCGTCGCGGTTGCTACGGCGGTGCTGTCGGCTATCTGACCGCTCATGGCGATTTAGATACCTGCATTGTGATCCGCTCTGCCTACGTTGAAGATGGCATTGCCACCGTACAAGCAGGCTGCGGCGTGGTTCTTGATTCTGTTCCACAAGCCGAAGCTGACGAAACTCGTAATAAAGCCCGTGCCGTGCTGCGTGCCATCGCCACAGCGCATCATGCGAAAGAGGTGTTCTAAGATGGCCGATATTCTACTTCTCGATAACGTCGATTCATTTACTTATAACTTGGTTGATCAGCTGCGCGCTAGCGGCCATCAGGTGGTGATTTACCGCAATATTATGCCTGCTGATACCATCATTGAAAAACTCAGTCAGATGGAAAATCCGGTGCTGATGTTATCCCCGGGCCCCGGCGCACCAAGTGATGCTGGCTGTATGCCAGAGTTGTTACAGCGCTTGCGTGGGCAGTTGCCAATTATTGGTATTTGCTTAGGTCATCAGGCTATCGTCGAAGCTTACGGCGGCCATGTTGGACAAGCCGGTGAGATCCTGCACGGTAAAGCGTCATCAATTACTCACGATAACCAAGGCATGTTTGCCGGAATGAATAATCCGCTGCCAGTAGCACGCTACCATTCGCTGGTCGGTAGCCAACTACCTGAAGAATTGACCATTAACGCGCGATTTGGCGAGATGGTAATGGCCGTACGCCACGATGCGGATCGTGTTTGTGGTTTTCAGTTCCACCCAGAGTCAATTCTGACCTCTCAAGGTGCCCGCTTGCTAGAACAAACATTGGCCTGGGCGTTGGCGTAAGGAGGAGGAATCATTATGAGCTTACAATCAACAATTCAATCACCCGCCGCTGTGCAGCCCAAATCTGTCAGCAATGCTGTCGGTGAAACGCTGGAAAAACTGTATCGCGCCGAAGTGATGACCCAAGCAGAGAGCCAACAACTGTTTTCGGCCATTATTAAAGGTGAACTCGAGCCTGAGCAGTTGGCAGCGGCGCTAATTGCCATGAAAGTACGCGGAGAGCAGCCGGCTGAAATTGCCGGCGCCGCTCAAGCCCTGCTGGCCGATGCTGAGCCGTTCCCACAGCCGGACTATGCGTTTGCTGATATCGTTGGAACCGGTGGTGATGGCACTAACAGCATTAATATTTCTACCGCCAGCGCGTTTGTTGCCGCTAGCTGCGGCGCGCGTATTGCCAAACACGGCAATCGCAGCGTGTCCAGCCGTTCTGGTTCTTCAGACTTGCTGGCGGCCTTCGGCATCCAATTAGATATGCCAGCAGAGCAATCGCGTGCGGCGTTGGACGAATTGGGCGTGTGTTTCTTGTTTGCACCGCAGTACCACAAAGGCTTCCGCCATGCGATGCCGGTACGCAAAGCGCTCAAAACCCGTACGCTATTTAATGTGCTTGGCCCATTGATTAACCCGGCTCGTCCGTCGCTGGCGCTGATTGGGGTTTATAGCCCTGAATTAGTAAAACCTATTGCTGAAACCCTGCGTACTCTCGGTTATCAACGTGCGGCAGTGGTTCACGGCGCGGGTATGGATGAAGTCGCTATTCACGCGCCAACGCAAGTGGCCGAGTTGAAAAACGGTCACATTGAGACCTATGAATTAACCCCACAAGACTTTGGGCTGGATTCCTATCCGCTATCAGCGTTGAAAGGCGGTGAACCGGAAGAAAATCGTGACATTCTGGCACGCTTGTTACAAGGTAAAGGCGCTCCGGCCCATGAAGCCGCGGTAGCCGCCAATGTGGCGATGTTACTACGTCTTTTTGGCCAAGAAGATTTAAAGCAAAATGCTCAACAGGCATTAGCCGTTATTCGTAGTGGGGAGCCTTACCAACGCGTTAAGGCACTGGCAGCAAGAGGATAAGTAAGTGATGCAACAAGAAACAGTGCTTCATAAGATTGTTCGCGACAAGGAAACGTGGGTAGCATCACGTAAATTACAGCAGCCTTTATCCAGTTTTGAGCAGCAAATACAGCCGAGCCAGCGTGCTTTTTATCATGCACTGCAAGGTACTAAGAGCGTCTTTATTTTAGAGTGCAAGCAAGCCTCACCGTCGAAAGGCAAGATCCGTGACAATTTTGATCCTGCCGAGATTGCGGGCGTTTACAAAGACTATGCTTCGGCAGTTTCTGTACTTACTGATGAAAAATATTTCCAGGGTAGTTTCGATTTTCTACCCTTAGTCAGTGCAGTCGTAACCCAGCCCGTGCTATGCAAAGACTTTATCATTGACCCTTACCAAATCTACCTGGCGCGTTTTTATCAAGCAGATGCCGTGCTGTTGATGCTCTCTGTACTCAACGATGAGCAGTATATCCAGTTGGCAGCTGTCGCTCACAGCCTGGATATGGGTGTATTAACCGAAGCCAGTAATGAAGAAGAGATGCAACGTGCTATCGCGTTAAAAGCCAAGGTTATCGGCATCAATAATCGCGACTTACGTGACTTATCAATTAACCTTGATACAACGCGTCAACTGGCCCCGCTCGCGCCACACGGCGTGACAGTGATCAGTGAGTCGGGCATTAATAACTATGCGCAAATTCGTGAGTTAAGCCGTTTTGCCAATGGCTTTCTGATTGGCAGCGCCTTAATGGCAGAAGCCGATTTGGCTGGTGCAGTGCGCCGCGTCACCCTAGGCGACAATAAAGTCTGTGGGCTGACTCGTGCCGAAGATGCCAATACCGCTTATCAGGCAGGCGCGATATACGGCGGTTTGATTTTTGTCTCCAGCTCGCCACGTTATGTCGATGCGAGCCAGGCAAAAACTGTACAAGCCGGTGCCGCATTGAAATATGTTGGCGTCTTCCGCAATCAACCCGTTGCTGAAGTTGTCGGTATTGCCAAGGAGCTGAACTTGTTTGCCGTTCAGTTACACGGTCATGAAGATCAGGAATACATCAACACTTTACGTGAGATCCTTCCCGCATCTTGCCAAATATGGAAAGCCTTAAGCGTCAAAGACCGGCTTCCAGCTCGCGACCTGCAACATGTCACGCGCTATGTGTTAGATAACGGCAATGGTGGCACTGGTCACTCCTTCGATTGGAGCATATTGGCAGGCGCAGATTTGCATGATGTACTGTTGGCTGGCGGTCTTGGCGCACACAATTGTGTACAAGCCGCTCAGTTAGGCTGCGCAGGCCTGGACTTTAACTCTGGCGTAGAGAGCCAACCGGGTATTAAAGATGCGGCTAAAATAAACGCGGTGTTCCAAACGCTGCGCGCTTATTGATTCATTTTCCTCTTGCTTTGGTCTGCTAAATACAAACCTTTTCAGGCCGACGCAATAATTGATATTTAGGACTCGTTAAATGACAAGACTTAATCCGTACTTTGGTGAATTTGGTGGCATGTATGTGCCACAAATTCTGGTACCTGCATTAAATCAACTCGAAGATGCCTTCGTTAGCGCTCAGTTGGACCCAGAGTTTCAGGCTGAATTTATCGATTTGCTGAAAAACTACGCGGGTCGCCCTACTGCATTGACCCTGTGTAAAAATTTGGCCGCCGGGACCAAAACTAAGCTGTATCTCAAGCGTGAAGATTTGGTGCATGGCGGTGCGCATAAAACCAACCAGGTTTTAGGCCAGGCGCTGTTGGCTAAACGCATGGGGAAAAAAGAAGTCATCGTAGAAACCGGCGCTGGCCAACACGGCGTCGCCTCTGCTCTGGCTTGTGCCCTGCTCGGTTTGAAATGCCGTATTTACATGGGTGCGAAAGACGTTGAACGTCAATCACCAAACGTATTCCGCATGCGTTTGATGGGGGCTGAAGTGATCCCGGTACACAGCGGTTCTGCAACGCTGAAAGATGCGTGTAATGAAGCACTGCGCGATTGGTCTGGCAGCTACGAGACATCTCACTATATGTTAGGTACCGCAGCAGGCCCGCATCCATATCCGACTATCGTGCGTGAGTTCCAGCGCATGATCAGTGAAGAGACCAAAGCGCAGATGCAAGAGCGCGAAGGCTGTCTGCCAGATGCGGTGATTGCTTGTGTAGGCGGCGGGTCTAATGCTATCGGGATGTTTGCTGATTTTATCGACGATCCTTCTGTTCGCTTAATTGGTGTTGAACCAGCAGGCTTGGGCATCGAAACCGGTCAACACGGCGCACCGCTTAAACATGCGCCAGTTGGCATCTATTTCGGCATGAAATCACCAATGATGCAGACCGAAGATGGCCAGATTGAAGAGTCCTACTCTATTTCTGCCGGTCTTGATTTCCCATCTGTCGGACCACAGCATGCTTATTTGAACAGTATTGGTCGTGCGGATTATGTCTCCATTACCGATGATGAAGCACTTGAAGCGTTCAAAGCTCTATCGCGCCAGGAAGGGATTATCCCAGCTCTGGAATCTTCACACGCTCTGGCTTATGCGCTGAAACTTATCAAAGAAGATCCTGAGAAAGAACAGATTCTGGTGGTCAATCTTTCAGGCCGCGGCGATAAAGACATATTTACCGTACATGACATCCTGTCCGCTCGGGGAGAAATCTGATGGAACGCTATCAACAACTGTTTAACCGCCTGGACAGCAGAAAAGAAGGCGCTTTTGTTCCGTTCGTCACCCTCGGCGACCCAAGTTTTGAGCAGTCATTAGCGATTATCGATACCTTAATTGAAGCCGGTGCTGACGCGCTTGAGCTGGGTATTCCCTTCTCAGATCCGCTGGCCGATGGTCCAACCATTCAAAGTGCCAATCTGCGAGCATTTAAAGCCGGTATTACGCCAGCGCGCTGTTTCGAGATGCTAGCGATTATCCGTGGCAAACATCCTGAGATCCCAATTGGCCTGCTGATGTACGCTAATTTGGTATTCCACGACGGTATTGATACTTTCTATCAACGTTGTGTTGATGTTGGTGTCGATTCGGTGCTGGTTGCCGATGCGCCATTAGAAGAGTCTGCGCCTTTCCGCGCCTCCGCTATGCGCCACGGTATTGCGCCAATCTTTATTTGCCCGCCGAATGCCGATGATGATTTGCTGCGTGAGATTGCCTCCCACGGACGTGCTTATACTTATCTGCTGTCACGCGCAGGTGTGACAGGAACCGAAAGTCGTGCCAGCAAGCCACTCAAGCACTTGGTCGATAAGTTAAAAGAATTTAACGCTGCCCCTGCGTTGCAAGGCTTTGGCATTTCTGAACCCTCGCAGGTGAAAGAAGCGCTAGCGGCCGGTGCAGCCGGCGCAATTTCTGGTTCTGCTATCGTACGTATCATCGAGAATAACGTAGAGCAGCCCGCTGAAATGTTGGCTCAACTCTCTCGTTTTGTTACCGATATGAAAGCTGCAACCCGCCGCTAATCGAGTTCAGCTCTTAAACGTAATAAACAAAAAGCCTTATTTATGATAAATAAGGCTTTTTTATGCTCTCCATTCTATTTTACCGCCAAAAATTGTATATCTGCCCTTCATCTACCACAATTAGCAGACCCGAGCATTATTGCGCCATATCTGGCTGCAACGGGATGATATCTTTGACGTCTTGTCATCAAATAAAAGAGAACGTTTGGTTTCTTACAACATTGCATGGAGAGTAAGTTATGAAGCTATTTAAAAGCCTGTCTGCCTTATGTATGGCTGCTGTTGTAGTGACAACCCTTGCAGCCTGTGCTCCGACATCAAAATCGGAAGGAACAGGTGGCTATATCGACGATACCGTGGTGACGACTAAAGTGAAGTCAGCATTACTGGCAGATAAAGAGATCAGATCAAGAGAGATTGGCGTCGAAACCTTCAAAGGTCGCGTGCAATTGAGTGGGTTTGTCTCATCTAGCGTAGAGGCGAATAAGGCCGTTAATGTCACACGCGGTGTGGCGGGCGTACGTTCAGTTGAGAACGATATGCGAATTAAGTAATGCCCTCTTTTTATGATCAACAAAGGCGCTATCAGAGCGCCTTTATCTTTTCCCGATTACCGCAATTTTCACTACCGCGCCAATCGAAGCATCACATCAGAAAGCACATCTTAGAACTTGTAACCCACTGAGAACATAAATACCCAAGGGTTAAGCTGTGTGCTAACGGTATGACGTTCACCACCAGCATTGAAACTCACATCGGTATCAATATCCATCCACCATACAGAAGCGTTGACCAACCAATCTGGATCAATGTTGTAATCTACCCCTGCTTGCGCTGCAAAGCCCCATGAATGCTTCATGCTCAGATCGCTAAGCCCCGCATCTCTGCCGGTTTGGTTGAAGTGAGAATTGTAGAAATAGGTATAGTTCACACCCGCCCCTAGATAAGGGCGAATTTTGTCTTCTTTACTACGGAAGTAGTATTGGGCCATTAAAGCCGGCGGCAATTGTCGAGAGGTTGCCAGCGTGCCCATGCCATTAAGGCCGATTTTATGGCGGAAAGGCGTTGCAGCAAGCAGTTCCGTTCCGATATTGTCAGTCCACATGTAACCGAGCGTTAATCCCATCTGGGTATTGTTGCTGGCGTGGAATGAACCAAGCGAACCTAATACGCTTGGTGAGTTAGTTGATGGCCTGACTGTCGCTACCCCTGCACGTACAATCACATCACCCGCCTGATTCGCATTTGCCACTGCTGGTACCATCGCTGCGGCGATTAATGCCCAATAAGCTGCTTTCATTACACCATCCTTTTGTGTGAGTTAATGTCGAGACGATAAACGGCACTCCCCAATGACTAGCTCGTCTCAATGCCCCCTATTTAAAGGAAAAGTGCTGAAATTGCACTGGTAAGGTTTCTTTCTAACTGATTAAAAACACTGCGCTTGATCTGCATCAAAAATGGTGGTTTTTGTCGAAAATTTTATTGGATGAATCTGGACACAAATTGCTATTGATAATTTTTTTTCGCCTGAGTAATTTGCTTATCTGTGTTGGTTTTGGTTTGGTGCCGTGAGGAGTCGGTGGCTATCCAAGATGAGCGAAATTAACAACCCTTGTGTCTCATGTGGCGCATGTTGCGCCTATTTCCGCGTTTCATTTTATTGGGCTGAATCAGATGCTGCCGGGGGTGTTGTGCCGCAAGCATTAACTGAGCAAGTCACCCCCTTTTTAAGCTGTATGCAAGGGACAAATTCACGCTTGCCTCGTTGTACCGCGCTTGAAGGTGAGATTGGTCAATCGGTATCTTGTTCTATCTATCTCAATAGACCGACACCCTGCAGAGAATTCGATCAATCAGGATTAAACGATGTGGGCAATGAGGCTTGCGATAGAGCCAGGGCTCGCTACGGACTTCCTCCATTAATGAGCACAGACAATGTTCTTGCCGATCTTTTAGCCCAAGATGTGCGGGTTATAACATAAGAATTAGAAGCAGATAGCAGCCGCGGGGTGCCAGCGTCATGAATTACAGGTACAATCCACGCCTGAGTACCTTCTGTTTATAAGACCAAGGAGCCTTCATGCCTATCACGGCCAGTACATTGTACCGTGACAGTTACAATTTTTTGCGAAATCAACTCGGTAGCGTTGTACTGATATCGTTGTTGACCGCATTTATTGCCGTCATTTTAAATCACGCTTTTGCCCCAGATAGCGATCAGATAAGCCTCCTCAATGCCAGTATCAATGATCTCAATCAGACCTCTGGGATCAGCATGTTCCAGGCTATGCAACAAATGAGCCCAGAACAACAGATGTTGATATTGAAAAAATCAGCATCTGGAACTTTTTCAAGTTTGGTTGGTAACGTTCTATTGATCGGCGGCATCATGACGTTGATCCGCTTAGTGTCTCAAGGAACACGAACCAGCGCGCTTCGCTGCATCGGCCTGTCAGCGCCTGTTTTACCTCGACTGGCTCTGTTGATGATTATTGTCAGTTTCCTGACATCCTTTGGGTTCGTGTTGCTGATTGCACCTGGCGTAATACTGATGATCATCTTATCTCTGTCACCGGTGATCACCGTCAGCGATAATATCGGCATATTCAAGTCGATAAAAATCAGTGCCAAATTGACCTTTTCCAATGCACGATTGGTCGTTCCAGCGATTATGATGTGGATTGCCAGCGAAATACTGGTGGGCGTTGCCGTGCATCATCTGCAATTCCTTGGCCCTGAAGTTGCCGAAGTCGTGCTTAGCACACTTAGCAATTTCCTTTCTGCGTTCCTGCTTATCTATCTCTATCGTCTTTATAGCAAACTACGCGGTTAATTTTTTAATCAGTACGATTAAGGGCGCATCTGCGCCCTTTTCTTTTGTTCTGTGAATAGGACTCAGCTTAAGTGTCAGGATGTGTAAAAAGAGATTTCATCCAGCCGTTATCAGCGCGAAAACACCCTGATTGCGCGGTGAGTACGGTACACAGCTGGAATTGAATCCGGTATAGTCAGAACATACATAAAACATGGAATTAAGTATGAAGCAGCTTCTCGATTTTCTACCCCTGATCGTTTTTTTTGTTTTTTATAAACTTTATGACATCTACGTCGCATCCGGTGCCCTGATTGCCGCTACTGCATTAGCGTTGATCTTTACGTGGGTAAAATATCGCAAGGTAGAGAAAATGACACTAATCACCTTTGTGATGGTAGCTGTTTTCGGTACCCTCACACTGGTATTCCATAATCCGGTATTTATTAAATGGAAAGTGTCGGTGATCTATGTGTTGTTCTCCGGCGCACTGCTGGTCAGTCAATTGGTTCTTAAAAAACCCCTTATTCAACGCATGTTGGGTAAAGAGCTGACTCTGCCAGATAATGTTTGGAACAAGCTCAATTTTGCCTGGGCCATCTTCTTCTTGGTTTGTTCTTTGCTCAATATCTATGTGGCTTTCTGGCTATCAGAAGATTTGTGGATTGATTTCAAAGTATTTGGTCTGACAATTTTAACTCTGGTCTTTACGCTGCTTAGCGGAATATACATTTTTCGGCATATGCCGGAAGAAAAACAATAGCGCTAACGCCAAGGTGACTCACGGTTAAGTAGTGAGTCGTAATTTTTTGATGTTTTCATTGTGAAGCAAACAATATGAACGATGTCTCAAGTCTCCCCAATGGTGAAATGGTCCTGCGTACTCTGGCCATGCCTGCTGATACTAACGCCAACGGTGATATTTTCGGCGGTTGGTTAATGTCGCAAATGGACATTGGCGGCGCGATTCAAGCCAAAGAGATTGCTCGTGGCCGCGTGGTGACTGTCCGTGTTGACGGTATGACTTTCTTAAAACCTGTCGCAGTCGGTGATGTTGTTTGCTGTTACGCACGCTGCATTCGCACAGGCAACAGTTCTATCACTATTAACGTTGAAGTCTGGGTGAAGAAAGTCTCTTCTGAGCCTATTGGTCAACGTTATCGCGCCACGGAAGCTGTATTTACCTATGTTGCCGTTGATGAAGAAGGTAAATCTCGTCAGTTGCCAGACGGGCGTAGTAATTTTAGCTTGGACTCTGCTGGTACTGCCGAGGATTAAGTCAGCACAAACCAGCAGTCACGTGCAAATACTTGGCTGGATATAAACAAAAGGTCGCCGATGGCGACCTTTTTTGTAACGAATAATAATGGGTTAGCGTCAGACAAAATTAATCTTCGACATCTCCACCACCTTCCATTTTGAAGACCAGTGTTACCACTAAATCCTTCGCAGCCTTAGGCTCATAGCGCCAGCGTTTCATTGCTTGTCTGACATCGCGTTCAAACATATTTCGCGGTTGTGCATCGAGGATTCTAATATTATCCACGCGCCCATCGCTATCAACGTCAAACTGAACTTTCACCCGCCCTTCAATACGTAATGCATAGGCGCGCGCTGGATATTGCGGCTTGCCTCTGACCAAAGGACGCGGCCCGGTATTCACACCTGCTGCTGCCTGTGAAACAGGTTTGGCATTAGCAGGCTTGGCAGTTGGTTTATTCTCAGATGCCGGCGCTGGTGTAGTCGACTCCGATTTCTCCTGCGTTTTCTCTACCGGCTTAGGCGTCGGCTTTATTTTTGGCTTCGGCTTCTCGACAGGTTTTTTCACCGGCTTAGGTTTCGGCTTAGGTTTCGGCTCCGGCAGCACAATTGCCTTTGGCGGCGGCTCAGGTTCCGGCTTCACTTCAGGCTGTACTTCATCCACAACAGGCTGTGGTTCTACCTGAGGCGGTTGTACAGCCGGTGCCGGAGGCGGTGCCAGTTCAGCAGGTGACACCATGCTGACACTCATAACCTGCATTTCCTGTTTGGGCGTCTTTGCACTTTGCGTCATCGTGACATACAAGAGCCCAGCGATCACGCCACCATGTAAGATGATAGAAATGGCTGCAGGCAGAGTAACGCGTCGAATTATTGAAAACTTTTTTGGCGGCATAATGATTCATTTTCCCCGTGAAGCCGCAAGTTTAAATGCAAATAGCAATCATATTCAATACGGGGATGACAACAATTCTCAAATTAGCGTTATTTACCTGTTGGCAAAGCACTTTTGCTCTGCCCATTGTTATATATTGTTACCTTCTTCATAGTCTAGGAAACATTGACTCCATGCTGGTAACGATATCATTATGATAATACAACAGTTACCACATCAATAATTTCAAAGGTGATTCATGCTTTACGTTATCTATTCTGAAGATGTTCCTGATTCATTGGAAAAGCGCAAAATCGCACGCCCTGCTCACATCGAACGTCTGCAGGCGTTAAAAGATCAAGGTCGCGTTGCCTTGGCTGGCCCTACGCCTGCCATTGATAGCGAAGACCCAGGTAGTGCGGGAATGAGTGGTTCACTGGTCGTTATTGAGTTTGAAAACCTGCAAGAAGCGCAAGATTGGGCCGACAAAGACCCTTATGCTATCGCTGGTGTTTATAAAAACGTGACAGTGAAGCCTTTCAAGCGCGTTTTCTAAAAAACGAGTAAATTACCTCGTCAGCGATAATATCAAAACGTCGCAATGTGTTCCTGCCGTCGCCATAAATATGACAGGCGGCAGGCTTTGAGCAGTATTTAACCACGCCCTATCTTACCGTGCTAGACTGTCACCTCATACCCTTTGAGGTAATAGCTCATGTCATTCTTCGACAAAATACAATTTCTAACGCAGAAAACAGTTAAGGTTACTTGCCCTGGATGTCAGGCAGTCACGGAGCAACTTAGGGAAAAGGTTAGAAAAAACTCAACCTTAGTTTGCCCAAAATGTGGCACATTATTCCGTTCCAATACTGACTAACGCCGTCATGTGATGTGGCGTAAGCCACCATAAATAACCGCATAAAGCGATAAACGCTGTTGCTGCTGATGATTAATCTGTCTGATTCTATAAATATGGCGGTAACGCCTTGATTGCCCTTCCAGCCAGCGGCTTCTTCGGCGCTGAGACTGGCGTAACATGCGCCAGCGGCCCACTTCATTCTTACTGCTCTTCATGCCCTGTTCCTTTAACAACGTCCCGCCATAGGACTTTTTGATACACTGGCGACCAGTATAAGCGGATAAATTTGCGATCCAAGTTCTGTTTTCGGCTAGATCGGCTACCTTTAAAGACGGCGTTTTATTTGCGTACTTTTTATAATGATTTATCGATCACAGCGATCGGTTATTGGTAAAAAGGCTATAAAAGGCTCATCCTTTGATTTACTCTGCGTACATTAAGCAGATCGCTCGCGAATAGGATTTTTCGCCCATATGACAACATTTTACACAGTACTTAGTTGGCTTCTCATATTTGGTTATTGGCTGTTAATTGCCGGCGTCACGTTACGCATTTTGATGAAGCGACGTACAGTGCCTTCTGCGATGGCATGGCTGCTGATCATTTACATTATCCCACTTGTTGGGATCATTGCTTATTTGTCATTTGGTGAACTGCATTTAGGCAAACGACGAGCTGAGAGAGCAAAGGCGATGTGGCCTTCGACTGCCCGCTGGCTGCATGATTTAAAAGACTTTGAACGAATTTTTGCCACTGAAAATAGCGATATCGCCAAATCGCTGTTCCAGCTGTGCGAACACCGTCAGGGCATTGCCGGGGTGAAAGGCAACTCGTTGCAATTACTGACGACAAGTGACGATACGCTTAAAGCGATGATTCGTGATATAGAACTGGCGCGCCATCATATCGAGATGGTGTTCTATATCTGGCAGCCGGGTGGGCTAGCCGATCAAGTTGCTGAATCTCTGATGGCGGCATCACGACGTGGTATCCACTGTCGCCTGATGCTCGACTCTGCTGGTAGCGTGCAATTCTTCCGCAGCCCCTATCCTGCCATGATGCGCAACGCGGGTATCGAAGTCGTCGAATCCCTTAAAGTGAATTTATTCCGTGTATTCCTACGGCGGATGGATTTACGTCAACACCGTAAAATGGTGCTCATTGATAACTATGTTGCTTATACCGGCAGCATGAACATGGTTGATCCTCGTTTCTTCAAACAAGATGCAGGCGTTGGTCAGTGGGTCGATTTAATGGCCAGAATGGAAGGCCCGGTGGCAACAACCATGGGTATTGTCTATTCATGTGACTGGGAAATAGAAACAGGTAAACGGATCCTGCCGCCTGAACCTAAAGCCAACCAAATGCCTTTCGAGCAAGAAAGTGGCCATACTATTCAGGTAATCGCCTCCGGTCCCGGTTTTCCAGAGGATATGATTCATCAGGCACTGTTGACGGCAGCATATTCAGCCAGAGAACAGTTGGTGATGACAACGCCCTATTTTGTTCCCAGTGATGATTTGCTGCATGCAATCTGTACTGCGGCACTGCGTGGCGTAGATGTTAGCATTATTATGCCGCTTAAAAATGACTCCATGATGGTACGCTGGGCAAGTCGCGCTTTCTTCAATGAGCTACTTGAAGCGGGCGTGAAAATTTATCAGTTTGAAGATGGCCTGCTGCATACGAAAAGCATTCTGGTGGATGGACAACTCAGCCTGGTCGGCACCGTCAATCTTGATATGCGCAGCCTGTGGCTGAATTTTGAAATCACTTTAGTGATTGACGATGATGGCTTTGGTACCGATCTTGCCTGTGTGCAAGAAGATTATATTGCTCGTTCTCGTTTACTGGATCCCAAAGAGTGGCTCAAACGCCCATTCTGGCATCGCATCGTTGAGCGCGTGTTCTACTTTTTCAGTCCGTTACTGTAAAACAAGCGGCGAGAATGTTTTAATAGCGCAATGCAGTTTGCGTATTGCAGTGAAGTGTTAACAGACCTTGAGACGAACAGGGTTTATTTATCGGTTGTATCACAATGAATGAGAATTTTATGGATCTGAATAATCGCCTGACCGAAGACGAAACCCTCGAACAAGCCTATGATATTTTCCTGGAGCTGGCTGGTGATAATCTCGATCCGGCTGATATATTGATCTTCAATTTAGAGTTTGAAGAGCGTGGCGGCGCTGAGCTTTATGATCCTGCCGAAGATTGGGCTGAGCATGTTGATTTTGATCTTAACCCAGATTTCTTCGCTGAAGTGGTGATTGGACTGGCCGACGCAGATGGAGAACAGATCAACGATGTGTTCGCTCGCGTGCTGCTGTGTCGCGAAAAAGATCACAAGCTGTGCCATATTTTGTGGAAAGAGTGAAGCATCCAACGCCCTTGAAACTTGGCATTCAGACTTGATGATTCAACGTGAAGCCCTGCGAAAATAACAGGGCTTCAATGTTTATTAAGCTAGCTTAATCATCACCATTCCGAGCAAGAGTAACACTAATCCTATCCAGCCTTTAATATTCAGTTTTTGGCCGAACAGTACCCAGCCTGCGGCAATAGTCGCAATAATCCCAAACCCGCCCCATAAAGCATATGCGACTGATAGATCAATCCCCTTCACTGCCTGCGCTAACGCACTAAAAGCAGCTAATACCGATAATAGGGATAGCAAGCCCATCCATAACTTACGAAAACCATTCGACATTTTCAGGAATATGTTGGCGACAATCTCCAGCACAATGGCTAATGCCAGGAACCCAATATGATACCAATCAAGCTGTTGCATGGTCATCACCTCTTGGGTTTACCTGTTTTCGTGAGCGACGAGTACCTGACTTCAATAATAAAATCCCGGCAATCAACGTTACCATTCCCAAAACTTTAAACAGAGATATAGGCTCATCGAACCACAACACGCTGAAAAGGGTAATAAACACGATCCCAATGCCTTCCCACAGTGCGTAAGCCACACCGAGCGCGACGCGCTTAATGGCCAGCGATAACATCACGTAAGAACTGGTGATCATGACATACATAATAATATGCCCGGTCATACCACCACTGACGCTGGCGTATTTCATTGAAAGTGTGCCGATAACCTCAGCCAGGATAGCTAGAGCTAAAAAGATCCAATAAATCATGATTTTTCTCCCAAACTGCAAATAACGCAGATTTGAGTCATTTATTCTCTGTGCTGTGCTTTATATAAGAATGAATGTTCGACTGGCAACACAGCATTGTGTTTAGGAATAAACAGCCCCAAACCTAATAAATACGTTTGTCCGATAGATTCGACGACTGAAGACTAAAAGCCTGTCATCGATACCGGTTAAGGGAGAAGGACGCTAGAGCGCGCCACACCAGTAGTGCTCACTGGAGAGGATTGCAGAAAGGAAAAGCTGTCTTGTGGAGTTTCTGATGGTTAATCCGTTATTTGTCATCATAAATACTTAATATTTCAGCCACACACCCTGTGATTCGCTTAATATCCTCATTAATGTAAAATTTTAGTCTGCTATTTTTTACCACAACAAAAATAGGAAAGCAAACTCCCAACTTAACAAACCAAACAGAAAAAAGTTTATAAATAATGAAGTTATAGATAAAAACCATATCTTTTAAGTAGATATGCTTTCTTCTGCCACCAAACTGATAAAAAAATAAAAATAGCGATATTGCCAAACAAAAGCTGAATTTTGATATAAAAAAAGCCCTGCTATTAAACAGGGCTTGTTTTACGTTATGTCAAATAACTTACAGTGGATCAACCTTCAGGCAAGAAACCGCATGGCGGAAACTTCCCTCCAGCAGAGGCCGTGTTTTCGCACACTCTGGACCAGCAATCGGGCAGCGCGTACGGAATACACAACCCGACGGTGGATTGATCGGTGAAGGCAGTTCGCCTTCTAGCAACTGAATGTTTTTATTTCGTTCTTTATCTGGATCTGGCACCGGCACTGCGGACATCAAAGCACGGGTATAAGGATGTTGAGGGTTGTTATACACCTCATCATAGGTCCCTAACTCAACCGCATGGCCCAAATACATCACCAGAACACGGTCAGAAATGTGCTTAACGACCGCCAGATCATGCGCGATAAAGATCAGTGAAAGTGCCATTTCACGCTGCAATTTCTGTAGCAGATTGACCACCTGCGCCTGAATCGACACATCCAGTGCTGAGACGGGTTCATCACAGATGATCAGCTTAGGCTCCAGAATCAATGCACGTGCAATACCGATACGCTGGCACTGGCCACCGGAGAATTCGTGCGGATAACGGTTGATCAGGTTTGGCAACAGGCCAACCTTCAACATCATCTCCTTCACTTTATCTTTCACCTGCGAACGCGGCATTTTTGGGTAGTAAGTGCGCAGCGGTTCAGCAATGATTTCGCCGATGGTCATACGTGGATTCAATGACGCCAGCGGGTCCTGGAAAATCATCTGAATATCGCTACGTGTTGCTCGCCATTCCTTATCGGACATATTGAGCAAGTCTTTGCCAAGCCATGCAACTCGGCCGTCAGTAGCTTTAACCAAACCAATGAGCGCACGGGCAAAGGTCGATTTTCCACAACCGGACTCACCTACCACGCCCAAGGTTTCGCCTTCAAACAGACGTAACGTTACACCATCAACGGCTTTCAGAGTTTTTGGCGGCTGCCAGAACCACTGCTTACCATCTTTAATGTTGAAGTGGACTTTCAGGTCAGCCACTTCGAGCAGCACTTTTCTTTCCTCAGCAGAGGATGGGGTCGTACTGGTTACTTCACTCATACTAGCGCCTCCACAGGCTCAAAGCAGGCACGCAAGCGCCCATCACCGAAACGCTCCAGCGGCGGAGCCGTGGCGCACAACTCTTTTGCATAAGGGCAGCGAGGCTGGAAAGGACAGCCGCTTGGCAAACGCAATAGGTTCGGTGGGTTACCTGGGATAGTCAGCAGAGCATCGCCATCCGCATCCAGACGCGGAACAGCATTGAGCAGACCAATTGAATAAGGATGACTCGGCTGGTAAAACACTTCACGCGCCTGTCCGTATTCCATGGTACGACCGGCATACATAACCAGCACTTTGTCACAGATCCCGGCGACAACGCCAAGATCATGGGTGATCATAATAATTGCGGTGTTGAATTCTGCTTTCAGCTCGTTGAGGAGTGTCATGATCTGCGCCTGAACAGTGACGTCCAGCGCAGTCGTTGGCTCATCGGCAATCAGCAGCTTAGGGCTACACAGCAATGCCATTGCGATCATCACGCGTTGGCGCATCCCACCAGAAAACTCGTGGGGGTACATCTTCATACGTTTACGTGCTTCCGGCATTTTTACCGCATCAAGCATACGTACAGACTCTTCAAACGCTTCGCTCTTGCTCAGATGTTTATGCAGCATCAAGACTTCCATTAACTGCTCCCCTACCCGCATATACGGGTTAAGGGAAGTCATTGGGTCTTGGAAGATCATCGAAATTTGCTGGGCACGTAATTTATTAAGCTCACGTGGTGGCAAATTCAGAATTTCCCGGCCGTCAAATTTAGCAGAACCGCCAATACGGCCATTGCTAGCCAGCAGGCCCATCAGCGCGAAAGCCGTTTGCGATTTACCCGAGCCAGACTCGCCAACGATACCTAAAGTTTCACCAGCACGCAGGGAGAAATTAAGATCATTAACTGCGGTTACATCACCATCGGGCGTGCCGAAAGTAACCCGCAGATCTTTGACATCTAGCAGGATCGGAGAACTATTTTTGTCGGTAGTGCTATGTTCAGTGGTGCTCATCATGGCACTCCTTAGCGGTCTTTCGGGTCGAGGGCATCACGTAAGCCATCACCGATAAAGTTGAAACAGAACAGCGTCACGACCAGGAAACCAGCCGGGAACAGCAGCAGCCAAGGTGAAACTTCCATCGAGTTTGCGCCATCGCTAAGCAATGCACCCCAGCTGCTCAATGGTTCTTGGGTACCTAAGCCTAAGAAGCTCAGGAAGGATTCAAATAGAATCATGCTTGGTACTAACAGTGAAGCGTAAACGACAACCACACCCAGTACGTTAGGAACGATATGACGCAACACGATATTGCGGGTAGAGACACCGCTCACTAATGCAGCTTCAATGAACTCTTTACGTTTTAAGCCTAACGTCTGCCCACGGACGATACGCGCCATGTCAAGCCATGACACCATACCGATAGCGACAAAAATCAGGAAGATGTTCTGTCCAAAGAACGTCACCAGCAAGATAACGAAGAACATGAACGGGAAAGAGTTGAGAATTTCCAGCAGACGCATCATGGCAGAGTCAGTTTTGCCACCCAGGTAACCGGAAATAGAACCATACAAGGTACCCAGTACCACGGCGACCAACGCAGCGGACACACCGACCATTAGGGAGATGCGACCACCGATAGCGACACGAACCATCAAGTCACGCCCGGATGAATCGGTACCGAAATAGTGTCCAGTGGCAAAGTCCGGCGCTGCCGACATCATATTCCAATCGGTATCATCATATTTGAACTGCGCTAACATCGGCGCAAAGATAACAAACAGAGAAATCAGCACCAGTACAATCAAACTAGCCACTGCCGCACGGTTGTGCATGAAACGGCGGCTAGCATCCTGCCATAGACTGCGCCCTTCTATCTCCAGCTTCTCCGTAAAGTTCTCCAGAGCTTCGCTATTTTTTTTATTACTTAACATCATATTGGCGAACTCCAGCCTTAATAACGGATCTTAGGATCGATAACGGCGTATAGCACGTCGACGATCGCATTGAATAAAATAGTCAGGGCACCGACCAGAATGGTCAGGCTCAGTACCAGCGAGTAGTCACGGTTTAATGCACCGTTAACAAACAGCTGACCAATCCCCGGCAATCCGTAAATGCTTTCAATCACCATTGAGCCCGTAATGATCCCGACAAATGCCGGCCCCATATAGGACATCACAGGCAGCATGGCCGGTTTCAATGCATGGCGGAAGATAATACGACTAAGCGGTAAGCCTTTAGCACGCGCGGTGCGGATAAAGTTGGAGTGCAGAACTTCAATCATCGAACCACGAGTAATACGTGCGATGCTGGCAATATACGCCAGTGATAGTGCCACCATTGGCAGTACCATATATTTAAACCCGCCATTATGCCAACCACCGCCTGGCAGCCATTTGAGCATAATAGAGAAAATCAAAACTAATAATGGTGCTACCACAAAACTGGGTATGACTACCCCGGTCATGGCAAGCCCCATCACCGTATAGTCCCATTTTGTGTTTTGATTAAGCGCTGCGATCACCCCCGCAGATACGCCCAATACAATAGCCAAAATGAACGCCGCCAAGCCGAGTTTGGCTGACACTGGGAAGGACGTCGCCAGCAGATCGTTCACACTGTAATCTTTATATTTGAACGACGGGCCAAAATCGCCTTTAGCCAATTGCGCCAAATAATGGAAATACTGTTTATACATTGGGTCATTAAGGTGATATTTCGCCTCAATGTTCGCCATTACTTCTGGTGGAAGATTACGCTCACCGGTAAAAGGGCTACCAGGGGCGAGACGCATCATAAAGAACGAAATCGTAATGAGTATGAATAGCGTCGGAATCGCTTCCAGACAGCGGCGTAAAATAAATTTTAACATTGCCCGTACCTATTGTTCTTAGCCTGAATACGCTGGAGTGTTTCGGCTTTTATCACACCGCCATAGAACACTGGCTGGTGCGTTGGCCATTTACCATTGCTTGTAAACAGCTCTGCTTATAAAAATGGTGTGCAAACGACTAATCTAAGCAAACAATTAATCTATGCAAACGACTAATCAGGGGCCGCGAATCGAGGCCCCTGTTGTTCACAGATTAATGCTTGATGATGTACAGGTTTTTAGAATAAACGTTGTCCTGTGGATCCTTACCGGTGTAACCACCAACATAAGGTTTCACCAGACGAGCATTCACGTAGTAGAACACTGGAATGATCGCAGAGTCTTTATCCAACTGAGTTTCAGCCTGTTGGTAAAGTGCTGAACGTTGGTCTTCAGTTTTCACCTGCAGCGCATCAGCAATGATTTTGTCGAAAGCAGGGCTGTTATAGTGTGCAGTATTGTTGCTGCTGCCAGAGAGCATGGTGTTCAGGAATGACGTTGGTTCGTTATAGTCAGAACACCAGCCAGCACGCGCCACATCGAAGTTACCCTGATGGCGAGTTTCCAAGTAGGTTTTCCACTCTTGGTTTTCCAGCTTGACGTCAACGCCTAAGTTTTTCTTCCAGATAGCTGCTGCTGCGATAGCCAGTTTCTTATGCAGATCAGAAGAGTTATACAGCAGGCTGAAGGTCAGAGGGTGTTGATCGTTATAACCAGCTTCTGCCAACAGTTTTTTACCTTCGGCGTTACGTTGCTCCTGAGTTTCTTTGAACCAGGCTGGAGGCGTCAGTTTTGCACCGTCGGTATAAGGAGGGGTCAAACCGTAAGCCGGCAGGTCACCCTGAGCTTTCACTTTATTAGCAATGATATCGCGATCCAGGCCCAGTTTCAGAGCTGTACGAACACGGTTATCAGTGAATGGTGCTTTCTGGTTGTTGATTTCGTAGTAATAGGTACACAGATACGGGTCAACGTGGACTTCTTTTGGAATATCAGTCTTCAGCTTATGGAACAGCTCGATCGGCATGTTGTTATAAGTCATGTCGATTTCGCCGCTGCGGTAGCGGTTAACGTCTGACACTTCTGAAGAAATTGGCAGGTAAGTGACCTGATTCAGAACAGTTTTTGCGTTATCCCAATATTCAGGGTTGCGCTCAAGCACGATACGTTCGTTAACGGTCCAGGTTTTTAATTTGTAAGCACCGTTGCTGACATAGTTTGCAGGCAACGTCCACTTATCACCAAATTTCTCAACAGCCGGTTTGTATACAGGCTTCATTGAGGTGTGTGACAGCATTTTAACAAAGTAAGGTACTGGCTCACTTAAGGTCACTTGCAGAGTATGATCGTCAAGCGCTTTTACACCCAAGGTGTCCGGGCTTTTTTTACCTGCGATGATATCGTCGATATTTACGATGTGGCCGTATTGCAGATAGCTTTCATAAGGAGACGCGGTTTTTGGATCGGCCAAACGCTGCCAGCTGTAAACGAAATCGGCAGCAGTAACTGGCGCGCCGTTAGACCATTTTGCATCTTTACGCAGGTGGAAGGTCCAGACTTTAAAATCTTGGTTTTCCCAGCTTTCAGCAACACCTGGAACAACACTACCATCTTTTGGGTCAGTGTCAGTCAGGCCTTCCAGCAGGTCACGGATAACGTTAGATTCAGGTACACCTTCGACTTTATGTGGGTCAAGTGACTGAACTTCATCTCCATTATTGCGAACTAATTCTTGCTTAGCGGCAAGTTGCACGCCTGCAGGAACATCAGCCGCAAATGTACTAGCAGCAGATAAAGAGCCAATTGCCGTTAATACGCAAGCGGCGAGTAGATTTTTTTTTGTGATGTTGGTCATTTAATTTCAACTCCAGTTTTTATTATTAACTTTTCCTATTCAGGAAAAGAGAAACCCTTAGCGGGTTTGTTTCAAGCAGGGCATTGAACGAATTCCCCGTCAAGAAACCTCTGTGTTATAGCCTATCCGCTCAGGACGGCCTCCCCCTATTACTTACTGCTTTTTGCCACTACTTAAAAAATCGCTTATCGATGTTTAGATGCTCAAGTACTCATAAAATAGCACCTAAAACGAGACGCCCCCGCCTCGATAACACCATCAGCTATCTTTTCACAATGCGCATATCAACAATATGCGAGCTGCGTTGTATTTATTTTTAACAGCCAAGCAGGCGCACTTCATCCATCGATTAAAGAATAACCGTTAAGAGAAAACGTATATTTGGAGTTTGATTACCGCATCGCATGGAGTGGTAGGTCATTCCGTCCTCAAAACGTTTGCCAAAAACATCTTTTTGCAAAGACGCAAATAGCAACGGCGATGACTCTAGAATGTGATGGACGTTATCTGCCACAAAACTCTCCAAAAATGAAAGTGCTCCAAACCTATCTTACTTATCCTAGCAAGATCCGTTCTCATTTCGACAAAATGCCGAACTAACTTCCATTTTAAAAGATGTCCCGAAAATTATCAGATGCGTAGTCACTGCGCCAATTAATTTTGCAGAAATGCTATGCAATTCTCGTAAATAGCTTGCTAATGACTATTCACCTCGTCCTCTCAATGTTAATGAAATGCATTTAACATATTGAAATTACTTGGTTTATAAAAAATTCAGCACAAAAAACACTTGGATTTTCTGAGTAAATTATGCCCTAACACAATACATTAGCATTGACTGAGTTTTAAGCATAAACACCTGTGAACCCAACGTTAAACACTAATATCATCTCGATACATCCGGCACAAGCCCTACAGAATGATATGATTAATTTAACGTCAAAACGGGCAGAGATATGTAATAAAACGCGTAAAAATCACGGAGGAAACCAACTAAAACGAGGCTTTGAATGAAAATTAGCTAAGTAACGGGGTTTTATGCAACATTGAGGTGCATACGTTTATTTTTTGCACATTAGCTGCACTATTATAATGCATTGCATTATTAAATAAAATAATACGGACCATAAACGCCGAGCAGACCCGATATCTGTAAGTAGATGTATCTAAGATATAATTGAATTAAAGTGGGGAGATAAGATCGCCCCACTCTATTAGTGTGTCATTGACTATAATGCCTTGTGCGCTGCCGCAGCCTGCTTTTTAAGCAATCATAACAAGCCAGGGAAAATCGCCTTAATTCCATTGATAATGAACTCTATACCAAGTGACATCAGCAATAATCCCATAATACGTGTGATCACGTTTATGCCTGTCTGTCCGAGTAAACGCATAACCAAAGGTGCTGCACGGAACAGTAGCCAGCAACAAAATGCAAAAAATACAATTGTCAGCGTCAGACCAAGTAGGTTTTCCCAACTGTGGTAACGAGAGCTCCAAACAATTGTTGAGCTAATAGCACCTGGCCCAGCCATTAAAGGCAAAGCTAAGGGCACTACGCCGATACTTTCACGGTTAGCAGTTTCGGTTTTTTCCTGCTTATTCTGTTTATCTTGTCCTATCTTGCCACTGATCATCGACATCGCGATGGTCACGACCAGAATGCCACCAGCAATACGGAAAGAATCAATAGAGATACCAAACAAACGTAAAATCATGTCACCAAAAAACAGTGAACAGCACAGAATAATCGCGACTGAAAAGTTAGCCGTGACATTGGTTTTTTCACGTGCTGGCGCGGTTTGATAACTCGTCATGCCGATAAATACAGGCAAAATACCAATCGGGTTAACTAAGGCAAACAACCCAATAAAAAACTTTATATAACCTGAAAAATCGAGAACAGATTGGCTCACGAAGAACTCCGCAAAAATGCCATAGCAATAAGGTGTTGATGCGCGCCAATGTACTGGAATTGCGGGCTATATTCCACGCAAAAATAAAGCATTTATAGCCATAAAAATAACAAAAAGCAGTCATTTACTTCACAAAACAAAACCCATTAAAAACTAATGAACAAGTTGTTAATTTTCATGATGGAAAATGAAAATACCATTTTTCTTATTTTATGCTGAAACGAGTCAGTTTTAATTTTTATTGATGTGGATCATATTAGCCTAGTGTCCCGAACGGTAAGATTTGTACAAGGTCAGGAAAAGAAACAGCCTCCTTAATATGATTAAAATATCGTTATATATCAAAATTTTATGTTATTTTTAAAATCATAAAACACAAGCTTCTTTAGAAAATGAAAGCCTGCTTCATCGTTTTAGATGATGAAAACATTGAGTTCGGCATATAGGGATTATTTGCCAGTCTATACTCTTGTTTCTGCCGGATTATTTACTAAAAAAGTTTAACATTATCAGGAGAGCATTATGGCTGTAACCAATGTCGCTGAACTAAATGAACTTGTAGCACGAGTAAAAAAAGCGCAGCGTGAGTTTGCAAACTTCTCCCAAGAACAAGTAGATAAGGTCTTTCGTGCTGCGGCTCTCGCTGCCGCCGATGCCCGAATTCCACTCGCTAAACTTGCGGTGGAAGAGTCCGGAATGGGGATTGTGGAAGATAAGGTGATCAAAAACCATTTCGCTTCTGAATATATCTACAATGCCTATAAAGATGAAAAAACCTGCGGTGTGATCGCCGAAGATAATACATACGGCACTATTACTATCGCCGAACCCATCGGTATTATCTGCGGTATCGTTCCTACCACTAACCCCACTTCTACCGCCATTTTCAAAGCACTTATTAGTCTGAAGACACGCAACGGTATTATCTTCTCTCCACATCCTCGTGCTGCTAAAGCAACGATTAAAGCGGCTAATATCGTCTTACAAGCCGCGATTGCAGCGGGCGCACCAAAAGACATTATTGGTTGGATAGATGCCCCAAGCGTACCGTTATCCAATGAGTTAATGCATCACCCCGATCTGAATTTAATTCTGGCAACTGGCGGTCCAGGTATGGTGAAAGCCGCCTATAGCTCAGGGAAGCCAGCAATCGGCGTCGGTGCCGGTAATACCCCCGTAGTCGTTGATGAAACCGCCGATATTAAGCGCGTCGTAGCTTCTATCTTGATGTCTAAAACTTTCGACAATGGCGTAATCTGCGCATCCGAACAGTCTGTTATCGTCGTTGATTCAATTTATGATGCAGTAAAAGAACGCTTTAGATCTCACGGCGGCTATATTCTGGTCGGCAAAGAATTGAAAGCGGTACAGGATGTGATTCTTAAAAATGGCGGCCTGAATGCCGATATCGTTGGCCAGCCGGCAACAAAAATTGCAGAAATGGCGGGTATCACTGTCCCTGCCAATACGAAAGTATTAATCGGTGAGGTCGTCAAGGTTGATGAAACAGAACCTTTCGCTCATGAAAAACTCTCTCCTACCCTCGCGATGTACCGCGCCAAAAACTTTGACGATGCGGTGAATAAAGCTGAAAAACTGGTTGAAATGGGAGGCATCGGCCACACATCGTGCCTCTATACCGATCAAGATAACCAACCAGAACGCGTTAAGGTCTTCGGTGACAAAATGAAGACGGCTCGTATCCTTATCAATACCCCAGCTTCACAAGGCGGGATTGGCGATCTCTATAACTTTAAGCTTGCCCCATCATTAACGCTGGGCTGTGGCTCTTGGGGTGGTAACTCTATCTCTGAAAACGTTGGTCCTAAACATTTGATCAACAAGAAAACGGTAGCGAAGCGAGCAGAAAATATGTTGTGGCATAAACTTCCGAGATCTATCTACTTCCGCCGAGGTTCTCTGCCTATCGCATTGGAAGAAGTAGCAACTGATGGAGCAAAACGCGCCTTTATCGTCACCGACCGCTACTTGTTTAATAATGGCTATGCAGACCAAATCACCAACGTACTTAAAGAGTATGGAGTGGAATCTAAAGTCTTCTTCGAAGTAGAAGCCGACCCGACCTTAAGTATTGTTCGTCAAGGCGCAGAGCAGATGAACGCCTTCAAACCAGATGTGATTATCGCCTTAGGTGGTGGTTCACCGATGGATGCGGCAAAAATCATGTGGGTGCTCTATGAACATCCAGAAACGCATTTTGAAGATTTAGCCCTGCGCTTTATGGATATTCGCAAACGTATCTATAAATTCCCGAAAATGGGCGTCAAAGCCAAAATGGTGGCCATCACCACCACATCAGGCACCGGTTCTGAAGTCACACCGTTTGCTGTCGTCACCGACGATGCTACGGGCCAAAAATATCCGCTAGCAGATTATGCATTAACACCAGATATGGCAATTGTTGATGCCAACCTAGTAATGAATATGCCGAAGTCTCTGTGTGCGTTTGGTGGTTTAGATGCAGTAACCCACGCGCTCGAAGCCTACGTCTCCGTGCTGGCAAGTGAATTCTCCGATGGCCAAGCCTTGCAGGCATTGAAACTACTAAAAGAGTATCTCCCGGCCAGCTATAAAGAAGGCGCGAAGAATCCTGTTGCTCGCGAGCGTGTGCACAATGCAGCGACTATCGCCGGTATTGCGTTTGCTAACGCCTTCCTCGGCGTATGCCATTCAATGGCCCATAAATTAGGGTCCGAATTCCATATTCCACACGGCCTGGCCAACGCGATGTTAATTTCCAACGTCATTCGTTATAACGCCAATGATAATCCAACCAAACAAACGGCCTTTAGCCAGTACGACCGCCCGCAGGCGCGTCGCCGCTACGCAGAAATTGCCGACCATCTTGGATTGAGTGCCGCAGGTGACCGCACCGCTCAGAAAATTGAAAAATTACTGACTTGGTTAGATGAAATTAAAGCCGAACTCGGCATTCCGACATCTATTCGTGAGGCGGGAGTACAAGAAGCCGACTTCCTAGCCAAAGTGGATAAACTGTCTGAAGATGCTTTCGATGACCAGTGCACTGGAGCTAACCCGCGTTATCCATTGATTTCAGAATTGAAGCAAATCCTGCTCGACACCTATTACGGCAAAAAATTTACCGAGGAATTAGCTACACATATCCCGCAAACTGTAGAAAAGGCGACGCCAGTAAAGAAGGCCAAGAAATAATCAATTAAGGTAATCTCATCGACGTTGCAATATGTAATACAAAAACCCGCCGAACGGCGGGTTTTTTCATGGCTGATAAATAAACATTTATCGATCTTTAGAAAGAACGGTAAATAAACCCACAAATCTGTGTAATAACATGATTGCAACCATTGAGCTAAGTTTCAATGCCTTATTAACAGAGATCTCTGGCACAAACTCCTGGTTAGGTCACCGCAGCAAAGGGATAAGATTTAAGATATATGGCTTAGCGTTGTGTCGGAACGGGAAGCTGTATTGCAGGAACTTGGGTAACATTAGGATCGGCCATCGCCTCTTTATAATGCTTTCGGCAAACAGAAACGTAGCTTTCATTACCACCAATAACGACCTGAGCACCATCATGTAATGCCCTACCCTCATGATTAAGTCGTAAGGTCTGATTCGCTTTACGGCCGCAATGGCAGATGGTTTTTAACTCAACCAACTTATCGGCCCAGGCCAGTAAATATTCGCTACCAGAAAATAACTCACCACGGAAATCAGTGCGCAGTCCGTAACATAGCACCGGGATATCTAATTCATCGACCACATCAGTCAACTGAGAAACCTGTTCTTTAGTCAAAAACTGGCTTTCATCAATCAATACACAATGAATAGTTTGCTGCTGATGTTTCTGGCTAATCAAGTTCAACAAATCAGTTTGATTAGAATAAACTTCGGCGGGGGATGAAAGACCAATACGTGAGCTAACATTGGCTTTGCCGAATCGATGGTCTATCTCGGCAGTAAGCACCAACGTTCGCATTCCTCTCTCTTGATAGTTATATGATGATTGTAACAAAGATGTTGATTTACCTGCGTTCATTGCAGAGTAATAAAAATAAAGCTGAGCCATTGGCGCGTGACCCCATATGTATAATGAGAGAATATTAGTATTTCGTAATGTTAACACAGCATCTATGCAATCAAGTAACAAAGGTCATAAACCACAAGACATAGTGTTTGAGTAAGCTCCTCATTTAATGAGGAAAGTCACATAAAGTTACAATCAATAATGGGAGGTAAAATTTAAGACAATTCATTAAAGACGCAAATCGTCTTCTCAATGTGCATCGAACAATACTCCAGCACTAACAATTATAAAGTTTACCCCTTTATACTTGCAGCTTAGCTCTCAGAATCTGCTTATACATCACGCAGCGTCGAAAAAACTCAGCACATATTGCTAAGATAGCCGTTCTCTTTCTTTACACTTTAAACATTTAACAGATAAGTTATGTAACTAGACTCGTTAAGTTTCCGGCAAGGTTTATAAAATTTTTTTGATTTTTATTCTCTTCGCACAAGAGGATTAACTGTCATCTGACTCTATGTCTACAGATTGAATTTGACTTATAGCCAGTGCATTAATAGGGGCGTTTAGTCGGTTTATATTTTTCTCAATGATAAGTCTGAGGGTTTATAAATGATAAATTACCGACAACATAACAAATTCACTATTGCAGAAAGATAATTTGCATTCTATTATTACTCAAACGCCCCCCACCAATATAAATAGAGACTAGTATAATGAGCGAAGCATTAAAAATCCTGAACAACATCCGTACTCTGCGCGCACAGGCTCGCGAATGCACTCTGGAAACTCTGGAAGAGATGCTGGAGAAATTAGAAGTTGTTGTAAATGAGCGCCGTGATGAAGATTCACAAGCCGCTGTAGAAATTGAAGAGCGTACTCGTAAACTTCAGCAATACCGTGAAATGCTGATTGCTGATGGCATCGATCCAAATGAATTGCTGCAGACTATGGCTGCAACTAAATCAGCTGGTAAATCCAAGCGTGCTGCTCGCCCAGCTAAATACAAATATGTTGATGAGAACGGCGAAAACAAAACCTGGACAGGTCAAGGCCGTACTCCAGCAGTAATCAAAAAAGCTATCGAAGAACAAGGCAAAAGCCTGGACGATTTCCTGCTGTAATTTAGCTTTTATTGATATAAGTTAGCCTGAAAAGCATTAGCGTATTTGTATACCGCCGTAAAAACCACCGCAATGTCGGTGGTTTTTTATTGCCCATTGCTCGGTGAACTTTACGAATTATGTATAGTTAGTGTTCATATATTGCCAATTTCTTGTCTGGTTTTTTTATGTCTTAAAACGTATAAAGGCCGCTATAGCGGCCTTTATACGTTTATGAGCAATACAAGAACGGCATTGCGTAAGTTAAATCTGATAAAGACTTACACTTGGTAAAAACTACGATACCAATCTACAAAATTCTTGACGCCAATATCAACCGAGGTTTGCGGTTTAAATCCCGTCACTTGATATAGTGGTTCAGTGTCAGCGCTGGTTTCTTGTACATCGCCAGCTTGCATTGCTAATAGATTTTTACTCGCATTCATCCCTAATGCTGTCTCTAACGCCTGAATATAATCCATTAATTTTATAGGATTACTATTACCGACATTGTATAAGCAATAAGGTGCAGAGCTCGTTGACGCATCCCCTTCCTCAACTGTCCACTCTTTATCTATTTGAGGAACAACATCAGCTAAACGAACAACAGCTTCAGCAACATCGTCAATATATGTAAAGTCTCTACGCATCTCACCGCGGTTATAAACATCAATACTTTCACCTGCCAATATAGCTTTCGTAAATTTAAACAAAGCCATATCTGGACGTCCCCACGGACCGTAAACGGTAAAGAAACGCATCCCCGTCGTTGGTAATCCATAAAGATGGGAATAAGTATGCGCCATCAGTTCATTGGCCTTTTTAGTTGCCGCATACAGTGATATTGGATGGTCTACCGTATCATTGGTTGAAAATGGCTGCTTACGATTCATTCCATATACGGAGCTCGAGGAAGCGTATAACAAATGCTTGACCTTATTATGGCGGCATCCTTCTAGCACATTGACAAAACCAACCAGGTTTGAATCGGTGTAAGCCAAAGGATTAACGATCGAATAACGTACTCCCGCCTGCGCAGCAAGATGAATAACACGATCAAAGCCCTTTTCTGCAAAAAGCGCAGCCATGCCATCACGGTCCGCAAGATCTAATTTAATAAAATCAAATCGCGGGCTGCGCTCCAACAACGACAGTCTTGACGTTTTTAAACTGACATCATAATAGTCATTCAGGTTATCCAAGCCCGTGACATGATGTCCGGCGTCCAATAAACGCTGCGCAACAAAATAGCCTATAAAACCCGCTGCGCCCGTTACCAAATATTTCATGCTCGCTCCTTAAAGCACTGGGTCAATGGACGCACCACGCCCGATTGCATAGTAAGTAAACCCGCGCTTATCCAAGCGTTCAGGATCATATAAGTTTCGACCGTCAAATATAACAGGGCTTTTTAGCGAGGCTTTAATGAGGTCAAAATCTGGTGCCCGGAAGTTCTGCCATTCGGTACAAATGACCAGAGCATCGGAACCATGTAACGTGCCTTCTTTAGTCCCCATCAACTCCAGATCATCACGATGCCCATATATACGCTGTGTTTCATTCATCGCTTCTGGGTCATAGGCTTTGATTTTCGCGCCTGCTGCCCAAAGTTGTTCCATTAGGACGCGGCTTGAAGCCTCTCGCATATCGTCGGTATTAGGTTTAAAAGACAGTCCCCACAAAGCAAATGTCTTACCAGCTAAATCATCACCGAAGTGGCGTTGAATATACGCTGATAGTTTATATTTTTGCTGGTAGTTAACCTGCTCTACTGCCTGCAATATCTTAGGCTGATAACCGATTTGTTCTGCGGTGCGAATCAGTGCCTGAACATCTTTAGGGAAACAAGAACCGCCGTAACCACAGCCAGGATAGATAAAGTGGTAACCAATACGGGAGTCAGAACCAATACCTTGACGAACTTTCTCAATATCAGCGCCTAGCAGTTCGGCAAGGTTTGCCATTTCATTCATGAAGCTAATTTTGGTTGCAAGCATACAGTTTGCAGCATATTTGGTTAATTCAGCACTGCGAATATCCATCAGGATCATGCGGTCATGATTACGATTGAACGGCTCATATAACTCACGGATGGGTTCAATGGCATCAGGATTATCGGTACCAATAACAATACGTTCAGGACGCATACAGTCAGCAACCGCCGCGCCCTCTTTGAGGAACTCTGGATTAGAAATAACGTTGAAATCAATCTGGCATCCGCGTTGCGCCAGAACGTCGGTCATGACTTTACGTACTTTATCCGCCGTGCCCACTGGCACAGTCGATTTATCGATAACAATCTTCGGTTCAGTCATGTACTGAGAAATAGTGCGAGCTACAGCGGTAACATATTTCAAATCGGCGGAGCCATCTTCGTCTGGAGGTGTACCTACCGCAATAAACTGAACCTGAGCATGTGCAACGCCATCTTCAGCATTGGTGCTGAACATCAGGCGGCCGGCTTCATAGTTTTGTTGCACTAATGGTGTTAAGCCCGGCTCATAAATAGGAATTTGACCCTTCTTTAGATTTTCAACTTTTTTGGCATCTACATCGATACATAATACTTCATGTCCGACCTCAGCAAGCACTGCAGCCTGAACCAAGCCAACATAACCGATACCGAATACTGTTACTTTCATCAGCATTTCCTAACGTCAAAATTTATAGAATGGATAACGAATTCACTTGCAGGACGGCTCATAATCGTAAAGGGCAAGCCATCGCTAAAATAATTGTGACGCAGTATAACAGCATCATGGCCCTATGCACTTGAGAAGCGAGTGTAAAATGGTTGGAGTTTATGTCAGATAAACCTACTGCGGAGATAAGAGTGGCTTTACTTAGCCATCACCATAGGATTAAACCATCAATTGGTAGATTATTTGAGCGATAACTGGACACCGAATCAGCAATACAATGCCTATTCAACAAAATCGTTTATTCAGCGCAGACTATTTAGCCAATAAAGACTATTCGCTCGATAACATGAGACGTAACCGACCTCCAGCACCCCACACTTGGCATTGCCAGGCATCGCAGTGCTGGCTGACTTGATTTGAATAGGCGGCATCCGTTGTACCTAGTGGCACACTATTACTGAGTTGTATTTGACTACCATCTGAATTTACCGTGGCATGTAATCCCGCTGAAACTAAAATAAGACTTTTCTGTTCAACATGGTAATACCCCATAAGCAGAGGGAATTGCCCTTGTAAACCAGCCTGTTTAAACAGTTGGTTAACTTCCCGAAGCAGGCTAGACATATGTGGTAATCGCTGGTCTTGATTGCTCAAATGCTCACGTAGCAGGCCATTGAAAATCGCTCGCAGTAGCAACGCAGCCAAGACACCATTATCCTTAGCGCGTGTAATATCCAGGCAATAAAAGCCTAAATCTTTAGAAGATAATGCAGCAATATCCAGGACTAATCCCGAATGCTCAGCCATCGTTAATTGACGATAATTAATACGACAGTGTGCCAGCACTTGTTGAACCGGCGGCTGTAATTCCTGTAATAGCCGAGCCGCTTCCTCTGGATGGCGCTTTATCTCATCCCAGTCCTTGATAAAGTCATTTTTTTCCAGGGCCTGTGAGCTAAACAATTTAGGATAGAGGCTGCTCAGTAACGCTTCTCGCAGACGATTAAGATCAGTAATAGGTTTTAGGATGACGTCTTCTACGCCAAGACGAACCATACTGGCAACATCGGTCATTTTATCCGTGGCCGAAATCACCAACACGGGTATTTTATTGCCTTGTAAACGTAAATTTTCGACAAATTCCACTCCCCCCATCACTGGCATAATCAAATCACACAGAATGATATCGGGCGGAAAATCCTCAAGGACCGAGAGTGCTTCCAGTCCATTGTCGGCCTCACTACAAGTTGCACCAAGGGATCTGACATAGCCAGCTACCACTGAACGGAAGACAACTTCATCATCAACGATCAGAATATGCTTATTCTTAAGCGGCTTTTCCATTTAACTCCCCCTGTGTGACATATTCTAATAGTGGCTCATAACGAATAAATTTTCCTACTAGAATTGTCAGCAACCCATTATCTGTTGCTAATTTATTCATCGTTTATTGTTCTTAACCAAAGGTAACAGCTGCTCCCGCTGTTTTTCTACCGCTAACCGCCCGGCTTCAATCGCTTCTTCTGCTCGATGAAAATCTAGAGTAGAAATTTGCGGGCAATAAGGTTGAAGCAATACATCTGGAGGATCGCCCGCCATTCGATTGCGCTTGAGTCGATTTTCTAACACGTGAATAGACGTAGACATGATTTCCATCGCCGTCGGTGAGGTATTAGCCGGGCGAACATGCGAACGAGTCAGTCGTTGGCGGATTTTATCACGCCAATTAAGCGCTTTTACGCTGCCTAATTCCTCTGGTGTTGCCTGTACAGACAAAAGATCTTGCTGCATCAAATGGGCATCGTGTTGCAAATCAACTGCAATAACAATATCAGCGCCTAGCGCACGAGTTAAGGAAATTGGTACTGGATTGACCACTGCACCATCCACCAGCCAGTATCCATTGTGCCAAACAGGGGCGAGCAAACCAGGCATACTGCAAGATGCACGAATGGCCAGGTGTAAATCGCCTTTGGTCAGCCACAGTTCACGCCCGGTGCTTAAATTGGTCGTCACTGCGCCAAATTTTAATTTGCATTGTTCGAAATTGTCGTTGCGAATTAACTGTGCAACGGCGCTAAACACTCGTTTGCCACGCAGCAGCCCACCGCGCTGCCAAGAAAAATCCATCAGCCGTAAAACGTCCCAGTAACTAAAGGAACGAACCCAGGTCTCTAAAGCGGGTAAACGACCGCTAGCATGAGCAGCCCCCACTAAAGCACCGACAGAGCATCCTGCTACTATATCGACCTTGATTCCCATTTCCTTTAAGGCATTAATGACACCAATATGTGCCCAGCCTTTTGCCGCACCGGAACCTAATGCCAGCCCAATTTTAATTTCTCGTTCCATCATAATAATTCGCCCCCTCGCCTCTTATTTGAGGTTTGATAATGCATCCCGCATAGGCACTGTCGCCCAGTGAAAATGTTAGGTAACATGGCACATCGTGATATTCAACCATGCATTTAACGTTGTTCGGAGTCTTCTTGTCAGATTTATGCCCATGCGGCAGCGGTACGCTGTTCGCCACCTGTTGCCAACCCCGAATTACCGGTGAGAAACCGGCCGAGACGCCAGAAACGCTGATGCGCTCACGCTATAGCGCCTATGTAACCGGCAATGCAGATTATCTGATAGCCAGTTGGCACCCAGACTGTCACGCTGAAAATTTTCGCGCGTCGTTGCGCGAAGGGTTTGCCAATACTGAGTGGCTGGGGTTGCATGTTATCAGTCATCAGGATGGAAAACAGGCAAATGAAGGCTTTGTTGAATTTGCCGCACGTTTTCGGGAATCAGGTCAGTCAAAAATTGTGCTAATTCACGAACGTTCACGCTTTATCCGCATCAACGAACACTGGTACTATATTGACGGATTTACTCCCGAAACGGGCAGAAACGATCCTTGCCCTTGCGGCTCGGATAAAAAATACAAGAAGTGTTGCGGTCGATAAATCGCACACAGGCTAGTACGAACAATTAATAAAAGTCTTTGGACAGGACCCACATCCTCATGTCGCAACAAAACGTACAAACCAAGGTTTTACGCACCATTTGCCCCGATGCAAAAGGGCTTATCGCTAAAATTACTAATATCTGTTACAAGCACGAATTAAACATCGTACAAAACAATGAATTTGTCGACCATCGCACCGGGCGCTTCTTTATGCGTACCGAACTCGAAGGTATATTCAACGATAATACGCTACTGGCAGACCTCGACAGCGCGTTACCTGCAGGCTCAATCCGTGAGCTCAATAGTACCGGCCGTCGACGCATTGTTATTTTAGTCACCAAAGAAGCACATTGCCTCGGCGACCTGTTGATGAAATCTACTTACGGCGGTTTAGATGTTGAAATCGCTGCTGTCATCGGTAACCACACCACACTGCAACATTTGGTTGAACGTTTTGATATCCCATTCCGTCTTGTGAGTCACGAAGGGTTAACCCGCGAACAACACGATAGTGCACTGATGGAACAGATTGATAGTTTCGAACCGGATTACGTCGTACTTGCTAAATACATGCGTGTTCTGACCCCAGGTTTTGTTCAGCACTATCCAAACCGAGTGATCAATATTCACCATTCATTCTTGCCGGCATTTATCGGTGCTCGCCCTTATCATCAAGCTTATGAGCGCGGCGTGAAGTTGATCGGTGCGACAGCGCATTACGTCAACGATAATCTAGATGAAGGTCCAATCATCATGCAGGACGTGATCAACGTCGATCACACCTATACTGCCGAAGATATGATGCGTGCTGGACGTGACGTTGAGAAAAATGTCCTGAGCCAAGCCATTTATCGTGTTCTGGCACAGCGCGTATTTGTTTACGGTAACCGCACTGTTATCTTGTAATTTGTCCCCTTAATGGTGTTTTCCGTACAGGGAAACACCATTAAGGATAAAAAAACGGCAAACAGTCTACTTGCGAGAAAACAAGGCTTTACAGAGACGTTTCATTTGATATTATGCGCCCCGTTCACGGCAATAAGCATCGGCCAGATGCAGACGTGAAAAGAGTAAAACAATTCGAAATCCACGAATTTCGTGGTGGGGTTCCCGAGCGGCCAAAGGGAGCAGACTGTAAATCTGCCGTCATCGACTTCGAAGGTTCGAATCCTTCCCCCACCACCATTTCGCTATACCTCTTGTAATTACCCTAAACTCAAAATTAACATTTATCACCGTACAGGGGATGGATGAGAAGCTTCGATTGAAGATTCGAGCCGAGCGAAGCGAGACAGCGTTGCAACGCAACGACCCGAAGGGCGAGGCCAGCGGCCGAGTAATCCTTCCC